>CAMDVD010000021.1 GCA_945878115.1 Chitinophaga pinensis | reverse complement strand
GTTATATTAATTGACTGGGAACATGCATTACTATCCATAGCAGTGACTGTATAATTTCCAGCAGCTAAACCATTAAATTGTCCTAATGTATTATTTTGATTCGTCGGTTGTAATGTATATTGAATAAGTCCAGTTCCACCAGTAGCATTAACCGTTATGCTACCATCAACACTACCTGAACATAAAGTAGGATTGCTACTACTTGCAGAAAATTGAATAGCAGAAGGCGCAGTAATAACAACACTTGTTGACGCAGTACAATTATTATTATCACTTGCGGTAATAGTATAATTCGCTGCAGATAAATTGAAGAATTGACCAGTAGTATTAGTCTGGTTAGATGGTGCAATAGTATAATTTATGACACCTGTTCCACCAGTGGCAGATAAGGTGATAGTCCCATTGCTGCCATTGAAACAACTAATATTTGTCGAGGTAATAGTATTGAAAATTATTTGCGATGGTTGCAACACATTACTAATTGTACTGATGGAACAACCAAGTGCATCACTTGCAGTAATTGTATAATTTCCAGCAGAAAGATTGGAGAATAATCCAGTTGTGTTTAAAATATTCCCTGGCATTAAGGTATAAGAAATAATGCCACTTCCTCCAATTGCATTTGTGACAATACTTCCATTGCTAGCATTGAAACAAGAAACCGGATTGGCAATTGAATTTATTTGTGCCGGTCCATTAGCTGTTGTTATTGCAAAAGTTCCAGTTGCTGTACAATTGTTTCCATCTTTTATGGTCACAGTATAAATGGAAGTGCATAAATTATTAAATGTATTGTTCGTTTGATAAAAGCCTCCATTATAAGAATAATAATAAGTTCCATTGCCCCCCGTTGCGGCAACCACTGCATGTGCATCACAACCAGGAAAGCAAGATGCATTTGAAGTAGAGATATTTGTGATTTGAACAGGAGTAGGAGGATTGATGGTTAGGACGGTTGTAGTTGAACAAGAATTAATATCTGTTGCGGTGACAGTATAAATTCCTGCAGATAAATTATTGAATATTCCTGTTGTATTGGATACTAAACCAGGAACAATATCATATGTAAAATTACCAGCACCACCACTTGCGGTTATTGACAAAGATCCTGTACTTGAGCCAACGCAAGTTGGAGGAATTGTGTTCGATGTGGCAATTTGAATTTGCGGAAATTGATTAATATAAAATGTTGACGTAATGGTACACCCATTGAGGTCTGTTGCAACCAAAGTATAATTTGCCATGGTTAGACCAAAAAATGCGCCATTGCTATTGGTAATATTTCCAGGATATAAAGTATAGAAAATACCCCCTGCCCCACCAGATGCAGAGCTAGTCACTAAACCATTACTTCCTAGAAAACAGGAAATATCCCGATTATTTACAGAATCCCAAATGAAGGAAGGAGGTTGAGTTAGGATAACACTAGATGTTGCTGTGCAACCATTCGCATCAGTTACATTAACAGTGTAATTATTTACAAAAAGATTACTAAAAACACCTGTAGAATTCACCGTTCCTAATGGACTGATATTATAAATAAATGCGCCAGTTCCTCCGCTAGCGATTGTTGTGATACTTCCTGTATTGTCGCCAAAGCATAAAATGTTTACAGGGGTTAGATTTGAAATTGTCGGAGGTACTGGATTATTGACAATTACACTAGATGTTGTAGTACATCCATTTAAATCGCTTACTTGAACGGTATACGTAGAAGCACCAATATTGGTAAATATATTTGAGGATTGACCGACATTATTATTCAAACTATAATTATACGCTGGAGTTCCGCCTGTTACGCTTACCGTGATCGTTGCATTATTGCCTGGAACACAATTAGGAATTGTATTAGAAATATTTGTAATGGTTAAAAGGCTAGGTTGAGTTACAGAAACCAACGAAGTAATACTGCAGCCATTTACATCACTGGCAGTGATTGTATAATTGTTCGCAGAAAGGGTATTGAAAAGACCAGTTGCATTTGAAATTCCGCCTGGCGATAAGGTATAATTAATTATTCCATTGCCTCCCAAACAAAGAGCAGTGATGGTGCCATTAGTAGCATTGAAACAATTGGCATTTGTCTTCGACACATTACTCCAAAATAATGAAGCTGGTTGGGTAATTATTAATGAAGTAGTGATAGAACATCCATTCGCATCCATCGCTTTGACGGTGTAGGTATTCGCACTCAACGAATTAAAACTACCAGTGTTATTATTGACATTACCAGGCATTAAATTATAAGAAATAATTCCAGTACCTCCTGATGCTGCTACATTCAAAACGCCATTTTGAGATCCATTACAAGTAACTGGAGTAGATGAGGTATTACTCCAAACAAGTGCTTGAGGTTGTGTTACATTCGCAGTTGAGGTAACAGTGCATCCAATTGCGTCTGTTACTGTTACTGTATACAAATTATTCGATAATGAATTAAATACACCACTATTATTTATTATTCCTAAGGGGTTAATGGTATAATTAATTAGACCTGTGCCACTTGAAGTCTGCACTATTATTTGACCACTGCTATTCCCAAAGCACTGCACAGGGATGGCTGTAATTGACGTAATGATTGGCGCATTAGGATTCAGCAAATTAACTAAACTACTTTGCGTACAACTATTAGCATCTTTTACAGTTACCGTATACAGAGCGGCATTCAAATTATTAAATGTATTTAGAACTTGGAAGTTCAACGTATCAATACAGTAAGTATAATTTAAAATACCCCCGCTTACCACAGCTGTTATGATCCCATTTCCACCTGTAATACAATTTGGGGGACTTAAATTGACTGAATTGATTAATAAAGCATTGGGTTCAGTGACTGTAAGCGTGGTGCTATTTGTACAATTCGTTCCATCGACAGCAGAAATTGTGTATGTTCCAGCTGATAAATTAGAAAAGGAACCATTAGTATTCGTGATATTTCCTGGATTTAAAGTATAGTTGATAACGCCAGAACCACCACCTGTAATCGCATCTACAGTACCATTACTTTGACCATGACAAAGTACATTATTAATATTTGGCGGTAAGAAAGCGAGTGGCGGAGATATAATGATAGAGGTTATAGAAGTAACAGTACAACCATTAACATCTGTGGCTAATACAGTATAAGTATTAAGAGGAAGTGAATTAAAAATACCAGTCGTATTTGTATTACCAGGTGGTGTAATTTGATAAGTTATTACACCAGTACCACCAGACGTGGTAGCATGTATACTACCAGTGCCGATTCCATTACAAGGAATATTTGTTTGTACATAACTACTCCATGCCATAGGTGGTGGCAATATTAAATTAATTGCCAATGTAGAATTGCAACCGTTAGAATCTACAACACTTACCCAGTATGCTCCAGGAACAGGTACATTTGTAAAGGTACCAATGGTATTACTAATATTAACAGGGAAAAGAGTATAGGTATACGGTGGAGTTCCATTGTATGCTGCAACATTAATTGTGCCATTACCGTTTGTACACGGAAGTAACAAAGAGTTATTTCCCAATGATGGATTATTCGATGTGACCATGCTAACTGAAGTGCTGATTGTGCATCCATTTGCATCTTTTACTGTAATCACAAAGTTACCAGTTCCAAGTCCAGTAAATGTGTTTGAATTTTGAAATGCTCCACTATTCAATTTGTAAGTCAATGTTGGAACTCCGCCTGATGCGGTTACAACTATTGATCCATTATTACCAGGCAAACAGGTCGGATTTACCTTTGTAATATTCGAGATAATAATGTGAGGAGGTTGCGTGACATTCGCTGTTACTGTAGTATTACAATTGTTAGAATCAGAAACAGAAACGGTATATGCATTTGCTGGTATATTAGAAAACAGACCAGAACTTGAAATATTTCCGATTGGATTAAGAATGAAAATATAAGGTGACGTTCCACCATTTACTACTGTATTTATGGAACCAGAATTTGTGCCATTGCAAACTAAATTAGTGATCGAAGGCGGAGTTAAAGTTAACAATGGTGGTTGCGTAATCACAACAGTTGTGGTCCCTACACAACCCAATCCATCCGTTGCTGTAATTGTATAAGTAGCTGGCCCCAATGAAGAATAAAAGCCATTTGAATTAGATATATTTAATGGTTGAAGCAAATAAGTTACTCCACCTATAGCACCACCAACACTTACACTAATAATGCCATTTGCATTTCCATTGCAATTGATATTGGTTTTAGTTACAGGATTCCAACTAAAACCAATAGCTTGGGTAATGGTAAGGCTAGTATTGATTGAACAATTATTTGCATCTTTTGCAGTCACAATATAATTTCCAGCACTTAAAGAATTAAAGATACCGGATGAATTAGTAATGTTACCAGGAATTATTGTATAACTTATACTTCCAGTTCCACCAGTTGCCAAACAATTGATTGCACCAATATTTCCAGCGTTGCATGGAATATTCGTTACATTCGTAACAGACCAACTCATAGCCAAAGGTTGAGAAATCGTGGCAACGGAAGTTTTTGTACACCCAAGTCCACTTGAAATGGTTACAGTATAAGTTCCAACCGCCAAGTTATTAAAAGTAGCAGGGGAACCATTCAATGACGTATTAGTTGGGACAATGGAAAAAATTAATGGATTAGAATTTACATTTCCTGTTGCTTGAATACTGCCCGTATTCATTCCGAAACAAGTTGCATTATTTGGAGTTGTACTAATTGTAGGTGTAGGTTGTACAGTTATTTTAATGGAATCAATGACTGAAGCACAATTTCCGTAAGAAGCTGTAAGCGAATAGGTCGTAGTGGTTGTTGGCGAAAGTAGTGCATGAAAACTGGAGGGATTATTAACTCCAATAGTAGGTTGCCAACTAAACTGCAATCCATTATCATACACGCCATTTATCAAGACTGCATCTCCTTCACAAATTAAAGTGTCATTCGTTGTTATCTGAAAACTAGGAGGATCTTTTATGTCAATGCGCACACTATCTAAAGTTGCATTACAAATATCTAGTAGTACAATTTTTACAAATTCTACACCTTCGGTGATCATATCATTCAGTGGTTTAATACTGAAAGTTTTTAAAGTATCTGTAATTGAATTCGAAAAAACGAAAGAAGTTTGAATCAGTGGATAATCAACTCCATTTGTTGCTGCCCCCAATACATTCAAATAAATAGTATCCGCATTCACCGCTGATTGAAAAATCTCTCTATGAATTTTTATGGTAGCAGAATCGCAACCTTCAAAAACATAAGGAACGTTACCATTTATAGAATCAGATTCAACGCTTAAATATAAATTATTAGATTTCAAACTACCTGCTTTTAAAAACACGCCAGAATCTAATATGTGATCAAATCCATCTGCAATTGCCAATCGTAAATGGTAAGTGCTACATGGTTGAATGCTAGCTTTCGCTGTAAATAAATTAGTAAAACCCTCGTAAGTTACAGTTGCCCCGCCGATATTATTATGATACAATGAAGTGAACGGAGAGCCTGGCCCCATAGCTGTACAATTAGCTAAAGAACCGCCACTAGATATAGTACCGCTGTTTACACTATTGATTGCTACTGGAATAGATGTACCGGGCACTAAAGCAATGTTTAGCGGTGTAGGGTATCCTGGACCTGAAATAAAAAATCCGAAAACATCATTATAATTGGAACAATTAAAAACGGGATATTCTTCTGAACCAAAAACATACTGAAAATAAACAGTGTCGCCTGTACCTTTAAAATCAAATTCTAAAATACATCTATCATAAGTACTAATACCTGCAAGTGCAGTTAAAGCGGCATCACCTCCAGTGCCTTGATTAGCACTTGCAAAATTGGTTTGTGCACCATTTACACCAAAAGCAGGGAAAGAAGACGCGGCAAACCCTGTTGTTAACACAATTCCACTATCTATACCTAGATTGGAAGAGGTGGTCACAAACACACCAGATTGATTACCATTGCATTGAACCGTTGTGTTTGAAATTATAACACCAGGTCCAACTAATTTTTGTGCTAGTATAGAGGCATTATTCGAATTCGTAACTGTAATTTGGCATTGTCCTAGATCAGACATAAAACACATAAATAGAACTGTTAGGATACTAATTTTTACAATTAGTGTTCCAAGCTGACAGCCCAATGAATGATGTAATGTTTTTTTCATTATATTCTAATTCATAAATATGTTTAAATCTTCATATAAGCTAAAACAATGCCAAAAAATATAAATCCTGATTGTAAGCACAGTTTTGTGTTGTTTTAAAAATGTGAATTATTTGTTTATTGTTTAAACAATCTTTACATAAAGGTACAATTAATTTTGATAATATGTTAATAAACTATGGATAATTCTCAAATTAATTAAAAATAAATGCTAGAATCTGCTACTTATGGGCTATTCAGGAAATGTCAAAAGCATGTTATTAAGAATTGTTGATAAGCCAAATGAAGAAAAATCATCATGTATTTTAACAAATTTACGGTAACAATGAAAATTAAACAATCTTGCTTTTTTCTTTTTGGCAAGACTAAATTCTTCGTACAAGTGAAAATACTCTGAATAAGAATACCATGGTTTTGGATTAATTTATTAAAAATTTCTTTTTATTATATTACTTAGTAGTATCCAACTTTTATTATCTTTAAGGCGTCTTTTAGCCACTTAACTTATTTTTTTATGAAAAAATTAACCCTAATCCTTTCCTTTATTGTTTTAAATACTTGCATTGCATTTAGTCAAATTAATGTGACAGCCACAAATAGCGCAACGCAATTGGCACAAACACTAGTTGGTTTTGGCGTTACTATCAGTAACGCGACTCTAAATTGCGGAACCGCAACTGCTGGGCAAGCAGATTATGGCAGCGGAGAGTTTACAGTGACTGCAAGTAATTTAGGGTTAGATAGTGGCATAGTCTTAACTTCCGGCAGAGCTGCCACTAGCGCCTTTGGTCAAGGCTGTAACGGGACAGCATCAGGACCAACAGGTGTTACAGGCAATGGTGGTGATGTAGATTTATCCCAATTAATTTCAGGTACAACTTTCGATAAATGCTTATTGGATTTTGATTTTGTAACCATAGGCGATACTGTTAAGTTTGAATACGTTTTTGGCTCTACAGAATATCCAGGTTTTACTTGCAGTAATTATAATGATGTATTTGGCTTTTTCTTGAGTGGGCCCGGTATTGCTGGTCCATTCTCTAATGCCTCAAAAAATTTAGCTTTAGTACCAGGTTCTACTACATGCCCAGTTGCAATTAGTACAATTTATTGCCCTAATAATCCAGGATGTTGTAATACTGGTTCTTATTGTTTTGGCAATACGCCAGGTTGTTCTGCTTTTAATGCTGGGAATAATACCTGTGCGTATTTTGTTTGTAATGCTGGCGGCGCTACAGTGAATTATCCAGGTTTTACAACTGTTTTGACTGCAATTTCAGAGGTAGTTCCTTGTTCAACCTATCATATTAAATTGGCAATTGCAGATAAAGGTGATCAAGTCCTAGATTCAGGTGTATTTTTAAAAGCAGGCAGCTTTACTTCTAATGTAATTGAGGTAAAACTTAATGCTGGCTTAACTTCTACAAGTGGCTCACCAGTAATTGTGGAAGGTTGCGATAGTGCCATGCTTACTATTAAACGTAGAATTGTTACTGGTACAATATATGCAGATACCGTAAATTTACTTATTATGGGAAATGCACAAAATGGAATTGATTATACAACTATTCCTACAAGTATTCCTTTCCTAGCTTCCGCAAACGATACCATGCGGACCATCGGGCTGTATGCTTTTCCTGATGGTTTATCTGAAGGAACAGAATACATTAAAATTTATGTATTAAGTGGATGTAGTCAAATAATAACAGATAGTCTTACTATTGAAGTTAAAGACTCATTAGAATTTTCATTATTTAATGTCGATACGGCAATCTGCCTAGGTAATACCGTAAATATTAACGCGATTGGAGATAGTGGGATTATCATGAATTGGGTACCGACTACCAATGTTGCTAACCCTACTGTGTTAAATACTAGTATTACACCAACTCAAGTAGGTTCACAATATTACGCAGTCACTGGTTCATATGGATCTTGTGCTGCTGTTACTCGTGGGTTTTCTATTATTACCGATCCTGTTCCAATACTACAACCCTTGCCAGATGTAGAAGTTTGTGAAGGAAAGACTGTTGATATACATGCCATTGTTTCACCACCTTTCAATTATAATTTAAATTGGAATCCTTCCTCAGGTTTGATAAATACAAATGGATATGATCCAACATTTAACGGTACAACTACCCAAAACATAGACTTTACGGTAACTTCTCCCAATGCAGGATGTACAACTACTGATCAATTTCACGTGCAAGTCTGGCCTTTTGCTAAAGGAGATATTAAGCCTGACACATTGATTTGCAATGGCGAACCAGTTCAGTTATGGGTAACTGGCGGCAATGGACTTTATCAATGGTATCCGGCAACAAACCTAAGTTGTGAATTTTGCCCTACACCGATAGCAAGTGGATTAGGCACAACAACCTATTATGCTATATTACTTGATCCACACGGTTGTCAGGATACATTGTCTGTACGAGTAGATAATCAACCACCTTTTCAACTTATTTTACATAATAATGATACCACTATTTATATGGGTGAAAGTGTTCAATTATGGGCTACAGGTGCACCTTTTTATTATTGGACACCAACTCAATCTTTGGTTTATAGCCAAAGCGGTGATCCGTTAGCAACACCATTAGAAGATATAACTTATACGGTTACTGGTGTTAGTCTATTACAAGGTTGCCCACAAACAGATTCATTCCGAATACATGTCATTATGCAAGATGTTTTCGTTCCAAATGCATTTTCACCAAATGGTGATGGATTAAATGACCTATTCGGTGTTACTGCTCGTAAATTAATTAATGTAACCGAATTCCGAATATTAAATAGATGGGGACAAGAACTATTTTATACCAAGGATATTCGTCAAGGATGGAATGGTACTTATAAAGGAGTCAAACAAGATCCAGGTGTATATTATTACATGATTCGTGTTGCTTACCCTACAGG
The DNA here is from genome assembly GCA_945878115.1 of Chitinophaga pinensis. Lineage (GTDB taxonomy): Bacteria > Bacteroidota > Bacteroidia > Chitinophagales > Chitinophagaceae > OLB11. The sequence continues at coordinate 41,418 of CAMDVD010000021.1, read as the reverse complement.
TAGAACTGATTTCTTAAAAGGTGATTTCACTTTGATTCGATAGTGAGAAGAATATTAGTAAATTCAAGCGTACTTTTTGAGTACGCTTTTTTTTGTGACGGAAGTGACTATTTATAAAATGAAACCCTTTGTATAATATTTATTCAAAAACCTCGTTATACCATCAGCTTTTAAAAATAGGCTGAAAAGAATAGGTTTAAAAGCAAGATGGTATTATACTGTTGCCTATTTTTTGAATTAAAAAATAAATGCTTAAGGTATTACTAATCCATTCCAATTACATTTGCTAAAATTAAATAAAAGAATGAGTACGAAAATCCTGTGGATTGATGATGAAATGGATTCCTTGAAATCCCAAATTATGTTTTTAGAAAACAAAGGTTATGAAGTGGAAAGTATGTCAAATGGTTATGACGGACTAGAATATCTAAAAGCAAATGCTGTGGATGTTATATTGCTAGATGAAAGTATGCCAGGTATGACTGGCTTAGAAACTTTAGGGCAAATTAGAGAATATGATACTAATATTCCTGTGGTTATGGTAACAAAAAATGAAGCCGAAAATATTATGGAAGATGCCATAGGCTCACAAATTACGGATTACCTAATTAAGCCGGTAAATCCCAATCAAATTTTATTGACCTTAAAGAAAATAATAGATAAGAAATCGTTGGTGAGCGAAAAAACAACACAAACTTACCAGCAAGAATTTCGAAATTTATTTATGGCGCTGAATAACAATCCAGATTATAGCGAATGGTGTGAACTGTATAAGAAAATTGTGTATTGGGAATTAGAAATGCAAAAATCGAATAGCCCAGAAATGCAAGAAATCCATATTTCACAGAAAGAAGAAGCCAATAATGAGTTTTGCAAATTTGTAGAGAGAAATTATGCCAAATGGATTAATGGCACTGGTAGCGATGCACCTGTAATGAGCCATACTTTGCTTCGCAAACACGTTTTTCCACAACTAGAAAAAGGAAAATCCACTTTCTTTATTCTCATTGATAATCTACGATATGATCAATGGAAAACTATACAACCAATTTTTTCGGAGAGCTTTCGATTACTAGAAGAAGATATCGTTTGTGCCATTTTACCTACAACAACACAATATAGCCGAAATGCAATTTTTGCTGGCATGTTGCCAAAAGAAATAGAGAAGAAATTTCCGAATGAATGGAAAAATGATGCAGAAGAAGGTGGTAAAAATTTACATGAAGAAAAGTTTCTGCTCAATCAACTGAAACAAAATGGATTGGGTGATATGAAATTTTCATATACTAAAATTACCAATCATGATAGTGCCGATCAAATGGCAAATAATATTCAAAATTTGTTGCATAATGATTTGAATATTATTGTGTACAATTTCGTAGACATGCTTTCACATGCACGCACAGAAATGGAAGTGCTAAAAGAATTAGCAAATGACGAAATCGCATATCGTTCCTTAACACTAAGTTGGTTTGAGCATTCTCCTTTACATCAGGCACTTAAAAAAGTAGCGGATAAAAATATCAAACTAATTATTGGAACGGACCATGGTAGTATACAAGTAAAATCAGTAAGCAAAGTGATTGGAGATAAAGAAACTACTACCAATATTCGATACAAACACGGTAAAAATTTGAATTATGAAGCCAAGCAAGTAATAGCCTACAAAGAGCCTGGGGAAATAGGTTTACCTAAACCTAATTTTAATTCTTCGTTTATTTTCGCTAAACATGATGGCTACTTGTGTTACCCAAATAATTATAATCACTTTGCAAATTTTTTCAAAAACACATTTCAACATGGTGGTGTTTCTTTAGAGGAAATGTTGGTCCCTTTAATCAAAATGGAAAGCAAATAAAGTACCTTAGGGTTCACATCTTACTCCTTATTTTTATTCGATGAAAATTGCAGTCATTGGTTCTGGAAATATTGCGACATTTTTTTCTCTGCAAATGCATCAAGCAGGCTTAGAAATAATTCAAATCGTTTCTAAAACAGAACTGCACGCGAAAGAATTGGCAAATCATTTTAATTGTCCATTTACAAATAATATAGATGAATTAAGCCAAGATGCAGATGTTTATTTGTTTGCCGTTCGTGATGATATTTTGTTAGATTATGCGAAGACAATGAACCTACATGGAAAATTGGTGGTGCATACCGCTGGTTCTATAAGCTTAGACAATTTGTCTACAATGTCTGCATTTCGTGCTTGTATTTGGTGTATGTATTCGATTCAAAAGAAGGTCTTCCCGACGCAACAAAATATTCCATTGATTGTAAATGCAACAGACAACTTCTCACTAGAACGTGTATCTGCATTGGCTCGATCTATAAGCTCGACTATTTACATATTACCTGACCAACAAAAATCAATAGCACATTTAGCGGCTGTATTTGCCAATAATTTTACCAACCATTTATTTACCTTGGCACAACAATTATTGGAAAAAGAAAATATTCCATTTGAGTTATTGATTCCAATTATACAAAATACGGTGGATAAACTTTCAATATCCTTACCAAAAAATAACCAAACAGGCCCAGCCATTCGTCATGATGAAAAGACCATTGAAGCCCACGCCCAATTGTTAGAAAATTCGCCTAAACTTTCCGCGATTTATCAATTGCTCACAGCTTCTATCCAAGAAGAATATAGCAACAAAAAGTAAGCACTCCCTATTTAGATTTTATTACATAGCTTGATTTGACTTCGCCTATCCTATTTCCTAATTTACTATTCAAGTCCAGATATTAAAATCTTGAAATTTTAATTGTATTCTTGCATAGAATAAATTGGTTCTTTTACAAGGACCAATAATTGCAATTACGATTTTAACTGGAGGACTAAACAAATTATGGCACAAAAAAAATGGGTTTTAAAATCGGCAGATGAAGCCGAAATTAGTAAATTACAACAAGCACTCACTATACATCCCGCCCTTTGTCGTGTGCTTGTTGAAAGAGGCATAAATACTTTCGATACTGCAAGGGCTTTTTTTCGAACCTCAGCCAAAGACTTACATGATCCATTTTTGATGAAAGGAATGGATATAGCGGTACAACGAATTAAACAGGGGATTGATCAAGGACAAAAAATTCTTATCTATGGCGATTATGATGTTGATGGAACAACCTCTGTTGCAGTTGTATATTCCTACTTCAAAGCAATTTATGATAAAATTGAGTTTTATATTCCGAATCGTTTTAGTGAAGGATATGGCGTATCGAAACAAGGTATTGATTATGCTACAGAAAATAATATTGGATTAATTATAACGATTGATTGTGGTATAAAATCTGTAGAATTAATACAATTAGCCAAGCAAAAAGGAATTGATACTATTGTTTGTGATCATCATTTTCCGGGTAATGAATTGCCTCCTGCCATCTCCATTTTAAATCCTAAACAAGCCGACTGCTATTATCCTTATAAAGAACTATGCGGGTGTGGTATCGGATACAAATTAATTTCTGCATTCTCAATGCAATATCAATTGAATGTATCAGGAGTAAATCAATATCTCGATTTAGTTGCAACTGCTATTGCTGCAGATATAGTACCAATCACCGGTGAAAATAGAACCTTAAGTATTCTAGGGCTAGAGAAAGCAAACCATCAACCTTCAGTTCCGTTACAAGCACTCAAACAAATTAGTGCGATGGATAGAGAATTCACCATAACCGACCTCGTATTTATTATTGCACCAAGAGTAAACGCTGCAGGCCGCATGGACAATGGACGCAAGGCTGTTGAATTGTTTATAGAACAAGATGAAAAAAAGGCAAAGGAATTAGCATTGATTTTACAAGAAGACAATAATGATAGAAAAGATTTTGACCGAACCATCACTTTAGAAGCGTTGGATATGATTGCCGAAAATGAATACCATGCGGATACTAGATCTACTGTTGTGTATCAACCGCATTGGCATAAGGGGGTAGTTGGTATAGTGGCATCACGATTAATTGAACATCACTATAAACCAACCATTGTATTAACCGAATCCAATGGAAAAATAACCGGTTCCGCTAGATCTATCAAAGGATTTAATTTATTTGAAGGACTAAATCAATGTGCCCAATATTTGGAAAATTATGGCGGGCATTATTTCGCAGCAGGGCTTACCTTACAAGAAGAAAACCTAACAGCCTTCACTACTCAATTTGACAATGTAGTACGCAGTATGGTTGCCGAAGAATATTTTATACCAACTATTGAAATAGATGCAGAACTTTTATTTAAAGATATCAATGATGGATTTTTAAATATACTGAACCAGTTTGCTCCGCATGGCCCTGAGAATATGAAACCTATATTTATTACTAAGCATGTACAGGATTATCAAGGGTTGTCTTCCATTGTAAAAGAAAAACATCTTCGATTGGTGGTCTACCAAACAGGCAGCAAAACCATCAATGGCATCGGATTTAATATGTCAGATAAAATAAATATTGTTCGCAGTGGCAAGCCTTTTGACCTGATTTATCATATAGAAGAAAATAATTGGCAAGGCAAAAAATCGATACAATTAAAGGTGATTGATGTGCGGGAAAGTAATACAATGTAGAATGAACCATTCCAAGATGTACGTATAAAATTTATTTGATGCATCTTGTTTATGTTGTCGATACTAACTCTATTTACTCTTATGCATTTTTGGGCGTTCCCCTTCGGGTCGGGCTATCACTGCAATCTTTTTTTGAAGAAAAAAAAGGATTTTCGTTCTATCCCTAACGTAAAAAACCAGAGTGAGAACGAAGAGCGAAAGCGATGCGAATGAAACTGCTGTTCGACAAGTTCCACCGAAGCTCTTCAACATGTTCTGCAGGGCATGTCGAAGTGAAGATAATGGCAGATTTATAATCTGCTTACGCTCGATTAAAAATCCCTTCTTATCGAAAGTTCGACATGCCCAAAGGCCGAACATATTGAACAGCAACGATAGAATTTCCGTTCTATCCCAGACTTGATGCAATAATTAAACGGCATAGCTAAATAATTATCTATTTTGTTTTTTTACTTGTTCTTTTAGATTTTCTCCCCAAGAAGTTTTCCATTACAATACGCATAAAAATCTTTCAATTCTTCTTCCTGAATGCCAACTATAATTTTGTATTGAAGTATCGTGTTATTGGGCAATACAAGCGAAACAAATCCATTTTTCAATAATACATTTTGTATCATCTTCCATGGTATTTTTTTTGTTTGTAATGGCAAGGCAATTTCAATGCCTGTTTCCGTAAAGTCTATATATTGTTTACTGAATATCCGACTTTCCATCCACAATAAAAATAAAAGGAAAGCAGAAACTATCGCAAATAAGAAAGCAATACTATTTTTATTTTCTTGCAAAAAGTGCATGCTACCCATAAAAATAAATCCAGCTTCTAATATTCGAAATAACCTATTATAATGCACTTCCAAAAAAAAAGTTTTTTGGCTTACGGCTTTCCAAACAATAAAAATAGCAGCTGGTATGATTGCCAACATTTCCATCCAATGTAATTGAAAGGATGTCACAAATTGCATGGCATACAAAATTAAAAATAGAGACGCCATAATATGCATGGCTCTGCATTGCATGGTTCGTTTTGGCAAATCCTCTTTTACTAACTGAAAGTAAAATGTATTATGCATGTATGTTTGATTTCATAAATAAGTTGCACATGCGATATAAAATGCGTGCACCAATACTTGCATCAATAGAGTCTTGCGTATCTTCACCACAACTTACTTCATTCAAATCAAAAGCGATAATGCGTCTGCCACTTTCTACTACTTTACGAAAAAGGTATTGAATTTGTTCAGCCTCAAAACCACCTTGTACGGGTGTACCAGTATTCTTACATAATTTAGGATCTAATCCGTCAATATCAAAACTGATATATACTTGTTGCGGCAGATGCGAAATTATTTCATCGCAAATAAACTTCCATGTTTCCCCTTCATACTGTCGTTCTTTGATATCGTGGTCAAAATAAGTTTTGATACGATCATTGCTGTTTATCATATCATATTCTTCATCACAAAAATCACGAACGCCAACTTGTACTAGTTTAGTCATGTTAGGAATTTCTTGCAATACGTTGTACATAATAGATGCATGCGAGTAGGTAAAGCCTTCATATGCTTTTCGCAAATCTGCATGAGCATCAATTTGTAAAATACCAAATTCGCCATAGGTATCTGCAGCAGCTTTCATCAAGCCTAAGGGAGTACTATGGTCGCCACCAACTAATGCTACATATTTTCCTTTAGCATATAAATCCATGGCTTGCTTATATACCCAATCTTTCAATTCAGCACAACCCTTATTTATTTCTTCAAGTTTTTTTTGTAATTGAATATTCTCGCAAGTAGCACCACCTTCGCTCAAATTGGAAATGATAAGTTCGGCACAATGGCGAAGGAAATCATTTTTCTTCACTAAATATTTGTCTAATTCAGGCATAAAATATCCTTGCCTCCAAAAATTTGGCGCATCTGCGTCACAAAGATCTATTTGGTAAGAGGCCTCTACAATTTTCTCTGGACCACGCGCAGTGCCATTTCTATACGATACAGTTACTTCCCAAGGAATAGGTAATAAAATGAGTTTGGCGTTTTCTTCTGAAGTTGGTAATCCAAAAATGTTATTTTCGGCAAGTCCAATGGAGTTAGGGTCAAAATCAGTAATTGGCATAGCTTTATTTTTCGGGTGGCAAATGTAATATTGTATTTATGGAACTAGTGATTTTACTTTAGTTTTTTTATTCTTTATTCATGCCAACTAAATGATGAAGCACTTTACTAATGGGCAAACCCATCACATTATAATAGCAACCATTAATTCGTTTTATCCCAATGGCACCAATCCATTCTTGAATTGCATAAGCCCCAGCTTTGTCATAAGGCATATACTTATCTACATATGATGTAATTTGTTCAAGACTTAATGGATGAAACTCAACTTCTGTGCTATCTGAAAATTCAATTTTCTGTTTCCCATCCAGTATTACAACACCTGTAATGACTTGATGTGTTTGTCCAGACAATAAAGACAAAATACGAATGGCATCTAATCGATGTTCAGGTTTTCCAATAATTTGATTATCCAATAAAACGATGGTATCTGCTGCTAAAATCCTCCCTTCGGGAAAATCTTGATGAATTGCCAAAGCTTTTTGCAAGGCAATATATACAGGTACTTTTTCCGCAGGCATGTGCTCCGGATAATCCTCTGCTGTATCTTTTGTCTGGATAGTAAATTGGATTTCCGCCATTTCCAATAATTGCTTACGTCTTGGCGATTTTGATGCTAAAATAAGAGTTGATGACATGTGCTTTTTATATTAATAATAAGGACAAAATACCTAGGAAGGTACAATATTTAATGTATTGGCTTATCCAATGAAAATGACGTGAATTGGTCGCTTTGCAAACCAAATAAAATATATAGATTAATGGCATAAATACAAAGGACAATAGAAAGAATACTAATGCCTTGTGGGTAAAAAAAAGATTAAAAAATGTGAACAGCAATAAGATCATCAATACAACAAGGAAGAAACAAATAATTTGTTTTGCTTTGGTAATACCAAATACCAAAGGAATTGTTCTACAATTTTGTGAAGTGTCGCCCTTTACGTCCTCAATATCTTTTACAATTTCCCGTATCCAAGTAATCAGAAAGGCGAATAAGACATAAACCCAAAACAATTGCATCCCTAATTGATTTACTGAAAACAAATTAAATTTCGGTTCATAAAATGCCAAGCTAACCAATGTTAATGCATTCAGAAATGCAATCATTAAATTACCAATAATCAATCGTCGTTTAAAAGTTGTAGAATATACATATAAAAGAAGAATACTAAGCAACTGCAAGCCGATTAGTCTCAACCTCAAAAACGTAAAAGCCAAATAGCCTGCCATGCAAATCGCCGCGAGGTTAAGCAATACATGTGCAATAATAATGGTTCGTCGTTTAAATATTTTTTCTATAGTAACTCGTTGTGGTTTGTTGATCACATCTATTCCTATATCAAAATAATCATTGATGATATATCCTGCGGCTGCAATTAAGACGGTTGACAAAATGAATAGAACCAATTCACTTTTACCAAACGTAGTATGTGTGTATTCAGATAGTACAGAAGGGCTTATTATCTGTGTGTATACTAACCATTGTGTAATTAAAATAAATAATAAATTAGGAAAACGAATGAGTGTAAATATTGCTTTTAATTGCTGCATAAATGGCAAGATGAAAAGCCGAAAATAGTTCATTTTTTGTAAGCCTTCGAGATATGTAGACATTAATTGCAAAGTCCTTTTCTCATCCTAATTCATCAAAATTTCAGGGATGATTCTCTCCACCTTTTTTGTAATACATTAAAGTACTTTGAATAATTCAAATTTTATTGAATAGGTCTTGTACTATGGTTTGCAAAATCTTTTTTCATCGTATTCATTCAATTTATATTTTCATAAAACGCATTTGTATTTAAATGAATGATTAGGGATATTCGCCTGTGGTTAAAAAATAGCTGCCTGTTTGCTAAAATTAGGATTTACTTTTTTGTCGATTTATTAATGTTGAATGTATCCTTTTCTCAATGATAGCAGGGTAATAAACAGGATTATAGGCCGCATGATTACCTATTTCCATGCTCTATCTTTTTTCAGTTTCACACTTTTTCCACAAAGTCATATTAAATAAAAATTAATCTTATAAATAATTAGAAATAAGTTTGGATTTTACAGAAAGAAATTTTTATCTTTGGTGTGCCAAGTAAAATTCTTGATAAACAAATTTAAAAAATAAAACTTTAAACAAAATGAAAAAGCAACTTAACCAAAGCATTAAAGTAGTTCTAATTTTCGCGCTATTTTTATCTACAACTTTCAACGTGTTTGCAGAAGGCAATTATACCTGCAAATTGAAAAACATTACGCAAACAAATGCGAATACGCTTGTCTTCGATTTGTGGATGGAGTGGTCAGGGACTGCACCAGAGCAACAATTCCACTCATTACAAGCAGGTATCAATTTTGATTACAATGCTATCGTAAATGGCGGACAATTAACTGGTTCGTACATTTCTGGTTCTTCTTTTTCAGGATTCTCTTCATCTCAAAAAAATTATTCTTGCAAAATTGATGAGAATAGCCATCAATTTAGAATCGCTGCAGCGTTCGCAAATGCTTCTAATGCAGTAACTATCACTAGAGGTAATGGTATCAAAATCGGTACTTTCAAAATTACAAACACAGTTCCTTTCACTGCTAACAGCCGTCCTAATTTTTCTTGGTCTTTCCAATTAGTTGGTAATACAACTACAAGAACGATGGTAAGCACTTACAATCAATCTAAATTAGGAAAAGATATTACTGTAAACACACAACATATTGTTGAAGGTAATCCAGAATTAAACCCTGCAGTAATTGGAACTCCATTGAGCGACAATATCGTAAAAGGTAATGCAAAAGCAATTGTTTCTGCAAGCATCAACGAAAATAATATCAGTGTCTATCCTAACCCATCATCTGATGTAATCAATGTAGACGTAACTGGAACTGAAGCTCAAAATACAACAGTTAAAATTTTAGACATCAACAGCAGATTAATCAATCAAACTTTAGTTCGTACACACGAAGGTGTAAACACTATCACTATTCCTGTAAAAGAATTAGCAGCTGGTACTTATTTAGTACAAGTATCTAAAAATGATGAATTAATTTTCACTGGAAAAGTTCAAAAGAAATAATCTTATCACTTTACAAATAAAAAAAAGCGACTGAAATTCAGTCGCTTTTTTTATGTCATTTACATAGCTATTTTTTCATTGCCTTTTCTATTTCTTCAGTTGTAATTGGCATTTTACTAAACAAATCGATATTACCTGATTTTGTAACCCAGAAATTATTTTCAATACGGATACCTATTTTCTCTTGTTCTACATAAATACCAGGCTCAATAGTAAATACCATGCCTTCTTTTATAGGCGTATTCCTTGTTCCAATATCATGTACATCTATACCTAAATGATGACCAAGCCCATGATAAAAATATTTTCTACATGCTCTATTATCAGGACTTTCATTCTTTAAATCTTCTTTGCTCAATAAGCCAATCTTTAATAATTGCTTATTCATTTCAATTTCTGCACTTTCTGTAATTTCCAACCAAGTCTTGCCTGGCTTTAATATTTTTTTAGCATGCAAGTGAACTGCCAAGCAAGCATCATAAATTTCTTTTTGTCTTTTTGTAAACTTCCCATTTACAGGAATTGTACGTGTAAGATCTGCACAATAATTACCATACTCTGCCCCAAAATCCATCAAAATTAAATCTCCATTTTTACACGCCTGGTTATTTTCAACATAATGTAAAATGCGTGCATTATCTCCACTTGCCAATATACATCCATAGGCATGTCGTGTTGCTCTATTTCGAATAAACTCATGGGTAATTTCAGCTTCTATCTCATGTTCGAAAACGCCAGGTTTAATAAATTTACATACACGAAGCAGCGCTTTATGGGTTATATCTACAGCTTCTTGTAAAATAGCGATTTCCTCTTTAGTTTTAATGGCACGCAATTCTTTCATGATGACAGCGGATCGCTCATAATGATGCAGTGGGTAACGCTTCATTAAATCATGGACAAACAACAAATCAATTCGTGGCAAAGAAGTATCTGTTCGGTCATTTTCATTCGTATCTAGATAAATTGAATCTGCCTGATGAATCCAAGCATGTAACATGGCATCCAATTGATCTAAATAAATGACTGTTTTCATTCCTGTCATTTTTTTCGCTTCCTCTTTTGTCCATTTATGTCCTTCCCATTTTTCAAGTAATTCATTTGGGCGAAGTATCACTAATACCTCACGATAATTTGGATCCAAATTATCAGGGTAAAGGATAACCATCGTTTTTTCTTGAATCATACCACAAAGCCAAACCACTTCACTATTTTGCTTGAATGCATAATGTGCATCGCCATTCTCTGGCAATTGTGGATGTGCATGAAAAATAGCGATACTATTCGCTTTCATTTTTTTAATAAATCTAGATCTATTATTTGCATACAACTTAGGGTCAATTGAATTATATTTCATTTATTCATTATTTTTGATGAGTAGCGAATTTACAACTTAAAGCGAATTAATTTCTATTTGTAAAAAGCAATTCCGATAAATAGCATTTGAAATCATATCAATCACTTATTTTCGCACCTAAATTAAAAAATATGACGTTACATAAAGAAGGTTGGATGTATTGTATAGTAGCAACTATATTATATGCAATCATTTGTTTTTTAGGATATACTTATTTGGCAAACATAGTCTGGCTCATGATTCCATTACTTATCCTATTTGGCTTGTTATGGTTTTGGGTGTTTTGGTTTTTCAGAATGCCAAGTCGAACACAAATAACAGGCGATGATTTAGTGATTTCTCCTTGCGATGGAAAAGTAGTGGTGATAGAAGAAACAAATGAAACTGAATATTTTAATGATCGCCGAATTCAAATTTCTATTTTCATGTCTCCTTTGAATGTACATGTAAATAGATATCCAATGAGTGGTGTAGTAGACTATGTCCAATACCACAAAGGAAAATATTTGGTGGCGTGGCATCCTAAATCGAGCACAGAAAATGAACGCAGTACCATTGTTGTCAAAGGAAAAAAATGCAGCATCTTGATTCGTCAAATAGCTGGTGCTGTAGCAAGAAGAATTATTACTTATTCAAAGAAGAATGACACCGCTGTACAAAATGAAGAATTAGGATTCATTAAATTTGGTTCAAGAGTAGATTTATATTTACCAATTGGCACAAAAATTAATGCTAAAATTGGTGATGTGGTTCAGAATGGTGTGAGCATTATTGCAACCCTTTAATTTATTTGGACATGAAAGAATTGCACCTTACCAAATGCGTCTTTTCGGATGTAGATATACAATCTGGATTAGTGCAAAAAAGAAAATTAGGTGCATTCATACAGCAACTCATTTTTACCTATACAAAAAAGAATAGCGCGCTGTCTTATAATTTTGTGCAGGATGAAACTTTGGCACAAATGAATCGTGATTATTTACAACATGATACCTTAACCGATATTATAACCTTTGATTTGTCTGAAAAAAAATCGATGATGGTCTTGGCTGATATTTATATTAGTATAGATAGAGTGAAAGAAAATGCGCAGTCCTTTGGTATAAAATATAGTACTGAATTGCTACGGGTAATCATTCATGGGGCACTGCATTTATCAGGCTTTGGCGACAAAACAAAAAAGGAAAAAGAAAACATCCGCGAATTGGAGGATATATGGATGCAAAAATATCTGAACAATAATTCATCAAATAATAAATAGAATCGTTTATATTAGTTGGCGGTTAAAGACAAATAAATAGAGTATGAGTTTGAAAAATAATTATGTAGCCATCATGGCTGGCGGTATTGGAAGCCGATTTTGGCCTGAAAGCCGCAATGATCATCCTAAACAATTCTTAGACATATTAGGAACGGGAAAATCCTTAATACAATGGACCTATGAAAGGTTTAAAAATATTTGTCCGAAAGAAAATATTTTCATCATCACCAATGAAATCTATATACCAACGCTTAAAGATCAATTACCTGATCTTACCGATGATAATATTTTGAGTGAGCCATCTCGTAAAAATACAGCACCTTGTGCCGCTTATATTGCACATAAACTATTTGCATTAAATCCAGATGCAAATATTATCATGAGTCCTGCCGATCATTTGATTTTTGATGATAGAAAATTTGAAAGAGATATCATAGATGCATTAGATTTTGTAAGCAGAAATAATGTATTGGTTACTTTAGGAATTAAACCTACTCGTCCCGATACTGGTTATGGCTATATTCAATTTGATACGAATAAAAATATAGATCGCTTTTATCAAGTAAAAACATTCACTGAAAAGCCTTCGCATGAATTGGCAGAAACATTTATTCGCAGTGGTGATTTTCTTTGGAATGCTGGTATTTTTGTTTGGAATGTGAAAACTATTTTGAGCGAATTGCATAAATATTTGCCAGAAATGAATGATGTGTTTGCACAAGTCAATTCTTACAACACACCGAATGAACATTCTGATATTGAAAAAGTATATCCACAATGCACCAATATTTCTATCGATTATGGCATCATGGAAAAAGCAAAGAATGTGCATGTGGTACCTTCCTATTTTGGTTGGTGTGACTTAGGTACTTGGAATAGTGCCTACGACAATGCGGAAAAAGATTATTTAGGAAATGCTGTGTTTGGAAAAAATGTGATGATAGTGGATGCCTCTCAATGTATGATAAAAGCACCCGATAAAAAATTGGTTGTATTACAAGGACTCGAAAATTTTATCGTAGTAGATACAGATGATGTGCTTTTAATTTGCGAAAGAAATAGAGAGCAACAAATTAAAGATTATGTTGCTGAAGTAAAACGCAATAAAGGCGATAAATTTCTATAACAAAAACCAACTAAAAATGTCCTTATCCATTACCTCTAAATTGCCAAATATTGCTACCAATATTTTTTCCATTATGAGTGGATTAGCAATGGAACATAAAGCTATTAATCTATCACAAGGATTTCCAGATTACCCAATTTCCGATACATTAATTGCATTGGTATCAAAAGCCATGCAAGATGGCAATAACCAATATGCGCCTATGATTGGGATACCTGCATTAAGAAATGCATTGGTGAAAAAAGTTGAAAAATTATATAAGACGTCTATAAATCCTGATACCGAAATAACCATAACACCTGGTGGCACGTATGCTATATATACTGCGCTTACAACTATACTGCAACCGCTAGATGAAGTGATCTTATTAGAACCTGCCTATGATTCCTATATTCCGAATATAGAAATGAATGGTGCAAAAGCCATTTGTGTACCATTACGTTTTCCTACCTATTCGATCGATTGGGAATTAGTACAACAAGCTATTACTTCTAAAACCAAAGCCATTATCATTAATACCCCGCATAATCCAACTGGTTATGTATGGACAAAAAGCGATTTGGAACAGTTGGATAAATTGACAAGCGGGACCAATATTTTTATCATCAGTGATGAAGTGTATGAACATATTACAATGGATGGATTGGTGCATGAATCGGTATTAAAATATCCCTCTTTATTGGCAAGAAGTTTTGTTATTTTTTCATTCGGAAAAGTATTTCATACAACAGGATGGAAAATGGGATACTGCATCGCACCAGAAAATTGGATGGCAGAATTTAGAAAAATACATCAGTTCGAAAGCTTTAGTTGCAATACACCCATGCAGGTAGCACTTGCAGAATTTTTGCAACATGAAGAAGAGTATTTGCAATTGCCAACCTTCTTTCAACACAAAAGAGATTTCTTTTTAGATCAGATAAGTGCATTACCATTCACTATCCTTCAACCAGCAAGTGGCAGTTATTTTCAACTAGTAGCTTATGATAAAATAAGTGATATGCCCGATAAAGAATTTGCCATTTGGTTGACAAAAAATATGGGTGTTGCAAGTATTCCGGTTAGTGCATTTCATGCGCATACCAAAAGCAATAATTTATTAAGATTTTGTTTTGCAAAAAAAGAAGAAACCATTTTGCAAGCGATGCGTAATTTGAAGCAGTTGTGTTGAGGTGGATTTTATCTTTGGACACGGGTTGCAAACCCGCGAGGCATAAGCATTGAACACACTAGGACAAGCGAGGGGATGTAATTGCCGATAGGTACCTTCGATAATGCGTATTTCTTTAAACTAAAAACACCAATAGTATGAACAATCAAAATATAATACTTTTTGAAAACAGGCAAGTTCGCAGGTACTACGATATCGAAACAGAGATTTGGTATTTTTCAATTGTAGATATCTTAGAAGTTCTTACAGAATCAGTAAATCCAACTGATTATTTAAAAAAACTGAGAAAGAGAGATACTGAACTTGGTGCTTACCTAGGGACAAATTGTCCCCAGGTAGAAATGTTGTCCAATGGAAAGAAGCGAAAGACCCTTGCAGGTAACGCTAAGGATATATTTCGCTTAATCCAATCCATACCATCCCCAAAAGCAGAACCATTTAAACAATGGCTTGCAAAAGTTGGATATGAACGTATGCAAGAAATAGCCGACCCAAGCCAAAGCATAGATAGAGCCAGAGAAAACTGGCAGAAACTAGGTCGTTCCGAAAAGTGGATTCAGCAACGAATGACAGGTCAGGAAATGCCTCTGGCATTCAGCAATACAAATAAAATCAATAAATATATTCATTGCTAACCTCGAAACAA
Organism: Chitinophaga pinensis; assembly: GCA_945878115.1. GTDB lineage: Bacteria > Bacteroidota > Bacteroidia > Chitinophagales > Chitinophagaceae > OLB11. The sequence continues at coordinate 26,104 of CAMDVD010000021.1, read as the reverse complement.
GTTAACTGATTACTGGAAAGAAAGTGGTGTTGAAAAAGCGGATGAGTTTGCTTTGCTCACCAATATAATACATCAAGAATGGACTGGATTAAGTGTTAAAAAACACAAAGAAATAAAGGGATTAAAATCTCAAAACCTAGAGACCACATGAGTGAGGCCGAACTTATTTTTACTGCCTTAGCCGAACTTTCTACCAGGCAAATTGCCGAAACAGATGAAGCAAAAGGATTGAAGGAAAATGCAAAAGCAAGCAAAAAAGGAGGAAAAATAGCAAAAGATGCAAGGCTGCAATTGGAAGAACAAACGGGTAAAAAAGTAGTAACAGGAGAAAATTTTTTACCTCCAAGTAAAGCACAAAAGAAATTGAAATAAGCTAATTGGTTTACCAACGGCGCTTCGGGTTGTTTGCTCGGCATCATCCCGAAGCATAGATAAAATAGAATATCCAAGCCAATGCTTAAAAAGCTATTCTCAATCTTGAAATTCCAGAAATATGTTGCTTGTTTTTAGACTTAATTTGTAAGCAATTCTGTACTAGTTTTGTCAAATGCAAACGGAAGATTTTTCACAGGCTACCGTTAGCGTAATTTTATAAAATCTCTATGCGATACCTTCTTATTCTTATTTTCTTATCTACCTTTTTCGTTTCGTTTAATGCTGGAGATAATATAACGCTTGACAAAAAAGAAGCAGAAAAAGCTTTTGAATTACTCAATGATATAAGAGTAAATCCTGCAAAATATTACCATCAATTTGCGTTTCTTAAATCCATAAAAATCAAAACGACAAAGTTACGTTGGAACGACACCCTAGCTACAGTAGCGGAAACAAAAGCCGTTGACATGGCGGATAAGAACTATTTTGGCCACGTGGACCCACATGGTTATGGCATAAATTATTGGATTGCCCAAAGCGGTTACAAACTTAATCCACTATGGACAAAACACAAAAATGCAAATAATTTTGAATCCCTCGCTGCGGGAATGGAAGATGGAGAAAGTACTATAGCAACATTGCTTATAGACAAAGGTCAACCTTCATTAGGGCATAGAAAGCACCTGCTTGGATTAGAGCAATGGAACGCTTCCCTAGTTGATATTGGCATTGGCTTTGTTAGAAGAAATGTTGGCGGTGATTTTAAAACGTATGTAAGTATTGTAATTGCGAAACATGATTGGTAGAGAAATGCTATTGTCTAATATTCGGTTCACTGGAATGGTTTTCATCAACCATCCAACATGGACACAAGCTGATTTGCCATTTGGTGGAACAAAAGGTTCAGGTTATGGAAGAGAAATGGCACAGTTGGGCTTGGATGAATTTGTAAATAAAAAGCTCATCCGAATTAGCGAATTAAGTGATCCATTCTAAATAATATTGCAGAATGAAAATAGCACTTATCATCATCGGTATCATCGCAGTAATATTTATAGTATTTCAAATCTACATCACCATGGCAACAGGCAAAACAGAAACCCAGACCTATAAAATAATCCAAACAGAAAAAGATTTTGAAATCAGATTCTATCCATCTACAACCATGGCTATGATTACCTCTTCAGCCAAAACGTATAAAGAACTTGGTAGTTCTGGTTTCTCCAAATTGGCTAGCTATATTTTTGGTGGAAATAATGAAAAAAAACAAATAGCGATGACATCACCCGTGCACATGGATATAAGTGATACGATGTCGAGCATGAGTTTTGTAATGCCTGCCAATTACAATAAAGACAATCTACCTCTACCCAATAATTCTGACGTGCAAATAACAACTTCACCAGATGAATATGTTGCAGCAATTACATTTGGTGGGTTTGCCTCACAAGAAAAAATAAAAAAGGAAACTGCGATTCTGGAAAATGCACTACATGAAAAACAAATTTCATTCTATGGGCACTTTCGATATTTGGGATACAATCCGCCTTATCAAATTTTTGGCAGAAGAAATGAAATTATTGTAGCCATCCATTGGGATAAAAAATAAATCAAAAAAGAGATTGTCATTTTTTCAAAAATCAGAAACATAAATGACAAGTTTATCGGACTTCATCAATCAAGAAAATTATTTCGCGAAGGAAAGAATATATCATGAAATGAAGCGGAAGTATTGCAAATCGATGCAGATTTGTGTTAGAAGTTATTATCGCAGTTGCTGCGGCGATAGGTAAAGATAAAAGTAGTATTCGCGAATCCTCTTATGGTGTGGCAGGAAGTATGCTTCATTATCCTGAGATGGTTGCAACTTATGATTACCTTCCCAAAGAACTCGATAAACTTGACAATGCTGATATGCATCTACCAATACTAAATTGTTTATAATTCGACTACATTATTTAATTGCAAATACTGGAATGGCTCTGCGACCTTCGTTGCAAATCTCAAATTCAATATTAAATTTGTGTCAATATGGACCATGCTTATCCCAAAATGATTTTGGGAACACCTAAAAAAAATAATTGTCCTCTTTAAACTTTTCCCAAAATAAATAGTTTATCAAAAATTATGCAGCCATTCAAAGGAAAAATCCTTCTTACATTAAGCTTCGCGCTTTTATTCTCCATTCATTTAGTTGCTCAAACGCCAAACATCATCTTAGGAAGACCCACTGACAGCAAAATAACTGCCAGCATTTTGCATGATGCATTAATGAATGCATATATTGAATATGGTACCTCAACAGGCGTTTATTCTAACACAACACCCACCTTTACTAATATTGCAGGCACACCAGATGAAATTGATTTAATTAATTTAAGTGCAAATACTAAATATTTTTATAGATTACGATACAAGTCTATTTCAGCTACAATTTTTAATGCCACACCAGAATATTCCTTTTACACACAAAGAGCCAAGGGCAGTGAATTTACATTTACCATAGAATCGGATGAACATTTGTATGATAAAAAAGGCGTGAAAAGTATTTATCAAATATGTTTAAATAACCAGGCAAAAGACAAGCCTGATTTTATGTTGAGTTTGGGTGATATTTTTGGTGATGATCACGAGTGGAGTACCATTACTTCAGGGGCTCTAGATACCTTACATAAAGATTATAGACCTTTTCTCGGAAGCATTTGTCACTCTATCCCATTTTATATTTGCTTAGGCAATCATGAAGGTGAAAACGATTATTATTATAATCAAAACCCCGGAAATAATTTATGTGTTTGGGGTTCCTTATGGCGAAAATTTTATTACCCAAATCCATATCCTGATGGATTTTATACGGGAAACACAGACAATGAACCGTATGGCATTGGCAACCCAGAAAATTATTTTGAGTGGACATGGGGCGATGCTCAATTTATAGTTCTTGATGTGTATAGAGATGAATGTGATACAAGTGCTAAACCTCAAAAATGGGCATGGTCGCTAGGCTTGCCACAATATACTTGGCTAAAAAATACATTAGAAAATAGTACAGCTACATTCAAATTTGTATTTGCGCATCATATTCGTGGACAAGGAAGAGGTGGAATAACCAATGCTACTCAGTTTGAATGGGGAGGCTTGGATAATGGCGTTGATAAATTTGCAATCAATAGACCAGGTTGGGCAAAACCAATCCATAAATTATTTGTAGATAATGACGTGAACATTTTCTTTCAAGGGCACGACCATGTATTTGCACATGAAATGTTAGATGGCGTTACTTATCAAGCTTTACCAATGGCAGCAGATAGCACTTATGAAATTGGGAAATTAGCGAATGCGGATGCTTATTTATCGGATACATTGGATGGAACAGGCCACCTTAAAGTTACCGTAAATGGCACATGCACAAAAGTAGAATTTATTAGAGCCTACTTACCAGCTGATACATTTGGTATACATAAAAATGGAGAAGTGGCCTTTAGTTATAACATAGGTACTTGCTTCCCAAATGCAGTGAATGAAGTTGTCACAAATAATACTATTACAATAACACCTAATCCTGCAAACACAATTCTTCATATAAGCTCAGAGGAAAAAATAAAACATATTTCGTTAAGCAATTCTATTGGCACCATCATTCAAACAACTTCTTCAAACAGTATGCATGTTGAAAATATTCCGAACGGAATTTATTTTGTTACCATTGTAACTGAAAAAAATAGGACCACAAGAAAAATAATAATTCAACATTAATTCTATTCATGAAATTTACAAAATATGCAATTGCATCCATTCTCATATTGGTATTTGCAGCCCACGCCAAGGCACAAAATATTTTACAAACTGAAGTATTGGGCAAGCCCACGAATAACAGTATAAGTATAAAATGTTTTTTCGATACGACCGTTGAAATCCGAGCAGAATATGGCACCATTAGTGGAACCTATACAAACCAAACTTCATGGTTAACCTATAACAGCACACAAGCTGCAGAAGTGGTAGTTTCAGGATTAAATGTAAACACAAAATATTTTTATCGAATTCATTATCGTTTGCCAGGCGCATCCGCTTTTACAACAAGACCTGAATATAGCTTTACGACACAACGAATGGTTGGATCTTTATTTAAGTTTGTAGTGCAAGCAGATCCCCACATGGATGAGCAAAGCGATACCGCTTTATATTCATTAACTCTGCGAAATGAATTAGAAGACGACCCTGATTTTCTAATAGACTTAGGTGACTTTTTAATGACAGATAAATTAAAAAATAGTTCCAATGTTGTACCACATGATACAATTCCATATCGTTGTAAATTGCTAAGAAAGCATTACGAAAAGTCCTGCCACTCGATGCCATTATTTATCGCATTAGGTAATCATGAAGGCGAAGCTGGATGGAATCTAAATGGCACTGCAAATAATATTGCGGTATGGGACGCAATCGAAAGAAAAAAGTATTTTTCCAATCCATCACCAAACACATTTTATACCGGCGACACGACAAATCAACAATACATTGGTCAACGTGAAAATTATTATGCCTGGCAGTGGGGCGATGCACAATATATCGTGCTAGATCCATATTGGTACACTTCACCAAAACCAGATAGCCTGCATGGATGGCGTTGGACATTAGGCAAAACACAATACGATTGGTTAAAGACTACATTAGAAAATAGCACTGCAAAATTCAAGTTTGTTTTTGCGCATCAATTGATTGGTGGCGATCCAGATGGGAGAGGCGGAGTAGAATATGCGAACAGATACGAATGGGGTGGTGATAATTTAGACGGAACAGCAGGATGGACTACTAACCGACCAGGTTGGTATAAACCTATCAAAGATTTATTGACTGAGCATAAGGTGAATATTTTCTTTCATGGACATGATCATTTATTTGACAAACAAGAAAAAGATTGTTTGGTTTATCAAGAAACTCCACAACCTAGTCATCCAAATTTTACTAGTGTTAATTATGCAGCAAGCTATGGTTATGTAACGGGACAAATTTTACCACAATCTGGTCATATTCGTGTAACTGTTTCCCCAGCAGGCGTTCAGGTAGATTACGTACGAGCATACTTACCCGCAAATGAAAATGCGACAAGACATAACAAAGATATTTCTGCTACTTATTTTATTGGCGCTATAAATTGCTACGACAGTTTAAATACTGGCATTCCAATGTTGTATAATAGAGACTACGCCAATGAAATTGTATATCCAAATCCATTTATGGACAAAACAAAAATAGAATTTGATGTGCATCAAGCAAGTGAATTTTCTCTATCCATTTTTAATGCAGAAGGAGTAGAAGTAAGAAAATTATTATACAACAATCCAGTGACTGTCGGCAAATATCAAATGAATTGGGATGGCAAAAATGGATATGGCGTAGATTTACCAAATGGAATTTACATCTACAAATTACAAAATAAATTAGGCTCATCCTCTTCTGGAAAAATAATTTTACGTCGCAATTAAACTACAACTGCATGAACAAATTAAATACTCTACTCTTACTTATATCGTCCCTTTTGTGTTTTCAAACACAAGCCCATATTACATCTAGCGAAGGTGTAATCCAACATTTTATTATTCAAAATAAAAAGGTGGATGGTTATTTTTATATGTTCAAAAATAATGACGTATATCTTGAAAATACAAATCATGAAATTGTGCATTACCCAATTTCTTTTTTTAGCAAAGAAAATCAAACCCATATTTTAAACAGGTATAAAAAAATTGAAGCTGAAAATGGGCAGACTTATTCCATTGCACCTATAGTTTCAGCTCAACATAAAAATGCTATTTTAATTTTTGAAATCCTATTGGCATTATGCCTCATCTACTTCATATACCATTTCAGAAAATCATTTTCCTTACAAAATAAAATGAAGTTTGTTTATCCAATTGTTATAGTTGGTGTAGCTACTTTATTAATAAGCGCCGATAAAAAGTATCGTTCCATTACTGATCCTTTACAAGTTGATAATGCATTCATTCCTTTCAAACCGAATGTATATACGCATTGGGATGGTACATGGTTTTATATAGAAAGTAAAGGCATACCTACAACACATGGCATGATGGTAGGCATTTCAAATCATGGCTGGCAACAACAAGTACCTATTCCACAATGTTATATAGGTGCCAATGCCTGGCAAGTGCCTTTGAATCCAGTGCCAGCAGTAGCTCCTGTGCCAGTAAGCCCCAATCATTTTACTCGTGGTGCCATTGCGATAGCTGTTAATGGTGTTCCAATTTTTAATCCATATACCAATACTGGTGTGGATGCTTTGGTAGATGGTCAATTAGATAATTATGGTGGTCATTGCGGCAGAGCGGATGATTACCATTATCATATTGCACCTTTGCATTTGTATGGTTTTACCAACGATACATTACCTATTGCTTATGCCTTAGATGGATATGCCGTATTAGGATTAAAAGAAAGAGATGGAACAGCCATGACAGCTTTAGATACCAATCATGGACATAATTATGGCGGTACATATCATTATCATGGAACCACAGCTTTTCCATATATGATAGGCAATATGGTAGGGCAAGTGACAGAAGACACAACATTTCAAATTATTCCGCAAGCGCATGCCACACCAGTTAGACCTTCTGGCACACCATTGAATGGTGCATTAATCACCAGTTGTACACCCAATACAAATGGCAATGGTTACATTTTCGTCTATACATTAAACGGGCAATCAGATACCATTAATTACTTCTGGAATACAACCGGAACTTATACTTTTAATTATATCACAGCTTCTGGTACAACTACAAATACGTATAACAAATTTGCTCAATGTGATGTACCCAATGCAATACAAAATATAGATGCAATAGAAAAAGATATCGCTATTTATCCAAATCCTGCAACGGATAAATTATACATCCTATTAAAAGGTAATTTGGTGGAAAAAGAAATTCAATCCATTTGTATGTATACTTTGATGGGCCAAAAAGTATACAACTCGAATAAGTTTGTTCCTATTATTTCATTGCAAAACTTAGCTAAAGGAAATTATATTTTTACAATACAAACAGGCACGAATAGTTTCAGTAAATGGATAAATAAAAATTAGTATGTTCAATAAAGTATTTTTCCTTTTATTCATTTCGATACAAGTTTCTGCTCAAACTTTTAAAACCATGATACGCCTGCCGGATACAGGTGCGAACACAAGTTATACAAACACTTTTGGAGAAGACAATGATTATAACATAAACATACCCACCTTTATCAATAATGGCGATGGAACTATTACTGACACCATTACTGGCTTGATGTGGCAAGGTTTAGATGGCGGAGAAATGAGAATAGAAAATGCAATCGCATACTGTGATACGTTGAATTTAGGCGGTTTTACGAATTGGCGTTTACCAACAGCACAAGAAAGTTTTAGTATATTAAATATGCAAAATGTAAACCCTGCTATAAACACGACTTACTTTCCAAACAACAATGCCGAATATTGGTGGACAAGCGAAAGACAAGCCAATGATACCAATAAAATATGGGTAACGAATGCCGGTGGCGGTATAGGCAATCACCAAAGAACAGAAACCGTTAGTGCAGGCGGGACTAAAAAATTTCAAGTCCGTGCAGTACGAGATGTACAAGCTGTACCTATAGTAATCGCCCATTTTACAGATAACGGAGATAGCACTATAACCGATAATTTGACCAATTTAGTTTGGCAAAAATTTCCGAATACAACTGCACAATCTTGGGAACAAGCGCTGGCTTATTCTGAAAATTTAACTTTAGCAAATACCACAGACTGGCGATTGCCAAATATCAAGGAGTTACAATCCTTAAATGACGAAACTGTCATCCAACCATCCGTTACACTACCCTACTTTCAAAATATTGGCGTTAAGAAATATTGGAGTAGCACTAGTTTACCAAACCAAACTACCAAAGCATGGTATTGGGATACGCAGTTTGGCATTACAACGTATGATATAAAAACCAATTTAAATTATGTCGTTTGTGTTAAAACCAAAAGTACCATTGCCACAAGCATAACTTCTCTAGATTCGAGAAATACAATAGAAGTTTCTCCAATTCCGTTTTCTAATTTCATACATATTAAAAATATCCAACCAGACAAAGTGATATCCTTAATTAATTTGCAAGGAAAAATTATCTACTGCGGTATGGAAATAGAAAAGCAAAACTTTTCTAATTTAACCACTGGCATGTATTTCTTAAAGATAGAAAACAGTACCATTCAATTGCTTAAAAATTAATTGAATTGAATACGATTGTAGAATATGTACAACAAGGTTTTTTACATGTAATTCCTCTTGGGTTTGACCACATATTATTTATCACCAGTTTGTTTTTCTTACATTCTAATCTTAAGTCTGTACTCCTTCAATGTTCCCTATTTACATTGGCACATAGTATCACCTTATTCCTCAGTGCTTACCAAATTATTCTACCAAATTCAAATTACATTGAGCCACTCATCGCTCTGTCCATTGTATTTACATCTATAGAAAATATTTTTAGAAATGAAATTAGTACATGGAGAATGGCCTTAGTATTTTGCTTTGGCTTAATACATGGTATGGGCTTTGCCAATGCATTTCAACATTTTGGTATGCCAAAGAATGAATTTATTGTGGCATTATTTTCTTTTAATATTGGCGTAGAATTAGCGCAAGTATCCATATTGGTTTTTATTTTCCTTGCCATCGCATCTTGGAGCATGCATAAAGTTTGGTATAAACAACGAATAGCATATCCTATTTCATGCATCATTGCTTGTATAGCTATGTATTGGTTTGTAGAAAGAATCGCAAACTCTTAGAAATAGAATCTGCACTATGTCCAACCTTAAATAAAAAATTTCTGAACTTTTAGGTAAAACAATAATTGTATTCCCTAGCATCTTTCTATCGTATAGAAAATACCAATATCATTCAAAGTAACAAATACAAAAAATAAAACGTGGTGTCATTCTGATGCACAACATCATTGCTCTATCCCCTACTCACTTTTCATTGTTTGTCCTTCGCCAAATTTGACAAAGACATACAAATAAAAAACTCTTGATAAACGCATAATCAATGGTTGTAGCAACACAAGCAATCCAACAACGATTGGCATAAAAATATAGATGGAATTGTCCTTCCAACTAAAGCCAATGATGAGTGCGTACAATACAGCGAAAATGAAAATAAGTGCTACACACATAGCATAACTAACATAACCCGTACCATACCAAAAGCCTACTTCAATTTCAAATTTTTGATCACATACCGGGCAATTTGTCGGCATTTCTAAAACCTCCTTTAAGGGAAAAATACTCTTGTTCGTGAACATATTTCCTTTTCTGCAATTGGGACATTTCATGCGAAACATACTCAATAATTTATTCGGCACTTTATTTCCCATGGTTATTTTTTTATACTTCTACTTCATCCAATTGTCGCTCTCCTATTTGTTGTCTCCACATGGCATAATATAAACCTTTTTCATCCACTAATTGTTGATGTGCACCAGTTTCTACGATACGTCCTCTTTCCAAAACATAAATTCTATCAGCATGCATAATTGTGGACAATCTATGTGCAATCAAAATATTAATTTGATTTCTGTCTCCAGAAATTTGTTTTACTGTTTTAGTGATCGCCTCTTCTGTAATGGAATCCAAAGCAGAAGTTGCTTCATCAAATACCAACAACTTTGGATGACGAATCAATGCTCTTGCTATAGACAATCTTTGTTTTTCACCACCTGAAATTTTCATTCCACCTTCACCAATCACAGTATCTAAACCATTTTCAGCTCGATGAATCAAATTATCAGCAGAGGCTTTTAACAAGGCCTTCATCATGTCGTCATCTGTAGCAGATGGATTTACAAAGACAAGGTTTTCGCGAATACTTCCAGCAAACAATTGCGTATCTTGGGTTACAAAACCAATTTGATGACGAAACTGTTCTAGGTCTAATTCCTTAGCAGAAACTTGATTATAAAAAATATCCCCTTCCAATGGATTATACAAACCAACTAGAATTTTTACTAAAGTTGTTTTACCTGAACCTGATGGCCCAACAAAAGCAATAGTTTCTCCAATTTTAGCTTCAAATGAAATATCCGTCAATGCATTATTACGAGCAGTAGCATGTTTGAAACTAACATGTTCAAAACGCAATTGCTCAATATCATTAATTTTAACTGGATTTAAAGGACGAGTTTCAACTGGCGTATTCATTAATTTCTCAAAATTATTTAAGGAAGTTTCCGCTTCTCTATAAGCCAATATGATATTACCCAATTCTTGCAACGGACCGAAAATAAAAAAGGAGAAGAACTGCAAAGTGATGATTTGCCCCAAAGACAACACGGTATGAAATGCCAAATAAATCAAGGTAAATAAAATACATTGTCGTAAGAAATTAACGAAAGTCCCTTGCACGAAACTCAATGCACGTATGCTTTTCACTTTCTTCAATTCTAGTTTAAGAATTTTTTGCGTGGTATAATTTAGTCGTCTAATTTCTTGATTGGTTAAACCTAAACTTCTTATCAATTCAATATTGCGCAACGATTCTGTAGTAGCCCCAGCCAATGCAGTTGTTTCTTTGATGATCGTTCTTTGTATGATTTTAATTTTTTTGCTAAGCACACTCATGAGTGAAGAAAGCATGATAGCACCAATGATATAAATAAGTACCAATTTAGGATAAGTGCCAATGGAGTAAATCATTACAAACACAACACTTACTATCACGCCAAACAATATATTGATAAACAAAGACATGAACTTTTCAGAATCTACACGAACCTTCTCAAGCACAGCCAATGTTTCACCACTTCTTTGGTCTTCAAATTTCTGATAAGGTAATTGCAAGGCACGTTTTAGTCCGTCGGTATATACATCGGCACTAAGTCTTTGAATTACAGTATTCACTGTATAATCTTGAAAAGCTTTGGCAACCCTTGAAAGCATTGCTACGCTTACCATGCCACCAATTATGAGCAGTAAATGGCTTACAAACTCGTGCTCCGAAATATTATATTTTACTACTTTCTCTACGCCGTTAACCATTTCCTTGATGGCCGTTTTTTCGAAAACGCTTTTGACATAGTCAATTAGTTTACCGAAAAGTATTGGATCACAAAGTGAAAATCCAGTATTAAGAGCCGCCAATAAAAAGGAAACGAAGACCAAACCTTTATAACGAGAAAGATATTTGAGAAGTATTTTCATGAATGGGCGCAAAGGTAAGGCATTCGAATTGGAAATAAATAAGCGAATTGCATACTATCAGTAAAAAAAAATTAGGTTAAAAAAACATGGCTTCTAAATTTTGACCCTGTAATTTCATAGAATATCTACTTACCTCCTTGTTGTGTGGAGCATACTGCATGTTATTTTATGATTATGAAATGCAAATTTTAGAAGCCCCATTGGCACAAATTAATAGTCCAACAATGGACAGTATTGCTTTCCAATCTTGGAAGGTAATCTATCCAAAATACGCACGACAATTTGTGACAAATTCGATTTGGCATTTTCAAAATATCCATTTAATCTTACAGTAAATTTCAAAAACGAAATAACTTATTGCCTCATATACAGTATTAAAAAGGGTAGCTGAAAACTTCATAGAGTAAGCAAAAAAATAAACATAAAAACAATGACACTATTAGAAAAAGTAACAGACTTGTACAATTTAATCAACACTGGAAAGTTGATGGATGGTTTTGAAAAGTATTATCATGAAGATGTTGAAATGCAAGAAGCAGGTGATGAACCTCGCAAAGGCAAAGCAACGAATAGAGAATATGAACTAAAATTTTTACAATCCATTGAAGAATTTCATGGTGCAGGTGTTGGTGCCATCACTAGCAACGAAGAGCAAAAAACAACCATGGTTGAAAGTTGGATGGAAGTGACCATGACTGGAATGGGAAGATTCAAAATGGAGCAAGTTGCTGTTCAACATTGGGATGGTGATTTTATTGTTCGTGAAAAATTTTACCACAAATAAGGTAGATAAATTATATATTTAAAAAACTGCAATAGATAAGTATTCTATTGCAGTTTTTTTAGTTTAAAATAATACTATGGCTATTAGATAATCTTGAATGGAATAGAGAGTATAACAAATTCTTGCAATTAATAATATTTCGTTCTTTTGTCTTGATACAAAAGAACCAAAAAATCAAGGCTGTGGATAGTTTAGCTAAAAAATGTTCGTGCTCGACGCAAATCGTCCAAACTCACAATCCTCCTATCGTCGGTTGCTCAGACAGGGACGATTTGTTCGCCGATCTCTCCATTTTTTTACGCAAAACTATCCAAGGCCATTTGCGAATTCGTCATTAGATGCAAAAAAATAAAATCCTATATTGAGGATGTATTGTAACATTGATTGTATGTAACCATTTACCACATCCGCCTCGGAGCAGACGTATTCTGACGTTTACTATCAGAAAATGCAAGCCTCCAATAAACTCTTACCTCTTCACATCAAAACCAATATCATTGTACAAAGAAGAGGATTCCCATTGTACCATTTCATCCAAGAAATTAGCTACTTGCATATGAATAAATTCTTCCGTTATTTTATTTGGAGTCACACGCAATACCACTTTTTGCGGCTCTTTCGCCAACACCAACTCATCAATAATTGGAAAGACGATGATCACAAAAACATCCCCGTTATAGGCCTGGGTAAAAGCCAATGTGCCACCACGCTTAGTATATGATTTCGTGTTTTCCGTATCGCTGCCTGCAATATCAATTGAGGTATCTGCGAAAGAAATAATATAACCATCTGTATTCTCTGCTTTATCCATTTCATGCACATCCCAGCCCAATGGATAAGTTTCTTTTATTTTGGCTAAAGTATACATGAGTGTCTTCTTTGTGCTAGTCACCCAAAGTTCTCTCTTACCTTCTTTTTTGCGCATTTCATTGTTAAAATTCTCAACACTGTCCTTTAAATTTCGAATATACATGTTCTCCTTTTTTGATATAAATGATGATAGCCTTGCATGTGGTTTGAGCATGTAAATATACAAGTTGAGATAATTTCTGATAAGTATTTTTTACGCAAAATCACGACATAAACATTATCGACACAAAGGACCTTTCGTTCTTTTGTCTTGATACAAAAGAAGCAAAAAATCAAGGCTGTGGATAGTTTCATTAAAAAATGTTCGTGCTCGACGCAAATCGTCCAAACTCACAATCCTCCTATCGTCGGTTGCTCAGACAGGGACGATTTGTTCGCCGATCTCTCCATTTTTTTACGCAAAACTATCCAAGGCCATTTGCAATTACAACTTTCAATACTTCAAATCATTGCGCACATAATAAATACAGCAATAAATAAACATAATATTCATAACAGCAAATCAATTTACAACCGTTCATCTAGAATTTTACGTGCTTTCCAGTTTTCCGATTATTTTCGCAAAAAAAATTATCCTATGCGAAAGCTTTTATTTTCATTACTCACATTAGCGTCTGTACAAAGTATACATGCACAATCGGTGAACATTAAGTTTACTGAATATGATTTACCAAATGGCTTACATGTTATTTTACATGAAGACCACACCATTCCAACTGTAGCCATATCGGTGTTATATCATGTTGGCTCTAAAAATGAAGACCCTACTCGTACTGGGTTTGCGCACTTTTTTGAGCACTTATTATTTGAAGGTTCCGATAATATCAGTCGAGGCGAATACATGAAGTTAATTCAAAATAATGGTGGCGTTATTAATGCCAATACCTCTTTCGATAGAACTTTTTATTTTGAAACACTTCCTTCCAATAAGCTAGAACAAGGCATTTGGATGGAAAGTGAAAGAATGTTACATGCAAAAATTGATGATATCGGCTTGGAAACACAACGCAAAGTAGTGAAAGAAGAAAAAAAACAACGATTTGAAAATTCGCCTTATGGTCATTTGCTAGAACAAATTTTCAAAAACTCTTTTACCAAACATCCTTATCAATGGATGCCGATTGGCGAAGCACAATATATCGATAAAGCTTCTCTTTCTGAATTTCTTGATTTTTACCACACGTTTTATGTACCAAATAACGCTACCCTTTCTATCGGTGGTGATATAAATATGGCTCAAGCAAAAACATGGATCGAAAAATATTTTGGCACCATTGCAAAAGGTACAAAAGAAGTTCCTCGTCCTACTATAGTTGAACCAGCGCAAACAGAAGAAAGAAGAGCAACTTACTACGATAAAGTACAATTACCAGCAGTAGTTTTTGCTTACCACACACCACCACAAGGCACTCCAGATGCTTATGCCATCGAGATGGTGTCAAAAATATTATCTGAAGGGAAAAGCTCACGTTTACAAAAACAAGTTGTAGACAAACAACAAAAAGCAGTTGCTGCAGGCGCATTCTCTTTACCTTCCGAAGATCCAGGATTATCCATCATGTATGGCATTGGCAATATGGGTGTAAAACCTGAAGAGCTAGAAGCAGCAATCAATGCGGAAGTTGAAAATATAGTAAACAATGGCATTAGCGCAGAGGAATTAGCAAAATGCAAAAACCAAATGGAGAATGAATTCATTTCTCAAAATCAAAAAGTATTGGGTATCGTAGAAAATTTAGCAAACTACCATGTGTATTTGGGTGATGCAAATTTGATCAATAAAGAATTAGATCGCTACATGAAATTGACAGCCGCGGATATGCAAGCTGCTGCCAAAAAATATTTTGCAAAAACAAATCGAACTGTACTTTATTATTTACCAGATAGCAGCAAAAACTAATTTACCATTCCTTAAAAATTTAAATTTTACACAATGAAAAAAATCATTTTATCTATAGCCACATTGGCCTTCCTTAGCAATTCTATGTATGCACAAACACTTGACCGTAGCATACGCCCAAAAGCAGGTCCAGCACCCACATTACAAATGGGTGAAGCCAAATCTTTCATCAGCTCCAACGGCATCAAAGTATATGTGGTAGAAAATCATAAACTTCCCATTATTTCCTATACCATAGATTTTGATATTCGTCCTGAATTACAAGCGGACATGGTTGGCTTTCAAGACATGGTTGGTGAGTTAATCACTGCCGGTACCAAAACCAAAACCAAAGATGAATTTAATGCAGAATTAGATAATCTAGGTGCGAGATTAAATGTAGGAAGCGATGGTATATATATGCAAAGCTTGAAAAAAAATTCCGATAAATTATTAGCGCTTGCAAGTGAAGTATTGACTGCTCCTAATTTCTCTCAAAAAGAATTAGACAAATTAAAAAAAATGACGCTTTCTGGTTTGGCGCAAAACCAAGATGACCCTGAAGCAATGAGTGCAAATATTACCAGCATTATTAATTTTGGTAAAAAACATCCTTATGGCGAAGTAGTGACAGAAGCAAGCGTAAATAAAATTACCTTAGATCGTTGTCAAAAATTCTTCGAAACCTACTTTCGTCCAAATGTAGCCTACATGGCAGTTGTAGGTGATATTACTTTAGCAGAAGCAAAAATTCAAGTTGAAAAAAACTTTGCAAAATGGCAAAAGAAAGAAGTACCTCGTGCTACTTATCCAACACCTGCTCCACAAAAAGGTGCAGCCGTTGCTATTGTAAATAAAACAGGTGCGGTGCAAAGCGTGATTGATGTGACCTATACCATCAATATGAAACAAGGCGATCCAGATGAAATAAAATTAAAAGTGGCAAATGGCATTTTAGGTGGCGGTGCAACAGGTCGTTTATTCCAAAACCTTCGTGAAACACATGCTTGGACTTATGGTTCTTATTCATCATTTAAATCCGATGAATTGACAAATGCAGGTCAGTTTTCTGCAACTTCTAAAAGCACTACTGCTGCGAGTGATAGCTCTGTAGCAGAAATATTAAAAGAGATGAATCGTCTACGCACAGAACCAGTTAAAACGGAAGAATTAGAAGGTTATAAAAATTATATGGCAGGTACATTTGCTTTAGGTTTAGAAGATCCAAAAACTTTGGCTCGCTATGCTATCAATGAGAAAAAATACAACATGCCTGCTGGTTACTACAAAAACTATTTAAAAAATGTAGAAGCTGTTACCGCAAATGATGTAATGGCAGTGGCTAAAAAATATATCACACCTGGTGTTGCGGTTATTACAGTAGCAGGTGATAAAAAACAAGTTGCAGAGAAAATGAAAAAATTTGGCCCTGTAACTATTTATGATATGTATGGTAATGTGCAAAAGGATGAAGCGCCAAAAGCATTACCAGCAAATCTTACAGCCAATCAAATTATTCAAAAGCATATTGCATCCACAGGCGGTGAAGCAGCTTGGTCAAAAATAACCGATATGAAAACTACTTATTTGATGGAAATGAATGGCATGAAAATCAATGTGGTTACCACACAAAAAGCACCAAATAAATTCTTGTTAGACATTAACATGGCTGGCAATAGTTTTCAAAAAATTGTGTTTGATGGTACTAAAGGTTATATGAGTGCACAAGGTCAAAAGAAAGAATTTGATGAGAAAGAAACAAAGAAATATGCAGAAGATGCTGACATCAACAAAGACGCTTCTTACTTAACCGCTGGATATAAAACTACCTTAGCTGGTATTGAAAAAGTAGATGGCAAAGACGCTTATCAAGTGGATGTTGTAAAACCAAGTGGAGATAAAGTTTCCGAATTTTATGATGTAGCTTCTGGGTTTAAAGTGAAGAGCTTAGAGACTGATGAAGATGACACACAAACCACGTATTATTTAGATTACAAAGAAGGAAATGGCGGATTGAAATACCCACAAATGATTAAGCAAAATCAAGGTCCACAATTGTTGGAAATGAAAATGCAAAGCGTGGAAATCAATACGGGTGTAAGCGATACGCTTTTCAACTAATTGAGTATCTTGTTCAACAATCCATGTAATGAGAAAAAGAATCTTACCTAGACGTGCATTGCGGCAACGATTGTAGCGGAAATCCTTTTTTGCTTGCTCTGAAGCAAAAAAGATTGAAGCGTAAAGCGTGTATGCCGCCCAAATAATTTTCATTCCATATATAAGTATCCATTTTTCTAATCCTTAGGGCATCAACTCATGAGTAGCAAAAAGAAAAACATTCCAGTAAAAGAAACTACAACTGCAAAATCATTACCAAAAACAGAAAAAGTTTTTGTTGCAGATAGTATTGTTGAACAAGCATCAACAGACAATTTCTTTTCCAAACTGACTAATTCTTGGGTGCCTTATGTGCTTATTATTGTATTAGGGTTCGTATTATATACCAATACCTTTCACCATCAATACGCCTTAGATGATGATATTATTATTTGCAAGAATGAAAATGTATTGAAAGGTGTAGATGGCATTTCAGAAATTATGAAGACGGATGCTTTAAGCAGTTTTTACAAATCAATGAATCTTACAGACCAATTGTCTGGTGGACGATACAGACCATTTTCTATTGCTACCTATGCCATTGAACAAGAGTTTATTGGCACATTACCCAGTGGTTTAACACAGGATGCATGGGATATAAACCACAATAAAATTCAAGAGCCAAATGAGGATGTAGACAAAGATGGTATTTGGACAGATAAAGATTTTAAAGTTAGAGGCACTATGCTTAGACATGTCGACAATGTACTTCTGTATATCCTCGGCGTTTGTTTGATTTATCTGTTTTTAAGTCGTTTCTTTTTTAAAGAAAATAAACTACTCGCCTTATTCACTGCCTTACTTTTTCTAGCGCATCCTTTACATACAGAAGTGGTTGCTAACATGAAAAGTCGTGATGAAATTTTATCCCTTCTGTTCATTGTTCTCACTTTATATTTTAGTTTTTTGTATGTCGAAATGCAAAAGAAAAAATACATGTGGTTTGCCTTAATCACGTACTTTGTTGCATTGCTCAGTAAGGAATATGGTGCCAGTTTATTAATGATAGTGCCATTGGGTTTATATGTTTATTATAAAAATCTCAAGCTCTCTGACATCTACTTTTTGATGGGTGGAATGCTTGTCACTTTTGGTATTTATTACTCTATCCGAAGTGGCACTGTGATGTCTATCAGTAATGACTCTATTCAAAATAGTGACCTCTTAAATAACCCTTATTTACTAGCCAGCGATATGCAAGCCATGGCAACCAAAATAGCGATTAATCTAAAATATTTCTTATTGCTTCTTTATCCAGCCATGATGAGTAGCGACTATGGATACAATGTAATTCCTTATAAAGATTTTGCAAATATGGAAGTGATAGGAAGTATTGTATTGCTTGCTGTCGCAGGTATTGGCTTCATCCTTGCCTTTCGAAAAAGAAATTGGTTGGCATTTCCCATTGCGTTTTACCTTATTCATTTATTCATGGTGAACAATACATTTTTTAATATTGGTGCTACTATGGGTGAACGTTTGGTATATCATTCTTCCTTTGGCATGTGTATATTAATGGTGTATGGCCTCTATTTTTTAAGCAACAAACTAAAGCTCAACAGCAACTTAATGACCATAGTGGTGTTACCCATTATTGTATTGTATAGTGTAAAAACAATTGCTCGTAATCCAGCCTGGGAAAATGATACTACATTATCTCTCACAGATGTGCAAACCCATCCAAACAGTACCCTGCTCAATGGGAATGCCTGTATCCATATGATTGAGATGAGTGAATTTCCAAAAAACAAATCTGTAGAAAAACAGTATTTAGATAGTGCTGCAAAGTTTGGTCGTAAGGCATTATTTCTGTTTCCAAAATTCGTAACAGAATATATGAATATGGGCATGATTAGTTTTAAACTAGGTCAAGTAGATACAGCCGCTAAATATTGGGACAAGGTCATTGAATTATTTCCAACACATCCTAATGTACCGCAGATTCGCCAAATACTTTCTACGCAATTCACCAACATGGCAAACGACATGCTCAATCAACAAAACACTACAGAAGGTCTGAATAATTATTTGAAAGCGTATAAGTATATTCCAGAGAATCCTTCCTTGTGCTACAACATAGGCAGATTATACATATCTCAACAAAATAGTAGCATGGCAAAACTCTATTGGAGTAAGGGCTTGCAATACTCGCCTACCGACCAAGCGTTGAATAGTGCGATGCAGAGTTTGGTTGGGAATTAGGGGACGTGCTGATGACCAATGAAATATCATTTATAAAATATTTGGGCGAAGATTTTGGATTGACAATTTAATCTATAAATTAAAAAAGTGTCATGAGAGTTTTACTGTAGCGTATTTTTTGAAAAAAAATTAATTCTACAATGTAATGGTGTAGCGTATTTTTTGAAAAAAAATTAATGCTACAATGTAATGGTGTAGCGTATTTTTTGAAAAAAAATTAATGCTACACCATGGGCGGCAAACACGCTTTCCATTCCAATCTTTTTGCTTCAAAGCAAGCAAAAAGGATTTCCATTTCAATCGTTGCCGCAATACATCCACTATAATAAATCATTGCCTCATTAAATACTTGTTTGGCTAATTGAATTCTTATCAAGAACCCTTACGCAAACTGGAGCAGGAATTACTTTCGTCTTCAATGGTTGCGTTCATATTAGGTTCTTAAATGAATTAGGTGTTACAAATCTAACAGCAGTAAACCCAAGGATAGAAAATATAATGGCAACAAGGTTTTGATTTCACCAACCCTAACAAAGAAGTTTTGCTTGTCAAAGAAATATACTCAGTACATATTTGAAATACGTTCAATCTTATGAACGTCGGTTGGCAACCATAAAACCTTCCTAAAAATATTACGTACTGTTTTACATGCACGATATACACTACACTCTCGGCTAGCGCTCGAATGCAATAGCATTTAGAGGTGGCTTGAATGCAACTTATCCATAGTGACTTAAAAGCAAATGTACTATAAGTCACATTTGATAGTATTGTAGAATGAATATTCAGACCAAAATTGGCTTGCGTATAAAGGAAATACGAACCGAAAAAAATCTCACGCAAGAGGCTGTTGCTTTCAAAGCAGAAATAGACCGCACATTCATGAACCATGTAGAAAATGGGAAAAGGAATGTATCAATTCAGACTCTGGAAAAAATACTAACCATAAAACACTTTAATTTTATATATTAGCATAATAGAAAAAAAATACTATTTTATTGAAAAAGAAAGGTATTAAATTTAAAGAAAAAATTATACTAATTAATGAAAAAGATTGAAGTTGTAGCAGGTATTATAAAATACGAAAACAAAATACTTTGTGTACAGAGAGGAGAAAGTAAATTACAATATATTTCAAAAAAATTTGAATTCCCAGGAGGTAAAATTGAACAAGGAGAAACAAAAGAAATTGCATTGATTAGAGAAATACAGGAAGAATTAGATATTAAAATAACCATAAAAAATGAATACATGACAGTTGAACATCAATATCCTGATTTTCATTTGGTAATGTATACTTTTATCTGTAACGCAAATTCAATTGAACTTAAACTTAATGAACATATCTCGCATGAATGGCTATATATAAATGAACTTAAAAAACTTGATTGGGCAGCAGCTGACATTCCAATAGTAGATAAACTTATTGCTAATGGATAAATTAACCGAAATTTTTAATAATAGCTTACAAACAGGATTTGTCAACAAAACTATTTTGTCAAATATTGATTACCAGCCAGAGTTAATTGTAAATCAAAAAAATCCTCCCAAAAAGGTTCTTTCTAGCATTATTCACGAACTTGAAAATTGTAGTCAGTTTTTTATTTCTGTGGCATTTGTTACAACTAGTGGCGTCGCAACAATAATTAATAAGCTTAAAGAACTCGAGAATAGAGAAATAAGGGGCGAAATTTTAGTCTCGCAATATTTAAACTTTACTCAACCCGAAGCACTAAAAAGATTAGTTCAGTTCAAGAATATTAAATTAAGAATTGCAACAACAGGAAATGCACATGCAAAAGGCTATATCTTTAAAAGCAGGGAGCATTATAATCTAATTATTGGCAGTAGTAATTTAACGGCTCAGGCCTTATGCACGAACAAAGAATGGAATATTAAAGTCTCTGCTTTAGACGAAAGTGGTATTGTCGAAAAAGTTCTAAGAGAATTTCAAAATGATTTCGAAAAGGGAACGCCGGTAACAGCGGATTACATTTCGGATTATGAAGAAGTTTATAAGAATCAGCTTATATTAAATAAAAGCAACAAACTTGAAATTTTAGTAAAAACCTCGGTTAAAGTAACACCAAATTTAATGCAGAGTGAAGCATTGAAAAATTTAGAAATTTTACGGGACAATAAAAGGAATAAAGCGTTAATAATTTCTGCCACAGGAACCGGGAAAACTTATTTATCTGCATTCGATGCCAGAGCCTTTAAAGCGAAAAAATTATTGTTTGTAGTACATAGATTAACAATTGCCAAAGATTCATTAAATACCTTCAAAAATGTTTTTGGAAATGAAAGAACCATGGGTTTATATTCTGGTGACCAAAGAGAATTGGATTGTGATTTTGTATTTTCAACAATACAAACCATTTCAAAATCAACTCACCTAGAAAACTTCTCAAGAGAATATTTTGATTATATAATTATTGACGAAACACATAGGTCTGGTGCAGATTCTTATTTGCGATTAATAGAATATTTCAAACCTAAGTTTCTTTTAGGTATGACTGCTACTCCAGAAAGAACAGATGGCAATGATATCTTCCAAATATTTGATCACAACATTGCTTATGAAATAAGACTAAATAGAGCAATGGAAGAAGAGATGCTAAGTTCATTTCATTATTATGGAGTAACAGATTTAATAATTGACAATATTGAGATTGATAAAAAAACTGATTTTAATTTATTAGTGTCAGATGAAAGAGTTAAAAGAATAATTGACCAAGCTAATTTTTATGGAAGTGATAATGGAATAACTAGAGGATTAATATTTTGCTCAAGAAAAAATGAAGCAATTGAATTATCTGCATTGTTCAATTTGAGAGGTTTTAAGACAATCGCTTTAACTGGAGATAGCTCTGAAGAAGAAAGAGCTAGATCTATTGAAAAATTGGAGACTGATAATTTGAGTGAAAAACTCGATTATATTTTCACTGTTGATATTTTCAATGAAGGAATTGATATTCCTAAAGTTAATCAAATTATTATGCTTCGTCCAACTGAGTCATCAATAATATTTATACAACAGCTAGGAAGAGGCTTGAGAAAAGTTGAAGGTAAAAATTATTTAACTATAATTGATTTCATTGGAAATTATGAAAATAATTATTTAATACCTATAGCATTGTATGGTGATACTTCCTATAATAAGGATTCTTTAAGGAAGTTAATAACAGAAGGTAGTAAAATGATACCAGGATCTTCTACCATTAATTTTGATGAAATAACCAAAGAGAAAATATTTAAGTCAATAGATTCCGCAAACATGCAGTTGCTAGCTGATTTAAAGAGAGATTATTATTTATTGAAATTTAAATTAGGCAGAATTCCAATGATGATGGACTTTATTGAGCATGGTTCAAGAGATCCATTCTTGTATGTAAATTATTCAAATTCGTACTTTAATTTTATTATTAAAGTTGAAAAAGAACATAGCTTTAAGTTAACTAATAAACAAATAAAACTATTAGAATTGTTTTCTAAGGAAATAAATAATTCAAAAAGAGTTGAAGAAAGTTATATACTTAAACAGTTAATATTGAATGGTCAACTAAGCATTTCAGAATTTAAAGATGCTATTCAAAATAAATATAATTATACTCCTAGTCAATCAACAATTGATTCTTGTATTAATAATATAAATTTTCTATTTATTCGTAAAAACGAAAAAATTATATGTGTAAATAATAAATCCTTTCAATTTCAGAACGAATTTAATGACAATTTAAAAAATACTTTTTTTAAGAGATTTCTGTTGGATACCATTAATTATTCTATTGTAACATTTGATAATTTATTTAAAACCGAATACTATAAAAAAGGATTAATTCTTTATAATAAATATAGCAGAAAAGATGTTTGTAGATTATTAAACTGGGAGAAAGATATAAGCAGTACAATATATGGTTATAGGACAAGTAATGAAGTTACTCCTTGCTTTGTTACATATCATAAATCTGATGAAATAGATAGTACAATTAATTATAATGATTATTTTATAAACCCATCAACATTTGCTTGGGAATCAAGATCAAATAGAAAAATTGACAGCAATGAAATAAAAGCAGTTATTAAATCTAAACGTATTTTATTATTTGTAAAAAAAGAGGATGGTGAAGGAACTGACTTTTATTATATGGGCGATGCTTCTATAATACCTGATTCAATAGAACAAAGTTCTATGACTGATTCGAAATTGCCAGTTGTTCATTTTAAATTTCATCTAGAACAACCAGTAATTGATAGTGTATACAGCTATATAACCGCTAATAAAAAACCTAAATCAATTGAGCAAATTCCTATACTAGAAAATAAAGTTGTTACATTAGTTAATCAACAAAATTCTAAAAATCTTATTCCACTTTATAATTTTTATGCAGCAGCAGGTCCATTTAGTGAAATGCAATTTGAAAAAAATTACATTTTAATTGAATTGCCAGAGAACATCAGATACAATAAAGATTATTTTGCATGTAAAATCATTGGTGAATCAATGAACAGAGTAATCCCGAATGGTTCTATATGTTTATTTAAAACATATAGCGGAGGAAGCCGAAATGGAAAGATTGTATTGGTTGAAAACATGGATATTCAAGACCCTGATTTCAATTCAGCTTTTACTATTAAGACATATTCTAGTGAAAAGAAAACTTCCAATGAAGATTGGAGGCATACTTCAATTGTGTTAAGACCAAATTCTCATGACTCTTCTTATAAAGATATTATTCTTAATGAAGAAAATGCTTCCACAATGAGAGTTGTAGGTGAATTCGTTCAGATAATGAATGAAATAAAGAAATAGGTCTCCCTCACTTCGAAAGCTTCGCCTTCGCAAGCCTTATATTCTTGAAAGAATTCGGCTATTTTATTATCTGTAATACGGAAATTTTATTTAACCCACAAGATTGCGAAATCGGTGATTTCGCAATCTATTAATCCACGACCTCATCTCCCAAATCCATTCCCAACAACCCAGTTTTAAGAATACCCCTCCTACAATCCACAAATGGTGCTATATTGCAGCCTCTAACGCAAAATTATTTTAGATTTGGAAAAAAAGAATCTTTGGTTATCTTTGCACTCCAAAATTTAAAAACATAAAGCCATGTTCGCTATAGTAGACATTGCAGGTCAGCAATTCAAAGTAAAAAACGACGAGACCATTTTCGTTCACCGTTTAGCAGGTTCTGTTGGTGAAGTAGTCGATGCAAAAGTATTAATGACTTCTAATGAAGGTTCTATCCGAATGAATGGTTCAGCAAAAGCCGAAATACTTGATCATCTACAAGGCGATAAAGTAATTACCTTTCACAAGAAACGTAGAAAAGGCTATACCAAAAAAATTGGCCATCGTGAAGCATTAACGCAAGTTAAAATCACATCGATCGCTTAATTATTTTTTCTCTTTTAATTTATAAAATTTAATATCTCATGGCACATAAGAAAGGTGAAGGTAGTGTAAGAAACGGACGCGATTCGCATAGCAAAAGACTAGGCGTAAAATTATTTGGTGGTCAAGCTGCAATTTGCGGTAACATCATTATTCGTCAACGTGGTACAGTTTATCATCCAGGTGTTGGTGTTGGTCAAGGAAAAGACTTTACACTTTTTGCATTACAAGATGGCACTGTTACTTTTAGAAAGACAAAGCAAAAAACGCTTGTTTCTATTTTGTAAAAAAAATAAATAAATTTATTGCTCCCTAAAAAGCAAAATGCTTTTTATTTTCAAAGAATGTTTTTTACGTATAGTAAAAAACATTCTTTTGTATTTGGTAGTTTAAATTATTTATTTATATATTTGTATTCATAAAATTCTTTTTTTTATTTACTAACCTTAAAATTCAAAACAAAATGGCAAAAGCAAAAAAAGCAGCACCAAAAAAAGCAGCAGCTCCTGCAAAAAAAGCAGCAGCTCCTGCAAAAAAAGCGGCAGCTCCTGCGAAAAAAGCAGCAGCTCCAGCAAAAAAAGCAGCAGCTCCAGCAAAGAAAGCAGCAGCTCCAGCAAAGAAAGCAGCACCTGCTAAAAAAGCAGCTCCTGCGAAAAAAGCAGCTCCTGCAAAAAAAGCAGCTCCTGCGAAAAAAGCAGCTCCTGCGAAAGCAGCTCCTGCGAAAAAAGCAGCTCCTGCGAAAAAAGCAGCTCCTGCGAAAAAAGCAGCCCCTGCGAAAAAAGCAGCAGCTCCAAAAAAGAAATAATGCAAATTATCTTAACGTAGTAATTACGTCAATAAAAACCCTTCGAAATTCGAAGGGTTTTTTATTGTTGGTATTGTAACTGATATACATTTCATTTCTATTCATATTGAACCCTTTCAGGTTTACCATTCATTTTACTATTTCCATTTTTCTATTCACATTGAACACTTTCAGGGTTACTATGCATTTTGACATTTCATTTCTATTCACATTAAACCCTTTCAGGGTTACTATGCATTTTGTCATTTCATTTCTATTCACATTAAACCCTTTCAGGGTTACTATGCATTTTGTCATTTCATTTCTATTATCATGTCATCCCTACGGGATTATAAAAACCAAATAATATTTCATTTCTATTCACATTAAAC
>CAMDVD010000020.1 GCA_945878115.1 Chitinophaga pinensis | reverse complement strand
TATCTATCCAATTTTTTATACACCACTCGAATGGGTTGGTTGAAAATGTAATTGCCTAAAGCTTGCTTTGCTACTTTATAATAATCTTGTCCTCTCTCTGGGCAATCAATGTCTTGCAAACGAATTCTATACAGCGTATTTCCATCTACCAACAAATCAAACGTGTCACCATCCATTATTTTAACTGCTTTCCCATGCAATGTTTGTTGCGCTTGCGACACTGAGGAAAGGAGCAAAAATGCAATTAGAAGAGGAAGTCGTAAGTAGAAAGTAGATAGAAGAAAGTATCTCAATGAGTATAAGGTAGTTAGTAATGAGGTAATGAGTAGTTAGTGATGAGAATTTGGAATTTGGAATTTGGAATTTGGAATTTGCGAATTGGAATTTACGAATTGGAATTTACTTTAGTTTATACGTTGCAGGTATGCTAAAAGGGAAATCCAATTCCTTATCAAAATCATATTTATTAATATCCATATCGAGCTCAACCGCTCCTTTCACATCTTGAATATGGTAAGTTCTTTCTATTGGAAAATGCCTGCCTTCAAAATAATCGTATTGCTTCATGGCAATCAACAATGAACTTGTTGACACAGAACTTCGCATGGTCTGCATTTGCATTTGCTTGAGTGTACTATCGCCTTTATTAAAGGTTAATTGATTATTGTATTCAGGACTCACAATGAAAATAGTACTCAATGTTCCTAACTCTTTAATGTCCGAAATATGTCCGTCTGTAGCGATAGCATTCCCGATAATGATTTCTTGCAAAGTATTAAAATCAACCTGAATATTGATGAGTTTTTGTATATCCTTATAACTATACAAATATTTTCGTTTATTAATTTTCTCCATTGCTTTTACACTATCTGGCGTGATTATCGCTCTAACCACTTCGCCTATGATTGGTGCATTAATACTTACCCAAATAACTTTTCCTTTAAGCATTCTAAAATTGGCATTGAAACTTTGTTTTTGGTCTTCTGATTCAAAATGCAATTTTGCTTTACTCTGAAAAGTAGTATATTTTTTTTGAGCGTTTGCAATAATTTGTCTCGCCAATAGAGTATCAAAACTCGGTTTTTTTAAAGAATCTTTTTTTACATAAGCGGAACTATCTATTACTACAGTCACCATATTCCCCTTATCATGCTTACGTTCTTCTTTCTTCTCTACACGCTTTTCTTTTCTGGCCTCCTTTTTTTTATTTTTGATAAAAAAAGGTTTTACAATATTACAACTATTGAAAACGCAAAAAAGAACAAGCAAAAGGAGATAAATTCTTTTAATCATATATTGTTTTATTCTTTATTTTTTTAAGTAATATTTCATTCATTTCCCCTTTTGATTTTGCCTTCTGCCAAAGATCAATTGCCTTATCCTTTTCATTTAATTTATAATACACATCACCCAAATGTTCGTATAAGGCACCATCATCTTCACCGCCAGCATGAATCGCATCTTCAATGTAAGATTTAGCATCCGTATATTTCCCTTGTTGAAAAAGAACCCATCCATAAGTATCTAAATAGGATTTCGATTGCGGTTGAATTGTTAGTGATTTTTTGGACATCAGCATAGCCACATCCAATTTCTCTTTTCTTAAAGATAAATAATACGCATAATTATTAAGTGTAGACGCATCATTCGGATTTAATTTTAATGCTGCATCAAAATTACTATCGCTGGCTGCATAATTTTTTAAAGTATAAAAAGCATCTCCTAAAGTAGAATATAATTGTGCTAGCAGTGGTTCATTATTATCTATATATTGAATCGCTTTTTGTAATGGTACAATAGCCATAGTAGGCTCTTTCCGCTGAATGTATGCAAATCCTAAATAAAAATAAGGAAGTGCGTTTTTGGGAAACAATCGAGCACATTTTTTAGCTACAATTAATATGCTATCTTGATTTTGCATTTCTGCATATACCGATAGAAGATTCTCCCAAATAGGCATGCTTGAAGAATCTATTTTCAAATAATTATTGTATTGATGCGCTGCTTCCTGGTAATTTTTTGCCGCATATAAAAAATCGGCATAGAAGGCCAATGCATTTTTGTTTTCTGGTGCTTCTATTGTAATATTCTTAGCCATTTCCAACATGACCTTAGTTTCTGCATGGTTTGTGTCCAAATCATTTTTTTGCATGAAGGGCATTAATAAGGCTAGCTTATTGTCGATGTCTACATTTTGATTCTGCATAGCAAGCTTTACATACGCTAGATATTTAGATGTATTATTTTGTTGCAAATAATATTGCGCCAATGCAACAAGTGCCATTGGTTCATGCATGTAATTTAATTCTATTTGCGCATACATTTTCTTTACCTGCATGCTATCTCCTTCCGATTGATAAATATCCGCAATCATAATTGGATACTGTACGTCATAAGGATAAAGTGCCTTCAACTTATTGATTTCGAAAATGGCAGAATCTACTTTTTCCAAATTCAAATAAATATTTTTCTTCTGCAGGGCTATATCTTCATTAAAGCCAAATGATTTTTCTAAGCTTTCAAAACAAAATAATGCCTGTTCGTATTGTTTATTTTTGAGACATAGCATGGCTTTTTTAAATCCATATTCTTCTTCCTTAGGATATTTTTTAATGAGTAAATCCAGTTGTGTTTCTGCCAATTTATATTTATTTCCATAAACCAATAATTGCGTATAAAACTCCTGATAGTATTTATTTTCAGGATCTAGTTTTACTGCTTTCTCTGCGTTTTTTTCCGCATTCATCAAGTCATTTCGCAACAATTGCAACTTCCCCAAATTATAATGCGCTGTGGCATACTTCGGATATTTTGCAGCAAATTCTGTATATAATTGTAAGGCCGTTTTTGAATTACCAATGAGTCTTTCTTTTTCCGCGCGAAAAAACAATTCATTTTCTTTTGTAAAATCGGATTGAAAATAGGAAGATGAAACTTTGCTTGTATGTATTGCTTTTTTAGGCGTGTTGCAAGATAAACATGCCAATAAAAAAAATAATATGCAATAGTTGCTTGGTGTCATTTAGGATGTGAAAGAGTAATCTCCCAGACTTAACTCTTCAGGTTTAGCTTGGCAATTTACATAATTTCCGAGTAATGATTTGCAGATAATTATCGATTTCAAGTTGGAGTGCTCCCCTACTATACTATTTTGAACGATAGAATTCGTAACCTTACTATTCGCTTCTAATGAACTATGTGGTCCAATAATAGAATTAATAACTTGTACATTTTCTCCAATAAAACAAGGTTGAATAATCGTACTATTTTCTATTATAGCGCTTGAATGTTGCAAAGATTCTGAAGCCTTTTTTATTTCTAAAACTCGTTCAAGCGTATACAAAGTAGCATCTTTATTTCCGCAATCCAGCCACTCTTCTACGTTACCAGAATAAAACTGAACACCTTTTTGTTTCATGTTTTCCATGGCATCCGTTATTTGATATTCTCCTTTTATTTTAATATCATGATCTAAGAGATATTGCAATTCTTGTTTTAAATTTTCTCCATCTTTAAAATAGTATACGCCAATAATAGCAAGGTCTGAGACAAAATCTTTAGGCTTTTCTATAAACTCCGTGATTAATCCTTCATCATTTATTTTTACTACACCGAAAGAACTTGGGTCTTCCACTTTCTGTGTCCAAATGATGGCGTCTTTATTTGTATCAATAGAAAATGCTGCTTTGAATAAGGTATCCGCAAATGCAATAAAAACGTTTCCTTTCAAACATTCAGATGCACACAAAATGGCATGCGCTGTACCTAGCGGTGTATCTTGATAAAATATTTTACCAATCGCACCGAATTTTGTAGCCACAGCAATTAAATTTTTTTCTGCTTCTTCTCCAAATGCACGGCTAATGATGAAAGCTATTTCTTCTATTTTTTGATCTGTTGTGTTGATAATGTCTTCCACAATTCTATGCACCATTGGTTTTCCAGCAATTGGAATAAGTGGTTTCGGGGTTGTAAGTGTATGTGGTCTCATTCGTTTACCCATACCTGCCATTGGAATGATTATGTTCATATATTCTATTTATGTATAAAAAAATAATTAAGTTTTTGTGTCCTATTTAGGTGCCTGTACTTCCAAATCCACCAATGCCTCTTTGTGTGTGTTCAATGTCAGCAACTGCTTGCCATTCTGCGATTTCATATTTCGCAATAACCAATTGTGCAATACGATCCCCATCACGAATAGTTTGCGCTTCATTGGATAAATTAATTAAAATAATTTTTATTTCGCCTCGATAATCACTATCGATTGTACCTGGTGTATTTAAACAAGTAATGCCTTGCTTCATTGCCAATCCACTGCGAGGTCTAACTTGCGCTTCTGTTCCATTTGGCAATGCAATATGAATTCCAGTAGGAATCAGTGTTCTTTCTAAGGGCTGTAATACAACTTCATGTGAAAGATAAGCGTATAAATCCATTCCTGCAGATCCAAGTGTTTGATAAGCAGGATGAGGATGAGGACTATGATTAACGATG
Source organism: Chitinophaga pinensis (assembly GCA_945878115.1). GTDB lineage: Bacteria > Bacteroidota > Bacteroidia > Chitinophagales > Chitinophagaceae > OLB11. Next base: position 48,940 of record CAMDVD010000020.1, on the reverse strand, counting down.
GCTATTTTCATGCAAGGTTTGCGAATGTAATATCATTTTCGGATATGCAAAAATTGGCTACTCGTGCTAGAAATTTAGACTATTCTAAAAACACCATTAAACACAGAACCAGCTTGACCACTAAGCGAAATTTGATTAAAATGCTGTCCATCGATATTCGTACATTTAACCAATAAACTACCTCCTAAGGTTTTTACAGTAATCTCATGAGAACCTATTTGATCTTGAACACTGGAAATTGCACATGCAACTACGCCAGTGCCGCAGGACAAAGTTTCATCTTCCACACCGCGCTCATAGGTACGTACAAAAAGACTTTTGTCAGCTAATCTTTCTACAAAATTAACATTGATGCCATCCTCTTTATATACTGGACTATTTCGAATTAAAGCACCTTCTTTTTTGATGTCCATTTCAGCGACGTTTTCTGTGAAATGCACATAATGTGGTGAACCAGAATTCAATTGAAAATAAGTTTCCTTAATCAATATAGAATTAATGTCACTCATTTTCAATTCCACTTCTCCTTGTTGGCGAATACTAGCTTCATGTTTGCCATCTATTGCATGAAAGGTTGTGTGGTTCTCTATGATACCTAAATCCTTCGCAAATATTGCCATGCATCTACCGCCATTACCACACATGGTGCTTTCATTCCCATCACTGTTAAAATACTTCATATCAAAATCAAATTCTGTAGAAGTATTTAATATCATTAATCCATCTGCTCCAATTCCAAAATGTCTATCGCAAAGTTTTTTAATTAGTGCAGCATCTATAGTATTGTGCATGTTTTCTCTATTATCTAAAATAATAAAATCATTGCCTGTTCCTTGGTATTTATAAAAATGAATATGCATAGTTAGTTGTGTAAATTTTTGTTTGGTTATTAAATAAAAAGGCTACTATGGTAGTAGCCTTTTTTGATAAGTTTTGAAAAAATTAGTTTTTGATGAAAGAGCTTAAACCAGTCTTACCATTATTGGTAACCACCAAAAAGTAAGAACCAGCAGTCAATGCAGATGTAGACAATTGCGCACTTTGATTTGAAGAGGTAGTAGACATGATTTTTTTGCCAAATAAATCAACAACAGTGTAAGTACTGACACCACTAGTATTTCCTGCAACAGATACATTTAATCGATCTTGTGTTGGGTTCGGTGATAATGTAATTGTTGCGTCTAATTTATGTAAATCATTGACTGCATTTGGCTTTTCAGAAAGCGTAGTTGTACCAGTGTAAATTTTATCACCTGAAGGATTACCACTCGCATCTGCAAAATTACATGCAGCGTAGAAGTTAACATTTCCAGTTAACGCAGCTGGTGCTGTCCAACTATAAATCCATGAATAAATGGTACCAGTTACAGTTGCACTTGCAGGGCCAGTGTGTGTAGCATAATACGTACTTTTGATTTGCGAACCTGTGCCTGCAGAAAATGTTCCTGCATGTACATTGGTAACCCCTTTATAAGCAGTGGATTGAAAACCGATGGCAGGAGTAGTGGCTATTCCAGAATAAGCAACATAGACATTATACGTTGTGCCAGGCACATATTGACTAACAGGTATTGAAGTGGTAATATCTTGAACAATGATATTTACATTCGTCGCTGCAACCGCCGTACCAGTATGACAACCTGTTGTGGCACAAGTCGTATTGCTACTTTGCGGACTTCCAGTATAATCAGACCCGCCTTTCCCGGTTGAGTCAGATTTAAATACAATAAAAGCGGCACCAAGTCCGAAAAACAATAATGTAATTTTCTTCAATTTCATGGTAGATAATTTTATTTTCCAAATGTATACCAAGTATTTATAAAATCATAATTTATAAATTAAAAATATTTTGTTCGTCATCTTAAATTCGAATGAATAAATTTGCGACATGAAAGGAAAGAAATTAAAACGTTTTGCAGAATTGACGACTTTTAAAAATGTTTTGGAATACCCAACGGATAGCAAGTCGGAATGGGCAAGCATTTTTAATTCAAATGACATGATACTTGAATTGGCTTGTGGCAAAGGCGAGTATACCGTAGAAATGGCACAGGCTTTTCCAGATAAAAATTTTATTGGTGTAGATATAAAAGGGAATCGAATGTATGTCGGTGCTAAGCTTGCATTACAAAAAGGGATTGCGAATGTTTGTTTTCTGCGTACGCAAATTGAAAGGATTACAGATTATTTTCATCCACATTCTATTGCCGAAATTTGGATTACATTTCCAGATCCTTTTCTCCGAGAATCTAAAGCCAAGAACCGATTAACACACCATAAATTTTTGGCGATGTATCAACAAATTCTAAAACCTAATGGCATAATACATCTCAAAACAGATTCGGTAGAGTTGTATACATTTACTTTAGAAATGATAGCACATCACCATTGTAATATCATTGAAAATAATGCAAATATTTATCTGCACGGCACCCCAAAATTCCCTTTGTCTATTCAAACATTCTATGAGAAAATGCATTTGTTGGACAATAGAACCATTCGATATGTCAGCTTTAGATTGCCTGATGAGAAAATAATTATTCCGCCTAAAAAAACAAAAGATGAAGAAGCCGCTGTTTGAGGATGAGGAATTTTATGTGAATGACAGTGGCTTATATGTTTTCACAGCAGAGTACTTATTGAAAAGAGGATATTGTTGCGGTAATGGATGTCTGCATTGTCCATTTGATTATAAGAATGTAGTGGATGAAAAAAAGAAAAAGAACTTACAGGAAGCAAAGCAAACTAATCACTAAACGGAATCAATAACGTGTCGGACTGGATACAACATATTTATACTATTGTTCGTAAAATCCCTAAGGGAAAAGTGACCAATTATGGTGCTATTGCAGATGTTGTAGGTGCACGAACTACTTCACGAATGGTAGGATGGGCAATGAATGCGGCACATAGAGTTACGCCACCCGTGCCTGCACACCGAGTAGTGAATCGCAAGGGTTTGCTCACCGGCCGACATCATTTTGGAACTCCTACCCTCATGCAAGAATTATTAGAAGCAGAAGGAATTAAAATAGATGAAAATCAAGTGGTGGATTTTGAAAAACACTTCTGGAAACCGGAATGAGTAGTGAGTAGTTAGTAGTTAGAATTTGAAAATGAAGTAATTTAAAGATTTGAAAATGTGGAGATTTGGAATTTGGGATTTAAAAATTTGGAATTTAAAAAATGAAAGCAGTGAAACAAAAAAAAATGATTCTCGACACAGAGACGCTGGAAGAGGCATTTTTTGAAGATGTAAAATTATTTGGCATCGTATCGCCCGTAGAGCCTTATCACTTGATCTGGAATTTGAATCATGCCTTTAATTATAGTTTTGAACGAAACCATGAAGCAGAAGTACAATTCAAAGACATTTACTACTCTGTATTCTATTATGCGGATGAAGAGAAGTTGATTGAACATTATATTTTTGCCAATCGCAACAAAACAAATTACATGATTGCGGAAGCAAAAAATATTGATTTTATTTGGATGATGAAAGGAAATATTCATTCCTTATTTTTCCTTTCCCAAGTTTCTAGTTTATTAGAATCCATTCAAAACATTGACTATTCGATGGAAATAAATCCTGAACATCTTAAATCGAAACAACATTTAATTGTATAATTGATTATTATTATTCAAAAAAAAAGTTACTTTTAAGCCCTAAATGTAAAACAAGATTATGCTTCGTACTTTAATATGCTTTTCTTTCCTTGCTATCATCGCTTTTACTTCTTGCACTAAAAAAACAGGATCTAAAAAAGCTTGTTTTAATATTTCGAATGCCTCACCAAAAGTTGGAGACACCTTATACTTTCTGAATTGCTCAGAAAATTACAAAAGTAATCTTTGGACCATGCCTGATGGCACCATTCAAGCCTCTAGACATGCAAGTTTTGTAGCTCCTGCTGCCGGCATGTATGCTGTACGATTAACCATTAGCAGTGATTATGTATTATTTGTTGACACTACAAATGTGATCAAAACATTTACTTCAGTTGTCCCATAGGCGTTTTAAATAACCCGCTTTATTTCCATTATTTTGTCCGAACCATCCTCTTCGCAATACAAGTTACCTATTCTATTTTCTCTTGTATTGATTATAGGCATGATGATAGGATTCAGACTCTCTCGTTCCTTCAATCATTCCCTTCCTTTTACAAACAAAAATTCCACCACGCATGTTGACGATATGATCCAACTCATTGCGGATAAATATGTGGATAGTATTGATACAAAGAAATTAGTGGAGAATGGAATTGAAGGAATTATTAGTCAGCTAGATCCGCATACAGTCTATATTCCAAAGGAAGATCTAACAAGAGTGAATGAAGAATTAGAAGGTGAATTTTATGGCATCGGTGTTGAATTTTATTTGACCAATGACACCATTCGTATAGCTTCGATTTTAAGCAATGGACCAGCCGACCATACAGAATTACAAGCTGGCGATCAGATTATTCAAATCGATGATAGCATCGTTTCTGGCAAACAATTGACAGACGAAGAGGTGATCAAAAGAATCCGTGGCAATTTAAACACAGAAGTGAAACTAGTTGTATTGCATCCAAACAAAGTAAAAGCTACTTGTGTCCTTCATCGTGGAATAGTGCCATATAAAAGCGTTGTTGCTTCTGTTATGCTAACGCCGACTATTGGCTATATCAAAATTCGACTTTTTAGCGAACCCACTTTTACTGAATTTAAAACTGCACTGGAACAACTTTTAAAACGCCATGCACAAAAATTGATCATTGATGTAAGAGATAATCCTGGAGGTTATATGGAAGCAGTATCCAATATTGCCGATGAATTGATAGCTGGAAATAAAAATTTAATTACAACTAAAGGAAATCACGAAACCGATATTCGCAAAACGAGTAACCTTGGTTTGTTTGAAAAAGGGGATCTTGCCATTTTGGTAAATGAAGGTTCCGCATCCGCCAGTGAAATACTTTCTGGTGTGATACAAGATTTGGATAGAGGTATCGTTATCGGGCGACGAACTTTTGGCAAAGGTCTTGTGCAAGAACAATTTGAATTGCCAGATGGTTCTGCTTTACGCATTACAACAGCTCGGTATTACTTGCCAAGTGGGCGTTGCATCCAAAAATCTTATGCAAAAGGAAAGGAAGAATATAGCCAAGATATTATCCGTCGTTTTCATAATGGGCAACTCTCTATCCATGATTCAACACATGCCAAACCAGAAATTTTTTATACAACTTCAAAAAGAAAAGTATATGGCGGCGAAGGCATTACACCAGATATTTTTGTTCCATTGGATACCACTTATGATGCGAGTTTAGAAGATTTTTACGCCACACATGCTGTTGAAGAATACGCACATCGTTATTATTTTTACCATAAAAATGAATTCACTACCTATACGAATTTGGATTTATTTAGTCGCCAATTCAGTATTTCCAAAACTATGATGGATGAATTTTATGCGTACACAAAATCTTTAAATATCAATACGAGTGAATTGCAACAAACGCAACTTGTACAAAAATTACAAACCTTATTGCGAGCAGAATTTGCTAAACTTTTATTTCAATCCAATGGTCATTATTTGGAAATGAGTAAGGACGATACGATGATACAATTGGCTTTGAAAAAATTATGTGCTAATTAATAGAGCATTATCTCCCCTCTTCTACAATGAACAACCTTAATAAATTCAAGGCTGTATTACTCGCCAATATTCTATTTTTTTCACGATCATAAGGGACAATAATTTTCTTCGTCTTTATTTCTTTGGCAGAAGCAACTGCTATCCAAACTTCATTTTGCGAATCATTTTTTTCTAAATAACCACTAATAGAAACCGCATAATCTGATTTGAATTTTAGCCGGCATTGTTCTGCCATTTCTTGTACAGTCTGTTCACTAACTGCTGTATGAGAATCAATGGTGTCGGCATGTATACCCAAAACTGCAATTTTACTTTCAATAGCATAAGGGACGATTCCGCCTTTAAAATAAGCCGAACTTCCTTTCATCGAAGTCATGATAGAAGCAACATATCCGCCAGTGCAACTTTCCGCAATGGACATTGTCTTTTTGTGATCGGTTAAAATTTGTGCCAGCACTTGTTCCAATTCAATATCTGTATCGGCAACCAAAATATTTGCCAGAATATCTTTCAAAGAATTAAAATACACATCGATTTCATTCGGGTCTACGTTAATAGCAGTGAGTCGAAGTTTTACGATACTCAATTTAGGTAAGTAAGCAAGCTTGATATGCTTAGGAAGTTCTTTTTCAAAATCAGTCAATCGATTGGCAATGAAACTTTCACCTTCACCCGAAGTAACCAATGTTCGATGAATAATATTTGGTGCAACAAATTTTTCTTTCAATAAAGACAATACATGGGTGGAAATAATATACTGCATCTCAAAAGGCACACCAGGTAAGGAAATGAAAATTTTTCCATCTTGTTCGAATAACATACCGGGTGCAGTACCTACTTCATTAAATAATATTTGACAAGTATTTGGCAACATGGCTTGTCTTACATTACTCGCTAAAATAGGTCTATTGCGTTTTGCAAAAATCGACATGACATGCTTCAACACCTCTTCATTCTCTACCAATGTCCCATTGAAATATTCACACAAAAGCGGCTTCGTAATATCATCCGATGTTGGCCCTAATCCTCCTGTAAGAATCACAATATCTACTCGCTTTTTTTCTTCATCTAATGCCTGAATGATAGCATCCTTTACATCGCCAACTGCCACTCGTCGAATGACTTGTATGCCAATAGCATTAAGCTGTTGTGCAATCCAAGCGGAGTTGGTATCAATGGTTTGACCGATTAATAATTCATCACCAATCGTGATGATGGAACATAGAATTTCTTTCATATGGCAGGGGCAAAGTATGGGTTTAAATATTGGCGTAAACGATCAGGCATGGCTACCCTTTTTTGGGTGGATAAATTATAAAAAGTCAAGGTCACTTCGGCTTTGTTGATTAGTTCGTTTTGTTCATTAAATATTTTGTGGTGAAAGGTAATAAAAGGCTGAGGATGCATTTCCAATAAGGAAGTTTCTATTCGGATGAGTTGGTCATATTTTGCAGCACGCAAATATTTAATATTCATTTTTACAACTGGCATGACGGTTCCTTCCTTTTCCATTTCACTGTATGGATAACCGCATGCACGAATCATTTCCGCCCTAGCAATTTCATAATACAAAGCGTAATTGCCATAATACACAAATCCCATTTGATCAACCTCACCATATCGTACACGTATATGTGTGCTTGCTTTCATCATGCGATTTGCTTATTTTCATTTACTAATGATGCATATAAATTTTCATACAATGGAATAATATTATTGATATTAAATTTCTGTGCTTGGGCTAATGCATTCTTCTTAAATAACTTCAATTTATCTTCATCTTTTAATAACTCCAAACTAAATTTGGCAATGGCATCAATATCGCCTACCTCGGTTAAAAATCCAGTAACACCATGAATATTAATTTCTGGAATTCCACCGGCATTACTTGAAATCACTGGCACCTCACAACCCATTGCTTCTAAGGCTGCCAGCCCAAAACTTTCATATGCACTTGGCAATAAAAACAAATCAGAAATAGATAATATTTCTTCTACTTGTTCTTGCTTTCCTAAAAAACGAATATCATCGCAAGTACCTAATTCTCTGCACAATTGTTCCATGTGTTGGCGCTCAGGACCATCACCAATCATGAGCAATTTGCAAGGTATTTCTTGTCGTATTTTTTCAAATGCGTAAACAACATCTTCTACCCTTTTTACCTTTCTAAAATTAGAAACATGTGCCAATATTTTTTCATTATTTGGCGCAAGCATTTTTTTAAAATGATCTTTATTGCTATGGGAGAATCGTTTGATGTCTACAAAATTTGGAATCACATGTATTTTCTTTTCGATGACAAAAGATCGATTCGTTTCATCTCTTAAATTTTCAGAAACTGCGGTGATGGCATCCGATTCATTGATGGAAAAAGTAACTACAGATTCGTACATTTTATCCTTGCCTACTAGGGTAATATCCGTACCGTGTAATGTGGTAATGAAGGGAATATTTTTACCTTGCTTTCGAAGAATTTGATTTGCCATATAAGCAGAAGATGCATGTGGTATGGCATAATGAACATGTAATAAATCTAGTTTTTCATTGGAGATAACATCCACCAAAACAGAAGACAATGCAGACTCATACGGTGGAAAGTCAAACAATGGATAAGTTGGCACCGACACTTCATGGTAAAAAATATTCGGATGAAAGGAATCCAATCTCACTGGTTGTTTGTACGAAATAAAATGTATGATATAACCCTTATCTGCCAATGCTTTACCTAATTCTGTAGCCAACACACCACTACCACCAAATGTTGGATAACATACAATACCTATCTTCATGTTTTTAAATTAATTTTCAAATGTAAAGTAAGAAATCGAATAAGCTGAAGGAAGACATCGTTTTGATTTCCCATTATTTTGAATTATATTTGTGTAATCGTTGAAGCCCTAGCAAATAAAAATAATTCACTTACGATCGACGAAGTGTGAAAGTTATAAATTTCTGCATTGACATTTACTTTAGTTGAGATTTACTTTAGTAAAAGGGAAAAAAGAATATTTATTTTGTAGTACAACCTGAAGACAATTTATGAAACCCATATTTTTTATTTTTATTATTGCATTCTTAAGCATTTCTGGTAAAGCGCAACAACAAGCTAGCAACAATAACCAGAAAAGGAGCCTGGATTCCGCAATTTATTATTTCAATGCATCTAAAACTGCCAGTGGAATTGATTCTTTGGTCTTTGAAAAAGGACTGAGAAAGTTGAATAGAATTTCTGTTGATGATACTTCTATTCAACAAATAGAAAAAGTGATGGCGGATTTTAAAGGAATTAAAAAATCTTATTTTTATAATGCAATTCAGATATCCATTCTCGCTGCATTTGAGAACGCACATGAATACCACAAAGAGATTGAATATGGCAAAGCCATTATTAACCAATATGATGCCACCCCAAATCCTGATGACAGAGCTCTTTTCATTAAATTTTTAAACTATTTAAGAATTCCTTTCCGTGTGTCAGATAATTTGAATGCCGGTTTTGATTTTTATACAATAAAACTGAAGCTATATCTCGAGCGCAATGATTCGGCTGCTATTTCAACATGCTATTATGTTCATGGCGGATTCTATCACACCAAAGGATTAAATGAAAGTTCCATTTATTATTATAAAAAATCGATAGCTTATTTAAATATAAATGACACCATTAATAAGGAAAGTGGTCGTGAACAATTGGAAAATAATACAGCAGTTTTGGGTAATTTATATAATACTATTGGAGATTATCATAACGCAATTTTATATTCACTTTCTTCTCTTAAATTCAAAAAAGAAGATAATACACATGTTGCTTACGTATATAAAAATATTGCGTATTCAAAAATAATGTTGAACGAATTAGATAGCGTCATTGATATTATAAATTCAGCAATTAATATTTCAAAGAGTGCTAATGAACCAATTAGTCTTGCTAATAGTTATATGGTAAAGGGAATTTATTATCAGAAGACAAATGAAGCAGATTCATCGGAATTTTACTTCCAGCTTTGCAATAAATTAATCGTTGAATTTGATATTAGTGCAAACTCAGTTGAAGGAAATCTAATTCCCCATTATTATCTCGCTCTTCTCCGAGTCAAGCAAAATCGTTTTAAGGATGCTGCAGATTTACTTAAAACTGAAATTCCAAGGTTGATAAATTTAAGAGAAGAATTAATGAAAGAATATAAACTTTTGGTTGAAGTGAATTTAAATTTAGGTGATTTAAAAAATGCCAATGCATATTTTGCTCTGTATGCCAATATTCAAGAACAATTGAAAGAAGATGAACAAAGTACCCGTAAAATGAGTTTTGAAACAGAACAGAAAATTGGGGATGCGGAAAGCACAATAACTAATCTGATAAGCGAAAAGAAACTTGCCGCACTATCCAGAAATTATTTAGTAGGAATTGCAATACTTCTATTCATCATTGTAATGGTTATCAATAACCGTTTCCGAATTACCCGAAGTCAGAAAAAAATCATTGAAAAGGAAAAGCTGCGGAGCGAGGAATTACTATTGAACATCCTCCCCGCCGAAGTAGCCGAAGAACTCAAAGAAACAGGAACCGCTGCTGCCAAACACTTTGATAATGTAACCGTGCTATTTACGGATTTCGTCAATTTTACCCAAGTATCAGAAACACTTTCCCCGCAGGAATTGGTGAACGAATTACATACTTGCTTTAAAGCATTTGACGATATCATTGGCAAGTATGGTATTGAAAAAATAAAAACAATAGGCGATGCTTATTTAGCAGTTTGTGGACTTCCATTAGTGGATGAGCGACATCCACAAAAAGCAGTACAAGCCGCACTAGATATTATTAATTTTATGCAAACACGCCGCCAACAAATGGGTGCTAAAACATTTGAAATTCGAATTGGCATCAACACAGGAAGTGTAGTTGCAGGCATTGTAGGAGTTAGGAAATTTGCTTATGATATTTGGGGTGATACCGTAAATACAGCAGCACGCATGGAACAACATAGTGAACCTGGAAAAATCAATATTTCTGAAACGACGTATTCTTTAGTGAAAGATAAATTCAATTGCATACATCGAGGAAAAATTTCGGCTAAAGGCAAAGGAGAAATTGATATGTATTTTGTAGAAAGTAGTAAGTAAAAAGTAGAAAGTAAAAAGTAGTAAGGCGTAAGTAGTACGAATTAGGGATTTGACTTTGAAGTTTGGAATTTACTTTTCAGTTGCTGCGGGTTTGCAACCCGTGACTGATAATCAAATTGAATCCTTTATTTATTGCTGATTCGTAAAACATAACCTTGTCTGAACTATGATATATTTGATTCATGTGATTTGTATGATGCATGAAGTTGGTAATTTTCTTTAATCATAGTCATCATGTAAATCAGAAGAATCTTCGTTAAGACAATATCAATTATACTTTTGCATCACACCCTTTTCCTTTGCTTAAAAAACACAAACAACAAATACATTCCTGTGCTGATATAAGAGATAACAGAGGCTATAGCAGCACCTTGTATACCTTTTGTTGGAATAAAATATAAATCAAATACCAAACAAGAGAGGAAGCCAATGATGGCTGCATACAAATTTATTTTTACTTGTCCAGTACCAATAAAATAAACGCTGATGCTCATTGTCAGACAAAAAGGAGCAACACCGATGAGCAATATTTGGATAATGGAGACAGATGGAATAAATGAATTTCCAAATAATATAGGCACAAAATAAATAGAGATAAAATAGCCAATAACGGCAGCTATCAAAGCATACAAACCTATAAAGTAAGTTGACCGCAATGATTTTTGATAGCTTAATTGTTTGTTTGCTTGTTGCGAAATACTACTAAATAATACGGTTTGAATTGCAGATGGCAACAACCATATCATTTGTGCCAAAGAAACAGCCAGTGCATAAATACCTATCCCCTCTTTGCTTTGCTTAAAATAATTGAGTACCCAAATATCCATTTTATAATTAAAAAATTGAATCACGTTCGTAGCATAAGCTAATACGGCAAACGAAAAAATCACCTTCACTAATGAAAATGGAATTGCATGAATTGAAAAATAGGATCTATTGGTCTGATAAATGCGAACCAAGAAAAAAGAGAATTGTATGCTCATGGAAAAGCACAAGGCATACACGATCCAATACATTGGCAATAGGTTGATAGCAACAATTTGTTTATATTTTAAAGTATATAAAATCAACAAAACAATATTGCTGATGATTTGAATGATACCAGCTGTTTTAAATTTGTTTTCGGCTTGTAGTATTGCAGCAAAAAATGCATTAAAAATAGTCATCCCTACATGGACAACTAATATCAAAACAAAGAATGTATTCTGCTGCACGAAGGAAGGTAATAAGGTTTGTAAATAGCCGACATTTTTTAAGCCAATGAAAATGGCTACGAATCCTAGCATAAAAATGAATATCCATATGCCTAAGCCAAATACATACTCTTTAGCTAATTTCCCTGATGCAATAAAATAAACTAGTGTAGATGGCAATCCCAGACCTATCAACAAAGTAGCGAAAGCAATGAAGTTGTTGTACAGCGTTAGTTCCGCTTGGCCATACGTGCCTAGCATGCGTGCGGCTAATATGCTACATACAAATGAACATGCAAGCGATACCACCTGTGCACTATACGTGACGATTATATTTTTGACAGATGACATAGGGTTCAAAAATAGAACATTCGTTTTTTATTCTTTCTAAAAAAAAATGGTTGACATGTAGCCAACCATTTTCTATTATTCTTGCCATACCACTACACCGCAGCAGCTTGCATTTTCTTTTCTGATTTTTTACGATCATCTTCATTCAAAATAATCTTACGCATACGAACATTCGCTGGTGTAATTTCTATACATTCATCTTGCTCGATATATTCCATACATTCTTCAATCGTCAATAATATTTTTGGCGCAATTCTATTTGCATCATCTGTTCCACTAGCACGATGGTTGGTCAACTTTTTACCTTCCACGGCATTTACTAATAAATCTCCTGGTTTGATATGCTCTGCAATGATTTGACCTGCATAAACCTCTTCTCCTGGATCTACATAAAATGACCCTCTATCTTGTAATTTATCAATAGAATAACCGGTTGTTGTGCCATTAAATTTAGAAATCAACACCCCATTATTTCTTCCAGGAATAGGTCCTTTCCATGGTTTATATTCTGTAAAACGATGCGCCATAACCGCTTCGCCTTGCGTATTGGTAAGCATTTGTGTACGCAAACCAATCAAGCCACGTGAAGGAATTTCAAATTCAAGATGTTGCATATCACCTTTAGTTTCCATCACCAACATCTCCCCTTTTCTTCTACTTACTAAATCAATGGCTTTACTTGCCAATTCTTGAGGCACATCAATAACTAAGTTCTCATAAGGCTCACATTTCACACCGTCTTGTTCTTTTACAATTACTTGTGGTTGTCCAACAGTTAACTCGTAACCCTCTCTGCGCATCGTTTCTATCAATACACCTAAATGTAATATACCACGACCAAACACCAAGAAAGTATCTCCATTGTCTGTATCTTCCACACGTAATGCTAAGTTCTTTTCTGTTTCTTTCATTAAACGATCACGTAAATGTCGGCTCGTTACAAATTTTCCATCTCTTCCAAAGAAAGGAGAATTATTGATACTGAAAGTCATATTCATTGTTGGTTCATCCACCGAAATAACCGCTAAGGCTTCCGGATTTTCTGCATCCGCAATAGTATCTCCGATATTAAAATCTTCCAAACCAACCACTGCGCAAATATCACCAGCAACAACCGTAGTTACTTTCTTTTTGCCCAAGGATTCAAAGACATATAACTCTTTAATTTTATTTCTTTTGTTCGTACCATCGGCTTGCATCAATAAAATATTTTCGCCTTCATTGATCACACCACGAGCCACACGACCTACAGCAATACGTCCTAAGAAAGAAGAGTAATCTAAAGATGTAATTTGCATTTGCAATGGACCTTCCGACACTTTCGGTGCTGGTACATATTCAATGATACCATCTAATAAAGGAGTAATATCATCGCATTGTGAATTCTCACTATTGAACCATCCATTTTTACCTGAGCCATAAAACGTAGGGAAATTTAATTGCTCTTCTGTCGCATCTAGATTAAAAAACAATTCGAATACAGCATCATGTACTTCATCTGGTCGGCAGTTTGGTTTATCTACTTTATTGATAACTACAATTGGTTTCAAATGCAGCGCCAATGCCTTTTGCAATACAAAACGGGTTTGCGGCATCGGTCCTTCAAAAGCATCCACTAATAAAATAACGCCATCCGCCATTTTCAACACACGCTCCACTTCACCTCCAAAATCGGCGTGACCTGGCGTATCTATCACATTAATTTTTACCCCTTTGTATACTACGGAAGCATTTTTAGAAAAGATGGTAATACCTCGTTCTCTTTCTAAATCATTGCTGTCCATGATTAAATCACCTGTATCTTGATTACTTCTAAATACATTTGTTTGGTGTAATATTTTATCCACCAATGTTGTTTTGCCGTGATCGACGTGTGCTATAATAGCTATATTGCGTATGTTCATATAAGTGTTCTCTTTTTGCGTTATTTACAAAAAGGGTGCGAAGGTAGGCTTAATAATTTTGAAAATGGCATCCTAAGGCAAGATAATGAGTTAAGTAAAGATTAATATACGAAACTAACTGTATCTAAAAAACCAAGGGGTATAAAATCGTTGGTGATAACACCAACAAAGGCGTAAAAAATATTATTCATAGATGGTTGTTTAAAATTAGTCATTTGCAAACTATATCTATAAGGATGCAATCACTCCATTTAAATTAGTTACTATCCATCATTGAAACTATGGACATTTAAAGAGGATTTAAGTATTCATCCTAAAAATTCATAAGAAAAAAAGATCTTTAATTATGCCAGAATTACTTCGGGTTTCAAAATACTTCTTGAGAATTTAGTTTAGAGTAAAGAATAGTTTTTATTCTTTAACTTTTCCATCTTTTACAAGGGCAAGGGCAAATCCAAAGCCAAAAAGTAAAGTAATTAGTCCTGCAAAATATGGTATTAAATCAGTCATTTTTATTATTGTTAATTAGTTTAAGGTAAATTCCAAATGCTAGTATTGAAGGTACCCATATTCCAATGAATGTACCATCTGCTTTATTGCCTTGAAAATAAAGAATCTCGGAAAATATCAATGACAAAAGTGCTGCAACAAATAGAAACTTGTCTGCGGTTGTAAATTTTTTAAACATTCTTTTTTAATTTAAAATTTTGTGCCAAAGTACATATTTAATTTACAAGTTTAAGTTTTTTATCGTTTTGTATTTTTTTTTGTGATTTGTTCTTAAGGAAACAAGAGTATTGTGTCTAATAGGGTTGCACATAACTTTTGTATTACCACTTAAAAAATCAAAACTCACTATGGTGTAACACTTGTAATAAAACTTTGGATATTGATATCAAGCATTAAAAAATCGGAGCCATCCACAGTACCATCTCCATTTAAATCGGATGCGTAGTAGCCACTAGCAAAGCTTTGTATATCCACATCTCAAAATAAAAAATCGGTTGCATCTACAGAGCCATCTTGGTTAATATCGCCATTATACATCAACCAAATATTTTCATTCATTCCGTCTTTTTGATTATTGCCATATGCCTTATTCGCAGCTGTTGTAAAATCATAATTATTAATAGCCGCTACTGTGAACGGGCCACAGCTCCAAGTTTCTAAGAAGTTACGTTGTTTCATTACAACATAACAAGATTTGGTAACCAAATCAAAAGAGAAGGTGCAAATAGAGTATCTAGATCGGTTTATGGATTTACATCTGCACCTTGATTGTGTAATTTCTTGCATTAAAGATGAATTGGATATAAAATGGATAAGATAAAAAACTAAGGAATTGCAAAGCATAATCTTTAATTTATCTATCTTCACGCACTCCATGAAAATACTATTGGCAACATTAAATGCAAAATATATACATAGCAATTTGGCTATCCGAATTTTGTATTCCTTAAATAAAGACCATGCAGATTTAGCTTGGAAAGAATTTACCATTAAAGAAAATAAGGATGAAATAGCAGCTTATTGTGCAGCATTTGATGTGGTTGCTTTCAGTTGTTACATCTGGAATTTTACACAGACTTTATCCGTGGTTCAAAAAATAAAAGCATTGAATCCTCACATAAAAATTATGTTGGGTGGACCAGAAGTTAGTTATGAATGGGAACCCGTTATTGCCATGGATGAAATAGATTATATTGTCATCGGAGAAGGCGAAACGCCCTTTCAGCAATTCATTCAGGCTTATCCAAATATCCATGGCATTCTTGGAATAGTACATAAACAAAATGAGCAGATTCATTATTTACCTACAATAAAGCAATTTGATCTGAATGAATTGGTAGATAAAAATCCTTACCAATATGATCCGCCAAAAGATTTATTTAATAAAGTATTATACATAGAAACGTCGAGAGGATGTCCTTATAAATGTGAATTTTGCTTGGCAAGCCTAGACAATAAAGTTCGCTATTTGCCAATGGCAGATATTAAATTAAATCTCTTGCACATGATGCAGCATGGCAGAGTAATTAAATTTTTAGATCGAACTTTCAATGTAAAAAAAGATTTTACTTTAGAGATATTTCAATTTATTCTGGATCATCATCAAGCACAAAATGTATTTCAATTTGAAATCACTGCCGACATTTTGCATCCAGACATTATTCAATTCATAAAAGAGAAGGTACCTAAAGGTTTGTTCCGTTTTGAAATAGGTATACAAACTGTCAACCAACTCGCAAATTTAGAAGTGAGTCGCAAACAAAATTTTCTAAAGACAAAAGGTGTTATTGAACAAGTGCAAGATAAAATAGAAATGCATTTAGATTTAATTGTTGGCTTGCCGCTTGATTATTGGGCTGATATAAAATATAGTGTTGAAGAAGTATTTAAATTATTTGCACCTGAATTACAACTTGGCTTTTTAAAATTCTTGAAAGGCACACCGATGCGCGACAAGCATCAACAACATGAATACAAATATGATCCTCTTCCACCCTATCAAATTATTTCTAGTAAATATTTGTCGGCACAGGAGTTACACCTGATTACACTAATGGAATTTGGATTAGAAGCGTATTGGAATAAAAAGCGAATTATCCATACCTTAAAATATGTTTCTACGAATTATAGTGCCTTTGATTTCTTATTGGGTATCGGCGAATTATTTGGCAAAACCAAAGATTATCATCGACATACGCTGAAAGATTTATTTGAAATTGTTCATGAATATTTAAACATGCATCATGCAGAGGATCGTATACTAAAACAATTATTAGCGATTGATTATTCCTTGCAACATAAAGTAAAACCTGGTGCATTTATTATACCTGAAGTTTCGAAAGAGCAAAAAAATGAAGTGATACAACAACTTCAATTACAGACTAAAAAACATCGTTATCTCATATTTAATTTGGATTTCGATTTTACATTATTGGATACAAAACAACATCTAGTTCAAGGAAATTATTTGTTCATTATTCAATATGATGGAGTTCAACAACCAATTATTCTTACTCCAGAAAATTTAGATTCAACGCATAAAATAGCAATGAATCAATTGCAAAATTCTTCTTTATAAATTCTTGTCAAAACGACTTCGGAATTTCGGTTGGTGGGACACCAACCGATAGGAACAACACGATTTGACCCCATGGTTTTGTGTCTTCACAAACCATTACTATCCTATTATTTTCAATCTAGATACTTGCATTTAGTTAGGTTTGTGAGGACACAAACCTAGGGTGAGAGATAGTACATGAAAACAATATCATTATTATTCAATACGATGGTGTGCATGAACCCGTTATTGTTGCTCAAGAAAAAATAAATATTACGCATACAAATGCAAAAGGTGAATTGCAAAATTCAGGTTTATAAATTTACCTTATCGCATGGGATCAACTAAAGTTTTACTTTACTCTATCGGTTGGTGGGACACCAACCGATAGGACATTGACAGGAAAATATTACACTGCAAAACAATCTTCCATGGACGTGCATTGCGGCAACGATTGTAGCGAAAATCCTTTTTGCTTGCCTTGAAGCAAAAAGATTGCAGCGAAAAGCGTGTATGCCGCCCAAATAAAATTCCTGATTAAATCATTAACTCCCTTTACAAATTACTATCAAAATAATTGGTAATCTTTTGCATCAAATGCACACGATCTTTTCCACGCACATTATGCGGATGCCCTGGGTAAACAAAATAATCCAATTGAATGCCTTCATCCACACTCTTCTTGATTAATTTAATACTGTGTTCCCATACTACGACATCATCATCTGTGCCATGAATGAGCAGTAATTTACCTTTTAAATTTTTCACTTTATCCAATAATACATTCGCTTTATACCCATCAGGATTTTGTTGTGGTGTATCCATATAACGTTCACCATACATGATTTCATACATGCTCCAATCCAATACGGGACCACCAGCAACCCCACATTTAAAAACTGATGGTTGACGTAACATAAACGAAGTAGTCATGAACCCGCCGTAGCTCCAACCATGTATGCCCAATCTATTCGTATCTACAAACGCTAAAGATTTCAAATAGTCAACACCAAGCATTTGATCCTTCATTTCTACAGTTCCCAATTGTCGATGAATAATACTTTCAAATGCAAATCCTCTGTTCCAACTTCCTCGTCCATCCATAACAAATACGATATAACCTTTCTCTGTCATGTAGTCGTACCAAAGGTTTCCACTATATGGAAATGCATCTTTGTTTAATTGCACATGCGGTCCATTGTATAAATAAACAATGACAGGATATTTTTTAGTGGAATCAAAATTATAAGGCAACATTAATTTGCCGTATAATAATGTACTATCATCCGCATACAAATGCACCAATTGCACTGTAGATAATTGATAATTTTCGAGTGGATTAGAAGCCGTCAATAATCTCTTTTCTTGCTTCGTAATCACATTCGTTATTTCAATATTTCTAGGTATTTTTTCGGAAGTAAATGCATCGATCAGGAAGGTTCCGCTTTTACTTAAAGCTGCAGTATGCGTTGCCAAAGTAGTGGAAATTCTTCGCATGTTGGCTGTGTTCATATTTACAGCGTATACATTTTTTTGCATAGGAGATGCTTCCGAAGAAGTGTATATTATTTCTTGTGATTTTTTATTAAATCCTAATATTTCATTCACCACCCAATTGCCTTTGGTGAGTTGTTTGATTAACGTGCCATCTGTTTTATACAAATACAAATGCATGAAACCATCTCGTTGACTCCACCAAACAAATTGATTGGCAACCTCATGTATAAAATAAAGTTCATGTTGCGGTTCAACATATTTTTCATTTTCTTCTTCCAATAATGTCTTCACAAATTCTCCATTCACCGCATCATATTGATTTAACTTCAAATGATTTTGATCTCGGTTGAGTAAGGCTACATAAATATATTTTTCGTCAGGACTCCAAGTAACAGAGGTCAAATATTGATCTGCTGGCTCACCAGTTTGCAAATAAAATAATCGAGTAGATTTTGTATCATACACACCCAAGGTTACATGGTGCGAGTTACGTCCAGCCATTGGATACTTGATATTTTTGACTACAGCTGGTGTTACACCCCAATTCACAATTGGATAGTTTTCGACCATACTTTGATCCATGCGATAGAAGGCAAGCTTGTCACCACTAGGCGACCAAAACAATCCTTTTGTGATACCGAATTCTTCACGATGAACAGAATGACCATATACAATATCCTCACTTCCATCTTGTGTAAGCTGCACCACACAACCATGTTTAGCATGTATAAATAAATTATTCGATGCAGTATAAGCGATTTGCATATTCTTTTCGCACAGCATTTCATCCTTTGTGGTATCGGGCAAGGTAGCGATGACATCCACTGCCAATGTATCTTTAGCAGTTGTGTTGAATTGAATATATTTATTATCGTTGTGAATATAAAAAGAAGTATTACTTAACCAATGTATGCTAGGAATAGCAGTCAATGCAGGCAATTTGACGGATTCCAATTCTTCATTCATTTTAGCCAATGTCATAATAGGCTGTGTTGCAAAAGTTACCGGACTATATGCGTTAATCACTTTTGCAGAATCATTATTTATTACATAAGAATAGTAATCCGTATTGCCCATCCATTGCAATTGTTTCAAATTGCTCACCGCAAGTGTTGTGGTCATGCCATTGACAGCTTCAGTCATGGTTAAATTTTTCTTTTGTGCAATTGCAAAAAATGGAAGGATAAAAAGAACAAATACTATTTTTTTCATGTTGGATAATTAAGATTCAAATTGCATTAATTGTTCAAAAAGAGTTTCATATTCAGGTTGTAAATAATCAATTTTTAATTTGATAGAATGGTAACTAGACTCTGTATTCTGAAAGAGAATTTTATTCGTGTAGGTATCAGGCAATGCCAACACAGATTCTAGTCTATCCTTTTCTTCATTGAGTTTGGCAAGTTCTTCTTCTAGCTTCGTAAATTTTTGTCGTATCCTTTTTTCCTCTTTATTTTTTTCTTTATTTACATTGGTATTTGCATGGCTTTTATTTTCCGCCACCACTTGTGCAGCAGCTGCTACAGCAGAAGCATTCTCTATTTTCGTTGCTTTAATTTCTTGTTTGGCATCTTCACTTTGTTGTTTTGCATTCAAAGCCTTACGTCTCTTATGTTCTTCCCATTCGTCAAATGAACCGTCAAACACATTTATTTTTCCATCTACAATTTCCCATATTTGGGTCGCGGCATTCTGAATAAAATAACGATCATGCGAAACAAAAACATAAGTACCTTCAAATTTATTTAATGCTTGTACCAACATTTTTACGGATGAAAAATCCAAGTGATTGGTAGGTTCATCCAGTAGTAAATAATTGGATTTACTGATGATGGTTTTTGCTAACGCTACACGTGCTTTTTCACCTCCAGAAAGTATTCTAATTTTTTTATAAATATCATCTCCCTTAAACAAAAAACAACCCATTAATTCACGAAGTTCTTGCTCTGTTTTTCCACTGCCACAATGTTTTAATTCATCTAGAATATCATCATTCATATTCAATGCTTCCAACTGATGTTGGGCATAAAATGAAATCTCTGCATTATGCCCTGTGGTAATCGTTCCACCAAATTTTTCATCACCAGCAATTAGGCGCAACAAAGTGGATTTCCCCTTTCCGTTTGCACCAATTAAAGCAATTTTATCACCACGATTTACCTCTGCATCTGCTTCCTTTAAAATATGTAAATCCCCATAACTTTTCGACACTTTTTCCATCGTCGTTAAAACTCTACCGGGTTGATTGCCAACTACAAATCGAAAACTAATTTTCGCAGTCTCGGCTATGGGTGCATCAATCCGTTCTAATCTGTCTAATTTTTTGACCAAACTCTGTGCTTGCTTCGCCTTAGACGCCTTCGCTTTAAATCGATCAATAAACCGCTCTTGTTGTGCAATAAACTCTTGTTGGTTATCAAATTCTCTTTGTTGAAATTCAGATCTTATTTCCTTTTCTTGTTCGTAATAGGTATAATCTCCAGTGTATAAATTCAATGTTTGTTGCGAAATCTCCACAATCTTCGTCACCATTTTATCCAAGAAATATCGATCATGCGACACAATAATTACCGTACCAGGATAGCCAGACAAATAGCGTTCTATCCATTCAATAGAAGGCAAATCCAAGTGATTGGTAGGTTCATCCAGCAATAGAATATCCGGGTTTTGTAAAATCATTTTTCCAAGCAACACACGCATACGCCAGCCGCCAGAAAATTCCTTGAAAGAACGCGTCAAATCTGCAGTGGAGAAACCAAGACCTTCTAATATTTCGGCAGCTTTATATTCCATTTCATAACCGCCAGCAATTTCAAAATCATGGTGCAAATCAGCAAGACGATGCAATTTTTTTTCATCTTCCTTTTGCTCCAATTCAATTTCTAGTTTCTTGATTTCACGCTCAATCTCCAATGCTTTTTCATAAGCCGACATGGCAACTCGTTGAATATTTTCGTCCGTATCCAAACTTTGCAAGTCTTGGTGAAAATAACCAATCGATAAATTTTTAGCTCGCGTAACTTGTCCGCTAGAAACAGAATATTCGCCAATCAATATTTTTAATAAAGTAGATTTTCCGGTTCCATTCGGTCCAATTAATCCAATTCTTTCTCCTTCGTAAATATGCCAAGAAGCATCTTCCAAAATTTTCCGCGCGCCAAATTCAAATGTGATATTGTTCAGTGATAAAAGCATAATTTCTATAAAGTGCAAAAATGCTAGATTTATCCTAAGAAACTCATCTTTTGTCAAGTATTTTTAGAATCAGTTCAAAATGAAATTTATTTTTGAACGCTTAGCTCGATATTTCGGTTGGTGATGACCGCAAAATAAAACTTTTTTTTCAATTAATCCTTTATCACTTTCCTTCTAAATACTTTACCTAAATATTGACATTCTACAAAGTAAATGCCTTTACTTAATTTTGACAAATCAATTATAATTTTTTTAGAAGTCTCGCTAAGCTGCTCTGTTATTACATTTCCTGTTAAATCAATTATCTTAAACTTCGCTTTGTGTTCATTATTATTTATGTTTACAATAATAAAATCCGAAGTTGGATTAGGAAATACTTGCATATTAGAATTTGATCCTTCTATATCATTTACTTCATTTGGAAGCACTGATAATATTAAAGTAACAACAGAATCACAACCTGTAATACTAGTGTTGAGCGTATCATTATACATCCCAGCTATAGTAAGTGTGTCACCATTAAATACATAATTATTTCCACTAATAATACTTGTAGTAATTGTATCATACATCCTACAAATACCATACTTAGCTACATATTGATATCCACTCGAATTATGAAAAGTACCCCCTGCATATATATTCCCATTCTTATCACTAATTATTTTGTTTATCCCACCATCTGCTGCCAATCCATTAAATCCGCCTACTTCACTCCATCCATTTCCATTCCACTCAGCAACATATTTATTTCCATTCCCAGGTGAAGTTCCATTTGTAAACCAACCTGCGGCATACAACCTGTCTGCGTTATCTAAACAAACACTCTTAATATCATAATTCGCAGATAAGGCATTTAATCCACCTACTTCACTCCAACTTATTCCATCCCATTTGGCAACATATTGTTTAGCATTTGCATTTTTAAATGCACCAGATGCATATACATTTCCTATTGTATCTACACGAATAGATTGAATATTCGCATTTGCAGCTAAGGAATTTATCCCACCTACTTCACTCCAACTCACTCCATCCCATTTTGCAACATATCTTGAGCCAGAGGTATTCTTAAATGCGCCAGCAACATAGATATTTCCAAAAGAATCTCCACAAATTGCTGATATAGCCCCTACTGCATTTAATGCACCAACTTCAGCCCAACTTATTCCATCCCACTTAGCCACATATTGATAACCACTTAAATTTGTAAACGAACCTCCAGCATATATATTACCGTAATAATCACTAGAAATGGCATAAATAATTGCGTTTGCAGCTAATCCGTTTAATCCACCAAGTTCAGTCCAATTTGTTCCATCCCATTTTGCAACATAATATTTTGAGGAGGCATTTCTAAAATCCCCACCTGCATAAACGTTGCCTAAAGTATCTGTGCAAAGGTCTAAGATATTTCCGTTTGCGGCCAATCCATTTAATCCACCAAGTTCACTCCAAATTGTTCCATCCCATTTTGCTACATAAAATTTCCCACTTGAATTCTTGAATTGTCCTCCAGCATAAATATTTCCAGCTGTGTCGTAACATAAGCTTTGTATCATATTATTTGGAGACAATCCATTTAATCCACCAAGTTCGGTCCAAATCTGTGCTTTCAAACACAAAGTAGAGAATAGAATTAAAGAAAGAAAACAAGTTCTTTTAAAAAAAGAACTAAAAGAATACATTACCATTTTCATGCTACAAAATTTTTAATTCTATTTCTTAATTAAAAAAGTGAAAGATGAAAATTCCGTTTTTAAAAAATAAACGCCATCAGATAAATCTTTAATATTTACATTATTTTCTTTGGAATGACAATGTTCTTTCAAACATAATTTTCCATACATGTCATATATATTTATTTCGCCTTCTTGAAGAAGATCAACATTAATAAAATCCTTCGTTGGATTAGGATAGAGTGTAGAAATATTCTTTAAAGAATTGCTATTCATTTTAAACCCAGTAGATGGCATAGATCTTAACTTGTACATGATATCATCCACACCGCTTACTGTCCTCTTGTAAGAAACCAAATAAGCTTGATTATATGGGTCGCTATATACAGTGGTAGAATTAATAATAGGTAAGTATGAATTATCATTTACCTTCTCCCAAGCGTTATATGCTGGGTAGCTAATAAAATCAGGTTGCATTACGCCTACAACGTCAACTGCTTGTGAGCCTCCATTATAATTTGTCCCCCAAGCTACAAATGCATCGGTTGTATTTAACATCCAACCTACTGCTGGGTCCTCATTTCTATATGCCGCAGTGGAATTGTAAGGTGCATCAAGATTGTAAATTGTACTACCTCCAGACAAATCAATATTAGCATATTTAAGATGTGGTGTACCAGAAGTTAAATTATACAAATCACTTGCGGCTACAACGCATTGCATGTAAGTAGTTCCTGAAAGCCCATTCAAGCCATTTTCCCCTGCTATTCTTGGATATCCGCAAAGACTCGGAACAAAAGTTGTTGTAAGAAAAACTTGATCGTATAATCTATTAGTTTGTGATGAAGGGGCACCAATAGAACTTGTATGCGTTTCATCAACACAAAGAAATAAGTCATTAATATTAGCGTTATACTCTCTATACGATACTTCCACAACTGGGTCGTTGGAAGTATTGTCAAAGCTAAGTGCTATGTCTGGATGTAATCGAATTATTGATGAAGCTACAGGAGTAGGTGATGCTAGATAAGGTGCAGATAAAGATAAATACGACCCTCCAGAATATTGATAAATTTCATAATAAACATCTTTTGAACTTTGGTCAATAAATGTTACAGCAAAACGATCTACAATAGAATAATCTGGACTTCCGTCTATTTTTGGTTCTGTTGCAAGAGAAGTATAAATTGGATATCCTGAACCCGATTGGATTATCGTCATCAATATAGGGTCAATATCGAACTCAAGTATATACGCTCCATAAGTTGCGTCATTCGTTTCGAATGTAACAATGGCTTTAGTCCCCCCTCGCAATAATGTTACATCAGGATTATAAAACTGGGTTGGTGTATTCGGAGAGTAACTTAAAGAAGCAAAATCTTGATAAGCACGCCCGCCAATACCATCATCAATAATTATTCCTGCATTACTACCATCAAAAACAGCAGCTAATAATTCATTACCTGATAATGGTGCAAGTCTCAGATAAGCAACTTCATGATGAGAGAAGCTCAATGAAAATGGCATCCAAATACTGTTGTCAGAAAAAGTTGAATTTGTAATTGTAGGTTGTGCAAATACTGATAAGCAATTTAAGAATAACAGAAATACAAGAATAGATAATCTTAATGAGTTATGAATCCTAACGATTGGAATTAAAAGTTTTGTTTTCATGTGAAGTGGTTTTAATTGGTTTTGTTAAATTTGAATTTAAAGGTATTTTATTAAATTGAAAAACAAAGATTTATTATTTTATTCAATCGATTAATAGTTCTACAGAAGATGAACTCAATCTTTGCACCTTCATGTACCTAATTGAATTATTGGACAAACACCAATCGGCTGTTTCACCAAACGATACCATTCACAATTTGAATGTGTAATTTTTTTAACATAATAAAAAAAAATAATTGTAAGCAATGGAATGTGAGTAAGACTAGGGCAATACATATATTATTTATTCTTCAAACAAAAAACAATTCTCTATGCAAACAAATCATTTATTTTACAACATGAAAATCAAAAATTGGGCAGGACTCATTCTCCTCACCTTATTATTCAGCAACTGCACTTACGCACAAAAAAACAAACCTATGTCCGACAAAAAAAACCCACACTATTCAAAAACTGACACGTCCAAATTAACCATTACCAATGAGGAATGGAAGAAATCATTGCCAGCAGATGTGTATAATATCGCTCGCGAAAAAGGAACGGAATATGCATTCTCTGGTAAATTTTGGAATGCCACAGAAAAAGGGATGTACCGATGTGCCGCTTGTGGTAATCCTTTATTTACATCCGATGGAAAATTTGAAAGTAGTTGCGGTTGGCCTTCCTTTTTTGAACCGCTTACACCGACTAGTGTAAAATATGCGCATGATAAAAGTCATGGCATGAATCGTGAAGAAGTAATGTGTGGCAGATGTGATGCGCATTTGGGACATATATTTGACGATGGCCCACCTCCAACCTACAAACGATATTGCATTAATTCTGTCATCTTAGATTTTGAAAACAAATAAAAAACAGCCCCATGCGATTATCTATTTTAGCCATCCTCTTCTTTTGTATAAGTTCCGCTAGCTGCGGCGCACAAGAAGGCAAATTACAAAATGCAAACCCTTTTAAACAAATGGAAAATAAAGAAAAAATGCCCAATGCCAAGTTAGATACAGCCTTAGTTGGTGGTGGTTGCTTTTGGTGTACAGAAGCACAATTGCAACAATTAAATGGTGTGATTCATGTAGAATCAGGCTTTGCTGGTGGTGAAACAAAAAACCCGACCTATAAAGAAGTATGCACAGGACTTAGTGGTCATGCCGAAGTGATACAAGTAATTTTTGATCCATCTATACTTTCCTATGATGAATTACTTGCTGCTTTTTGGCAAGCACATGATCCAACACAACTCAACAGACAAGGCAACGATGTCGGTACACAATATCGTTCTGTAATTTTTTATCGAAATGAAGAGCAAAAAAATATTGCCGAAAATTATAAGAAAAAACTCAATGAAGAAAAGGCTTATGACAAACCAGTAGTTACAGAAATATCCCCCTTACCTATTTTTTATAAAGCAGAAGGCTATCACCAAAACTATTATAATGAAAATTCGGGACAAGGATATTGTCAGTATGTGATACAACCGAAGTTGGAAAAATTCAGAAAAGTCTTTAAAGAGAAATTGAAGAAATAAAAATAAACTATGCTTTTAAGGAAGGCTTCGCTCAAAGCGAAGCCTTCTTTGCTTATAAATCAACTTCTCTACAAATTATTCGACAAGATAATTTTTTAAGGAAACAAAACTTATATTTATCCTTCATAAAAAAAATCGGTACATGAAAAGTAAATTTTTACCTATCTTAACTCCACTAATTGCTTTCGTTTTATATGTTACACTTTCCTCTAATAGTGCAGGTGTATCAGGATCTTATGCTACTGGATGTAGTTGCCATAGCTTTTCAAGTAATACTTTAATAAGTGTAACTGGATTGCCGGCTGGAGGTTATACAAATGGAACTGTATATCCCATTACTTTAACTGTTACGAATTCATCTATTGTTGCAGGAACCCCTTTTGGTAAAAGAGATGGATTTGATATGAAAGCTAGTTCAGGTTCTTTCGCAGCTGTTACTGGAACGTCCCTCACAGGCACCACAGAGATAAAACACAATACACCAAAAGCAGCTAGTACAGGCACAGCTTCTTGGACTTTTAATTGGACAGCACCCGCATCTGGAAGTGCCACTATTACATTCAATGTTGCTGCAAATGCAACTAATGGAGATGGCTCTAGTGGTAATGACCAATATAATACTTACACCACAACCTTAATTAAAGCAGTTCCTTTAGCAGTAACTGCCAGCGGCACTTCCATCGCATGTAATGGTGGCGTTTCAACCGTCACCGCTTCTGCTACCGGCTCAATTTCTCCATATACTTACAAATTAAATGCAGGAGCATATCAAAGTAGTCCAGTATTTACAAATGTTGCAGCTGGCACATATACAGTTACTGCTATGAGTAGCAATTCGGCTACTGCATCAACTACGCTTACAATAACGCAACCGACATTAATTGTTTTCAATGCACCAACTATAACTAATGCTAGTTGCAATGGCGGTGTAGGGAGTTCATCAATAACAGCCACCGGAGGAACAGGAACAAAAACATATACCATCAATCCATTAGGGCCTCAAAGTAATAACACTGGTAACTTCTCCAATTTGACTGCACAGACCTATACCATTAGTGTGAGTGATGCTAACGGTTGTAACAAAACTACTACTGTTACTGTTACACAGCCGGCACCACTCAATGTGACTTCCTCCAATGTGAGTGGCTGCGCTGGCAGTTCCATTTCTTTAATAGGCTCACCAGCTGGCGGTGTTTTTAGTGTTACAAATCCTTATGTAGGACCAAACACTACTTATACCTATACCTATACAAACGGTAGTGGTTGCTCTGCTACTTCAACCACGCATACGATTACCAATTTTACGTTGCCTACCATTAATGCAAGTCCATCCGCAGCTTCTGTTTGTCAAAATACGCAAGTAACTCTCGCCGGAAATGGTGCTGGCGCAGGTGGCTCTTATAATTGGAGTGGAGGCATTACAAATAATGTTGCATTTAATGCTACATCAACTAGCATATATACCTTAACAGGTACGGATGCTAATTCTTGTAGCAATACAACAACAGTACAAGTAAATGTGACACCAGTAAGTTCTTCTTCGATAGCTATGCCTTTAAACAGTTCTTATTGCCAAACTATAAATCAAAATGCAGGTACCAATAATTATGTTAATTCCAACTGCGAACTCATTGCCAAATTAACCGCGACAGGCATTGGGCCAACAGATATTTGTGTTAATTTTTTACCTGGAAATCCAAGTTGGAATGGTGAGCCTTACGCCAATAGAGTATATTCGATTACGCCAAGCACACAACCTTCAGGTTCAGCCAATGTTTGTCTCTATTATACAGCAGCCGATTTATTGGCAGCTGGCATTACGAATAACTCAGATATCAGTATTACAAAAGTTGGTGGCAATGGAGTATTAGGTGGCTCTGGATCAGTTATCGAAATTCCGAATTCTGCGATTTCCCTTACCACTTTTGCAGGTGGGAATATAGAAGCTTGTTTTCCTGTTACCAGTTTCTCTTCTTTCTATTTGCATTCAAAAAATCTGAACAATATTCCTTTGCCAGTTAGCTTCGGCGACTTTACGGTAAAAGAATCTAATCAAGATAATGTATTAAATTGGAGCACTTTACAAGAGCACCATAATGCTTATTTCAATGTTCAATCTAGTGCAGATGGCATTCATTTTAATACAATCGGGAATATAATAACCAAAGCAGAACAAGGCAATAGCAACTCACTAGTCTCTTATTCTTTCACACATCAAAATGTGAATGCAGGTATCCAATATTATAGATTACAACAAGTGGATCTAGATGGAAAATATGCTTACTCCTCTACCATTTCTATTCGTCGTCATGCAGATAACAATGCTGTACTTATTTATCCAAATCCAAACAACGGAGACTTTAGTATAATTTCTTCAAGCCTAATGGACATGCAAGTTGTAGACATGAGTGGCAAACAATTATTTGAACAAAAAAATACAAAAGAAGCAACTGTTCATTTAAGCAAAAAAGGAATGTATCTGATTATTTTGAGTGATAATGAAGGTAATAAAGAGTATAGGAAATTGAGTGTGTATTAGAGATAAAAAATTGTTGGTGATAAATTCAACAATGAGGTAACAGTTATACATATCCTTTGTTTGTTATAGAAAATCAGTTTATGCAATTACATTGCTTACTTCAACCTATCAAAATTGCTGTATAATGATTCGTATTGTGCTTCTATATTTTTATGAAAACTTTCAGGCATTCTTGCCCAATCAAATAATTCTATTACAATAGGTATATTACTTTTTTGTATTTTTTCTTTTATTGCTAAAAAAAAATCCTGTGGCATTTTTTGTAAATTGGGTGTACGAATTACCAAATCAAGGTCACTACCTTCGTGGGCATTACCATTTACGCGGCTACCAAACGCCCATACCTCTATTGGAGTTTGTATGTTATCGAATATTGTCAATAAACCTTCTTTATCTTTAGCTCTCAATATCATTATTATGTTGTTTAATGGCGGCGGCTATTAAGGTAGCATCCACAATAAAATTGGGTAGCAATATAAGTGTTTCTTCTGCAAAGTTTACGCCATAATCATGCGCGGTATTGTTTCGATTATCTCTATATTCTAAAAAACGTTCGCATAGTTCTGGTGTGATAATACTTCGTAAAACGCACTGTTTAAAGACATCTTTAAAATACAATTGGTCTACCGCTTTAGAAGAATGATAATAAGGCTTTAAAATCTTTCTCAATAATTTGCCACATTGTTCTAAGATAATTTCATATTCCTTTACACATGCAGATCGATACATATCATAATCTATTTCTGCTGGGTCAGCTTTTAGAAGTAATCCATAAGCTTTATCCAAAGTGCTGATGCAACGTTCAAAGTATGTGGTATCTATCATATTCATATCGAACATTCATTTTTTATGTAAATATAATTGCTTCGTTCAACTCATTTGTCAAAATTAGTTTTTGATTCTATTTAATTGCTTAAAATCAATAAAGCACTTTGGGTAGGTGTTAGGCAATTCATCTTCATCCCTACTCCCCCAACATCTTCGACAACAAATCATAATCTGTTAAGTCGTATTGCACTGGAACTATGGAGGCATATCCGTGATTGAGTGCCCATACGTCGGTGTCTTTTCTTTTATCCAAATTATTGAATTCACCGGTCAACCAAAAATATTTTTTACCAGTTGGATCAATGCGCTCTACAAAATTCTCACTCCACTTTGCATCGGCTTGTCGGCAAGCTTTTAGACCTTTATATTTTTGTTCTGCGATCTTTGGAATATTCACATTGTACAAACCTTTTTTCGGAATTTCTCCTTTCAATAATTTATGGATAACATCATGTACAACTTGTTGCGCCAAGGAAAAATCCGCATCGAAACTATAATCCATTAAAGAGAAACCTACCGCTGGAATTTTTTCAATAGATGCTTCCATAGCCGCACTCATCGTACCTGAATAGATGACATTGACAGAAGCGTTAGAACCATGATTAATGCCACTAAAACAAAAATCCGGCTTTCGATGAAGAACCTTGTCTACAGCCAATTTCACGCAATCTACAGGTGTACCCGAACATTGATATGCTTCTACATCTTGAAATAATTTGACATGATTTAATCGTAGTGGCTTGCCAATCGTAATCGCATGCCCCATTCCAGATTGCGGTGTTTCTGGCGCTACCACAACCACGGTTCCAAATTGCTTGGCAACTTCCACCAAAGCAGCAATACCAGGAGCAGTTACGCCATCATCATTGGTGATGAGAATGATTGGTTTTTCGTTGATAACACGAGCAGTATTTTTTGTAGAAGCCTTCTTTTTTTGCACAGTAAATTTTTGCTACGAAACTACATGTTCTCCTTCATTAATTATACCGTTAGCATTTATTTTTTAGTCTAAAAAATATGCTACGGTATAATAGCAACTGGTATTTTCTCCTAGTCTTACAGCCTAGTTTACAAATGCTATAGGTATTACAAATCCGTCTTCAACATTTTATTACGAAGTATAAAATAATATATGGCGATATATCCAACACCAAATAATATACTGAGATATATTGGCGAATCATGCGATACAGATGATGTCATGGCACTGAGTGATTTCATTACTGGCAAGGGCAATAACTCATCTGTAGATTGTAGCGGCATTAGGTTGCCCACGAAGGTTTCAAAATAATGATTGATTACATTCACAATGATCGTTTCAAATAACAAATAGGCTAAAAGTAGTATGATACTCAATCCAGATTTTTTGATAAAAAAAGAAATAAGTCCTGCAAAGGCTAAATAATTCAAGGTGTATAAAAAAACATATACAATGGTTTCCATATTCTGGATTGGGTTTCCTCCGCCATTCAATAATCCAAAAATGAATGCGCTGAAGCTATATAATAATGTAGCGCCAATTGCCATGCTCAATACCAATAATGCTTTGCCATGCAAAAAATCTATTCTTCGCATGCCGTCAATAATGTGCTGTCTATTAGTACGAAATGTAAATTCATTGGATACCGATATGATAACAAATACCGCTAAAAAAAGTACGAACCAACTATATATATAACCCATATTTATCCACACAGAGGGGAATGAATAACTATTGGATAATAGATTTACTGGTCCACCACCTAATTTTAAAAAGCTATTGTTTATTGCATAATTCCATAACAGAAAAATACCACTAAATAAAGATACAAGTAGCCAGAAAGCCCTGTATTTTCTAAGTTTCAGCCATTCAATGTGTAATAATTTCATTAGTCTATTTTTTTAAGATTAAGATTTGTTTTCAAGTATAGATTTTTCGAGCTTCATCTTGTACATGCTATTTAGTCATTTCCATGAATTTACTTTCCAAACTACGCTTGCGTTTCTGTATATGGTTAAGTACAATTCCTTGTTGCATGCAGTAAGTATTGATACCTTCTATGCTAGCATTTGGTTGCAATACAATATGAATTAATTCTTCAACACGAATAGATTTCACGAGCGGATTATTTGTCAATGCGTTCGCTAAAGTCTGTTTATTTGAAGCACTTAATTCAATCCATTCTTCATCATTGGATACATGACTTACTGGACCAGAACTTAACAAAACACCTTGCTTCAAAATAGCCACATGGGTACAAACTTTTTCTACTTCATCCAACAAATGGCTTGCCATGATGACTGTAATTCCTTCTTGATTTAATGATCTTATTAAATCTCGAATTTCTGAAATGCCAACCGGATCTAGTCCATTGGTTGGTTCATCTAAAACAAGAATATCAGGCTTGCCAAGTAATGCGCCTGCAATTGCCAAGCGTTGTTTCATACCCAATGAAAAAGTGCTAAACTTAGAATCACGACGTTCGTATAAATTTACTTGTTGCAGCACTCGATCTACATCTTCCAATCCTCTTTCTTTGATATGTGCTGTCAATATCAAATTATCTTTGGCAGTCATGTAATGGTAAAAGTTTGGCGTTTCTAATAAAGAGCCAATATTTTTACGTGCTGTAAAATCATTAGGATAACCTATCCATTCAAATTGTCCGCTATCTGCTTTCAGTACATCTAAGAGGATGCCGAGCAAAGTTGTTTTACCACTTCCATTTGGACCAAGTACACCAAACACGCTTCCTTTGGGCACTTCAAAGGAAACCCCTTTTAAAGCTTGCACTACATGGTAAGATTTTTTTATATTTTCAATGGACAGTATAGATGACATTTTTCAATAATTAGGAAACGAAAGTAAAGAGGAATATGTATTAGACCGTTTACAGTAGTATAATAGGAAAAAATAGATTAGGAGTGGTTCAATACAATAAGAATGCATCTACATGAATGATGTCAAAAAGAGAATCTCTTTTCTGCATCTCCATATTTTTAAAATACAATTTTGTTCCATTTTGTTCTACTATCATGGAATCATTTGGCAACGTTATACTACTCACGCCATTGCCTAACATTTGAAAGGAAGATTCCGTTTTTCTAAGCGCAATATTCAGGCTGTCCTGTTGTTGGTAATAACGAATCAATTTATGCATGAAGGAATCTAAATGGATATGGCATATAGTATCTGTGTAATCAAATACGTTGAAAGTATTGTCGGCTAGTCTATAATTTAATTTTGAACTATCTGCACTTTGCAAGTTCTTTTGTTCTAATTCATTTGCATAAATATCAAATCGAGTGATATGCTGATAGCCTTCGATATTCATGGCTCTCTGGTATAGATCATTTTCATCCGACATGAAAATAAATTGAGATATGACAACCGCATTGGGTTTAATATTAAGTAGATTCAGTATGGCATTAACCGAACTAAATTCATCCTTTTTAATCGCTTTTTTTATAGCAGTATGTTCCTTATCATTCAACCATCTCAGCACCTTTTTCAACTCCCCTCTTTTATGTAAATAATATAGAATGGAACGAATGCTGGCATAGTCGGCTGATGTTTCTTCTAATTTGCTTCCTTTGTTTATCAATTCATTATTTTCCAGCAAATGGTTTTTTTTCAATAGTCTACCTAATCGAATAAATTGATTTTGTTCACTCAATTGAAACATGCCCCAGGGGCCAATAGCACTCATGGCAAGTAACAAAAAAAGGCTTACTGGGATAACAATAATATTATCGCGTTTGGACAAAATAATGTAAACCGAAATGATGGCCAACCAAATACCTAAGACCAAAATTAAATACCTGTCTTCTGTAATTCCATAAGGCATGATTCGGTGATAGATGGCAATAAAATACAAGGACAATAAGGGCAATAATATGTAAAAGAAATATTTGGCATAGACATATATGAAACGATTATTATTCTCCTTACGAATGGGATAAATCAATAAATAAGCCAATATCCCGATGAAAGAAAAAATAAGAATAGGTATACATACCCAGCCATTGGGTAACCTATTATTCATCACAATTTTGAACATATAGATGTATAAAATAAGAATATACGAACCCACTATTGGCAATAAAATATACTGAACAAAAATACGAATTGACTTTTTGAATTCTTGTTTGGGTTTAAAAAATTCAAATGAATCTGGGAAGCCCATTAGAAAAAAAATGGTGTTCAAAACACAAAAAATAAAGACCGCAATATCTACATAATAATCGGCATGAATATGAATGCCAAACAAATGATCAACAGCCCATACACCGCTGCTAATACCGATGAATAGCGTAATGGAGTACAATAGAGAAGTGAGTAATTGGGTGAATAAAAAATAATTGTATTGCCAAAATGAATTGATTTCTGAAGCATTAAAAAAGGCAACAAAAGATACCATTAAATGAAAGCAAACAATAAAAATTAAATACCTAGAAACAAAAATACTTTCGGCATCAAACATACCGGGTGTTATAGTATAAAAATGCAAACCCAAAATACAAAAGCCCAATAATACCAATCCAACTCGTTTACTTTTTTGTACATTTTTTGATTCAGCAAAAATATCAAAAGCAGTGAATATGGAAATACCTGAAACAGAGGCTAAAAATAATTTGATGAATGTATACTGTTGGGCATAATTCGATTCTCGTTTTATCCAATGCAACTCGATGCACATACAAACAAATGCCGCAATACCAGATAAAATGGGAACTGGAAAACGCTGTATGGTTTGCAAAAAATTGCTGGCAATTTTACGAACTAAGGACAAATGAAATAATTTAAGTAATTAATAGTCCCACAAATATAGAGAATCATGAACGGTTATATCATCAGCCTTGTAAAATTGCATTTGCTCTATACGCAAAAATCCAAGAAGGTTTTGAAGACCTTATTGGATCTTACCTCCGCGCAGAGTCTCCGCCTCGGGACTCTGCGGTTCGATTCTACAATATCGTGCTAAAATTTCATTTATCAAATCTTATATCTTTCATATTCATCACATGCTCTATTGGATAAAGAATATTATTCCCGCCTAAATAGTAATTTGCTGAACTGTGCACATAATCAATTGGGTTCATTGCTAATGCCGGATTACATACACAGGCATTCAGATGGATGTAATTTAATTTTTGTTCAATTAAATTATCTGTATCTCATCCTTCCCCGCAGAGTCTCCGCCTCGGGACTCTGCGGTTCGATTTTACAATCATATTCTAAACTTCCTTCCTAGGGAGTCTGCGACTTGCGACTCTGCGATTTAATTCTACAATCATATTCTAAACTTCTTTCTGTGGTTCGATTTTACAATGACATTCTAAAAGTTCATTTATCAAATCTGATATCTTTCATATTCATCAAATGCTCTATTGGATAAAGAATATTATTCCCGCCTAAATAGTAATTTGCTGAACTGTGCACATAATCAATTGGGTTCATTGCTAATGCCGGATTACATACACAGGCATTCAGATGGATGTAATTCAATTTTTGTTCAATTAAATTATCTGTATCACATTCTTTCCAGTCAAATGACGGCTCAAAAGCTTCATACAATTTCCCCTTTTTTCTATCTGTATCATTCACAAAATCAGAAAGCTTTTCTAAAATATCGTTTCTGTTGTTTTTCGTAAAATTATCGATTAAATCGTAGGTAATAAATCTCTTCCCATCACCGATTATTTTGTTGATACTTTTCTCGGTATATGTAAAACTCAAAATGGCATGCACATGATTAGGCATAATAACATATGCATTTACAAAGTGACCTTTTTATTTTAGAACATCAAAAAAATTATAGACAAAATGATATCCGTTACTCATTTCAAATAAAGGCATCCAGCGAGCACACGTGAAAGTAATAAAAAACATACCGCTTTTATAGGGTATCTGTTTACGAACTGCCATGTAGTAAAAATAAAATAATAATGAATACTCCATATTATATGTTGCGATATTTCTTTTCATTTTGGCCAGTTGTCGTTGCATAAAATCGATTAGAGTCCAATGCAGATTTGTGCACTAAAATCGCAGAGTGCCTCACAAGCTTTTCATTCGCAGACATGATCACAGTAGAGGACACATCTGCGAGGATAGGAATTTATGACATGAATACGAGGATAGTGGACTAAATTAATTTGTACATCTAAAGTCGCAGGGTGCCTCACAAGCTTTTCATTAGCAGACATAATTTTAGTAGAGGACACATGGCGAGGATAGAATGCTAAGTATGTGCACCTAAAGTCGCAGAGTGCCTCACAAGCTTTTCATTCGCAGACTGGTTTGAACTAGAGGACACATCTGCGAGGATAGGAATAGAGGATTTGCATACGAGGATAGTGCACTAAATTAACAGGATAGAGGACTAAATTAATTTGTGCATCTAAGTAGCAGGGTGCCTCACAAGCTTTTCTTACGCCAGACATGATTTCAGCAGAGGACAAATCTGCGAGGATTGGAAGGCTAAGCAAGTTTGTGCCTTATAAACATTTCATTCAACTAAAAATCCATCCTACGCATTACAGATTTATCTTTGGAACTCAACAATGGATAAAATGATTATAGAATTAAAAAGCAAGCAATTCCCAAATACGTATTACCAAAAAAAAGGGAATGGCCCTAGCATCCTTTTAATTCATGGATTTGGAGAAGATGCCATGATTTGGACTCATCAAATTGCATGTCTACAAGAACAATACACGGTTATCATTCCCGACTTACCCGGAAGTGGCAAATCAAATCTTCCAAGTACAGAATTAAGTATTGAATTATTAGCTGATTTTGTTTTTGAAATAGTAGAACAAGAACAAATCAGTCTTGTGATTTTACTTGGGCATTCCATGGGAGGATATATCACTGCCGCATTTGCAAAAAAATATCCAGATAGATTGCTTGGCATTGGCTTCATACATTCTAGCGTTTATGCGGATGATGATCTCAAAAAAGAAACCAGATTAAAATCTATCCAATTAATAGAAAGAGGTGAAGAGGAAAAGATAGAATTTTTAAAAATCGCAATCCCTAATTTATATGCTGAACATTCAAAATTAAATAAGAAACCAGATATCAATCAACACTTAACGAATACCTTTTCTATTTCGTCTTCCACTTTGATTGCCTATACCAAAGCCATGATGATGAGACCTGACAATACCCAAGTACTCACAGAATTGAATAACCCAATTTTGTTTGTTGTTGGAAATGAAGATAAAGCGGTTTCCCCAAAAGATAACTTCAAACAAAGCGCTTTGGCAAAAGATTGCTTCATTTATCTTCTTCCCAATGTGGGCCATATGGCAATGGTAGAAGACAAGGACAATTTGCAGAAAATAATAAATCGCTTTTTGGAATATGTTTTACAGCATAAAATAGTTTAATTTTGGGCGCTTCATGAAAAAAATTTTTTCTATCCTATTGGTTCTAGCCTCGCTAAATAGCTTTGCCTCTCATATTGTTGGCGGCGAAATAATTGACACTTGTTTAGGAAATAATATTTATCGATTTACTTTCAATATGTATAGAGATTGCTTACCACCTTCACAGGGTGGCGGCTCTCCTACTGCTTTGATGGATGATGATCCTGCGTTTTTAACCATTTTTGTAGGTAACCAGTTTTTTTCTTTCGACTCCGTTTATGCCAGTAGCTCCTTGATAGTGCCAGTTAATTTCAACAATGATTGTATCAACAATCCACCGGCAACTTGTATCAATCGTTTACAGTTTATTTTATTTAAGCAATTACCACCAAGTAATTTGCCTTATACTTTAATTTGTCAACGCTGTTGTAGAAATGGTTCATTGAATAATATCATCAATCCTGGTGCAACCGGCGCTTCGTATACATGTACAATTCCTCCAAGCCCCATAGTGTGTAATAATAGTGCCATTTATAAAAACTATCCCCCACAAATTATTTGTATCAATAATCCATTTGTGTATGACCACTCAGCAACGGATACAGATGGTGACTCCTTGACTTATGAATTTTGCAATGCCATAGAAGGCGGAGATCAAAATGTGCCTAAGCCAATACTGATTGGGGGCTCTCTTCCTGCGCTACAAAATGTGAGTTATAGTTCCCCATTTAGTGCGCAAAATCCTTTAGGTGGAAATCCTATTTTGCAAATAGATCCATTGACTGGTATCATTACTGGAACACCGAATATTCAAGGTCGATTTGTGGTGAATGTTTGTTGTAGTGAATGGCGCAATGGTGCATTGATTAATGTAGTAAAAAGAGAGTTTCAGTTTGTGGTTACAAATTGCTCAAAAGCAGTGGTGGCAAATATTCCACAATATTCATCCGAACCCAATACCTATATTGTAAGTTGCAAATCCAATACCGTACATTTTGTCAATCAAAGCACCGGCGGGTTTAAATATTTTTGGGATTTTGGTGTAGCAGGTACATCGGCAGATACTTCTATTCTATTCGAACCTACGTTTACTTATCCTGATACAGGCACCTATATTGTAAAATTAATCGTCAATAAAGAAACAAATTGCCGCGACAGTATCTCTAGAATTGTAAAAGTATATCCAAATTTCAAAGCAGATTTTTCATACACTGGCTTATTATGCCCCGATTTACCAATATCCTTTTTGGATAAATCTACTTCCACTTTGAGTGCACCTAATTATTGGTCATGGAATTTTGGAGATGGTGGAACAAGCAATTTGCAAAATCCAACGAATACCTACCCGAATGATGGCAAGGATAATTTGGTAACACTGGTTTCAGGAAATAGTTATGGCTGTAGAGATACAACTAGTGCTTTACTGAAAATTCCAGTGGTATCTATTTTTGCTGGAAACGATACGGTGATAGTCAAGAATGAACAAATTAAATTTAAGGCAACTGGAGCATCTTCCTTTACTTGGACTCCCAGCAATTATTTAGACAATCCGAATGTATATAATCCAATTGGATCTTACCCAGATGTTGGCACCAATACGTATATCGTTCAAGGTACAACTGTCA
This sequence comes from Chitinophaga pinensis, assembly GCA_945878115.1. Lineage (GTDB taxonomy): Bacteria > Bacteroidota > Bacteroidia > Chitinophagales > Chitinophagaceae > OLB11. The sequence goes on along the minus strand of CAMDVD010000020.1, from coordinate 9,739 downwards.
ATGGCTGCGTAGGATATGATACCATAACGGTTTATGTGTCTGAAGGTCCATATATCACGCTTCCAAATGCATTCACGCCAAACAATGATGGCAATAATGATTTCTTTAGAATACTCGCTTCAGGTTTTAAAAAATTAAATACATTCAAAGTATATAATCGTTGGGGACAATTGGTTTTTTCAACTACCTATTTTAGAAAAGGTTGGGATGGCAGATTCAATGGACGTGATTGTGAAGTCGGTACTTATTATTGGGTAGTCACAGCAACAGATTTAGAGGATAAAGAAAAAATGATTAAAGGTGATGTGTCTTTAATACGATAAAAATTAAATGAATAAAGAAGAATGAATAAAACAGTTTTAATTACAGGAGCGACTTCAGGAATTGGGAAAAGCACTGCCATTCAATTTGCAAAAAATAAGTATAATTTAATATTGACCGGCAGACGATTAGATCGTTTGGAAAATTTGAAATCCACATTAGAAAAGGATTATGCTATTGATATTCAAATATTGCAGTTTGATGTTTGCAACAAATTAGAAACGCAAACGGCTTTAGCAAGTATTGATTTTAATCGTTTTAAAACAATCGACATATTAATCAATAATGCTGGATTAGCTGCTGGCTTTGGAGGTATAGATGAAGGCGATTATGCCGATTGGGATATAATGATAGATACCAATGTGAAAGGCTTATTGTATGTGAGTCGCGAAATTATTCCGTTGATGAAAGCCCAAGGTTTTGGTCATATTGTGAATATTGGGTCTACTGCTGCTAAAGAAGTTTATCCAAATGGCAATGTGTATTGTGCCACCAAACACGCTGTAGATGCGCTTTCCAAAAGTATGCGGATTGATTTATTGACCTTTGGCATTAAGGTAACTGCTATTCATCCGGGCGCATGTGAAACTGAATTTGCCATGGTTAGATTTAAGGGTGATGAAGAAAAAGCCAATGCGGTGTACAAAGGATTTATACCACTAACACCTGATGATATTGCAGATACCATTTATTATACTTGCACATTGCCCAAACATGTTTGCATCAACGACTTAACCATTACTTGTTTGTCGCAAGCAAGTGCAAATCATATTTATAAAAAATAATTAAATTTCAAACTATGTATATTGAACAATTGTATACTTCATGCCTTTCAGAAGCTGCGTATTATATTGAATCGAATGGAGAAGCTGCTATCATAGATCCATTGCGTGATATTGAAAAATATATCCAAATGGCAGCAGATAGAAAAGCAAAAATCAAATATATTTTCGAGACGCATTTTCACGCCGACTTTGTAAGTGGTCATATTGATTTGGCAAATAAAACTGGTGCTACAATTGTCTTTGGCCCAAATGCAAAAACTAATTTTGAAAAATATTCTGCTGTCGATCAAGAAGAATTGTCTTTAGGAAATGTAAAAATAAAAGTGTTACACACACCCGGACATACTTTAGAATCGACCTGTTATTTATTGCAAGATGAAGATGGAAATCCAAATGCACTATTTACTGGAGATACCCTATTTGTGGGCGATGTAGGCCGACCAGATTTATTCAGTGGCAATTTGACCAAAGAAGAATTAGCTGGCTATTTATATGAATCATTGGAAAAATTAAAACAACTACCCGACTATGTAAAAGTATATCCTGCACATGGACCTGGATCTAGTTGCGGTAAAAATTTAGGCCCAAATACACATAGTACTATAGGTGACGAAAAGGCAACGAACTATGCGATGCAAACCCAAGACAAAGAAGCATTCATTGAGGCGGTGACTGAAGGATTGAATACGCCACCAGCCTATTTCCCAATCAATGCGAGAATAAATAAAGAAGGCTACGAAAGTTTGGATTTTATAAAACAAAATGGTTTGAAAGAATTATCTATTGCCGAATTTAAAACATTGGTTCAAGATGGTGCCATCATTTTAGATACTCGTCCTGCTGTGGTATTTACAGAAGGTTTCATACCCGACTCTATCAGCATTGGGCTGGAAGGTCGCTTCGCAGAATGGGTTGGTGCCTTGCTTCCATTTCAACAAAAAATAGTATTGGTTACGGAAGAAGGAAAAGAAGAAGAAACGGTTGTCCGAATGGCTCGTGTTGGATTTTCTCAAATTGTAGGATTTTTAAAAGGCAGTTACGAACATTGGAAAAATGCTGGCGAAAAAATAGATATGATCATTGATATTGAACCAGATGAATTAAAAATGGATATGAACTACGATCCGAAAATGATTATCGTAGACGTGCGTAAAGAACTAGAATTCGATAATGGACATGTCACTTCAGCGCTCAATATTCCTTTACAAAGCATGACTAATTTAACCATGATTAGCAATTTTGAAGACCATGATAATATTTATATTCATTGTGCAGGAGGTTATAGATCTGTCATCGCATCTTCCTTATTAAAACGACAAGGCATACATAATCTTCGAAATGTTTTAGGTGGTTATGAAAAAATAAAAATAGTGCCAGACATGCCATTGGTGGCTGCTAAGGAAGTGTTGAATTAAATGACATGATAATGATTAGAATTCCTGATAAAAATTGATGACAATATTACCAACAATGGCACTGAGGTTACTAAATATGCTTTAAAATATAGATTATGAAATTAGCAAGTGATGGTAAAATAAATGAAGATGGTATAATTTCTAGTAGCGATATGATAACGGAAAAAGAAGGCTATGAAGCAATGTTATATATGCTAAAAGCCTATAGAGAAGCAACGGATTCAAATGATTTAACTGACATTCTAAGTGGTGGCGAATATTGGCCTGTTCCGAATAGGCCTGCAGATAATGCCTATTGGGAATATTGGTTAGAAGCAATACAAAAAGTAAAAAAAGAAGGTGGGCCTCCTTTGAAAAAATTATCCTAACTGAAAAAATTTCCACTTTAAAGGGCCTTCCCCTATCGGTTGGTGTCTCACCAACCGAAATGTTTCTGAAGTTAGTTTATCTTCGACCAATACAGCTAGTTATACTATTTGGATGAATAAAAATGAAAGATTAGGTTTGTCAGAAGTTGATAAATTAAAGGAATTGACTTGGGTTTAATATCGGTAATATGCAAGTTGTGGGTCATTTAACTTATCGAACGAATTCGAAAAAAGAACCTACATCTTTTAAATAAAAATAAAGTAAAGTTCCAGTTTTTATTTATATTCGAATTATGAACTACCTTAATTACATAGAAATACGAGCAGACAAACGATTTGGAAAGCCATGCATAAAAGGCACTCGGATATCTGTTTATGATGTATTGAATTGGCTTTCTAATGGAATGACCAGTAAGGACATAATGGAAGATTTCGAAGAACTAAATGAAGAAATGATAAATGCCTGTCTAGCCTTTGCAGCAGATAAAGAACACAAATTAAAAATAGCCTCTTGAACATTCTGTTTGATCAAAACATTTCTCCTAGGATCATCAAACATTTGTCCGATTTATTTCAGGATGCTTTGCATATCCGTAATGTTGGACTTGAAGATGCATCTGATGAATTAATATTTGAATTCGCGAAAAAGAACAATTTAGCTGTAGTGACTTTTGATTCGGATTTTGTGGACCTAAACGTGATAAGAGGAATTCCTCCAAAAATCATTTGGATGAAAACTGGCAATCTAACAACAAAATCCGTTGCTGAACTTCTTAATAAAAATTGTCATTTAATAAAAAAGTTTCTTGAGTCTGATCAAACGGAACAAGAGATACTGGAGATAATTAAAAACGCCCCATAGAAGCGTGCTACCTCAAGAAGGTAGCTTTTCCTTCTTCTTTTCTTTCAACTTTTTCCCCTATCGGCTTAGTATCTCACTAATCGAATTATTTCTGATGCCCTTGGACTTCAACCAATACAGCTAGTAATAATATTTGCACTATCGGTTGCTATCCCACCAAACGAAACGTCTCTAAGGTAGGTTGCGGACACCAATCTACAGAACAAATCACATCACTCCGTTATCAAAGTCAAAACTTGAAAAAAAATCTATCTTTGAAAAAAAATGAAATGACAACCGCAGAATTAAAATTAGATATTTTTCGAATGGTTGATGGGTTGAAGAAAAATCAATTGGATGAATTAACTGGATTGATTAGTAATTATATTCATGGGCAATATGGTTTAGACGATTGGGAAAGCTTATCTACAATTGAAAAAAAAGCACTATTGGATGCGAAACAAAGTATTAGAAAAAAATGGAGGCACTGAACATGCAACTGTTATGAAAACCATAAGACAACGATTTGCAAACGGATAAACAAATACATTGGTCAGATGAAGCAATCGTAGACATCAATAATATTTCAAATTATTTGGCCCAAGAATGGGGTAATAAAATCACTGATTACATCACTCCGTCACCCCATTTGTCTTCAATAAATCTAAAACGTATTTATCATTTTCTTGTTGAATAATCAATTGTAAGTCATGGTTTATTTTTTCGCTTTGGTCAGATAAATGGGTCTTGTAAGAAGGATCTTTTGTTTGCTTGCTTACTTTGGCATAACGCTCTTTAATATCATACAAACATTTCATACCCATATATCGAACATAAGGATAAGTATCTGTTGACGCTCTTTCTTTTAATACATCCGTACAACCCATCAAAGTGGCGTCCATATTATTTCCTAGGGCAAGGGCTGTATAATCTTCTACTAATTTTGCACGCTTTCTATTGAATACTTGCATCATATTTTTTCTGTAAAAAGAAAACCAATTTGTGTCTTTGCTATTGGCATAAATGGAGGAGATGGCTTCAAACAATTTACCCCTTGCATCAGCTTCCAAAGTAGGACAAATACGAATGGCTTCTGCATTGTTTATTCTGTCTATCGCTTGCAATGCTTTTGCCACCACGGTATAAGAAGAGTCGGACAAACACTCGCTAAAGAAAGTAACTAATGAAGAATCTTGCGCATTACCTAAAACCTTTAATGCCTCTGCACGTACACTAGCAAACATATCTGTTTTGGCGATATTTTGTAGTAGCGATTTCGCACGAATAAAATTATCTTTCTTCGTCCAATCTATCCATTGCAATGCCTTCAATCGAATGTCTTCATTGTTATCTTGCATGGCAGACATCATCGTATATCGAATGGTGTCTGCTTGATTTTGAACGAGGCTCATCGCCTTTAATGGTCTAACTTTCTCCAAATAATTACTTGCCGCATTGTACGTTTGAATATGATTGATAAATGATTTATTATCTATCATTTCACCCAAAAAAGTGGCATCTGGATCTACAAAAACAGATGGTATGGAATGGTCCGCTTCTATTAATTTTTGAACATAAAAAACTTCTTTTCTCTTTTCAATATTGAAGGTAAAATATTTAATTTGATTGCCTTGACTTACTTTGAATTTCAATGGGAATTTAAACAAGCCTACATCCGCATTTTGCTTTTGCTCTATGTATACACCCAACAATTTTGTTGAATCATTATAGTCGTAGCGTATATCTATGACTGGATGTCCACCATTGTAAAACCATTGATCAAAAAATGGCCGCAAATCAAGTCCAGTAATAGTTTCAAATTCCTTTTGCAAATCGCCCATTTCTGCATTCGCATATCCATAATGGGTTAAGTAATTTTTCAAGCCAAGAAAAAATGCTTCATCACCAATGATGCTGCGCAGTAAATGATAAACACGAGATCCTTTTTGATAGGTTAACGTATTGAACATATCTTCTTTATCCACGAAATTGAAATTGACAATAGGTCCATCATTTTGATTTTTTGCATAATCAACATAGCGATTCATAGTGGTATAAGACTTTTGCAGCGAAGCATCTGCACCATATTTATATTCCAACCAAAGTTGTTCGCCATAGGCTGCAAACCCTTCATTCAAAGTCAAATGACTCCACGAATTACAAGTGACTAAATCGCCAAACCATTGGTGAAATAATTCGTGCGAAATAATACCTTCATTATTTCCATCTACTAATTCTCTTGCATTTTTTTGCACAGACTCACCATGTAAAGTTGCACTCGTATTTTCCATTGCACCCGATACATAATCACGAACTACCACTTGTGCGTATTTATTCCAAGGATATTCAACGCCTAATTTATTCGAATAAAAATCAATCATCTCTGGAGTGCATCCGAAATTTTCTCGCGCCGCAGATTCATACGCTGGCTCTAAATAATAACTCACTTCTTTGCCATTTAAATAATCCGTTGTCTTGGTAAAATCGCCAATAGCCATCATGATTAAATAGGCCGACATGGGTAATTTATTCACCCATTTATCCGCTCTTAAATTCCCTTCATCGATAGAAGACACAAGCTCTCCATTGGATAAGGTGGTGTAATTTTTATTCACATGCATCGTTAATGTCGACGTGAATTTTTCATTCGGTTTATCTATCGTTGGAAACCAACAAGAATTAGATTCTGTTTCGCCTTGTGTCCAAATTTGAATAGGTTTATTTGGTTCTTTACTATTGGTATTGATAAAGTATAATCCCTTATCATCTCTAATAGCAGCGCTGCCCCCTGCTTCTTTATCATCTGGTGATGCTGTGTATTTGAGGGTAAGCATAATGCTGTCTTGTTGGGTCAATTTTCTTTCCAAAATTAGCTTCAATACTTTTTTATTGTAATCCACTAAATATTGAATTTCATTGCCTGACTTATCATTTATTTTGATAACATCGAAGACCATGCTCTTTGCATCCAGGAGAATGGTATCGGTTGGATAAAAATAGGGCTTCATCAGTAAAGTTGCAGTACCGATACATTGGTGCAATCCCCAAACAAATTTGACGTCCAAATCCATGTGCAGAATATCCATTCTTCTATCTGCTGCAACGCGTGCATTGTCTGTGCGAGACGGTGTTATTCGCACAGGATTCAAATTGATTTTTTGTATAGGATCAGGTTTATTATGATCAAAATAATTTGCCAATTTTTGTGTTGTTGAACAAGCAGATAAAATGCCAATCAATACAATGCCTATAAGGATACGAGGGTGAGCCATAAGTGGACAAATGTAGGAAAAGGAATGGCTAAATTCAAATGGAAAACGGAATGGCTAACGTGAAGACCAACCCAAGAGACTTCATTTTTTTGCCCACTTAAACTTTAATTATCCATTCTGTAAGCATCCACCCAATTCCCAATTTTAACCACCCAAAATCGACAAGACATCCATTCAATAGTTTTGTGGATAACTATATTATTCAAATGCTCTGAAACCCTTGCTAGCACTCATTCTTAATTTATGATTTTAAAGCCAAAAAACTTGTTTAAAGTAGCGTAAAAAAGTATCTTTGCTACCCTTTGAAAATGGTTTATCGCAAACCTGAAAAAAAATTAAAAAAGGATTTAATCGAAATTCATACAGAAACAAAAAATATGTCAGTAGAAAAAGACGAATTAGGGCAAACCATTGGATATGGTGCCGATAGTATTCAAGTGTTAGAAGGATTAGAAGCGGTTAGAAAAAGACCCGCCATGTATATTGGTGATATCAGCGTAAAAGGTTTACATCATTTGGTGTACGAAGTGGTCGATAACTCTATCGATGAAGCTTTGGCCGGCTATTGCAAAAATATTACCGTACGCATTTTAGAAGGCAATTCCATTTCTGTTGAAGATGATGGACGAGGTATTCCTACTGCCATGCATACGAAAGAAAAACGTAGTGCATTGGAAGTAGTAATGACGGTATTACATGCTGGTGGAAAGTTTGATAAAGATACCTATAAAGTTTCTGGTGGTTTGCATGGTGTGGGTGTGAGTTGCGTAAATGCCTTGAGCAAATATTTGTTAGTGACCGTAAATCGGGATGGCAAACGCTATGAACAAGAATATAGTTGTGGTGCGCCTAAATATCCAGTTCGTGAAATTGGCGATAGCAATACCACTGGTACTAAGGTTGTATTCACACCAGATGATAGCATTTTTACGGTTAAAGAATATAATAGAGAAATACTAGCGGCTCGTCTTAGAGAATTGTCTTTCCTAAATCGTGGTATTACGATTCATTTAATTGATGAAAGAGAAAAAGAAGATGATGGTACTTTTCTTTCCGAGACATTTCATAGCGAAGGTGGTATTAGTGAATTTGTGGTAATGCTGGATAATATTGGTAAACGTCAACCACTTTTATCAGCCCCTATTTATGTAGAAGAATTAGATAAAGATAGTAATGTGAGTGTTGAGTTGGCGATGATGTATAACAATTCTTACAGCGAAAATATTTTTTCATACGTCAACAATATCAATACCATTGAAGGCGGAACCCATGTATCTGGTTTTCGTAGAGCAATAACTAGAGTATTCAAATCTTACGGCGACAAAAACAAAATGTTTGAAAAAGCAAAAGTGGATATCACTGGTGATGATTTTAGAGAAGGCTTGAGTGTGGTTATATCTGTAAAAGTACCAGAGCCACAATTTGAAGGACAAACCAAAACAAAGCTTGGAAATAGTGATGTGATGGGTATTGTAGATAGTGCTGTATCTAAAGTTATTGATGCTTATTTGGAAGAACATCCAAAAGAAGCGAAGGTTATTATTGACAAAGTTATACTTGCTGCTCAGGCTCGTCATGCTGCACGTAAAGCACGTGAATTAGTGCAAAGAAAAAATGTATTAACTGGCAGCGGTCTACCGGGTAAATTGGCAGATTGCAGTGACAATGATCCTACTTTATGCGAACTCTATCTAGTCGAAGGAGACTCGGCAGGTGGTACAGCAAAGCAAGGTCGTAACAGACAATACCAAGCTATACTTCCATTGCGTGGTAAAATTTTGAATGTAGAAAAAGCAATGCCACATAAGGTTTTTGAAAATGAAGAGATTCGAAATATTTATACTGGATTGGGCGTAACCATTGGCACGCCTGATGATGCAAAAGCATTGAACACTACTAAACTTCGTTACCACAAACTCATTATCATGACCGATGCCGATGTGGATGGTTCGCACATTAGCACATTAATACTTACTTTTTTATATCGTTATATGAAGGAGCTTGTTGAACAAGGCTATGTGTATATTGCACAACCACCTTTGTATTTAGTAAAAAGAGGTAAAGAACAAGCGTATGCATTTGATGATGCAGAAAGAAAATTAGTGATTGATAGAATTGCTGGTGGAAAAGAAGACAGTGTACATATTCAACGGTATAAAGGTCTTGGAGAAATGAATGCGGAACAACTTTGGGAAACAACCATGAATCCGGATACTAGAACATTGAAACAAGTAACCATAGATAGTGCCGCAGAAGCTGATCGAATTTTTTCTATGTTGATGGGCGAAGAAGTTCCACCACGTAGAGAGTTCATTGAGAAGCATGCGAAGTATGCGAAGATTGATGTGTAGTGAATTTACATGCAATCGAATAGGATATTTACTATTTGGTCATACTAAATATTAATTCAATTTATTTTGGGCGGCAGACACGCTTTTCGTTCCAATCTTTTTGCTGCAGAGCCAGCAAAAAGGATTTCCACTTCAATCGTTGCCGCAATACAACCACAGTTAAAACGAATACCTTAGTTTATTTTACTCCCCGCAGAGTCTCCGCTTACTCCCCGCAGAGTCTCCGCTTCGGGACTCTTTACTCCCCGCAGAGTCTCCGCTTCGGGACTCTGCGGTTTTGTAAGTAAGAACAAATAAAATACACGCAGAGTCCCGAGGCGGAGACTCTGCGAAGAAAAAAGAAACTATCAAAATCTATATTTATTTCTGTACTATTGAGTCATGAA
>CAMDVD010000019.1 GCA_945878115.1 Chitinophaga pinensis | reverse complement strand
AAAAAGTGTTCTTAATTTTCCTATGTTCAATGGCGTAGTCGGAAAAACTGGGTGGAGAAGATGTCTTTTGCATATATAACATATATCAAAAATCACGCCAAACTCAATGATAGAAACACTTTCAGACAAAATTACCTTGCAACGGTCTTACACTGTAGCATTAATTTTTTTTCAAAAAATACGCTACACTATTACACTTTAGCATTAATTTTTTTTCGCTAATTTTTTACAATTCGTTTTGTAACGATGCGATTATTTTGTCTGATAGTCATTAAATAAATTCCATTCGCTAATGCATGTAAGTCATAATTATTTGAATTGATTTTTTCTACACGCAAAATTCTGCCAGTTGCATCCGTCAATTTTAATTCTATTGGATGCATTGCTTCAACGCCACTTATCCTAACGTTTCCAGTTGTTGGATTTGGAAATATATTTATTGCTGCATTCGTTTGGATTGTTTCAGTGAAAACTGGAATGCATGCTGCAACTACTGAATCTCTGCAACTACAATGGTTTGCGTTACCGAGGATAGTTGCTGTATGAGATGGATTGGTCAAATAAGCACAAATGCTTGCCACTTCGCAATGGGATAATAGATTCGAATTTTTTATGATAAGGTTCGTAATGCCATTAGGATTGATATTTTCAATACCTGTTAAGCTTACTAAGCCAATATTTTGATTGAGATTCACGAAGCCATTCATAGAAGTGAGAGCATTCAATCCATTCAAATTGGTGAGCAATGGATTATTTACGATGTCGAGATTAGAACCGATGGATGTTAGCGAATTCAAACCATTCAAGCTGGTAATGGAAGGATTGTTTGAAATGGAACAATAGGTACCAATGGATGTAATCCCATTTAATCCAATTAAATTAGGCAATGCATTATTACCACCTATACTGAGTCCAGCACCAATGGTAGTGACGCCAATTAAATCATGTACATTTAATAATGCATCATTCACTGAAAGGGTTAACCTGCCTCCTATCGATGTAAGTCCATTTAGCCCATTTAAATTTTTTAAAGAGTCTTGGCCAAAAATATATACTTCCCCAGAAATGCTTGGTACGCCACTTAAAGCAGAAAGGCTAGATAATATGGTATTGTAATCCAAATGAAGCTTGCTCATAGAACTTGTAACGCCAGATAATGCTGTAATGTTTTCTAGCGCAAAATTATTTTCCATATAAATGCCACCTAAGGCAGTCAAGGCATTTAATCCGTCTAAGCTCGTTAAAGAATTATTTATGTAGCAAGAAAGATCTCCGCCAATGGAAGTTAAGGAAGTCAATCCATTCAAATTAACTAATGCGTCATTATTATCAAGATAGAGATATCCAGGAAGAGGGCCAATAGTACTTAGTGCATTCAATCCATTTAAATTAATCAATGTATCATTGTTTATTATTTGGATGCCAGCTACAGAGGTTAATCCATTTAGTCCATTCAAACTGCTTAAGGATGGATTGCTTTCAATTCGTAAAATTCCAATAGAAGTTAATGAATTTAATCCTGATAAGTCTGTCAATATTGGGTTTGAGTCAATAGCTAAACCGTCAACAAGTGTAGTAAGGGAATCTAATCCAGTTAAGCTTGTCAAGCCAGCATTTTCTGAAATAGATACTGATCTACAAGAACTCAAGCTATTCAAACCAGTTAGATTGACGATTGATGAATTGTAGGCTAAAGAAAAACTGTTGGTAATGTTAGTCAATGAATTTAGTCCAGTCAAATTATTTAAAAGCGGATTGTTTTCAATATATAAGCTAAATCCTATATTGGTAAGTGAACCAAGTGCCGCAATACTTGTTAGGGCATTATTCCCACTAACTTTAAGATCGCCACTGATGGAAGTAAGCGCATTTAATCCGCTTAAGTTAGTGAGAGCAGAAAGCCCATTGATTTCCAAATTACCTGCAATAGAAGTAAGCTGACTCAAGCCATTCAGATTTGTAATTTGTCCGGAAAATAAATCGTCAATGACAATAGAAAATGGCATATTGGTGCAACCCGGATAGTTTGTTGGAAATGCATCAATTGCCGATTGCGTGCTCAATGTCAAATTTGAAGTAGGGCATGTTGCTTGCACAGAAAACATAATTAGGAAGCAATAAAAAAAAGTCAAAAGAGTTTTCATGATTTTGAATTTTGTTTATGTGAAGATAAATCTTTTAGTAGAAAGTAGTAAGTAGAAAGTAGTAAGTAAAAAGTAGTAAGTAAAAAGTAGTAAGTAAAAAGTAAAAAGTCTGCAGCTTCTTAAGTCATACTTACTCCTTATGCCTTACTCCTTATGCCTTACTCCTTATGCCTTACTCCTTATAACTTATCCCTTACACCTTAATTTAAAACGGATACCCCAGTGCAATATTCCAACTACCACTATTGATACGTAATTTGTCAAATGCGAATCCAAAATTATTGACCACTTGTGGTTGTTTAATTGGATAGCCAAGATCGACACGAAACACAAAAAAAGAAAAATCAAGTCGCAGACCTAATCCACTACTGATGGCAATATCATGCAAGAAGTAGGTTGGATCAAATTCGCCACCTACAATGTCCGCACTTTTATTCAATAACCAAATATTTCCAGCATCGGCAAACCATGCGCCTTTTAGATTAATTGCTCCTGAAAAAAGCTTGAGTAAATCGAAACGATATTCCGTATTTGCTTCAAATTTTAAATCACCTGTTCGATCTATGATACCAACACCTGTCGAATAGGAACTATCTACAGATCGACCTGGTCCTAAGCTACGTGCTCTGAAGCCTCTATTGCTAAAGGCGCCACCTGCACTGAATTGTTTGATATATGGCAAGGTAGTATTGTCTCCAAGAGGAAGTCCGAAACCAAACATACATCTATTGGCAAATTGGTGTTTAGCTCGGTTGGTATATTTCCGGAAATCAATGTCCAATTTTAAATAGTTCGCAATGGGTTCAATATTATTTTGCGTTACAGAATGGTATATCGAATTGATGCCTTTTAATAATGTGCCAGCTTCTTCTAATCCAATTTTTAAGGTCTTAAAATCACCATACATATGTTTCAGTGGACTTTGGTATTCAAAAGTTGTGCTTTCGCCCAAAATAGTATTGTCTGAAAATGTTTTTTGCAAATAACTATTGGTTTTACGTTTCTCTTTAAAGGCATCACCCATTAAATGATCGGGAACTTTTGTTACTGTTAAAAAACCTGGATTGAATCGCCAGTTTTTATAGATTGTTTCGCGCCAAGAATAACCAAAACTTCCAGAAATATTAATGATGGTATAGTTTTGTACGCGTTGAATATTACTATAAGTGAGACTTAAAATGGTGAATGGTAAATTTTTATTACTGAAAATACTATTGCGAAATGGCACTATGAATTTTGGAAATGTTATGCTCGTATTTACATTAATATTATGGCCAGACAAGTAAAATGATTTAGTTCCAGTTAATAGTTTATCATTTCTAAACTCTGTGGAATAAGCACCTCGTAATGACAAAAGATTAGCGCCATGAAATAAATTTCTGTTACGATAAGTTAAACCTGCTCCAATTCCTAAGTCGTAATAACCATCACTGGTGCTTACATCTGATTGGATTTCCATATCCATTTTAGGGGATGTGCTTAATTGGATCAGGCAATTTAATTTTCCTGTTACCCCATTTACTTTTTCATATTTAATATTTACAAATTGAAACAAACTTAATTGATTCAATCGATTAATCGTTGCTTCCAAATCATCCATATTAAATAAGTCACCAGGTCGGATAAAAATGCTGTTGGCAATTATTTTTCTATTTACAGGAAGTGTGGTATAACGAAATTGTATTCGATTTAATTCATTACTAATGATGGCTAAGGTTGAGTCAGGCATAACACTTCCGTCAATCAAAGTAACAATCACGTCTTGAATGGTATAGGGGGTAAGATAGGTTGAGTCTTTTGTCTGGGCTACTCGAACATATACATTCACGGAATCATTTTCCTTTTTCGTGTCCGCAACAAAATTGGTTGCTTGTTCAAATGGATCAGTCAATAAATTACGAAGGGATTTGGTGTTCGATGTGTCAATTTCAAATGAAATATTATCCGCTTTAAAATCGAAATAGCCTTGATTCCTAATAATTTTATATAACCTATCTCTTTCTAAACTGCTGTTATAATTGGTAAATACTTTGCCGATAACTAATATAGATTTTTCGGGATTATCGGTTAAGAGTAAATGAATATGTAGATCGGGCGTGTCCACAATTACTTTCCTGATGGTAAATGTTTTCCCTGCTTGTACATGATAGTCAACTGTGCTGGATTGTGGGTTTTTGCTTGGGGTGATTTTACACGAAACGCTCGTGTTATAATAGCCTTGATTCAACATGAACTGTTTAATATTCAATGTAGATTTTTGAACCAAGAGGGTGTCTATAAGTTGGGGCTTTTCTACTTTATGCTTGAGTAGTTTACTATTTAAAGTATCTGTTTGAAAATGTGCAAACTGATTATTGTATTTCCAAAGTTTGTATTTGGGCAGTAATCCTAAGTCAAGCAGATGGGTGTTTGGTTTTGGTGTGGCTAAGGACAGAATATTGCTTTCTAACACACCTTTGTATTTGATTGGCTTTCGTAATTGGAGGTGAAGTTTATTTTCTTTTAGTAAAGTTTGATTTTGCGTCAAGTGTTTGGTATAATTGCATGAAATGAAAAATAAATTGCAAAGAATGATGCAAAGAATTAGCGTTTTATTTTTATTGTAAATTATCACCCTTAAATTGATACCATGATTACGAAGGCGCAAGTTAAACATATTCGTTCATTAGACGACAAAAAAAACAGACTTGAGCATCGAGAGTTTGTAGTTGAAGGGGATAAGATGGTTACGGAATTATTACAGTCCAAATTGAATGTCATTCATTTATTCGCTATTAAAAAATGGATTGAAGCCAATAAATATATTTTACCTGCCATGGCAGATATTCATGAAGTAGAAGAAAGTGAGTTGGGGCGCATCAGTCATATGACCACACCGAATCAAGTTCTTGCTGTTGCCTCTTTGCCTAAGAATAATTCTATTGAACCAATGGGCGTTAGTTTGGTGTTAGATACTATACAAGATCCTGGTAATATGGGAAGCATTATTCGAATTGCAGATTGGTTTGGGGTTTCTAGTATTTTTTGTAGCATACATTGTGTGGATGTGTACAATCCAAAAGTCATACAATCATCAATGGGAAGTTTGTTTCGCGTTGGCATTTACTATTGTGATATTCTACAACTTCTTCAATCCCATCAGCATGTAGAAGCTTATGCAGCATCACTTGCAGGAGATCCAATTCGCCAAGTTGTTTTAAAAAAAGATGCTTTTATTGTCATTGGCAATGAATCAAAAGGGATAAGTGCCGATGTCATGCATGCTTGTCATCATCGAATGACTATTCCTAGAAAAGGGGAAGCGGAAAGTTTGAACGCGGCGGTTGCAACAGGTATCATTTGTCATAGCCTGTTATCCTAAAGTTATTCTATATTTGCCACCTTAACTTTTAAAGAATGTATGGAGTCTACGAAAAAAATATTCAATAACATTTAAAACAAATATCATGAAAAAAATACTTAGTCTTTTACTTATTCTCGTAACCACTTCTCAATTACTAATGGCATCCGGTTGGAACCGCGCCATGCTTCGAATCAGAGATGGAAGAGGTAAAACAATTTCTATTAATGTCGATGGTAGAAAATTCAATAAAATAGCAAGAGCGATTACTGTAGGGGATTTGCCAGCTGGACGACACAATATCGAAATTTACAAATACAACCACAATGGTTATGGATATAGTACTGCACGATTAATTTATCAAGGCATGATTATGGTAAAACCTGGTAAAATATATTACATTACAGTAAGAGGCGATGAATTAGACATTGAAGAAAATTGTTGTATTGATGATTATGGTCATTGGAATAACAATGATGATTTTGATAACTGGGATGATGACAATCATTGTTGGAGCAATAACAACCACACTTGGAATAATAACCAACATTGGAACGAGGATAACAATCCAAGAGGTCGAAATGATCGCGACAATAATTACCAAGAAAATAATTGGGATGATTTCAACGGAGCTATGTCAACTGGGCGTTACCAACAATTAATAGATCAAATTAGAAAAGCTTCCTTTGAAACTTCTAAATTAAATGTAGCAAAAGCTGGTATGAAAAATAACAGAATCGATGTAAGTCAAATGATAGGCATCTTAAATGAATTCACCTTTGAGAGTACTAAATTAGAATTCGCAAAAGAGAATTACAGAAACTTGACCAATAAAAGAGACTTCTACTTAATCAATGATGTATTTACTTTTCAAAGCAGTAAAGACGAGATTGCAGAATTTCTAAATAGACAACGATAATAAAAATCAGAGTGAGAATGAGAGTGGAGAGCGATGGCTCCCAATCGATTTCTCACTCTGATTTTTTTGTTCTCACTCTGTGTCTTAAGTTGCAATTGTCGAATTGAGAAATCCGGGCCATCTACTCAAAACTCTTCTAATAATTTAAAATATTGCTTTCCAAGGCAGTATTTTTTTTGCCCGATAATGGAAAATTGAAAGGAGGAAATAATCAATCGGATTGCTTTACTTTGTAAAAAAAACGATGAGTAAATTAGTTCAAGAATTTAATGAATACAGAGAAAAAATGAATGAAGTTATTTTGGGTAAACAAAATAAAGTTATAGGACGATTGTTTAATTTGGATACCAATACGTATGCAGAAGGCGCATTACCTGTAAAGACAAAAGAGATGCTTGGCTTAGTGGCTTCAATGGTTTTACGATGTGACGATTGTATCAAATATCATGTTGGTAAATGCCATGAATTGGGTATCACAACAGAAGAATTATATGAAATTTTTGCCGTTGCAAATATAGTCGGCGGTACGATTGTTATCCCGCATACCAGAAGAGCTGCAGAATATTGGGAAGAATTGATTAAAGTTTAATTCTTCCGACTTTTATTTGAAAAAGGATTAATTAAATATTAAAATTAACCAATTTTACAAATTGATTTAATCGATCTTGGATTTCCTTGTCGTTGATTTCTTTTAGTCTTTCTGTTCCAAATTTTTCTACTACAAAACTTGCCATTGCAGATCCGATGATAATGGCAGATTTCATATTTTCAAAGGAGATGTCATTGGTTTTTGCTAAATGTCCAATGAAGCCACCAGCAAAGGTATCGCCAGCTCCTGTTGGATCATACACGTCTTCTAAAGGTAGTGCAGGAGCAGAGAATATTTGTGAGCCATGAAACAATAAAGCGCCATGTTCACCCTTTTTGATAATCACATATTTTGGGCCCATGCTCATTATTTTTTGTGCAGCTTTTACTAAGGAATATTCGCCACTTAGTTGACGCGCTTCTCCGTCATTCACCATAATGACATCAACCAATTTTATGGTTTCTAATAAGTCGTCCATGGCAATATCCATCCAAAAATTCATGGTATCCATGATGATTAATTTAGGACGCGTTGTGAGTTGGGTAATGATTTGTTTTTGTAATGATGGCATCAAATTACCTAGCATTAAAAACTCACTCCCTTGATAGGAGTTCGGAACTTGTGGGTTAAACTTAGCGAGTACATTTAAATCGGTGATAAGCGTATCTCTCGTATTCATATCCATGTGGTATTTGCCACTCCAAAAAAAAGATTTTTCATCTTGTACTATTTCTACGCCATCAAATGCCACACCTTTGGCTTTTAAAGCATCAATTTCTTCAGTTGGGAAATCACCACCAATAATAGAAATTTGTTGGATAGAGTTTGTGAAGTGGGAAGCGCTCCAAGCCGCATAGGTAGCGGAACCGCCAATAATTTTATCTGTTTTCCCAAATGGTGTTTCAATGGCATCAAAAGCCATAGTTCCTGCTATGATTAAAGACATATTTTTAATTTTCGCCAAATGTAATTGTAAATGATTTAGTTTTATATACTATTGGTCAATTAAAAATTTTTTAGGAATGAAAATGAAAAAGTACTATTTATTTATTCTGTTATTTTGCATCGGCTTGTTGATTTCTGCTATTGAACCAAAAGATTATTTTACATGGATATTAGAAGTGTTTCCATCCATCATCGGTTGTTGTATTTTAATCTTTACTTTTTCGAGATTTACCTTTTCTGATTTTGCCTATATCTTCATTTTACTCCATTGTTATATTTTATTTATTGGTGGTCATTATACCTATGCAGAAGTTCCATTATTTGATTGGATAAAAGAAGTGCTTCATCAAAGTCGGAATAACTTTGATAAGGTGGGTCATTTCGCACAAGGTTTTGTGCCTGCTATCATTTGCCGAGAAATATTTATTAGAAACAAAATTATTCCTTCTAAAAAATGGATTGCTGTATTGACGGTCGCTGTATGCATGAGTATCAGTGCTTGTTATGAGTTTTTGGAATGGTTTGTAGCAATTGTTTCTGGTCAGTCAGCTGAAAGTTTTTTAGGCACGCAAGGTTATGTTTGGGATACGCAATCCGACATGTTGTATGCAACAATTGGTGCTAGTAGCATGGTTCTACTTTTTGCAAAATGGCATAACAAACAAATGGACAAGTTGAAATAAAAAAAGGTATGCAATTCGCATTCCTTTTTTTAATTTCATTTAAGACTAAACTAAACATGTAATGAAAGATATGATCTTAAGAGGTCGGTGTATTGCGGCAACGATAGAACGGAAAGCCCGGATTTCGCTGCTTTGAGCGGAAACGGACTTGGAGTGATAGCGTGAGAGCCGCCCAAATAGATCTCAAGATAAATTGAGTTTTGCCTTTTATAAAGAGAATTTATTATTCTAATTTCAACATATAATAATAAACGCCTTGGAAATTCGGGTAGATGCCACCCAATTGAAATTCCTTTTCGCCGCTGGCAATTATCTTTTCAAATTCATTTACTGTTCTAATGTTTTGATCATTGACTTGAGTAATGATGAATGTTTTTTTCATGCGAGTTTGTTTTGCTATTTCTCCATTGGATTTTATGTCACTAATGATAATTCCACCAGGAATTCGTAATTGTCTAGCTTCCGTTTGTGTAATTTCTCTCATCGAAATGCCCAATGAACTTGCTAAATCTTTTTTTACAATATCGGTATTCCCTAATTTGTTTTTTAGATTCATATTACTTGTAAATTCTTTTCCATTGCGTATGAAATTTACGGTCACCATTTCGCCCGGTCTGTATTGTGCCAACAGCTCTGTTAATTCAGGACCAGATTTTATTTTTCTATCGCCAATTTTTGTGATGATATCTCCAACTTTAATACCAGCTTTATCGGCGCTTCCATCTGCCATTACTTGTTCAACATAAATGCCATCTGTTTTATCTAATCCAAATTTGCTCATTTGTTCTGATGTTGCTGTTTTTGCATCTACATATCCAATACCTAAATAGGCTCTTTGCACATTGCCAAATTCTTTTAAATCACCAACCACTTTTTTTACAATATTGGATGGGATCGCAAAAGAATAGCCAGCATAAGATCCAGTAGGAGAAGCAATTGCGGAGTTTATGCCTATTAAATCACCGGCTGCATTGACTAAGGCGCCACCACTATTTCCAGGGTTTACAGCGGCATCTGTTTGAATAAAACTTTCAATCGCATTATTGCCAGCTTTGTTTTGATTCAATCCAATATTTCTATATTTAGCACTGACAATTCCTGCAGTTACAGTCGTTTCCAATGTGAGTGGATAACCAACAGCCAGCACCCATTGACCAAGTTTTACATCATCAGAATTGCCAAATGAAATGAAAGGAAGATTCGTTTCATTTACCTTGAGTACAGCCAAATCTGTGTTCGCATCTTTGCCGATTACTTTTGCTTGCAATGTTTTTTTATTGTCTAAAATGACAGTCACTTCATCCGCTCCATCAACCACATGATTGTTCGTTACGATATAACCATCTGCTGAAACGATTACGCCTGAACCGCTTGCTTGTTGCGGGGCTTGTTGCATAAATTGTTGTCCGCCTCCAAAAAATTGATCGAAGAACTGGTCGCCAAACGGATTGCGAAATTGCACATTTTTTGCCTTCATTTCTGTTTTGATATGAACAACTGCATGACTTGATTTTTCAGCAGCAAATTCCAAGTTCGTATATCCGTTTCCTTCCGTTGCTGCATTGGGTTCTGTGTAAGAAGCGTAATGAACATCACTGTTCTGGTTATGGGCAACTTCTCTTGGAATAGAGGTTTGATTGTTGATGTATTTGTTTGCAAAAACAAACGTAAAAATGGATGTCAAGAACGCGATGCCTGTGATACTGAGTGTTTTTTTCATAGTTTAAAATTTTTAGGATACAAAAATATTTAGCCTAGAAAAAAGCACCTAAAATTTTGTTTAAAAATTACGTTAAAACGGCTGAAGCCAAATTCCCAAATTCTAAATTCCAAATTCTAAATCCCAATTTCGAATTTCGAATTTCGAATTTCGAATTTCGAATTTCCAAAGATGGTTGTTATTCTAACTACTAACTACTCATTACTAACTACTTTCTACTTTTTACTAACTTCTGCCTCCATTGCATAAATCAATTCAGCCATTTGTTCTTCTGTAGAGGAGGGGAAATTAGGAATTCTAATTTGTGATTTTTTAAATTTGCCATAGCCGCTACTAATGATAAATCCTTGTTGTGCCATGGCTTCTAAGAATAATGAAGAATCCTCATTTGTATTCAATACAACTACTGTTTCGGAACGGTGATTAGGATTTGTAACAAGTGGCTGAAAACTGGAATTGTCATCTGCAAAATTGTATAAAAGCTTTGCTTTAGATGCAGATGTTTTGCGGATATTTTCAATGCCAATTAGATTAAAATCTTCAGCTATCTTTCCTAATATATAAATGGCGATAGTATTAGGTGTTGATGGGGTTTCAAATGCTTGGTAATTTTTGTAGAAGCTGCTTAAGGTATGATGTGCACCAATATTCATGCCTTTTGCTTCCAGTTCTTTGGCCTTTTGTAAACAGGCTTCGTTCACTATCCAAACACCTAAGCCTGGTGGCATGCCAAAGGCTTTTTGCACGGAGAAAAAAGAGGAGTCGATATAGTTGTAATCGATATCCGATATTGGCGCAGAAGATACAATATCCGTACATAATAATTGTGAAGGGTATTTTTTCTTGAGTTCTACTAAATCAGAAACTAGAATTTGCACACCGCTTGCAGTTTCATTTTGTGTAGTACAAATCAATTCGTTTTCTTCGGGGATAATAATGGAGGAAAAATCGAAACCTTCTCCATGGTTTACATTATATAGTTTCGGTGTTTTTTGTAATGCTATGGCATATTCATAAAAGCGCTGTGAGAATGCACCGTTGACTAAATGAAATGAATTGCATTTTACTGTGTTGAGTAAAATCCTTTCCCAAATTTCTGTTGCGGAAGGTGTAAAAAAAATAGCATGAGATGCAGGAATGTTTAATAGTATCCGAAGTTGTTCTGTCGTGTGTTGGTATATTTTTCGGAAAGTGCTGGTGCGATGACCAATTGAACCCAAGTGCAAGTCCATAGCAGTTTGCAAATGTTGCATATAGGTTGGATAAATTTGTGATGGACCTACAGTAAAATATGTTTGTGGCATGGTAAATTAATTTGTGGATATTGTTTTTTGTGCAATGAGAATATAATGATCAAAGAAGAATTCATGTTTAACATGTATGGATGCTAGCATATTGTATCCTCGATTTGTAATTAGACTTTGATACTCTTTTAGGTCATATTGATGTGGATGTAAAATATCGCCAGGAAGAAGGCGAAATACATGTTTGAAAAAAGAATGGTTGTGTGCGTCAATGGTAATTATCAAATAAGATCCAGGTTTTCCAAATGAAACTAATTTGTCAAAACTAAGTTCGATATCTTGGACATGATTGATTGCATTCATGCAAAATATTTTATCTACTTGTTGAGGTGCAATGAAATCTTCTAATCCTGCGGAAACGAATTCAGTATTCGGATAAAATTTCTTTTTAAAATGGGGTAGGTCGCTTTCATATCTATCTAATAAGGGGTCGAAGGCGATAGTTTTATGGTCTGGAAATAACATAAACATGCCAGCGGGGCCACAGCCAGCATCCAAGATGACATCCGTTGAAACTATAGTAAAATAAGGCTTGCATAGGTCTATTATTTTTTGCCAATATTGTTTTTTCCAAGACAAGTATTCCTGTACGTCTTTATTTTTCAAATAAGATTGCCACCATCGTCGTTCCGCAAATTGTGCTATATTCCATCGCCATTTCCAACGCATAGGTATTAACTTTGTGCAAACGTAATTCTAATACATGAAATTTACTATTGGTGACCCTGTTTATATCAAATCAAATCAGGAAGAAGGAAAATTAGAAGAATATATAGGTAAAGATATGGCTTCTGTTAAAGTTGGTAAAAGTACTTATCATGTTTTTTTAGATGATTTGGAACATCCTTATTTGAGATGGTTTTTACAGAAGGAAAAGAAGCCCAAGTCTACTATTCAACATGTGGATCAATTGCGGACGGAAAAGAAATATACTAGGCAACGAAGTTTGCCACAAGGTGTATATCTGGTTTTTATGCCTATTTATGATGCCAATAGTATGGATGAAAAAGTAGAAAAACTAAAGGTCTATATCTATAATGAAACCATGTATGAATATTTGGTGGAATACAATTGTACTATAAAATCAGAATTCTTATTTTCATTAAGTTCTACGATTTATCCAGAAAGTGAATTTTACATGCATGATTTGTCATTTGAAGAAATGGCTTCAAGCCCTTTGTTTACCTACAGATTTGTTGATAAAAGCAATAGTAAATTGGATCTTGCAACAAGTTTGCAAATAAAGCCAAAGAAATTGTTTGACAAATTGGATAACATTAAATACGAGAATAAAGCGTTTTTTTATTTCCTTCTTTTTGATGTACTAAAACCTAGAGCTAAGCAAGAGGTTTTTGTTGCTGCTGCTAAGCCCTTATTTTTACCCAATGAGAAAAAAAACAATTCTCATTTCGATTTTGAAGGGGCATTAAAGAAATCTATGTATGAAATTGATTTACATATTGAAAATTTAATTAGTCATCATAGAACTTTGGGTAATTCGGAAATGTTGAATATTCAATTGAAGGAATGTCAAAAGGCTTTAGATTTAGCTATTGCGACAAAGCAATACACAATTATATTCATTCATGGCGTTGGGAATGGCAAACTGAAAAAGGAGATTCATTTATTGTTGGACCAAACCAAATACGTCCATAAATACGTCAATGACTACGATATTCAATATGGATATGGGGCAACCCAAGTATTTTTCCGCTATTGAAGTCGTTTCTTTAATAAATTGTATTATTTTTAAGCCTTATTTTTGAATATGAAAAAATTATCTTCTCTATTTCTGACACTAGTTGTTATTTTATTGAGTGCCAATGTATCGAAAGCAACACATGCTGCTGGCGGTGAACTCATTTATGAATTAGTGCCAGGAACAACTAATACCTATAATTTTATTTTTAAATTTTATAGAGCATGTGGAACGGCTGGAGTGGCTTCTTCTACGGAGCCAGCATCATTTACCATGTGTTACACCAACACTTGTAATAATATTATCAACCAAATCATTCTACCAAAGATTGTGGGTAATATTCCGACTACACCATCCGTTCCAAATGGTTCTGTATTATCAAATGGATGTGACAGTACGATTACCACTTGTCAAAATTTGAATAGTGCGATTCCAGGCTATGAGCAATGGTGGTATTCAGCAACTTTAACTCTACCTTCCACCTGCAATATTTGGTCATTCTATGTTGTACTATGTTGCAGAAATACTACCATTCAGAATATTACAACACCACCAGGTAGTCAAAATATTTATGTTGAAGCTAGTTTCGATAATACAGTAAGTCAGGCCAATAGTTCTCCCGTTTTTGTGAATTCTAATTCTTCAGCCTCATTACCATTGCCTTATATCTGCGTTAACTCACCATACTATCATATAGGCGGAGCTACAGATCCAGACGGGGATTCACTATTTTTTGAAATGATTACCCCTAAAACAAAAACAGGCTGTGCTGCAGGCGCTGCAACAAATTTATTATTGCCAGCATACAATATTTTAAACACAGGCGGAAATCCATTGCCTTGTAATAATACATTCACGATGGATCAGAATACTGGTGATTTTTCTTTCACGCCTAACTTGCAAGGGGTGTATGTAATTTCTATTAAATGTTCAGAATATAGAAATGGAACATTTATTGGTGCTGTAATGCGGGATATGCAAGTTGTGGTTGATAACTGTGTGCCTTTACCTGTGGTATCTGTTTTAGATTCTTTAAATGTCACTAATGGTGTCGCGCAAAATGATACCGTTAAATCCTGCCCCGATAATTTATTGTCCTTCTGTTTTGATATTGAAGATACGACCTTTGGTAATATAGTCGTTTTCCTTTTTGATAATTCTAGTGTAGTTATGCCGGGATCATCAGTAGTATACACTAAGCCTTATGATAGTGTTTTGCATTGCTGTGTGACTTGGCAAACAACAATAGCTGATACTGGTATTCATATTTTATATGTGAGCGTCAAAGATTCGGTTCATTGCCTTACAAATCCAGCATTGGTAGCCGTTCCGATATTTATTTATAGGCCTATTAAGGCTTCTGCTGATACGTCCATTTGTTTGACGGATAGTACTTTCTTGTCTTCTTATGGCAATGAAACATACCAATGGAGTATAGTTCCTGGTGGTGATCCCAATGCAATATCTTGTCCCACTTGCCAAAATACATGGGTTTCGCCCAATGTGACCACTACATTTATTGTCACGGATTTACAGTGTAATACAACGGATTCGGTCACGGTGCAAGTAGTGCCAGGTTCACTGTTAACCATTACACCAGATACAACGACGTGTTCTTACGCTACTTTACAATTGAACGTGTCGGCATCACCTGCTGGGGCATATAACTATTCATGGTCTCCAGCTTCCTATTTAAGTTCAACTTCTATCAGTAATCCATTAGTTGTAAATCCAGCTAATCCAATTACCTATACAGTTACAGTAAATTCTGCCGTTGGTACTGCTTGTCCATCAATTGCTACAGTTCATGTTGATGTATTGAATGGATATGATATTGCCAATAATGACACCTCGATTTGTAAAGGAGATAATGTTCAAATTAATGTAAATGGGGGAAGTCCAAAATATACCTACGTGTGGACTCCACCTGCAGATATCAGTAATCCAAACATTAAAAATCCGATTATTACACCTATTGCAATAGGAGCTTCTACTTATACTTTAAATGTTTCATTTCCAGGTTGTCCAGATTCTACTCAGTCTATCAAAATTAGTGTTGATCCAATACCAGTAGTGGATGCTGGGTTTGACAGAGAAATTTGTTCTGGTGATACAGTTCATTTATATGGATCAGCTACACCAGGTGGTATCGTTTATACCTATGATTGGCAGCCTTTTGCAGATTTGAATGATAATACAATTCAAGATCCAATTTTTGATGGTACTTCAACCACAAATATGATTCTAGAAGTTACTTCTCCAAATGGATGTAAAGGTCAAGACAATATGCTTATTCAGATAGTACCAACTCAATTCTTAACTGTTGATGGAGATAAAAGTTTATGTCCGAATGATACGGCCTATTTGCATGCTCTTGGAGCAGTGTTATATCATTGGACTCCACCATTATTCATATCGGATACTACTGGAAAAGATGTATTTGTTTATCCACTTACAACCACTGTTTACACTATTTATGGTGTGGATTCTAAAGGATGCAATGACACTGCAAAAGCTACTATTGTTGTAAATCCAGCAGCTGTTATTGATGCAGGCGATTCTAAAACAATTTATCCCGGAGAACAAGTTCAATTATGGGCAGAAGGCAATTGTAGTTTGAATTTCAATTGGTTCCCACCAAATGGTTTGACAGACACGAAAATTAAAAATCCTTGGTCTTCTCCTTCTGTTACTACAAAATACACAGTAAATGCGGAAACGGAATTTGGATGCAAATCTTCTGATAGCGTAATTGTAAATGTAAGTCCTGAATCTTTGATTGAAATACCAAATGCATTTAGTCCAGGCTCTGGAACTAGTATCAATGATGAATTACATATTATTGTACGTGGAATTGCGAAATTAAATTCGTTCAAAATATTTAATAGATGGGGACAAGAAGTATTCTCAACAACGGATATCCAAAAAGGTTGGAACGGACAATGGAATGGTAAGTCACAACCTCTTGGTGTTTATGTGTACGTATTTGATGCTGTAACTAGTACTGGAAAAAGATTTGTAAAACAAGGTAATGTCACCCTTGTTAGATAGGTTGAATAATATATGCACACTTCGTGTATAATAGATGATAAATCAAATGATAAAAGCATTTGTAAAATAGAAATTCAGAATTACATTTGCAACGACTAAAAAAATAATTATATGCCAGAAAAATTAATTCCAAGCGGTAAACAAAAGAGTTTATTTATGATTCATGTTGTAGTGTTCTTATTGGCAAATGCAGCTTTGTGGGCTTATTGGTATTATATACAAGGTGCAAATAAAACTTGGGTATACCCTTGGGGAATTTGGATTACAGCAGCTTGGGGATTATCCTTAATTGGCCATTGGGCTGCGACTTTTACAAATTATTCAGATGCAGGTAATGAAGATTATTTGCGTCAATTAAAAAACTAATTCTAAATTTTCAAACCATGAATCCCAAAAATAGTTTTCTGCTTTTGGGATTTTTTTTATCTTTAACCTATGAAGAATATTAAATTAATATTAAGTACATTTTCAGTTGTAATTATTTGTTTTGGCATGATGCTATTTGTGTCTTGTGATAAGAGTAAAACCAAATACAATGATTCTACATTAATTAGGCCGTGTGATAATGTTATTTGTTTGAATGGGGGAACTTGTACAAATGGGATATGCAATTGCCCGCAAGGTTATGAAGGAGATAAATGTGGATCTCGATGGAGTGAGAAATTTGTTGGGAATTATATTGCTGCTGATGCTTGTTACACTGGTGGTACAGGCTATTACAATGTTAGTATCAGCGGCAATTCAGCTTATGCTTATAAAATTAATTTAATGAATGCTGGCGTTTTTTGTCCAAATAGTAACATAAGTGCAGACATTAATCCAGAGAAAACCACTTTTAATATCCCAATGCAAAATACTTGTGGGGATTTGTATTTAAGCGGTTATGGAAATATGAGTGGAACGTTTATTAATATCTACCTTAAGTCGAGAGATACAGTAAATCATGTTTCTGCTACTTGTAGCATTGTCTTAAGTAAACAATAAATTGCTTGAATCAATTAGTAGTTTAATATTTCTATTCTGTATTATTTCAACGGAAACCACACTTTGTTTAGGTTGTCAAAATCGCCGTTGTAGTTTATCGTTAACTCTTCTCCTTTTTTGATTGCACGTACTGTTTTAATCATAATTGTATTTGCCTCATAATCTTGAAAATATTCACAATTGGAAGGTTGTTCATGGTTATATATTGGCACAAATCCCATAGCCATGCAGCATTGTTCATCGGTCCAATCAAAAATATAATTATACAAGGTAGTTTGATCTAATAACTTTTTTTCTTTTGCCGACATTACAATTACTGGTGAAATTTCAATGACTGTATTGCTTTGTATTTTTTTATTTGTAAACATTCCCCAGCCTTTATGTTCCGTGAGATGGGCAAATAAACAAGGAAGTATCATGATC
Organism: Chitinophaga pinensis; assembly: GCA_945878115.1. Taxonomy (GTDB): domain Bacteria; phylum Bacteroidota; class Bacteroidia; order Chitinophagales; family Chitinophagaceae; genus OLB11. The sequence goes on along the minus strand of CAMDVD010000019.1, from coordinate 35,959 downwards.
TTCTGATTTCTTTTTGAGCAAAGAGTAATTGACTCAAAATAATTAGTAATATGGATAAAATGCCAGAAACTAAGGTCTTTAAAAGAATAAATAGAATTTGTGAAAAGCTCCAAATCTGTACGATGTAAAAAGCAAGATGATGAATCAAAATGGCTAGACAGATATAAATAAAGTAAGTACTAAAACCCATGCGGAATAAAGATGGAATTGTATTTCCAAGTTCTTTAATATTCTGTTGGAAAAACAAACGAAGTAAGAATGGTCTGCAATAAGCTAATAACACACAAGCTGAGGCATGCATTCCGGGTGTATTGCAAAACATATCCATAGTGATACCCGTAAAGAATCCGATGATCATACCTAGCCAATTGGGTGTACTCACCGGTAATAACAGTATGAATAGAGGATAAATGAAAGGAATAAAAGCAGGGAATCCAAGAATAGAAATAGATGATTTGATGACAATATCATTTAACACAAAAATCTGCACCGCCATAATTGCAATGAAATTCAATGTAAATTTAATTGGCGTACTCATGTTATTAAGGCGTTATTTTTGTAGAATCTTCTAAGATAGATCTTTCGACATTGGTATTATCTTCTATCACATAAACGTAGTGTAAATTTCTAAAATTGGTGGACAACCAAATTTTATAAGAAGTGCCATTCATAACTTGAGCGGCTCTTCCGATAAGTATTTGTTCTGGAAAGAAAGCAGAATAACCACTCGTAAAAACAGAATCTAATTTTTTTAATTTAACTGACTGTGGAATTCCTGTTAGTAGCACTAGGCTTGGATCTAAGCCGTCCCAGGTTACTTTACCTACTGTGCCGTCAGCAACTAATGCACTTACCACAAAATGCTCAGATAGAAGAGATAAAACAGTGCAATAATTTGGACTTACATGTGATACTTTGCCAACTATGCCATTGCCACTAATTACACCCATATTTTTTTTAACGCCTTGTAAGCTTCCTACATTTAAAGTAATATAATTGGTTTTTTGATCAATGGAATTATTCAAAACTCTAGCTGGAATATAACGATATTGTATAGTGGAAGTTACCGAATCTATTGTTCGTTTGGTGGTATAAGAAGTGTCTTTTAATGGATTGGTTGGAAGATGTAAACCAAGTGTGTGCATGAGTCTCGCATTTTCCTTTTGTAAACTATCATTGACGGATTGCAAACTAAAAAAAGTAGACAGTTTATTTTTCTGTGTATACAAGTTGCCAGAAATATTTCTTGCAGAGTTAATATAAGAAGTTTGTTGATAAGAGTAATTACTGAATACAATACTCAAGCAGATTATTTCTAAAAATAAAAATATAAAAAAAGAATAATACTGCTGAATTAAAAGGATAAGATTGCGCACGAAGTACTCTTTACAATGTTCTACTAGGTATTAAAAGACAGAAGGATATGCTTATTGCATTAAAAATGGATACTTGTGGACATGTTTCAAAGCCATTCCAGTACCACGTACAACACTACGTAAAGGATCATCTGCAACATGTACAGGTAATTTTATTTTGTGTGCAATTCGTTTATCCAATCCACGTAAAAGTGCACCACCACCTGTTAAATACAAGCCACGACGGAAAATATCCGCTGCTAATTCTGGGGGTGTTTTTTCTAAAGCTTTTAAAACAGCTTCTTCTATTTTGAATACCGATTTATCTAATGCGTCAGCCACTTCTTGATAAGAAACCATGATTTGTTTTGGAATACCAGTCACTAAATCTCTGCCATTTACAGCCACATCATCTGGAGGATTATCCAATTCTTTTAATGCACTGCCTACTTGAATTTTTATTTGTTCGGCAGTACGTTCACCAATCAATAAGCTATGATAACGACGCATGGCTTCAATAATATCTGCAGTAAATTCATCCCCTGCGATACGAATGCTTTCATCGCATACAATACCAGATAATGAAATAATGGAGATGCCTGTTGTGCCACCACCAATATCAATAACCATATTACCAGTTGGTTCTTCTACATCAATACCGATTCCCAAAGCCGCAGCCATTGGTTCATGTATCATATAGACTTCTTTAGCGCCAGCTTGTTCGGCACTATCCCTAACGGCACGTTTTTCAACTTCTGTGATGGATGAAGGAATGCAAATGACCATACGCCAACTTGGAGCGAAAAGGGGTTTCTTTGGGTAAATCAATTTAATCATTTCCCTTATCATTCCTTCTGCTGCGTTAAAATCAGCGATTACACCGTCTTTTAATGGGCGAATTGTTTTTAAGTTTTCGTGGACTTTGCCATCCATCATCATGGCGCGTTTTCCAACGGCTATGATTTTATTGGTAGTCCTGTCAACGGCTACGATAGAAGGTTCGTCTACGACAACTTGATCATTATGTATAATTAATGTATTGGCAGTGCCTAAATCAATGGCTATATCTTGAGTAAAAAAGTTGAATAATCCCATGGGCTGTGAAAGTGATAATCACCTAAATGTGAAATATCAGCGAAGTTAGAAGATATTATTTGTAAAATAAAAATTTTATCCTTTCCTTTTAAAATATTTTTTCCGACCTTATTTTATTTTGATAAAATGGATTGCTTTAGCCTAAATAAAATAGCATTCTTAACGGTTTTGAATAAACTTTTGCATAGCCAAATTCACTTCTTTTGCTCTTTCTATTTGCGCAAAATGCCCAGTGGCCGGATAAGTGATCAATCGTGCATTAGGCATGAGTTTGACCGCTTTTTCTCCAATTGCTTTCGGCGTAGTTGCATGGAGAAATTGATTTGGAATGAGTTGGTCATTTTCGCCAAAGAATACTAATGTATCGTGTTGGATTTTGTTCAGCGCAGAAAATACTTGCATTTCTAACATGGAGTGGATACATTGATCCAGCATTTTTCTATATTGAGTCCTATTGTTTTTTTGAATAATGACATGTAAGTCTTCAATTATTTTATTTGCAATTGTCGATTGTTGGTGAAATGCCTGCTGAATACTTTGGGTGATTTGCATTTCATCTAATACCATGAAATTACCAAATGTCATTGCGCTTTTCAAAAGCATGGCCTCATGTGCACTGAAGTATTCAAAACCAGCTGGGGCAAAGAGAATTAATTTGTCAATTTTGTCTGCATGATGCAGGGCTGTAAATAATGCAATTTGCCCACCCATGGAATGACCAACTAAAATTACATTTTTTAAATCCAACTTGGCAATAAATTCTACAACGATTTCTGCAAAAAAAGGAATGCCATAATTGCAATTGGTTCGGCTGGAATGGCCATTGCCAGGCAAGTCTATGGCAATACATCGGTAATGATTTTGTAATTCGAGGATATTCCAATGCCACACCGAAAGATAATTGGCTAAGCCATGTATGAAGAGCAAACAAGGTTTTCCTTGCTGGTTATTGTCTGTGTATGCAATTTGTATGTCATGTTGGAGTTGGGCGTAATTCAGTTTTTCAATATCCATAAATAGTTAACAAACTTACAACAGCTACTCGAATATTTTGTATCAAATAAAGGAGAGTAAAAACTAAATTTACAGAATATACTTTTATTCAATGAAAAATATTTTCTTCCTTTTATTATTATGCAGTAATACTTGTTTTGGTCAACAGTTATTTCCGGTGCTTACAGACAGTACAAATAGCAATGAACCAAAATATATGGTTGAATTAAATGAAGCAAAAATTGTGAGTACAAGAATATTTGTCAATGATACGATGCGGTATAATTATAACCAAATGAAGCACTATGTGAAAATGGTTTTGCCTTACGCATTAGTGGCTGTGAAGACCTTTCATGACATTGATATGGCAACACAAGACATGAATAGAAGGAATAAAAGAAAATATATTAAATCGAGAGAGCAAGAAGTGAAGGCAAATTTTGAAGATAAATTGTCAAGCTTAAACATTACGCAAGGCAGACTGCTGGTGAAAATTATTAATCGCCAATTGAACACCAATTGCTACGATATTGTAAAGGAATTAAAGAACCCAATTACAGCTGCTTATTATTTAAGTTGGGCAAGATTAAATGGCATACGATTGAATGAAAATTATGATGCAGAAAAAGAAAGAAACCTAGAGCAAATTATGGTTAGTTTGGGGTATTAGATATACTAAAGATAAATTCCTTGTTCTACACATTATACATTCAAATTAGTTATTTTTGAAAAATACTTACTTAGCCAAGATTATCTGCGATATTCGATATTTAGAACTCGAAAGTTTGTTTCGGTTATAAGTAAGTTACCACCAATGCTAAAAAGACAGACGACACGACCAAACAATGACTAAAAATGGACTCGACATACAGACCATATCGACCAAGCGGACAGAATTTCTAACTGACCGTGTTTTGCTTTTGGGACAAGTGACAGAAAAAAAAGAAAAAGCCCTCCCTTCGCATTTTTTAAAATTTCTTTTAGCCATCCGCACAAATGGCACATTTGGTTTTGCCTGGCACACAAGCCGACCCTTCGCAAAACCAAAAGAGCCATTTTTTTGCCAACGCACAGGGAAAGAATTCGTATTTTGTACCTCTTGTAAATAATATTTTATAAATGAAAAAAATTGACGGAACACCAAAGACAATCAGAGAGCTATTTACAGGAGTTAAATATACAATTCACTACTACCAGCGTGAGTACCAATGGCAGACAAAACAAATTGAAGAACTCATTGACGACTTGACCGAAGAATTCTTTGAGTTTTATTCCGACCAAGACGAAAGAGGAAAAGTATTGGAGTATGGCTATTATTTCATGGGGTCTATAGTTTTGACCGCTGACGATAACGCAATTATTGATGGACAACAACGCTTAACTTCATTAACACTGCTGCTTATTTATTTGTATCATCAGTTGGAAGACGAAGAAGAAAGAGCAGAAGTACTTCAACTGATTTATTCTAAAAAAGCCGGAACAAAGACTTTCAATATTCATGTGCCTGAAATGCCAGAACGCTATGATGTAATGAACGCATTACTTCAGGATGAGTACATGGATGTTACGAAACATTCGGAAACTATACGCAATATCTACAATCGTTACGCAGACATTAAAGCAATAATGAATGACACCTTGCCTAAAGCGGCATTGGATATTTTCAAGGACTGGCTTATTGACAATGTAGACTTCATTCGAATTGTGGCTCAAACAGAGCAAGATGCTCACAAAATATTCGTTTCAATGAACGACAGAGGGTTGAGTTTAACACCAACCGAAATGTTGAAAGGATATTTATTGAGTAAAATTGAAAATGATAGTGTTCGACAACAAGCAAACGACCTTTGGAAAAAAAGAATACTTGAATTAAAAGGTTTAGGCAAGGAGGAAGAAAGCGATTTTATTAAAAACTGGATTCGTTCTCAATACGCAGAAACAATAAGAGAAAGAAAGAAAAACGCCTTGCCAGGCGATTTTGATATTATTGGTACTGCCTTTCATAAATGGGTTAGGGAACACAATACGCAAATGAAATTGGTGAAGAGCAAAGACTTTGAAGACTTTGTTTTAAAACAGTTTGATAAGTTCAGTCAGATTTACCTTGACTTAAAAAAGTATTCTCTGACCCTTACAAAAGGCTTTGAATATGTTTTCTATAATGCCGACAGAAACTTCACTCTTCAATATCAATTAATTCTTGCTGCGATTGACCCTTCGGAAACCAAAGAAGAATCAGACAAAAAAATAAAATTGGTTTCTTGCTTTTTGGATTTATACTTCACTCGTAGAATTTTCAATTACAAAACCGTTGACTATTCTTCCATTGTTTACAATGTTTTTATGCTTTCTAAAAGAATCAGAAGAAAACCACTGCCTGATTTGTTAGATGTATGTAAACAAGAAATTACGGGAATGGAATTTCAATTGGAAACCATTGATGAATTCCGCTTGAATGGTTGGACTATCCGATACATGCTTCATATCCTTTCTCGTGTTACTGATTACATTGAAACACAAAGTGGCATTCCTTCTAATTTCAATAACTATATCAATAGGGAAATTAAAAACCCTTATGATATTGAACACATCATTTGCGACCACCACGATTGGTTTGTAGCCGAGTACCCTGAAAAGGAAACATTTGATAAGCACCGTAACAAGTTTGGCGGCTTACTGCTTTTGCCAATGGATAAGAACAGAAGTTTGAACGATTTAACATTTGATAAAAAGCTACCGATTTATTTTGGTGAAAATTTACTGGCAAAATCATTAAACAGCGACTGCTATCAAAACAACCCACAATTTAAGCGTTTCTTTGAAGCTGAAAATTTGCAATTCAAAGCATACCCTTCTTTTGATAAAAAAGCATTGCTCGAAAGACAAGAATTATATGAGGAACTGGCAAAAAAAATATGGAATGTTAACCGCTTAAACGAGCAACTAAATTAAATTATGATAACAGGAGATTTAAAATCACAAATAGACAAAGTATGGCTGGCCTTCCACAGCGGTGGTGTAACTAACCCCATTACTGTTATTGAGCAAATGACCTATTTGCTTTTTTTACGCAGATTAGATGAGTTGCAAACGCAGAAGGAATCAAAAGCCAATTTGCTAAAACAGCCAATTGAAGATCCACTTTATACCATCGAAGAAAATGAATTGCGATGGAGCCATTTTAAAAATATGGATCCCGAAGTGATGCATCGCATGTTTACCAAAGACCAGGGGGTCTTTGATTTTCTTCGAAATGTGGGCAACCGCAGTGCGGCCTTTAGCAAGTTTATGAAAGGTGCCACATTCATGATTTCAACTCCCAGGCTATTGGCACAAGTAGTGGAGATGCTTTCTAACATTGATATGGTTGACCGTGATACCAAGGGTGATGTGTATGAATACCTGTTGAGCAAAATAGCCAGTGCAGGACAAAACGGACAGTTCCGCACTCCTCGCCACATTATACGCATGATGGTGGACATGGTGGAACCTACATTGGAAGACGTGATTTGCGACCCCAGTTGCGGTACAGCAGGGTTTTTAACGGTTGCCGGAGAATATGTGCGTGAGCATTTCGAGAAAGAATTATATACGGATTCAGTCAAAAAACATTTTCAGGATAAGATGTTTATGGGCATGGAGTTTGACCCTACCATGATACGCATCGGAGGTATGAACCTGATGTTGCACGGCATTGAAAACCCGCAGTTAATAGATGTAGATGCACTGAGTGAAGCCAACACAAGTTTTACCGAAAAAGCAAGTTTGGTATTGGCCAATCCTCCGTTTAAAGGAAGTTTGGACAGAGAAGCAGTAGATGGCAAAATACTTGCGGTGGTAGATAGCAAAAAAACCGAATTACTGTTTTTGGCTTTGATATTAAAAGGATTGAAACTGGGTGGAAGAGCTGCCGTGATAGTACCCGATGGTGTTCTTTTTGGCAGCAGTAAAGCCCACCTTCAAATTCGCAAAGAGCTCATAGATAGCCAAAAACTGCAAGCCGTTATCTCTATGCCGAGTGGGGTATTCAAGCCTTACGCAGGAGTTAGCACTGCCGTATTGGTATTTACCAAAACCAACAGCGGTGGTACGGACAATGTTTGGTTTTACGATATGCAAGCAGATGGTTTGAGCTTGGACGACAAACGCCAACCCATTGAGGCCAACGACATAGCTGACATAATAAACCGATACCACAACCTGAAAGCTGAAAGCAACCGCAGCCGAACAGACAAAAGCTTTATGGTGCCTGTAAACGAAATACAGGCCAACAAATACGACCTCAGTATAAACCGCTACAAAGAAGTGGTGTATGAAGAAAAAACCTACGAAAAGCCATCGGTCATTATTAGTCAAATTGAAACTTTGGATAAAGAACGTGCTGAATTATTGAACCAGTTAAAAGCGATGTTGGCATGAAATTCGAAATATTAGTCAATTCTATAGAGCTCACCCATAGCCACTTTCAGCAGCAAGCTAACAAGGCAGTAAATGTATCGCTAACATTAAGAAACTGGCTGATTGGATGCTATATAGTGGAGTTTGAACAAAAGGGTGAAGATCGGGCGAAGTATGGCGATAAACTATTGGTAAAACTTGCCAAACATTGTACCGCCATAAAAGGGATGGATGAGCGTACGTTTCGCAATTTCAGGCAATTCTATTTATTTTATCCTCAAATTCAACCTTTAATTGTGCAACAATTGCAGTTGAATCCAATTCGGAGGTCGCTGACCACCGAATCGGGAAACGAAATAAAAAATGAACAACTTTCAATTTGGGGGTCACTGACCACCGAATTTCAACTGGCTGAATTTCAATTAAAAGGAGAGGTAATTGTACAACAATTGTCTTATACCCATATCGAACAATTGATACGGATTGACGACAATCTCAAACGTACTTATTACGAAATCCAATGCATCAAAAGCAGTTGGAGTGTGCGTGAACTGAAACGCCAAATAAACAGCCTGTATTACGAACGAAGTGGCTTGAGTGCCAAGTCCGAATTGCTGAGCGAGATCGTGAAGCAAAAAGCGGAAACGGCCAACCCAACCGACATTGTAAAATCGGTGTATGCCTTTGAGTTTTTGGGATTAAAAACCAAAGATGCAGTAGAAGAAAGTGATCTGGAAACAGCCCTGCTCGACCATCTACAAGATTTTATGATGGAAATGGGGCATGGATTCTGCTTCGAAGCCCGCCAAAAGAAAATTTTAATAGGCGATGAATACTTTTTTATCGACCTGGTATTTTACCACCGCATCCTCAAATGCCATGTGCTGGTAGAACTGAAAGTAGAAGATTTTAACCACCACAACATTGGGCAACTAAACACCTATGTAAACTACTACAAAGCCAAAGAAATGCAAACAGACGACAACCCTACGGTAGGTATTTTGCTTGTAACCAACAAAAATAATGCACTGGTGGAATTTGCCACCGCCAGTATGGACAACCATCTATTTGTATCGAAATACCTTTTGGAACTTCCCAAAAAAGAACAACTCGAAGCTTTTATCAACAACGAACTAATCAAATGGAACAGCTAGAAAAACTAATGGAAACAGTTAAAAACGATGTTGGTATGAGTATTAAGAAAATAAAGTTTGGTGGTCTATTTGAATACGAAAACAAATCAAGGATTAAAGCCGGAGATGGCTTAACAGAAGGTGAATATCCATTTTATACTTCAAGTTCTGTTTTAAGTAAATATCTTAACGAATATACTTTTGATAAAACAAGTTTAATCTTTGGAACTGGTGGTAATGCAAGCATTCATTATTGTGAAAGTCCATTTTCTGTTTCAACGGATTGCTTAGTAGTATTTGCGAAGGACGAAACTATTTGTTTTCCTAAGTTTGTATTTTATTATCTCTTTGGTAATATTAACTTGCTTGAAGAGGGATTTAAAGGAGCAGGGCTAAAACACATTTCAAAAGGGTTCATTAATGATTTAGAAATCCCCCTCCCCCCACTACCCATCCAAAAACGCATTGCCGAAATATTGGATGCAGCCGATGCCTTAAAACGAAAAGACCAAGCCCTGCTCAAAAAATACGATGAACTGGCACAAGCTATTTTTATTGATATGTTTGGAGACCCAGTGAAGAATGAGAAGGGTTGGGAGGTGAAAAAATTAAAAAGTATTACAACTAAAATTGGTAGTGGTGCAACTCCAACTGGAGGAAAAACAGCTTATAAAGCAAAGGGTATCTCATTAATTAGAAGTATGAATGTCTATGACTTTTCATTTAAATGGAAGGACTTAGCATTCATTGATAATGCTCAAGCATCAAAACTCAATAATGTTGAAGTCATGTCAAAAGATGTACTATTTAATATTACTGGAGCTTCTGTTTGTAGATGCTCAATCGTACCTGATGAATTATTGCCTGCTAGAGTGAATCAACACGTTGCAATAATTCGAGCAAAAACAGAATTTTTGAATCCTATATTTTTAAATCATTTGCTAGTTTCCAATAGTGTAAAGACAAATTTATTAGGCGTTGGTTCTGGCGGTGGAGCTGTAATGGAAGCCATTACAAAAGAACAATTAGAACAATTTGAAATAATAGTTCCTCCAATTAATTTACAAAATGATTTTGAGCAAAAAATTAATAATGTTTTTAAGCAAAAGGACATTGATTTGGAATCAATAGAAACTACAGAAAACCTTTTCCAAGCCCTCATCCAAAAAGCCTTCAAAGGCGAACTGGTAGCTGAAAATTATTAGGAAAAATGAATAAGAATTCTGAAATTACATTGCGCTAACAAATGAATGAAGCATTAAATAACTTTTCATTTATCCCTTCAAAATGGGTTAAGATTTTCAGTACACCATTGGAAGCAGAAAAGCATTTGTATAATGCTCCAAGCTAATTGTGCAACTGGCTGTTGCACAATTAGAAAATGAAGTATAAAAACAAGTAAAAGACTATGGACGAATTAGAAAACGAAAATCGCCTTATTGGGCAGGTAAGTACACTTATCGAATCGGCCAATACATTTGTAAACAAAGCAATCAACCAAAGTATGGTATTGCTTTATTGGCAAAAAGGAAAAACAATACAAGATGAATTATTACAATATGACAAGCCTGAATATGGCAAACAAGTGATGCAAAACCTTGCTATAAAACTAAGCGAGCAATATGGCATAGGGTATAGCTATCGTACATTGTATAGAATGACTCATTTTTATGATTGCGTTCAGGATCAAAACATTTTGACAACAGTGTTGTCAAAATTGAGTTGGTCGCATATTTTAGAAATTTTAAAGATCAAAGAACCTTTAAAACAAGAATTCTATATCAGCATGTGTAGCTCTGAAAATTGGAGTGTGCGTGAACTTAGTGGACGAATAGATAGTATGCTGTTTGAAAGAACGGCTATCAGCAAGCTTCCCGAAAAAACAATCGTGAATGACTTGAAACAATTGCGCGAAAAAAAAGAAATGAGCGTAAATCTGTTTTTAAAAGATCCCTATGTACTTGATTTTTTAGGACTAAAAGATACCTTTAGCGAACACGATCTCGAATTGGCCATCTTAGTGGAATTGCAACAATTTATACTTGAATTTGGAAATGATTTTGCCTTCTTGGCACGACAAAAAAGAATTACGATTGATCAGGAAGATTATTTTATCGATAAATACGAAAAACAAGAAGGTGAAAATGCCCCCATTGGCTTATTATTGTGTTCTGAAAAAAGCGACAAAATGGTGGAATTGTTGGAGTTGGACAAATCGGGCATTCATGTAGCAACTTACCTTACAGAGTTGCCTCCTGTGGCTGTTTTTGAAAGTAAAATTCAACAATCGATTGCCTTGGCAAAGCAAAAATGGAGCAACACCCCCAATAATAATGAGTAATTACTCCTTCATACCTAACCAATGGGCAAACCTAGCCCAAGCACCGCAAGAAGCGGAGCAGCATGTGCACAATGCGCCTTTGTATGCTGCCATGCTTTGCCGCAAGAGTTTGGAAGAATGGGTGCGTTGGATGTACGAACACGATGCCGATTTGGTATTGCCTTACGATACTTCCCTTAGTTCCCTCATGCACGAGCAGGGGTTTAAAAATATTGTTGCGCCGATTCAGTTCAACCAAATAAACCTCATCCGCAAACTTGGCAATACTGCCGTGCATACCACTGCCAAAATAAAACCGCAAGAGGCCTTGTATGCCCTGCAATTGTTGCATGGTTTTATTGGCTGGGTGGTGCAGGTATATAGTGAGGAAAAAGTAACAGTTGCTAAGTTCGATGAAAACCTGATAACCAAAGGAAAGGAAAAGGATTATAATAAGCACGACCTTCAGCAATTAGAACGCAACTACCACGAATCGCAAAGTAAGCTCGCTAAATTAGAAGCCGAACTGGCCGACATCAAAGCCATCAAAGAACAAAATAAGGCGTTTGTTCCGCCACCCATTGACCCCAACGAAGACCTTACCCGCAAAATATATATTGATACCTTGTTGCGTGAAGCAGGTTGGGATCCTTATGGCAATAATGTACCCGAATATCCTGTACACGGTATGCCACAAGACAATAGTGACGCCAGCGGAAATGGTTTTGTAGATTATGTACTCTGGGGTGATGATAGCAAACCCCTGGCGGTGGTAGAAGCCAAGCGCACCAAAAGAGACCCACGAGTGGGGCAACATCAGGCAAAATGTTATGCCGATAGTTTGGAAAAAGAGTTCGGACAACGACCGGCCATTTTTTATTCCAATGGTTTTCGTACCTGGCTTTGGGACGATGTAAATTATGCACCCCGTGAAGTATTTGGTTTTTATACCAAAGACGAATTACAAATGCTGATACAAAGACGCAATTCGCAAAAAACATTGGCATCGCAAACCATCAACAATGATATTACCGATAGACCATACCAGCACGAGGCTATTCGTTGCGTTACCGAGGCATTGGATAAAAAACACCGCGAAGCCTTGCTTATTATGGCAACAGGCACCGGCAAAACAAGAGTTTCGGCTTCCATAGTAGATTTACTGAGCAAGGCCAATTGGGCTAAACGTATTTTGTTTTTAGCTGATAGAAATGCGCTGATACATCAAGCAAAGGTTAACTTAAACGATTATTTACCCAATCTTCCGGCAGTAGATTTAACCAAAGAAAAGGAAGACGAAAGCAGTCGAATGGTGTTTTCTACCTACCAAACCATCATCAACATGATAGATGGCGAAGCCGATGGCAACAACCGTTTTTACAGCGTAGGGCATTTTGATTTAATCATCTTTGATGAAATACACCGTTCGGTTTACAACCGCTACAAACATATTTTTAAATATTTCGATGGCATCCGCATTGGTTTAACGGCTACACCAAAATCAGAAGCTGATAGAGATACCTATGCATTGTTTGGCATGGAACCAAATAATCCAACCTTTGCCTACGAATTGGAACAAGCTGTTAATGACAAATGGCTGGTTCCTCCAAAAGCAATTTCTGTTCCTATAAAATTTCAGCGCAGTGGTATCAAATATGCCGAACTAAGTGATGACGAGAAACTAAAATACGAAGAGCAGTTTACGGACCCTGTTACAGGTGAATTTCCTGAAGAGATAGATGCAGCCGCTCTAAATAAATGGTTGTTCAATACCGATACGGTGGATAAAGTAATTGGTCATTTGATGGAACACGGAATTAAAGTAGAGGGAGGAGATAAATTAGCCAAGACCATAGTGTTTGCGCGTTCACACAACCATGCTAAGTTTATTGAAGAACGCTTTAACAAACAATATCCTACCTACAAAGGTGAGTATTTGAAGGTAATAGATTACCACGAAGAATACCGCTATGACTTGCTCAACAAATTTAAAGACAAAACAAAAATGCCCCAGATTGCCGTGTCGGTAGATATGCTCGACACCGGTATTGATGTTCCGGAAGTTTGTAATTTGGTATTCTTTAAACCTGTGCGCAGTAGGGTAAAGTTTTGGCAAATGATAGGACGAGGAACCCGCCTGTGCAAAGATTTATTTGCTATTAACGAAGACAAAAAAGAATTTGTCATTTTCGATTTCTGCGAAAACTTTGAGTTTTTTAATGCTACACCCAAAGGAGAAGTTGGCGCCAGTGCTAAATCATTAAGTCAACGTCTGTTTGAATTGCGCTTGCGTTTAGGATTCGCCTTATTAAGTCAGGAAGAAACAGAACTAAAAGAATACGGTCAATCCATCATCGATCAATTAATAATACAAACCCAAGCCCTAAATGGCGATAGTTTTATTGTGCGTATGCATTGGGAAGCAGTAGAAAAATACCGTGATGCCAATGCATGGAATGCACTCAGCGATTTAGACATTAAAGAACTACACGACCACATTGCCCCATTAATGATGGAAACCGACCAGGACGAATTGGCAAAGCGATTCGATGCCTTGATGTTGGATATACAACTAAGTGTTCTGAATGGCGAGAAAAAACAATTGGTGCTTATTCAAAAAGTGGTTACTACAGCAGGCAAATTGAGTAAGAAAGCATCTATTCCATCGGTAGCAAAAAAGATGGAAACGATTAAAGAAGTACAACAGAAAATATTTTGGGAAGGTGCTACCATTCCAGGCATCGAAAGAATCCGCATTGAACTGCGAGACATTATTAAGTTTTTAGATGCAGAAAATACCCCAATTTATTTTACCATGTTTGAAGATGAGTTTTCGGGGAATATTCAAGAGCATCAGTTGCTTTATAACTTCAATGATTTAGATGCCTACAAACGCAAGGTAGAGCAGTATTTAAAAGAACAAAGCCATAACATCACCATACATAAGCTACGCAACAATGTGCCTATCACAAAGGGTGAATTAGAAACTTTAGATAAGATGCTATTTGAACAAGGAAGCATTGGTACCAAAGCAGAATTTACAAAAGCTTATGGCGAACAACCCTTAGGGAAATTTATTAGAAGTATTGTTGGTTTAGATGTGCAAGCAGCGAAATTAGCTTTTGCGGAAATACTAAATAATCAAACCTTAAATGCACAGCAAATCCGTTTTATGGACACGATTATTAATTACTTAAATGTAAAAGGAATCATTGAACCATCTATGCTATTTGAAGCACCATTTACTGATATAAATACGAATGGCGTAGCGGGTTTATTCGAAGAAAAAGTTGCTTCAAAGATTATTTCACTAATAGAAATCATTAATAACAATGCAGAAGCAGCATAAAAAATAGCCAGCGCATTTTGCAAGCACATTTAAAAGCCGCACAAGCCAACGCTGAACCAAAGCTTTTAAAAGAGCTTGCAAAGCTAACCCAAGAAAAAAAGAAATTTTAAAAAATGCCCCACCGCACGACAAAAGACAAATGAGAGTAAGCAAAACAGGACATACAAACCACGCCAGACAAGAAAGCACTGGTGGTAACAGCACCTACAAAAAATTGGCGGTTCAGTGGTTAAATGAAGCTTTGTGCTTCGTTTCAAGTTTTGCGGTGGCAGACAGTTTAGTGCTTCGAAATCGCCAACTTCTTGTAGCTGCAAACCGTTACGTCACGAAACAAGTACTAAAAATCTTTGATTTATTCAGAATTCTCTTACTCCACAGTTTTCAACGCGGAATCTTTTTTTCCTAAAACAACTGCACCCACCATGGCGCTTAAAAATAATACACTGGCAATTTCAAATGGAAAGACATAAGTAGTAAATAATACGGTACCTAAGTTTTTGATTAATCCAATATCTGTGCTATTGATTAAATCAATGTTTTTACCTTCTAGTCCTGTAATACTTGATTTGATAGCTGCCACCATAATCAATAGTAGCGCACCTCCTGAAACTACGCCAGCAAATTGAACCAAGAAGTTTTTTTGCGGTTCTGTATCACTATTCAAATTCATAAGCATAATTACAAATAAGAAAAGTACCATGATGGCACCAGCATATACTATAATATTGACGATTGCTAAAAATTGTGCATTCATCAATACATAATGTCCAGATATGCAGAAAAATGTAAGGATTAGAAACAGTACGCTATTGATTGGGTTACGACTCATAATAACACCAATGGCGAATGCCAGAGTGAATAAGCTCAATATCCAAAAAGTAATTTGATAAATATTCATGACGAAGATAAAACTAGTTTTTTGATGATGGATGCGGAATCAATAAGTCATCCTTTTTATAAATAAATCCTTTTCGGTCGTAATTGGATGGCGCAAAAGTTTGGGTCAAATAAATAGCATCTTTAGGGCATGCTTCTTCGCATAGGCCACAAAAAATACAACGCAACATATTGATTTCATATTGAGCTGCATACTTTTCTTCTTTGTACAAATGCTCTTCACCAGTTTTTCGTTCAGCAGATTCCATCGTAATTGCCTCGGCTGGACAGGATAGTGCACACAATCCACATGCAGTGCACTTTTCACGTCCTTCTTCATCGCGATTTAAAATATGTAAGCCACGGAAAGTTGAACTAAATGGACGTGTTACTTCTGGATAATTGATAGTTGCTTTTGGTTGGAAAATATGACCTAAGGTTATTTTTAAACCTTTCGCGATAGCAGGCAAATAAATTCTTTCCATGAAATTCATCGGACGTCTGTCTACTTGTTTTGCTTTGGTGGATATATTGGTATAAGGCATATTTAGTATTAATTTATTTTTGAAATGCAAGAATAATTGCGCCAGTAACTAGCATATTGAATAGAGCCAAAGGTATTAAACTTTTCCAACCTAAATCCATTAATTGATCATAGCGAAAGCGAGGAAGCGTCCAACGGATAAACATGAAAAATAGAATAAATGCAACTGCTTTTCCTAAAAGAACGAGGACGCCAATGATAGAAACGAAAAGTGGTGAAACATGCAGAGCAACCCAATCCATGCCTGGATAATTATAACCGCCAAAAAATAAAGAGCTCAAAATAATGGAGGTGATAAACATATTGATATACTCGGCAAATAGATAAAAGCCTAATTTCATGGAACTAAATTCGGTATGGTAACCGCCAACTAATTCGCTTTCACATTCTGATAAATCAAAGGGTGCGCGATTTAATTCGGCGAATGAGCAAACGATGAAAATGATAAATGCCAATGGTTGTTTGAAAAAATTCCAAGTAAAATAACCATTGTCCCAGAATCCATGTTGTTGCTCTACAATTTCGCGCATGCTAAGACTACCTGACATCATCACTAATGCAATCAAACTTAAGCCCATCGCCAATTCGTAAGAAACTGCTTGTGCTGCAGCACGCAAACCACTTAATAATGAATATTTATTATTGCTCGCCCACGAGCCTAGCATAATGCCATACACACCCAAGCTCACTACACCAAAGATGAAGAGAATACCAATATTGATATCGGCTACTTGTAATGTAAAAACACTGCCATCCGCATGAACAATATTTGGTCCCCATGGGATAACCGCACTCGTCATACATGCCATAAGCATAGCCAATGAAGGTCCTAATATGAATAAAAACTTGTTCGAAAGGGTAGGGATGATTTCTTCTTTCATGAATAATTTCAATCCATCGGCTAGCGGTTGAAATAACCCGAATGGACCAGCTCTATTTGGACCTCGTCTATCCTGCATCACAGCAGCAACCTTACGTTCAGCCCATGTGCTATACATCGCAATTCCTAAAGAACCACCTAATATTATAGACACCAGAATTACTTTTTCTAAAATAAATCCTAATGTAATTGCAGTCAAAATCATGTAAGCGTAAATTAAGTGGGCAAAAGTAATATAATAAATTGAAAGTCGAAAGTAGAAAGTCATAAGTTGTAAGGCGTAAGGCATAAGGCATAAGGTGTAAGTATGTAAGTGGTGAGGCGCAAGGAATAAGGCATAAGGCGTAAGTATGTAAGTGGTAAGGCGCAAGGAATAAATAATAAGTCGAAAGTCAAAAAGTTCACCTTTGGAATTTGGAATTTTTACCTTTGGAATTTGCCCTTTGGAATTTGAATAGTATGTTTGTGACCTAATTAAAACAACCACGACATGAATTTCCAATATACCGAAGAACAATTGATGATTCAACAAGCAGCTAGAGATTTTGCTCAAACTGAATTATTGCCTGGTGTTATCGATCGAGATGAGCATCAAAAATTTCCAGCTGAACAAATTAAAAAATTGGGTGAGCTTGGGATGATGGGCATTATGGTAGATCCAAAATATGGTGGAGCAGGCATGGATACTATATCCTATGTTTTAGCCATGGAGGAAATTTCAAAAGTAGATGCTTCTGCTTCTGTGGTGATGAGTGTTAATAATTCATTAGTGTGTTGGGGTTTAGAAACTTTTGGAAGTGAAGAGCAAAAACAAAAATATTTAGTACCTCTTGCCAGTGGTGAAGTCATCGGTGCATTTTTATTGTCGGAACCAGAAGCGGGTAGTGATGCCACTTCACAAAGAACTACCGCTGAAGATAAAGGAGATTATTATTTATTAAATGGTACTAAGAATTGGATAACCAATGGAAATTCTGCTACGCATTATTTGGTGATAGCGCAAACAGATGTAGAGAAAAAGCATAGAGGTATCAATGCATTTATTGTAGAGAAAGCTTGGGATGGGGTGACTGTTGGTGCTAAAGAAAATAAAATGGGCATACGTGGAAGTGATACACATTCCATCATGTTTCAAGATGTGAAAGTGCCAAAAGAAAATAGAATCGGTGAGGATGGGTTTGGATTTACGTTTGCCATGAAAGTATTGAGTGGTGGGCGTATTGGCATTGCTGCACAAGCGCTTGGTATTGCTAGTGGCGCGTATGAATTGGCGTTGAAATATTCTAAAGAACGTAAGGCATTTGGTACCGAAATTATGAATCATCAAGCCATACAATTCAAATTGGCCGACATGGCAACAGATATTGAATCGGCACGTTTGCTTTGTATGAAAGCAGCTTGGCTTAAAGACCAACATTTGAATTATGATATGGCATCGGCAATGGCAAAATTATTTGCTTCTGAAATTGCGCAAAGAGTAACTTCTGAAGCAGTGCAAATTCATGGGGGTTATGGCTATGTCAAAGATTTTCATGTTGAACGATTGATGCGTGATGCAAAAATTACACAGATTTATGAAGGTACTAGTGAAGTACAACGTATCGTCATTAGTCGTGGTGTGTTGAAAGGATAGGAATTCATTTTCCACAATATTCGGATTTTATTTATTGGCGTTCACTGCTACATTTGTGTTTGATGACAAATCAAAAAGAGTGGAATTTTCAACGTATTGCAGATGCGATTGCATTTATCAATATGCATTATAAACAGCAACCTAGCCTTGATGACATAGCAAAACATGTCCATCTAAGTCCAACGCATTTTCAAAAATTATTTACGGAATGGGCTGGGATTAGCCCAAAGAGATTTATGCAGTTCTTACGATTGGAATATGCAAAGAATTTACTGAGAGAAAAACAAATGACATTGTTTGATGTTGCCACAGAAGCAAATTTTTCAAGCACTAGTCGATTGCATGATTTGTTTATTGGCATAGTTGCCATGACGCCAGCCGAATACAAGAATGGAGGCGCGTCACTTCAAATTCAATATAGTGAAGCAGAAAGTCCGTTCGGCAAAATGTTGATTGCATCTACCGATAAAGGAATTTGTCATTTAGTTTTTCTAGAAGAAAATGAGGATATACTGCTGTCCTTAAAGAAACAATTTCCGAATGCATTATTGGTGCAGGAAGCGAATGAGATCCATGCTGAAGTTATTCAGTTTTTTAGCACCTTACATGCAAATAAGCCATTGTCCTTACATCTCAAAGGAACAGATTTTCAATTGAAAGTTTGGGCAGCATTATTAAAAATTCCAAGTGGGGAATTAACATCGTATGGAAAGCTTGCCCAAGAATTAGAACATCCAAAAGCATCTCGTGCAGTTGGAACAGCCATTGGCAATAATCCTATCGCATTTTTAATTCCTTGTCACCGTGTCATTCAAGCTAGCGGCGCATTAGGTGGGTATCGTTGGGGGCTTATACGCAAGCAAGCAATGATAGGATGGGAGGGAAGTCGTAAGTCGTAAGTCGTAAGTCGTAAGTAGTTAGTAGAAAGTAAAAAGTAGTTAGTATTGAGTAGTTAGTAGTTAGAAAAAGGCAACAATCTATGAACATACAATCCTCAGCCCTGAAAGGGCGACATATAAAAGCGATGGGTGCAGCCCATTGCGGAAAAGTCAAAAGTAGTTAGTATTTAGAAAGGAAGTCGAAAGTAAAAAGTAGTTAGATTTGAGTATTTAGTAGTTAGAAAACACAACACCCTAGCACTGAAAGGGCGACATATAGAAGCGATGGGTGTAGCCCCGTGCTGACAATCGTAAGTAGTAGAAAGTATTTAGATTTTGGAATTTGGGATTTGACATTTGGAATTTTAAATCACCACCCGCTCAATACAATTACTACCAAATGAATAAGGCAAATAGGCCAGACTAGAAATTGGTTTTGTGATAATTAATTTAGCTTTTTTGCCAATAGAAATACTACCTAAAGTATCTTGTAATTCCATAGCAATTGCACCATTCATCGTACAAGCATTAATGGCTTCTTCTGGCGTCATTTTCATTTGGGTACATGCTAAGGATAGAATCAAATTCATATTGCCGCTAGGGCAAGAACCTGGATTGTAATCCGTTGCCAATGCGACTGGAAGCCCTGCGTCTATTAGCTTTCGAGCGGGTTGATAATGCATGGCTAAAAAAAATGCAGCACCTGGTAATAGCGTAGGCATGGTGTTTGATTGGAGCAAACAATTTACTTCCTCATCGTCCATAGTTTCCAAATGATCAACGCTGATGGCATTGTGTTTTACACCTATTTGTACACCGCCACTATTGTATAATTGATTCGCATGAATTTTTGGTTTGAGTCCGTATTTAGCACCTGCTGTAAGTATACGATCGGTTTCGTCTACATTAAAAAAGCCTCGCTCACAAAATACATCTATATAATCTGCTAATCCTTCATCAGCAATTTGAGGCAACATCTTTTCGATAATTAATTGGATATATGCCTCGTGATTTTCTTTGTATTCTACAGGAAATGCATGAGCACCTAGGAAGCTTGCTTTGATATCTAGATTTGAATTTTCCATCAGCTTGCGTATCACACGAAGCATTTTTAATTCGCCAGCAACACTAAGCCCATAGCCACTTTTAATCTCGATTGCACCAGTGCCGAGTTGCTTTACTTCTTCTAATTTGGGTAATGAAATATCGTATAATTCAGCTTCGCTTATTTCTTGCATTCGTCTTGCCGAGTTTAATATACCTCCACCTCGTTTGGCTATTTCTTCATAAGATAATCCATGTATTCGGTCTATAAATTCTAGTTCGCGAGAATGTGAAAAGACAAGATGGGTATGCGAATCACACCACATCGGTAATACTATTCTGTTCGATAAATTTTCTGTTTTGTCGGCATGGATATTTTCAGGTAATTGTTCCATTGTACCATAATCCAAAATGATATTATTTTCAATCAAAAGCCATGCATTTTCTAGCTGTGGTAGTATCGCCATTTCTTTGCCACGAACGGCTTGTGCTTGATTAAGCTTATGTCTAGTTTGTACTAATTGTTTGATATGGGTAAATAGAGTTCGCATGGATTAATATTTTGATGCTTGATCTGTTTTTTAATTTTGACAGAAGGAAAAGAGCAAGATGTTTTGAAACTGAAGTTGTAGGTGTGTCGCGGCAACGATAGAAGTGGAAATCCTTTTTGCTTGCTCTGAAGCAAAAAGATTGAAACGGATAGCGTGCCTGCCGCCCAAATGATGCATTAGAAATAGATGGGAATATTTAATTATAACTACTCGCATATTTTTCTGCCCAATTTATTTTATTGCCGCCCTTGCCAAATCCAATGATGTCGTGCATACGGAAGTTGATACCGACTTCATGATAAGGACCAGCAATATGGTAGTAGGATTGTGCGTAATGGATCGTAAATTTATTGGCATACAGTCCGCCACCTAATGAAAATCCAGACATGCCTTTGCGTTCAGAAATGGCTAATTCAGAGCGTCGTAGGTGATTGTACCCTACACTGAATTCTAAACGTTTGCCTAAATTGACATCCAATGCAAATACAATATGCCTAAAGAATTTGTCGGCGAAATATTTCTTTGTTTTGGTGGAGCTTGTTGTATCCGAAAATAATAATTGATTGCTCACTTGGTCGGCAGGATTATCATATCGCACATCCCATTGGTATAAATGATGGCCTAACATCATGAAAGAAAAAGGCGCTTTTTTAAATTTTTTGGTGATGCCTATTTGTAAATCTAAAGGCATAGGTGGTGATTCGTTTGGGTCATATTTTTTCAAAGCAATGCCTGCATTTTTGATGGCTGCACCAAAATACCACTGGCTATTTGTATCGGCATAAGTCAAACCAAAATCAAATAAGATGGCACTTGATTTTTTTGTAAGTAATTGGGAGTTTGCCAATTTTAATGCAGTACCAAAACGCCATTTTTCTAAATAACTTTTAGAAGCATTGAATTGTATCGCATAGTCTACTGCATGTCCATCGCCATTGATATTGCCAAGTGCATCGGTCAATGTAAACGTGCCATATTTTAAATAATGAATGCCAAATCCAAAGGTCGTATTGATGCTTGGTGCGTGGTGCGCATAGAAAAGATTCATGACTTTGGTATCGGCATAATAGGAGTTGTAATTTAAGCCGAGATGTGTATGAAATTCTGGTCTTAATAGCGCAGGATTTGCCATACTCATCATTACATCTTTGGTTGGACTGATGATGGATATGCCGCCCAATGCACTGATATGTGGACTTGGAGAAAGTCGCAAAAATTCAAATGCTCTTTGTCCACCTACTACTTGAGCTTGCAAGGAATGACATGCGCTAAGGAGAATAAGCAGTAAGTATTTTTTCATAAGGGCTATTAAACGATGAATGTCCAAATATATTTTATTTTCCATCAAATTCTTGTTTGTACTTCGTATAATTTGTTTTCCTTTACAAAATGGACGGGTCGCGCATTGCATAAGATGTTGTGCCTTTCTTTATTTTCACATTTGTCATTTATATTGCATGTCACTCAATAAAAGAATTGGTCTTGGTTTTTTTCTACTTTTAATGGTAGGATTATACATAGCCGATCGATTTTATTTTGCGAAGAAACCTATTATTTATGCCAACTTCGGCATAAGTATTCCAGCAGGATATACAACACATGGCATTGATGTATCACGTTATCAAAAAGATATTGATTGGGATTTGGTAAGTAAAATGACAGACCAAGGACAGCATTTATCTTTCGCTATTGTGAAAGGAACCGAAGGCACCAATTTAGTAGATAATTGTTTTTCTTGTAATTGGAAAGCCTTGCAGACTAAGCCTTTAATCAGAGGCGCTTATTTATATTTTCATGCGAATAAAAGTGGGAAGTCGCAAGCAGAATATTTTATATCGAAGGTCAAATTGGAAGAAGGAGATTTGCCGCCGATAGTAGATATTGAAGAGCGATTTGGCATGCCAGATGTGAAGTTGCGCAATGCATTGCAAGAGTGTTTGAATACCTTGGAAAAGAAGTATAAACATAAGCCGCTCATTTATTCCAACGTTGATTTTTACGAAAAAAGATTAGGAACACAATTTGATGAATATCCTTATTGGGCTGCGCATTACGAGCAAGTGTCGGAACCTCGTATACAAAGAAATTGGTTGATGTGGCAGCACAATTGTAAAGGTCATGTCAATGGTATTGCAGCGGATGTAGATTTTAATGTGGTGAATGGTAGCTTGTTTACCTTGAGTGATTTGTGCTTGTGATATTATTAAATTGTAAATGGGTAATTGTGAATTGTAAATGAGTTAGCAATTTATTTTACGTCATTGTTCTATCGAGTTGGTAGCCAACACTAAAATTTTTGTTCTATTGACCCAATGTTTTTTGTATCATAATAAACCATTTTTATTCTATTACTTTTAATTCTTATTTGCCTTCAAATTTAAATTCGAATCCTTGCATTCTACTGATGGGAAGTGTATTGTTATGAGGAGATGAGATTTAAAAGCAAGATTGGGAAAGTTCGCAGAATGGTTTACTTTTAGCGATAAATAAAAACAAAAAATGAATATCTATTTACGCATCATCGGGCTGTTTTTTTTGACAAACATCCTGATGACAAGTACAACATTTGCACAAAGCACTGCTAAGAAAAGCACCATTAAAGGAGAAGAAATTTCCTATACAAAAGATGGTCTTACCATGAAAGGTTATATCGCTTATGATGCTTCTAAAAAGGGGAAACGTCCTGGTATTATTATCGTGCATGAATGGTGGGGGAGTAATGAATACGTTCGTACAAGAGCTCGTATGCTGGCCTCTTTGGGGTATATTGCCATGGCTGTAGATATGTATGGTGATGGGAAGATAGCTGAAGATCCAAAAACAGCTGGCGAGTATGCTACTCCTTTTTATCAAAACCCAGAATTGGCAAAAGGACGCATTGAAGCTGCCGTCATGAAATTGAAAGAATATCCAGAAACTGACGCAAGTAAATTGGCTGCCATGGGTTATTGTTTCGGTGGAAGTATGGTTTTGAATGCAGCTAAGATGGGCATGGATTTTAAAGGTGTTGTTAGTTTTCATGGAAGCCTTGCTGGCGTACCTGCTACAGCCGGAAGCACCAAATCCCAGATATTAGTTTGTCACGGAGGTGATGATAAGTTTGTAAGTAAAGAAGACATCACCCATTTCAGAAATAATCTCGACTCCATGAAAGTGAAATTTCAGTTCATAGTTTACCCTGGTGCAACTCATGCCTTTACCAATCCAGAAGCCACTGCAAAAGGATTGAAATTTAAAATGCCGATTCGCTATAACGAAGCTGGCGACAAGAAGTCATGGAGCGATATGAAGAAATTCCTTGCGAAAATATTTGCGTAGAGTACAAATGAGAAAGGTTTAATGTTTTGTGAAGACACGAAACCATTGGAGCAGGATTTTCTTCTCATTCCCCTAGGTTTGTGTCCCCACAAACCTAGCTAGATGCTGGTATAGAATACA
Source organism: Chitinophaga pinensis (assembly GCA_945878115.1). Lineage (GTDB taxonomy): Bacteria > Bacteroidota > Bacteroidia > Chitinophagales > Chitinophagaceae > OLB11. Next base: position 11,472 of record CAMDVD010000019.1, on the reverse strand, counting down.
ATAATAAAATTATAATGTTTAGTGAAGGTACGAAACCGAAGGAGCAGAATTTTCTAAAATGGAACAGTGTTTATTTTCACAAACGGTATATTCTAACTTCGAATTGCAACAACAGGATTTAAGCCTGCAGCACGTTTGGCAGGAATGATGCCAGCCAAAATGCCAACCACAATACTGATGGTAATGCCGATTAAAAAATTGTTGAGTGAAATAGTGATAGGAAAACCTACTGGTCCGGATAAGACTAATGTGAGCAGAAATACAAGTAGTATACCTATAAAGCCACCCAATAAACAAAGGATTACAGACTCTACTAAAAACTCGGAAAGGATAGCGGTGGATGTTGCACCAATTGCTTTTTTAACACCAATAAATGTAGTTCTTTCTTTGACCGAAACAAACATGATATTGGCGATGCCAAAGCTACCAACCACCAAAGAAAATAAACCAATCAACCAACCAAAAATATTGAAGTTGACGAAGATGGCGCTGATGCCATTTTGTATGGCATCTAATTGATTGAATGAAAAATTATCTGCTTCTCTGGGGCGTAATTTTCTTTTCGCCCGAAGAATGGATTTGATTTCATATTTCATTTCTTTCAAATTGTATCCATTCTTTGCTTTCACCATCATCATTGGATCTGTGAACCCATTTGAATTATTATTATCAATTTTTCTAAACGAACTCAAATAATTGTAAGCCACTATTGCACCATTGTCAAAATCAAAACCAGTCATGGTTTTGCCTTGTTTTTTTAAGACCCCAAGTATAGAATATTGTTTAGAAAATAGACGTATACTTTTCCCTACTGGACTAATATTATTGCCAAATAATTCACTTGCTACTGTTGACCCAATGACTACGCCATTGCTTTGAAAGCCTTGCATTTCACTGATGGAAAAATAACGACCTTCGGTGATGTCGATTGGTTGTAGTTTTTCAAAATTACTCGTAACTGCGAAAATGCTTACGCCTTTTACATCTCGTTGTTGGAATTGAATGTTTTGGGATTCGTCTGAATAGCATAAGGTAGCAAAGGCAGCACTAGGTGCGTTTTTCGCTATTGTTTGTGTTTCGTCATAATTGCAAACAGGACGAGCTTTATATTTCCACCAAGCATATTCACCTTCACCTTCGGGAATCCATGGAAATTTGCCAACATACAAAACATTACTGCCTAAAGACTCCATATTGCTTTGGATATTTTTTTCTAAACTATCAAAAACGGTTAATACGCTGATGACACAAAATACGCCAATAGCAATACCTAGCAAAGACAGAAAAGTACGTAATTGATTGGTACGCAATTCTTGAAATCCTGTTTTGATATATTGACCAAGGTTATTCAACATGAATTAGAAATGGTAAATATAGGGAGAAGATGTTAGATATGCGAGCTGAGATTTATTGGTATGAGGGAGTTTGTCTATGTGAAACTCTGTGTTTAATATTCTTTTTTACCACAGAGTTGCACTGAGTTTTGCCACAGAGTTGCAGGGAGTTTGCCTCTGTGTTTCATATTCTTTTTTACCACAGAGTTGCACTGAGTTTTGCCACAGAGTTGCACTGAGTTTTGCCACAGAATTGCAGGGAGTTTACCTCTGTGTAACTCTGTGTTTATTTTTTTTTACCACAGAGTTGCGTTGAGTTTACCTCTGTGAGACTCTGTGTTTAATTTTTTTTACCGCAGAGTTACAGGGAGTTTTGCCACGGAGTTGCACTGAGTTTGCCTCTGTGTGACTCTGTGTTAAATATTTATTTTTTGCCACAGCGTTGCTGGGTGTTTGCCTCTCTATGTCTCTGTTGTTAATCATTCTTTTTTTACTTCTGAGTTTGTCTTTGAAGCTCCAATTTTTTATCAAATCCTCCTTTACCTTCTTCTTGCCGCTTCTCTACCGCCACCGCCAAGTCCGCCGATCCCGATAATAAAACCTAGCCAATAAAAGAACCCAGTATTGTGTTCGGCATAAATACCACAATGAACACCAAACAGTTTTCCTATCAATGCAAAAACAAAAAGGAAGCCATGTAAGATGCCGGAAAAGAAACCATAGCTAGCAGCAGTATGTCCAGCCGGTGCGCAGGACATGAGATTGAACGCACAAAAGAAGAAAATTAGTAGGTAGCATAAAGTTTGTTTTTTCATGTGCTTATTTTTAAATTCCAAAAGTCAAATTCCAAATTTCAAAGTAGAACTACTAACTACTCATTACTAACTACTAATTTACTCGTTCTACCAACTCTTCCATTCTGATTTAATCGATAAAAATAAATGCCAGAACCAAAATTATTTTCTGGTAATGCTAAGAAATTATTTCCTGAATGAAGTGAAGTTTTTAAATGGAGTACACCATAGATATCTAGTATTTCAAGAGATAGATTTTCTGCATTTGTAGTTTGTAAAATAATATTGATTTTGTCTTTAGCTGGATTGGGATAAATATTGATTTGAGACGAGAAAATATTCTCTGCAATATTTGTTGGCACGCTTTCGTCAAATCGAGCTAAGCCATTGTCTGTTCCTATCCAAAAAATGCCTTGCTTTTCTTGTGCTATAGTGTTGACTCTATTACTTGGCATTGGCGAATTATAGGTTTCCCAATAGGTCCAATTCGTTCCATCATATTTAACCAAACCAGTCAAATGACTACCCATGTATTTATGTTGCATAGAGTCAATCAAAATACAATTTACAGTCCATGCAGAATCAGCAGGCGTATTACCTGGATAATACCATTCCCAAGTGATTGAGTCGGTATGTTGTGACATGATACCCTTGCCAGCTGTACCATACCAGCGATTTTGGCTACTGTCGAGTGCTATTGAAAAAACAAAATTGTCTTGTAAATAGGAATTTGACACATTGTAATGTATAAAGTTTGTATCCGTCATATAGAAAAGTCCAGAATTAAGACTACTTATATATTTGACATTATTTTTGTCAATAGCAATGGCATGAATAACAATTAAAAAATAAGGTGTATTGTTGTGGTTCCAAACTGTAAAATTGGTATCATCAAACTTCACTAAGCCATTTGCAGTTCCGAGCCATTTATTACCTAAGGTGTCGAACGCAATACATTTTATTTCATCACTTGGAAGTCCTGAATTGATAGTGTTCCAAACTGTCCATGTAGTACCATCAAATTTTGCCAACCCACCATTATTTGTACCTATCCATTTTACGTTATTTTTATCGATTTTGATAGATGAAATATTGTCATCAGGCAGACCAGAATTAAGTGTCGTATACATCGTCCATGTGGTATCATTATACTCGCCTAAACCATAGGCACATCCAACCCATTTGTGGTTGTTGTTATCGATAGATACTGCTTTGATACCGTTGTCTAATAATGCTGAATTGTTGGTTTTATAAATTGTCCAAGCCGTTTGTGCTCTTGCAGAAAAATTGCAAATACTAAGTAGCAATGCTATTCGAAAGATGATTTTAGTCATGCTCAAATCTTATTTAATAATTAATTTAGTATTGTAAGATTTTCCTTCATGATTCAAATTGAGCATGTAAACTCCTTTTGCTAAATCTTTCACATGAATGTCGCCTTTGTATTTGCCAGAAAAGTTTTGGATATCTTTACTGTAAACAAGTTTGCCAACACAATCTAGAATTTGAATGGTAAAATTGTCCGTCGTACTATTTTCAAAGCTCAAGGTGAAATTTCCATTATTCGGATTAGGATAAACTTGAATGGACTGACCAAATACATCATCCAAACCTGCAGGATAACAAGGTTTTACATAGGCTACCACTGGCACTTTTGTGCTAGGGCAAGTAGAATTTGTGGTTGCGATTTTCCAATCGTAGAAATAATAGTAGCCCACATTTCCTGCATCAGAACTCCATATACTCACTACGCCAGGTACTTCATAAGGAAAACTTACGCCGTTACCATTATTCCTGTAAAGGCTATCTGGTGCTGCGCAATGCAAACGATATTTTACACCTGGTGTGATATTGAAATTTAAAGGAACGGTTTGCATATCTAATCCAATGTTTACTGTTGCAGTTTGTAAAATGGCGCCTGTAGAATCTTCCAATGTGATGGTTCTATTACCCACAGATCGAGACCAAACTTTTACAGATTGTAAATTGAAAGGAGAAAAGCAATCAAAAACTAAATAGTGACTTGCATTGCTATATCCACCTACGCTCATTTCATAATCGGCTGGTGGTGCAAAAAGTGTATCATTATGGGTGGTTACATTTTCTACGTAATAGGTAGTTGGCACTGAAATATTTGGTGTGTAAAATGTGTTACCTGTTCCAACCAAATTATTACTACCATCATACCAATTTAAGTTGCCACTTCCAGTTGCTGTGAGTGTATCTATACCTGCATTACAAACCGTATCTCCAACTGCAATTGGCAATGGTGAAGATACTTGTGTTACATGAAAAGGAGGAGATGTTACCGTGCCGCAATAAGTAGTTACAGTGCATGTGTAATCCATCGTATTAGAAGGAACAGTGATACTTTGTGTGTGTGCGCCATTGGACCATGAGAAATCAGTACCTGCTGTGGCTGTTAATGTAATAGAATCGCCTTGGCAAACGACACCAGATTTTTCGGAAGTGATTTCAACAATTGGGTTAGAAGATACTTGTTGGGTTAGGGTCCAATAGTCCCATGTGTAATTATTGTTTTCGTTGGATTCTAAGAAATGATCGTCTGGATCAACTACAATAACAATGGCATATAATCCATTGCAAGTACCTGGCGGAATTGGAATCCATTGTCCATCCAATGTATTCCAATAAATATCTAAATGTCCAACACCAATACCTTGAATGGTTGGAGAGCAATTATAGTTAGCATCCAAATTATATTGTAATCCAAAATCCGCATTTGTCAAATAATTACCTGCTGAGTCTTGGCAGTGTTGCGGATTAGAAGAACAGTTGCCATAATCCATTAGACAAAATCCAACTTTATGTCCTTGCGAAACGATTGGCCAATGTAAAGGATTTGGATCCGATGTGGGAATTCTTAAGGTGTAAATTTCCCAATCGTCAACATGGTAATGAGAATGGGTTGGGTGATACGTCATGTGACCAGTCTTACGTTCACTATACGTCATTATATTACCATTTTTGTGATAGATATCTTGTATCAATAATTGATGCGGATTATTTGCGCCATTTGGGCAATTGGGTACTATGCTTGTTGAAGCACTTGGATTATAAACTGAAATAGTATCTGTTCCGCAAAGAAACCATTGATAGCCGTTTTGATCCACACCTTTTACTTCCAATGGTCCAAAGCCTAAGTTGGGAGTAGAGCCTGTAATGGTTAATCTACCTCGATTTGGAAGAGGTGCAGTTTGCGAATATTCAGCAGGTCCTCCATTATAAGTGAGGATTGCATATTTTGAAACTACCATATCTGGCAACAAATCGCAATTGGTTTGTAAGGAGTCTTCACACTTGCAACTAGTTGCATTAGTGAGTGTGCATTGGGCCCAGTTTACTTGTATCATGCAGAGCATGCATAAGATAAGCAGTAGAGATTTTTTCATAGTATTTATTTTGTGATAGGTGATTACAATCTATAAAAATAGAAAAAGTATTTACAATATTCAATAAACTTTTTTTTGGAGTTCAAGTTTGGAATGATGAATTTTTGTAATTAGTGTCTATTTACAAAGAGAAAATGTGGTAGAATATAAAAGAACGTTGAAAAACGAGTAAGATACAGAAACATACGACGTGGGTTGCAAGACCCCTTCTAGTCAAGCTACTTATACTGATTGCGCATTATCGAATGGAATTAAGCTTAATAATAGAACCTCCAGATTCTTCATTTAATTCTAGGGATAAAGTGCTTGCGTTTTTGTAGTCGATTTCATACCATCCGCCTTTAGTAAAATTTAATCGGATAATATTTTTCTTTACTTCATATTTTCCTTTTCCACTGATGCTGAATTTTAGACCTGGCTCTACTGCATGCGCATTTATTACATCTAGTGGAAGTTTATCTGCAATAAAGGTAAAGTCTTTACCAAATTTTATTTGACATTTTTCATTGTTATTTCTCCAAACACCTTGTAACTCATTTGGGCATTTTTCGGCACAAGAAATCATGAGGAATAAACAAAAAGAAAGTAGAAATGTAATGTGCTTCATGTCATTTCGTTTGTAAGTATTTTTTAATTAAGATTTAAACTTTCATTTGCAAATTCAAATTCTGAAATTTCATTTCTCAAATGTAATTATTGTGGTTTATTTTTTAGATATTTTTTTTGATAAGGGCTCATCTAAAATATAGAAATTTCAACATTAAAACGTCTTCAAATTTTTTACCAATGTCAACATGCTATTATGATTGTTGGTGTCATACAACCAATTATTGTTGAAGTCTTTGATGGTGGTTGGATTTCTAATGGTGCCAATTACAAGGCTGTGAAATTGGGTTTTCTTTTCTTTAGCCTTTAATATTTGTACTTGTATGGGTAATTCAAAATCAGGCATGATAAAATCAGATAGCATAATAATATCTGCTTTGCGAAATTCGTCTGTTTCCAATAGATTCAAGGCTTCTTGCATGGCTGGTGTTGCATCCGTACCGCCGTTGAAACTCATCGACAAAAACTCAATGAGTTTGTCTATGGAGGTTTTGAAATCTGTTAAATTCAAGGTCATCAATTGTGTTGAATAAGAGATTAGAAAACACTTACGATTGTCGCGAATGGCAATTTTTAGGATAGCAAAGCAAAGTGTTTTAGAGACATTTTCTGCAGTTCCATGCATAGATCCACTGGTATCTACACAAATAATAAATGGCCCTTGCGCGTCTTCATCTTGTTCCTTTTTTTTATTCGTTTCTTCATTATTAGATAAAATATTGGCTTGGTATTCAAAGGTTTGTAATTTCTTTTCGGCAAACTTTTTGAAGAATATAAATTGCATGGTTTCGTCGGCTAGTAAGGCCGTTTCCGTAGGGAGTAGACTGCTCAAATCATCACTTTCTTTGATGCCAATTAAGTCTGCTTTGCTAGCGTATTCCAATTTCCATTGTTGCTTGATATCGATAGTACTAAAGGACTTTTCTTCCACTTCCTTTTCTGTTTGTCGCATTCTACCCAGCATTTCTGCTAGATCTTGCAAGGCCTTATCCTTTTTTAATAATTCGGCATAGCGATTCAAAATATCAAAATTTACACTTTGCCATTTACCTTTACTCAGGTCCCATAGTCGGCTTATCTCATTTGTAAATGGTTCTAACTCTTCTTGTAATTTTTCTAATTCTTCTATTTGCTCAAAAAGTTCATTGCAAAATCGTCTTCTTTCTAATTCTATAATTTCTTGTTCCCATTTCGCTTGTTTTTATTGAATCAATGCGCTCCATTTTTCAATGAAATGTTCTTGAATACTTTCAAAACTTTGGGTTGGATTTTTTTCTAATTTTTTATTTTCAAAACTATTTTTAAATTCCTGTTCATAAAAACTAGGGTCTATTTCTTTTCTACTATAAGTATCGTCTAGATAGCGTTTTACTACTTTCCAATCATTTTGGAACTTCTCTTTATTGGAATTTTGAAATATGTTCTTTAGTTCATTTTCTTTAACGAAAGGGTCTGCTGTTTTATTGATTGTTTTTTTTGTATTGTTGATGAAATCTAAAATATCTATCGTTATTTTTTCTATTAATTGAGGGTCTTGTTGTTGGCAAAGTGAACGTATACTTTCATTCGCTAAAATAGTGTCTATGGCAGTAGTAAAATTTTCTGTTTCCGTATTGGGAATGCCGATGCTTCGCTCAGAAAGCTCAAGCATGTGTTCGAAAATTGTACGGGCTATTTTCTTTCGCTTTCCACGATTGGCAATGATGCCAAATGTTTCAAATTTATTGAATGGATTTATCACGATTCGCCTCTATTGATTATGTTGTTGAATCCATTGCGGCTGGCGAATTGATATTTTCATAGTAATGTTTAATCCTATTTACTTCTACCTCTAGCTTTTCAATTTCTCTTTCTATGTCTTGTAAATTTGTTTCAATGATTTTTGCATGCATAGGATCAACGAATAAATTTACCCGTAAATGAATCATGTCATTGTTTCGATATTCGTCTATTAATGACTTGAAAGAATTAGTAGATGTTTGTATGACTTGTACTCTATTTTCCCATTCTCGTAAAGCGCTTGGGGGGGGCTGTTTTGTAGGTGTTTTTTTGTTGCGCTTTAACTATGGCATTCAATTTATATTCTGTGCCATTGATGTAGATGAATTGGTTCAATCCTTTTCTAATCTTATAAGATCCATGCTGACTATATTCGTTGTGGTATTGAAAACCAAATCTATACAACAACATATAACTTTCTGTTTGGGTATTTAATTTTTTATAATCTTCAATGAGTATGGCAGATTCAAATGGCATTCCAATTATCCTATAATAGTCCTTATGGTGTGGCGCTAATTCTGTTACATTCTCTTCTTGAATAAAGCTGGTTTCTGATTTTACATCTGCATCAAATTCTTTTATTTCAGCTTTTAAGTCGGTTAAATCTAAAGATAATGCATAGCCATGTTTTTGAATAGCATCTTGAACAAATTGAGAAACGGTTTGTTTCTGCTCTGCTTCATTCCACAAGCATTCTTTAATTAAAAAACAGTCCATCAAATCCACTGCCAAACGATTGTTTAAAAAAGCGGAGGTCCTTAATAGCCTAACTATTTTGCGCCATCTTCTATCTGAAATATAAATTTGTTTTTCTTTGTTTTCTTCTTTCTCATTGTATTCCTCTACATAGCTTCGAACTACATGTATGATATTAAATACATTTTCAGGAAGTTGAATTTGATCTATGCGTGCGTGCCAAGTAGAATATTCTTGTTCTGTAATTTTTAATTCTTCTGTAACTGTATCTGCATACGCATTTAATGGTTTTGAAATCATCGCATTGAAGCTTTCTTTTTCATGTACGCTATCTACAATCAATCGGACTAAAAATCTATCCCATAAAGCTTCTAATCCTTCTCCTTTATTCGGCAGTTCATTCGATGCAGAAATCAATGCTTTCATTGGCACTTTAATTTCTTGTTCTCCATTGCGATAGAGCTTTTCATTGAGTACAGTTAGCAATGCATTTTGTATAGAAGGTCCAGCTTTCCAAATTTCATCTAAAAATACTACGGTTGCAGAAGGTAAATAATTGTTGACGATACGTTCGTACTTGTCGTGGTCTTTGAGTTGTGAAATAGAAACTGGCCCAAATATTTCATCAGGTGTACTAAATCGATTCATTAAATATTCAAAGGATTGACCGTCTTTGAATGCAAATTTAAGTCGACGAGCAATTAAGCTTTTTGCGACACCAGGTGAGCCTAATAGAAAAATACTTTCACCTGCAATTGCCGAAAGAAGGGTAAGCGCAATGGCTTCTTCTTTTTCAAATACACCATCATTCAGCCTTTTCAGTAATTCACTTATTTTTTCTTTTACTACCATCTTCGTTTTCTTTCAAATTTATTCTGTGCTTGCATCCTATTGCAATATTTTGGATTAAAAAAAATATTCTATCGGTATTGTTTTGCAGTAAGTATGCTTTTTAACAAAACGTGAAATTAAGAAAAATAGAACTGATTTTGTTTTATCTTTTTCTTTTTTTCTATCATTTAAAAATGGGATTTACATGTCTTTTACGAATGGAAATGATACAATAGTTCTACACTGTAATTTCTTTTAGGCATTATTCTTCCAACTATACTTTCATATCGCTCATTGAATAGATTCAACGCCTTGAAAGTGTATTCCATATTGCTTCTGCGTATATGATGTCGATAGGCAAAGAATAGATTTGAAGTTTTATAAGGCATTAGATATTGGCTTTCATCCGTAGTTACAAATCGATAGCCCGTATAAGCGAATACATATTTCATGTCTATTTTTTTTGTTGAAAAACCAATATTTGTTTTGAATTGATAACGTGGTACATACGGTATTTGTTTGCCAATGGAAAAGTCATTTGTAATTTTTGATTCCTTGGTGCAGGATAAAGTATAGGCATATAGAAGCCCTAGATGTATTATTTTAGGTTCGACCTCAGTGCGTGTAGGATTCGTTTTATTGTGGTGAGACAAAGCACTCAATTGAATGCGATAATTTGCATTTATTTCTAATCCTTTGCTTTCTACTTGTTGGATATTATGAGGAGTAAGAATGGCATTACCAAACCATGAAATCCAATTGTCGACCTTGCGTTGGTAGGCTGTACATTCTGCATCTAGATTAGATTTTTTGTGTGCGTGTTTGTAAGCGATGCCACTTTCCAAATTCTTACTTAACTCTGGTTGTAAGTTTATATTTCCACCTGGATTGAAATACAATTCATTGAGGGTTGGTGCTCGATAGTTTTTTGAAACGGAAGCAAATAAATTTATCCCACGCATGACTTTGGCATTAGCTGCAATCTTCATCACCCATGGTAATTGGAAAATAGAACTGTATTCTTTTTGTACTTGTGTTTCGATGGAAATACGTTTTGCAATATTTTCTATGGTGTAAAATAAAGACACACTTCCCTTCGTTAAATTGGCATCTTTTTGCTGTAATATTAGATTTGAACTACCAGCAAATTGAATGGAAACGCTTTGGTTCTTGTACAAACTATATTGCAAAGTATATTGCATTGGAATGCTTATTACATCAGCGTTGTAGGCTATTTTACTATTTGTATCCACATAGGCATAATATTCTTTATTCATGCCAGTTAAAAATATTTGCTTGCATTTGTTTTCTGTTTTGTTCCATTGGATTATAGACCGAAATGAATTTGTTTTTTCTTCCTTCGCACTGCTTTCTTCAAAGATTGTGGGCGGAATATTTCGTATATTTTGTTGCATCCAAACATGCACGGAGAAAAGATTGTAGGCATTCATTTTATAAGCGAAGTCATTTAATAAGCCAATGTTTTTGTATTCTGCATGCTGAAGTAAATTAGATTCGTTTTTATCTAGATAATCAATAGCATATTCATTTTTCCCAGAAGAAATAAATGCCTTCAATTGATTATACATTTTTTTGGAATGATAAGAGCTACTCAAAAATAAAGATTGGTTACGCAAAGATTCATAACCTAATCCAACTCGAATATCCTTAGATGTAGAGTCGAAATTGGTTTCATTCGATAACTGAATACTTCCGCCGATTGTATGTCTTTGCATATTGTTGCCATATTCAATATTAATATTTTCAAAAAAAGATACAGGGATACTGCTAATGTCGGAAAGCCCTGTCATGGCATTATTGAGCTGCATGCCTTGCCAAGTGACACTTGTTTGCGCAGCAGAACTTCCTCTTAAGCTTATGGTACTTAAAGAGCCAACGCCATAATTTTTTACAAATACATTGCTGTGCAATTGCAATAATAACGGCATGGTATTTTGGGTGTAAAAACGAGTTGTCGATGAATCTATTTGTTGGCTTGCATTAAATTTTTTTTTGATT
>CAMDVD010000018.1 GCA_945878115.1 Chitinophaga pinensis | reverse complement strand
TTTCAGCAATTAATTTATGAAGATTTGAAGAATAGGTAGCCACGTAGCATTATTTTTTTTCAAAAAATGCGCTACGTGGTTGCCCTGTAGCAGAAATTTTTTTTCAAAAAATCTCGCTACAGGATTCCATCACCAAAGAATAAACCATCGGTAATTTATTGCCAATATGTTTGATGACAAAACGAGATGGCGAAATTTCTTCAAGATCCTGAAAGCAAGAATAAGGTGAATAATCATATTCCTGAAAATCTATTAACTGTAATTGATGCTTCATGAGATTGCCTATTACTTCACTCAAACTATGGTTCCATGAAATCGTTTCTATTTCAATGCTCGCTTCTTTATCCGCATAAGTTCCCTTTTCTGTTTCAACAATAGCTTCAGTATTGAAATAATTATACGCAATATGTTTGAAATGATTATCATACATCCAAACCACTGGGTGAAATTCTACAAAAACAAATTGCCCTTTTGGTTTTAAAAAATGGGCAATTACCGCAGCCCATTTATCTATATCCGGTAACCATCCTATAGTACCATAAGAGGTAAAAACGATATCAAATTGTTTTTGCAAATGTTGCGGCAATGAATAGATATCACAACAAATAAATTGAGCATTCAATCCTAACTCTTCGTTTGTTTTTTGTGCAAATGCAATTGCTTTGTCTGAAAAGTCAACGCCCGTAACATCGGCACCCATACGAGCTAGCGACAAGGTATCTTGACCGAAGTGACATTGTAAATGCAATATTTTTTTGCCTGCAATATTGCCGAGCAAAGCCAATTCAATTTCTTTAAGGGAGGTTTTACCTTCTAAAAAATCAGCATGATGATAAAATTCTGAATCGACATGAATGCTTGTTTTTTCATTCCAGGCATGTCTATTTTTAGCAATATAATCCTTGTCAGTATTTCCTTCCAATTTAAAAAATTTAGGCTGCTTTCTTTTTTCTTTTTTCAGCATGAGCCATGGCAGCTTCACGAACCCATTCGCCTTCGTTCCATGCTTTTACACGTGCTTCTAATCTTTGTTTATTACAGGGTCCATTGCCTTTCACTACATTCCAAAATTCAGTCCAATCAATTTCACCAAAATCATAATGACCTCTTTCTTCATTCCATTTTAATTTATCATCTGGAAGTGTGACACCCAATATTCGTGCTTGGTCAATCGTTGCATCTACAAATCGTTGTCGCAAATCATCATTCGATTGTCGTTTAATTTTCCATAACATACTTTTTTCTGAATTGGTACTTTCACTATCCGACGGACCAAACATCATGATAGAAGGCCACCACCAGCGATTCACTGCTTCTTGTAACATTTTTTGTTGGGCAGCAGAACCTTTACTCAATGCCAATAATGATTCATAACCTTGGCGTTGATGGAAACTTTCTTCTTTACAAATTTTCACCATTGCACGTGCATAAGGTCCGTAAGATGTGCGGCACAACATGACTTGATTCATAATTGCTGCACCATCAACCAACCAACCTATAGCACCGATATCTGCCCAAGTCAAAGTTGGATAATTAAATATAGAAGAGTATTTCGCTTTGCCAGTATGCAATTGATCAAAAAGTTGATCGCGCGTAATACCTAAAGTTTCGGCAGCAGAATATAGGTATAAACCATGTCCAGCTTCATCTTGCACTTTAGATATTAAAATTAGTTTTCGACGCAAATTAGGTGCACGTGTTATCCAATTTCCTTCGGGCAACATGCCAACAATTTCACTGTGTGCATGTTGGGATATTTGCCGAATTAATGTTTTTCTATATTCATCAGGCATCCAATCTCGAGCTTCAATTTTTATTTCTGCATCTACGCGTTGTTGAAATAGAGTTTCCGGAGAATTCATGGTTATGTATTTTAAGATTGCACGAAAATAAATAAAAAATGCTGAACTCAACTATTTTCGTGTTGAAGTAAATGCACAATGGGTAGAATAATTTTTTTTCGAACGCATTGAACTTATATTTGTCTTCAATTAAACCCGTTATGATGAAAAATTTGCTTTTTGCTTTTCCCCTTTTTATTTCACTTATTGCACAACAATGTTTAGCCCAACAAGATACACTCTACATTGATGCGCAAGGCAATAAGAGTCTAAAAGACAGTGCACTTTATTATACTGTATTTGAAAAAATAAATGATACAAGTTATACAATCTCTTCCTTTTACAAAAATCAAAAACGACGTATGTTCGCTCATGTGGCAAGTACAAATTTGAGCGTAATGAGCGGTGATGCTGTGTATTACGATAGTTTGGGGCATATCATTCAATGCGGTAAATATGAAAAAGGTTATGCCATTGGCGAATGGAAATATTATTACCGAGGTTCCAATTGCTTAAAAGAAAAGCGACAGTACAAAAATCATAATGAATATTGCGTTCAATTTTTTGATTCTATTACACATCAAGTAGAAGAGGAAGGCTGTATGGATTTGTACCAAAAGAAAACAGGAAGTTGGATGACTTATTTTTACCATTCTGATTTGATCAAGAAGCGTTCCAATTATGTGTTGGGAAAGCATGAAGGTGAGCAAATTGAATATTATAAAAATGGTAAGATTAAACGGAAAGAAATTTTTAAGCATAATAGATGCAAAAAAGGATGGCAATTTGATGAAGATGGGAAGAAAATAAAATACACGCCAGCATTTACCTATCCAAAATCATCCACATCGATATATTATTATTTGAAGAAAAAGAATAGCTGTATGTTTGACTTGCTAGGCAAAGGCGAACTTTTGATTACATTTATCCTATCCAAAGATGGTAAAGTAAAAAATGTAGAACTCCCTACTATACAAGCTTGTAGCTGCAAAGAAGACATTATTTTATCCATTTTAAAAATGAAAAAATGGAAACCTGCAAAAAGAGAAGGTGAAGCGATAGACTTCAATATGGAGATACACCTTCATTAATGGATTATTGGGTGAATGTTTGGATGGATAATGGTTCACAAGAGGCGAACATAATAGTATTGCTATTTCAATTTTGCTGTAATACCTTTGCGCCCACTATAATTTTATTTTAAACATGACTTGGAAAGAATATTTTACCTCTTCGATTGGCAAAAAACTTGTAATGGCTTTTACAGGTATCTTCTTAATCTTATTTTTGATTGTACACTCAGTCGCCAATAGTTGCATTTTTTTAAATGACAGTGGAGAAACCTATAATGCAGTGGCTCACTTTTTAAGCCACAATTGGATTGTACGCTTTTTAGAAATAGGATTGTTTGTTGGGCTTTTCGCTCATATCATTCAAGGAATAATGCTAACCTTAGCTAATAATAGTAAGCGTCCGATAAAATATGCAGTCAATGCCGGCAATGCAACCAGCAAATGGTATAGCCGTAGCATGGGCATTTTGGGAAGTTTACTTCTCCTATTTTTGGTTATTCATTTAAAAGATTTCTTTATTGGAACTAAAATAGCTTTGTACAGTGGCGATGCTCCTCATAATTTGTTTGAAGAAATGAAAGAGGAATTTAGCAACCCGATTGTGGTGGGTGTTTATGTTCTTGGTGTTGTAGCACTTTGTTGGCATTTGATTCATGGATTTTCTAGTGCCTTTCAAACCATTGGTATTAATAATCCTAAATATAATCCTCTGATCAAAACTGCAGGCATTGTGTACAGCTTAATAGTTTGTATTGCATTTGCGATGATGCCTATTGCCTTTTATTTAGGCTGGATCAGTTAATATTTTCAAATTCTCAAATTCTCAAATTAGTATGATTAATAATAGAATACCTGCTGGTGAATTAGCTCAAAAATGGAGCACTTACAAAAGCACCTGTAAATTGGTAAACCCAGCCAACAAACGTAGCATTGATATTATTGTTGTAGGCACTGGTTTGGCTGGAGCTTCTGCTGCTGCTACATTAGCAGAGTTGGGTTATAGCGTAAAAACATTCTGCTTTCAAGATAGTGGCCGTCGTGCACACAGTATTGCAGCACAAGGTGGAATCAATGCTGCCAAAAATTATCAAAATGATGGCGATAGTGTATATCGTTTATTTTATGATACTATCAAGGGTGGCGACTATCGCGCAAGAGAAGCTAATGTGCATCGCCTTGCAGAAGTAAGTGTAAATATTATCGATCAATGTGTAGCACAAGGTGTTCCATTTGCAAGAGAATATGGTGGATTATTAAGTAATCGCTCTTTTGGTGGAACGCAAGTACAACGTACCTTCTACGCAGCTGGACAAACAGGTCAACAACTATTATTGGGTGCTTACTCAGCGCAAATGCGTCAAGTATCTATTGGTGCTATTCAAGAACATAATCGTCATGAAATGCTAGATGTAGTGGTCATTGACGGAAAAGCGCGTGGCATTATTGCACGTAATTTAGTCACTGGTGAAATTGAACGTCATGGTGCACATGCCGTTTTACTTTGCACTGGTGGTTATGGAAATGTATTTTTCTTGTCTACCAATGCCATGGGAAGCAATGTGACTGCGGCATGGAAGGCACATAAAAAAGGAGCTTATTTTGGTAATCCATGTTTTACACAAATTCATCCAACTTGTATTCCTGTGAGTGGAGACCATCAAAGTAAATTGACATTGATGTCCGAATCCTTGCGTAATGATGGAAGAATTTGGGTACCAAAAAAACAAGGAGATACTAGAAAAGCATATGACATTCCAGAAGAAGAAAGAGATTATTATTTAGAACGTCGCTATCCAGCATTCGGAAATTTAGTACCACGTGATGTGGCTAGTCGTGCTGCGAAAGAACGTTGTGATGCAGGTTATGGCGTCGGTACTAGTAAGATGGCTGTATACTTAGACTTTGCCTCAGCAATAGAACGTTACGGAAAAACAGAAGCAACCAAACAAGGTATACACAATGCTTCCAAAGAAGAAATTATAAAAATGGGCAAGGGTGTTGTCAAAGAAAAATATGGCAACCTTTTTGATATGTATGCAAAAATTACAGGCGAAGATCCTTATTCAATCCCAATGCGAATTTACCCTGCGGTTCATTATACCATGGGTGGGCTTTGGGTTGATTATGAATTAATGACTTCAGTACCTGGGCTATATGCTTTGGGTGAAGCAAACTTCAGCGAACATGGTGCAAACCGTTTGGGTGCAAGTGCTTTGATGCAAGGATTAGCAGATGGCTATTTTGTAATTCCTTATACCATTGGAAACTATTTAGCGGATGAAATTCGCACACCAAAAATTGATACAAAACAAAAAGCATTTGATGATGCAGAAAAAATAGTGAAAGACAGAATAGCTCATTTCATGAATGTGAAAGGAACTAAATCAGTGGACTATTTTCATAAAGCATTAGGAAAAATAATGTGGGATAAATGTGGTATGGCTCGTAACGCAGCAGGTTTGAAACAAGCAATACAAGAAATAAGAACATTACGTGAAGAGTTTTGGAAGGATGTGCGAGTGCCAGGAACAGCGGATAGCCTTAACCCAGAATTAGATAAAGCTGGTCGTGTGGCAGACTTTTTAGAATTGGGAGAATTAATGTGTATAGATGCATTAAACAGAGAAGAGAGTTGTGGTGGACATTTCAGAGAAGAACACCAAACCGAAGATGGCGAAGCATTACGACATGATGAAAACTTTATGTATGTAGCTTGCTGGGAAAATATAGGCAATAACGAATGGCAATTGAATAAAGAAGATTTGGTGTATGATGTGATACATCCTAGCCAGAGGAATTATAAATAATTAGCAAATTAGCAGATATGCCAATTCGCAAATTGAAAAACAGATAGATTTATAAAAATTGAATAAAAATAAAGACAACTTAATTGTTCAACTAACCTTGCAGTTTGCAAAGAACATTGTTGTTTATTGTGGCGAATTAGATAAAATAAAAAAATATACTATTTCTAAACAACTTATAAGAAGTGGCACATCAATAGGGGCAAATATTTGGGAAGCACAAAATGCAGAGAGTAAAAATGATTTTATTCATAAATTAAAAATATCTTTAAAGGAAGCAGAAGAAACCGAATATTGGCTATTAGTTTGTAAGGATTTAGAAGAATTCCCAAATTCAGAAAAAATAATTGAGGAACTTCAAAGTATTTTACGAATTTTAAACAAGATTATTGCATCATCAAAAAAAACAATATTAATTAAACAATAAAAAATCTGCTAATTGGCTAATCTGCTAATTGGCTAATTAAATAACATGGAACACACAACAATAAATCTCAACCTCAAAGTATGGCGTCAAAAGAACGCTGAAGACAAAGGTCAATTTGAAAATTACAAAGCGGAAAACATCTCCACCGAAATGTCTTTTTTGGAAATGTTTGATGTGTTAAATGAAAAATTAATTAATGAAGGGCAAGACCCAGTGGCATTTGATCACGATTGTCGAGAAGGCATTTGTGGCATGTGTAGTATGCATATAAATGGTCGTGCGCATGGACCTTGGAGTGGAACTACCACTTGTCAATTACATATGCGTGCTTTCAAAGACGGCGAAACCATTACGGTAGAACCTTGGCGTGCAAAGGCATTTCCTGTATTGAAAGATTTAACTGTAGACCGTAGTGCTTTCGATCGCATTCAGCAAGCAGGTGGATATGTGAGCGTAAATACTGGTAACGCACAAGATGGAAATGCACTTCCTATTGATAAGAAAAATGCAGATGCCTCTTTCGACGCAGCTATGTGTATTGGTTGTGGTGCTTGTGTAGCAGCTTGTAAAAATTCGAGTGCTATGCTATTCACTTCAGCTAAAGTTTCGCAATATGCTTTATTACCACAAGGTCAACCAGAACGAACAACTCGTGTAATGAATATGGTAGCGCAAATGGATAAAGAAGGTTTCGGTGCTTGTACTAACACAGGAGCATGTGAAGCGGAATGTCCTAAAGAAATTTCAATTTCTAATATTGCTCGTTTGAATAGAGAATATTTAAATGCGCAATTGAGTTTGTAATTTTCGTTGCAAACAACTATGTATATAAAAATGGTATTCTGTTGGATGATTTGCTTCATCGGGATACAGAATAGGATGTATGCACAATGCCCTATTCTTCCTGCTTTACCCAAATCGGCAAAAACGATTGAGTCATTCATTCCCAAAACTTGGTTTATCCTAGATTCTGCAAAAGGAGATTTTAATGCAGATAAATTGTTGGATATCGTTTTGGTTATTGCCAATGAAAAAGAAAATGGACAAGATAATTTTGAATTTGAATGCAATAGAGCAATTCTTATTTTGCAAAAAACAAAAGATAGCTATATCCTTTCATCTTTCACCAAGGAAGGTGTGCTTTGTAAACAATGCGGTGGGGTATTTGGCGACCCATATGCCAGTATCTCTTTAGAAAAAAATGTTTTGAAAATTAATCATTACGGTGGTAGCAATTGGCGATGGACACAAGATTATACATTCCGATTTCAACAAAATGAATGGCAACTCATTGGCATAAGCAATGATAGTTTTTTCGTTGGCAGTGATTGTGATGGCGAAGGCGTAGGCGATGCAGGAAGAAATTTAGTTGAAGTCAATTTCTCTACATCTAAAATTCATATTATCAAAACAAAAGATACAGAATGTAAACCCTATAAAGATGAGTGGTTGACTTGCAAGAAAAAACCTTTCATTTCACTTTTTCAATTTGATGTAAGTGCAGATTATTTGCCAATACAAATAAATTAACCTTATTGGCATTCATTTTTATTTGGACAAAATGGATCTATTAAAACTATAATGAAAATATTTTGGGCGGCAAACACGCTATCCGTTCCAATCTTTTTGCTTCAAAGCAAGCAAAAAGGATTTCCACTGCTATCGTTGCCGCAATACATCCACCTAAGAAAATTATTTTCCCATTGTATTTTTTTAGTTTACCCGACAAAAAAACAATTCAATTTAGTTTTATCTTTACGTCCTCATGAAATTTACCATTGCTTATACATTGCTATTTATATATGTGATTGCAGCCATTGTATTTTGGGGTTATAGTTTGCAAAAACAGAGTAGAGTAGTTTATGGTTTAGAATCAAAAAATCTTGAATTACAACAGAAAATTACAAAGAGTAGTACCTATCTTCTTGATTTACAAAAAATAGAAGATAAAAAAAACAGACGTACTCATCAATATTGGGGCGAAGGTTCTACGTTCTTGTTGATCATTTTATTGACAGCTGCAATTGTATATTATGCGTATTATCGTCAGCGACAATTGAGTAAGTTGCAGCAAAATTTCATGCTCAGTATTACCCATGAACTGAAAACACCTATTGCTGGTATCAAGTTGAATATGCAAACCTTAGAAAAAAGAAAATTAGATGAAACCTTGCAACTAAAACTTGTAAAATCATCCGTTCAAGAAACCAATCGATTGAATGATTTATGCGATAATATTTTGGTAGCTACACAACTTGAAAATAAAAAGAAAGCCATTTATACCGAAATGGTAAATATGAATGAGCTTTTGCTTTTACAAATTAATGAAATGAGAAGCCGATATCCTCAGCGAAAATTTGTAGAAACAATTGACAAAGAAATTTTATCCATAAGAGGCGATTCTACTCTGTGGCAATTAGTCATTAGTAATTTATTAGAAAATGCAAGAAAGTATTCACAAGCAAACGATTGCATTGAAATTTGTTTGCAAAAAATAAATTCTACTTTTCATTTACAAGTCAAAGACCAAGGTATTGGCATTTCGGATGAAGAAAAGAAACACATCTTTGAAAAATTTTACCGTATCGGAAATGAAAACACGAGAACTTCCAAAGGCACAGGATTAGGACTTTACATTGTCAAAAAAATAATTTCCCTTTACAAATATGACATAACGGTGAAAAATAATTCGCCACAAGGTTCTATTTTTGAAGTCGTATTTAACGCTTGATGATGACACATATACAAAAAGAAAAAGGAATTATTTTACTCGTTGAAGACGAAGAAAATTTAAGAGAAGCATTGAAGCTGAATCTTGAATTAGAAGGTTATGAAGTGCGAGCAGAAGTAAATGGAAAACTAGCTATCAAAGCCTTTAAGGAAGAATATTTCGATTGCATCATTTTAGACATTATGCTACCGGAAATGGATGGTATTATGGTTTGCGAAACAATCCGTTTACAAAATGATAAGGTTCCAATACTTTTTTTATCCGCAAAAAATGGAGGTGCCGATCGTGTATTAGGTCTTAAAAAAGGTGGTGATGATTATTTGACCAAACCTTTTAATTTGGAAGAGCTATTACTACGTGTTGAAAAATTAATTGAAAAAAATAAACTAAACAATCGCGGTAGTATTGATAAAATTCAATTTTATGAATTTGGTAATTGCAAAATAGATTTTCATGGATTAGAATGTGTAGATATTCGCGGAGAAAAACATCCATTGACAAAAAAAGAAGTTCAGTTTTTAAAGCTGCTCATCGATAATAAAAATGAAGTAATTACGCGTGAACATATTTTAAAAACAGTTTGGGGTTATAATGTTTTTCCTACCACGCGTACCATTGATAATTTTATTATGGTTTATCGAAAATACTTTGAAGAGAATCCTCGAAAACCAAAACATTTTTTAAGTTCAAGAGGCGTTGGATATAAGTTTCTAGACTAATGAGATTCAATAATAACCATTGGTTTTCCATTCTTTTTTATTCAGCAACAAACACAAAAAGAAAATAAAAAAAACAATACCAGCTTGTATTTCGAGCATATCATCCGTCAAAATATTTACAAAAATTAAAAGTGACATCCAATATGCTTCTTTCATTCCTTTTTGTAAAGCTTCAGTAAAACTAAAAGCAATAAAAGATAAAAGGAACAGAACTCCCAATAATCCTAAATCTATCCAAATATGCAACAACTGATTGTGTGTATGCATATTATACTCGATTAAACTGGCGTAATTTCCTTGTTTAAATTCTTGCATCAATAATCCATTCGCTTCACCTGTACCATATCCAATCAACCAATTGGGTTTTATTATTTTCCATTCTAATTGCCAAGCCGCAATTCGAGCACCTGTTGAATTACTAAACAGTACAGTATGGTCAACAATTCTTAGGGTATTCCATGTTTCTGTTATGCGATAATGTATGGGAGGCACAATATAAAGCACAGCCAATGTGCCAAATAGAAGCACGACAAAAAGCAATATTCTAAATAAGCTATTTTTTAATATTCCTGACCAATACCATAATAAATAAAGAGTAAATAGAAATAGAAATATTAATGCTGTCTTGGAAGCAAGCACGATGATGGCGAATGAGAAAAGGCAGATGAAAAGAAGATAAATTTGTTTCAACCCTTGCTCTAAATGTTTATGGTGTATTAATTCTAACGTGCAGAAGACAATTGCAAAAGCAAAATAATTTGAATAATAACCAGGATGCATAATCCCTTCAGATATTTTCATTCTATTGAAAACAAGATTCCAGCCAATAGGATAATTAAAATAGATGGAATACACTAGACAATACAAAAACGAAATTGTACAAGAGATACAAAAAAATAAAAAAAGCTTCCTTAACTTGTCTCTATTTAAATAGTTTTCTGTAGAAAATAATAATGGGAAAATAAATAGGCTTAGTTTGACTTGTGTGCTTTGCCATCCAGTCATTTTATCCACGCTCCAAAATATGGCAAGTGCTTGCAATAAAAAAAATGCCCACATACATATCGTAGTTGGTGTAAATTGAAATGATTTAATTTTTGCAAACCAATTTCTATCTATAAACCAATGCGCTATTAGTAATAATATGCCAATTGAATTAATTCGTTCACTCCATGGAAAAGAAACTGCTGTGAATACAACAATTAAATACCATAAGGATGACCTATCTATTTTTTTACTAAAAGACATAGAAAGGCGAAGTTAGAAAAGCGAATTGTATCTTCGTAGAAATGTTATTACAAATACATCCGAAAAACCCTGACGAGCGAAAAATTAAATTGCTCGTAGAATGTCTTTTGAAGGGAGGGCTTATCATTTATCCCACCGATACAGTGTATGGAATTGGCTGTGATATTGAACATCCTGAAGCGATTCAACGTATTTGTGCTATTAAAAAAATTCCTGTTGAAAAAGCACAGCTTTCTTTTCTATGTTCCGATTTAAGTCACTTAAGCGAGTATACAAAAGCAATAGATACTCCTTTGTATCGTTTTTTAAAACAATATTTACCAGGGCCATTTACATTTATTCTGGAGGCAAGTAAAAAAACGCCTAAACTTTTAAAAACAAAAAGAGAAACTGTTGGGATAAGAGTTCCTGATAATAAAATCTGCCATGCAATTCTGCAAGGTTTGGGAAAACCTATATTAAATGCTTCCTTACCCTTGGATGAAGAAGACGAAATGTATACAGATCCAGAAATAATTTATGAAGCATTCAAAAACAAAGTGGATTACATCATTGATGGCGGTTTTGGTGGCACAGAAACTTCCACCATTGTAGATTGTACACAATCGCCTCCTGAAATAATTCGACAAGGTGCTGGAATATTGATGTAAGTTCAAAGACATAAAACAGAATTAAAGAGTTTATTTTTATGTTTGAAATATTGAATTCAATAATTCCTGAAACATTATTACATTATTAATAGTTTTTTTCCTTAATTTGTTCCCAAATAGAAATTCATGAACAAGTTTTTTTTTGTTATAATTCTGGTCTTGGGTATTAGTACTCAAATTTTGGCGCAGGATTATAAAATTGCAGGTTGGGATTATTATTGGGATCAGAAGGCACACGAAAGAGGACAAATCCATTTTTCTTATGGTTATGGTCAACCGCGATTGGATAAAAAACTATTTGATTACCATAAAAATGAAGACAACTTTAGAGTAGTTGGCATTGGCGCATTTTATTGGAAAACGGAATATGGACTTAGCCGAAAATTAAGCGTTCTACTATCTACAAGTTATATTTTATACAAGTCTGATTGGAAACGTATGCGCCCTGATCCATTATATGGTATTGATTTACCTTTTAAATATGGTTCGACTTTAACAGATATATCCGCCAATTTGCGATTTAATTATCACTTATTTGTGAACAAGGAATTTGATGTCTATTTAGGTGGTGGCGCTGGTTACAACTATTTTGTACATAAAGATTTTACGGATTATTCGCCTGATGACAGTACATTTAATGCGCAATTTAAAGATCCACATGCTGTTTCATTTGAGATGAGTTTTGGTATTCGTTACTTTTTCCTTACAAGAACTGCCATCTATCTGGAGGCTGGTTATGGTAAGTCCCTTGCACAAGCTGGATTCGTATTTAAATTCAGACACAGAAAAAGAGGATAGTTTTATTATATTTGCAATCTAAAAATAATTTATGCATTCTATTATACTTTCAATATACACTGTAGGCTCAATGATTGGCTATTATGGCTGTATAGTTTACATGGCTATTATGTTTATTGCGTTAGTTTATGTCATGAGAAAATATTTGAAAGATTAAGGATTGGTACAGTCTTTTATTTGTAATACATCCATCTTCTCGAATATAAATTGTTCTATATGAACGAGTCCATTGCTGCTTTAAGACAAGAATATACTTTGGCTACTTTACGAAGTAGCGATGTATATCTAGATCCTATTCAACAATTTAAAAAATGGTTTGCTGAAGCACAACAATCGGATATTGAAGATGTAAACGCAATGACACTATCCACTGTGGATGCCAATCAAAAACCACATGCACGAATTGTATTACTCAAAGGAGTTGAGGAAACACAATTTGTTTTTTTTACCAACTACCATAGCGAAAAAGGGAAAAATATTGCCTCGAACCCACATGTAAGTCTTGTCTTTTATTGGAAAGAATTACAACGCCAAATTCGCATTGAAGGTATTGCTGCAAAGATTTCAGAACAAGCATCTACAGATTATTTTATTACTAGACCAATCGCTAGTCAATTGGGTGCATGGGCTTCTTTACAAAGCGAACCTTTAGCAAAGCGAGAAGATTTAGAAACACGTTTTACTTCATTAGAATTAAAATATCAACAGCAAGCTATTCCGAAACCACCACATTGGGGAGGTTACGCTGTATCTCCTACCTGTATTGAGTTTTGGCAAGGAAGAATAAGTAGATTACATGATAGAATTCAATATAAATTAGATGAAAATTCAGTCTGGAAAATAGGACGATTAAACCCATAAAGATTAGGTGTTTAATTTTTCTTTTCGATTTAAAACCCAGACGGCTACAATACCCAACGTGCCGCCTACAATCGTATTCCATACCAGTTTTTCATCAATAATTAGCCACGAAAAAAATGCGGCTGCAAATGGTACAATATAAATAAAACTACTGGTTCGAGCTGCTCCCAATTTCGAAGTGGCGAAAAAATAAAAAGTAGTTGCCATACCCGTATTAATTACTGCATTAAAAATCAGATTCACCCAAAATCGATGATCTGCTTGTTGATACAGTTTGAATAACTCTGGAAAATTAGCAAATCCACTTAAAAATAAACTACATACTAAATACATCCAAAGACTAAATGCCATTGGTGAGCCATATTCTTGAGAACGTGCTGTAATCCTACTTAAAAAAGTCCATGTAATACAAGAAAGTAAAAAATAAATATTTCCTGATTGAAGTATCTTATCATAGTTAGTCCAAATATTTAATAAAAAAGAACTTGCTATAATGCCTAGCAATAAGCCTATCGTTTCTGTTTGCGTAGGTTTTCTTTTAGCTAAAATAATCGAAACTATATAAGTAAAAATTGGCGTCATTGTGGTTACCAAAACACCTCCAGCACCTGGCATTCCGTGTTGGATACCTGTAAAAAAGAATAAACTATACAAGGTCATGAGTATGGAAGCAACTATCAAATACAGAATTCCCTTTTGATTTATCTTCAATGGGATTTTTAAGATAGAAAGTAATACCAACGAACTAAGAAAGGTGCATCCAAAACGGGAAAGTGCTATATGTAATGGACTTGCGTAGGCTGTTAATATTTTACCACTCGGCCAACTCAATCCCCAGATAAGCATGCTAGCAACTATTCCAGGGTAAAGAAGTTTAGATTTTTCTATTTTCATATACCCTACAAATGTAGATGAATCAAAACTTGCATCATAAAAAAAATCGAACGTAAATAAGTCACGTTCGATTTTTTACAATTTTAATTTTCAATTAGAATGGTAAATCATCTGTAATCCCTGTTGAAGGCATTACAATATTTTGTGCATTAGGGTTTGGTGTTGTAGCATGTGATGGAGCTGCATAATTAGTTTGTGGAGCAGATGCTGCTTCATTGCTTGATTTTTCAATGCGCCATGCTTCTAGCGAATTAAAATATTTAATTCCTTGCTCCGGACTTTGCCATTCACGACCTCTAAGATTAAATGAAACTTTTAATTCTTCACCAATTTGATAATTGTCCAATAAAGCGCATTTATCTTGGGTAAGTTGGAAACTGATGAATTGAGGGTATTGTGTTGTTGTATCTGTAGTGAGTACGAATTCTCGTTTTGAAAATTTTTCACTTACTACTTGTGTGTTTTGTTTTACTTTCAGCGTACCTGAAACTTCGAATGATGCCATGTTTTATAATAATTTAATGCACGAAGTTATATTTTTTTTATATTTTTCAGAACAATTTTCGAGATGAAACTTATCCACTATTTTTTTATTGTCTTCTATCTGTTTGTTGTCGGATGTGCACCACGCTTTATTCCTAGCAAACATACAGAAACAGTATTGGTCATCAAATCTAGCGAAACGGATACTATATCATCAATTGATAAATATTTAAAACCTTTTCGTGATAGCATAAACGGGATCATGAATATACCAATAGGAGAAGCACAAGCCGATTTGCGCAAAGAAAGGCCTAGTGGTAGTTTAGGAAATATGGTAGCCGATGCACTGTTGAAAAGAGCCCAAAGTCAATACCCGAGTACCGTTGGTGCCATTTGTAATTATGGTGGCATCAGAATAAATCAAATACCCAAAGGAAAAATCTCTAAAGGAAAAATATTTGAATTATTGCCATTTGAAAATGAGTTGATTATTCTGGAAGTGAAAGGAAATATTTTGAATGAATGGATGCAACATATTGCAAAAGATGGAGGTTGGCCAATTGCATTTTCTTCCAAAGTTGTTATTGAAAGTAGTAAAAATCAATCTGGTTTACTAGATTCAGTGAATGAAGAAGATGGTGGATCTAGCATAAAAACGCGAATAGAAAGTAAACAATATTTTAATGAGCAAGACACTTATTACATAGCAACCAATGATTATGTAGCAAATGGTGGTGATAATTGTAATTTTTTAAAACCATGCAAACAAATAAAAACTGGTTTGATCATAAGAGATGTCGTTTTAGGGTATATTCAAACAAAAAAAATAATTACACCAGATAATACTATCCGATTAGCAATCATTCATTAATACGCAGAACATGAATCGCAGAAAATTTATTCAGCAAACGTCCATAGCAACCAGTCTATTGCTTGCCAGTCAATTTCCATATGAGGCATTGGCAAAAGATGATGCGCAACATAAACTAACCATTCTGCATACCAATGATGTACATAGTAGATTGGATCCATTTCCGATGGATGGAAGCAAATACCAAGGTATGGGTGGTGTAGTTGGTCGCGAAAAAATTATTTCCAAAATTCGACAAGAAGAAGAGCAAGTACTACTATTAGATGCAGGTGATATTTTTCAAGGAACACCATATTTCAATTTTTACAAAGGTGAACCAGAAATGAAAGTGATGAGTATGTTAGCTTATGATGCAGCCACCATTGGTAATCATGATTTTGATAATGGGGTAGAAGCTCTTGCAAATCAACTACAACACGCCAATTTCCCGATTGTGAATTGTAATTACGATTTTACTAATACAGCTTTAGAAAACAAAATTGAACCTTATCACATTATTCGAAAAGGAAAACTAAAAATTGGTATAATAGGCATTGGCATTGAATTGAAAGGATTAGTACCAGATAAATTGTTTGGCAATATCCTATATCATGATCCAATACAGTCTGCAAATGATACAGCTTATTATTTGAAAAAAAATAAACGCTGTGATTATATTATTTGTTTATCGCATTTAGGTTTTGAATATAAAGATGCTAAAGTTTCAGATAAAATATTGGCTGCCGAAACTGAGTATATTGATTTGATAATAGGTGGTCACACACATACATTTTTAGATCATCCTTGGATAACAAAAAATAAAAAAAATAAAGAAATTATGGTCAATCAAGTGGGTTGGGCAGGTATTAATGTAGGAAGGATAAATATTTATTTTTATAATAAAAAGCAGTATGACTACGTTTCAAATTTCACTGTAATAAAAGTGAAAGAAACAAGCGCATAAAAATTTTTTTTTTCAACAAAAAATTACCACTTTCGTTGCCCGATAGAAAATACTTATACACATTATCTTAATCATAAAATAATAAATAATTAATATATAAATTTTAGGAGAAAAAAAATGACAAAGACCTTTGATAAAATATGGGAAAATTGCTTAAAGGTAATAAAAGATAATATTAGCTGGCAATCTTACAAAACATGGTTTGAACCAATTAGACCTATTGCTTTAGAAAATAATATTTTAGTCATAGAAGTTCCGAGTCAGTTCTTTTTTGAATGGCTTGAGGAACACTATGTAGAATTAATTGCCAAAACAATTAAGAGAGAATTAGGTAAAAATGCACAATTAGAATATCGCATTTTGATGGAAAATCAAAACAAAAAAAACCCTGCTTCAGTTAGAATACCTGCTAGTAATCATCAAACACCTGCTTTAAGCAATAATTATGTTGACATTCATATTGGAAATGAAAGCGGTATTAAAAATCCGTTTGTGATACCAGGTTTGAAACGTTCACAAATTGACCCTCAATTAAATCCAAATTATACATTTGATTCCTTTGTAGAAGGAGAATGTAATAGACTGGCTAGAAGCGCAGGATTAGCAGTTGCTCAAAAACCAGGTGGCACTTCATTCAATCCATTAGTTTTATATAGTTCTTCTGGATTAGGAAAAACGCATCTGATTCATGCTATTGGAAATGAAACCAAAAGATTACATCCTAACAAAACTGTTTTATACGTTAGTGCAGAAAAATTTATTCATCAATTTATTGAGCATTCTAAAAATCATGAGATAAATGATTTTGTAAACTTCTATCAATTGATCGATGTATTAATCATTGATGACATTCATTATTTTGCTCCTGCAATCAAATCACAAGATGCTTTCTTTTCCATTTTCAATCATTTACACCAAAACGGAAAACAATTAATTCTTACTAGTGATAAACCACCTAAAGATTTAGATGGTATGCAAGAACGTTTACTTTCTCGCTTCCGTTGGGGATTGAGTGCTGATTTACAAGCACCTGATTTTGAAACTCGTATGTCTATACTTGAACACAAAATGCGCAATGATGGATTAGACTTACCTTTAGAAGTAGTTAAATACTTGGCGTATAATGTGCAAAATAATATTCGCGAAATGGAAGGTGCTTTAATTTCATTGCTTGCACATTCTTCTTTAGTGAAAAGAGAAATTGATTTAGACTTAGCAAAAAAGGTTTTACGCAATATCGTAAAAACTTCTTCTAAAGAAATTACCATTGATACAATACAAAAAATGGTATGTGAATATTATGAAATTACGTATGATAAATTACAAGCCAAAACGCGTAAAAGAGAAATTGTACAAGCTCGTCAAATCTCTATGTTTTTGGCAAAACAATACACCAAGAATTCGTTGAAAACAATTGGCGACCATTTTGGTGGCAGAGATCACACGACAGTAATACATAGCTGTCAAACCGTAAAAGACTTAATGGATACCGACACACAAATTCGTGATCAAGTAAAGGAACTACAACAAAAAGTACAGCTAGCAGCTATATAATAAATCTATTCATTGAAAAAGAGGCTATTCAGATTTTAAATAGCCTCTTTTTTTTAGAAAATTAAAATAATTTTATTCCTATTCCAACACTAATTAATTTAAAATTATGATATTGGCAAAAAAGAATTAATTTTAGCCAAAATTTTTTTATACCAATGAAGAAGCTGATTTTCGGACTCATAGCAATACTTGCAACACAAGTAATACAAGCACAACAATATTATCCTTTAGCGCAACCATGCGACCCAGATAAAGTATTTGAAAAACTGCCATCAGCAGCTTATGATAATAACTGTATTTACAAATTGCACATAAGCAGTCAACCTTTCAATTTTTTTCCAAAAGAATTATTTCGATATCCTAACTTAAAAGAATTAACCTTACAAAATACAAATATAAGTTCGCTTCCTTTGGATATATATTTGTTAGAGCATATTGAAGTATTAGATTTGTCTAACAATAATCTTACTACTTTGCCTTCTTCTATTGGCGATATGCGTAATCTACGTAAGTTGATTCTTAGAAACAATAAATTAAATACTTTACCTGCAACCATTTCTGCATGTAAAAATTTACAAGAAATTGATATCACAGGAAATCCAATTACCTTTTTACCTAATGAAATAAATAGTTTACAAGCATTGCGTAGCTTCCGATTCAGCGGTAATCAAGTAAAAGATCCAAAAGTGCTTCTTCAATTGGTTCGCCAAATGAAAAATATTACTAGCCTTGATTTGAGTGGTTGCAATTTGAATTTTATTCCTTCTGATATTAAATTCCTAAAGAATTTAACTGAATTAAATATATCCAATAATAATATTCATTTTTTACCATCTGAGATAGGTCAATTGACACATTTGGAAACTTTGATTTTAGGTACTAATGGTAATCCAGGCAATAAGATTTATGATTTACCTACTTCATTTTCCAACTTAAGAAGTTTAAAAGTATTGAGTGCAGTGAATAATAGTTTTGTTGATTTTCCAATTGCATTGGCTTCTTTGACTGGTCTTGAAGTATTAGATTTAAGTAATAATCAAATCACAAGTTTACCTCCTGAAATCGCAATGATGACAGGATTAAATAAATTGAATGTGATGAATAACCAATTGCAAGATGTACCAAATGAAATAGGTTCATTAAGTCGTCTAACACAATTTGATTATGCTGGCAACCAAATCACACCAGAAGTTGAACAAAAGATTATGCGCATTATGTCTGGCGAAACAATTGCAGAACCAGTTAAGGCAGTTGTGAAGAAAGTAGTAGTAAAGAAAGTAGTAGTAAAAAAGCAAGTGAAAAAATCCCCTAAGAAGAAATAGGATTTCAACATCTTGAAAAATAATTGGAGGAGGATAGCATAATTGTTATCCTCTTTTTTATTTTAGTTCCTTCCATCTATTTAATAATGAATCCTTATAGATTGATTTCTCAAGAAAGAGAGGATAGCAATTTCATTTTGACTTAGCTTAGCGAATCGAATAACGCTCAAAAATGAATGCGGTTGTTATTAACCTTCAATGTGAATAGAAAACACAATCATTCTGGTTGTGATTTTATCAATAGCCTTATTTGTAGGTTCGCCTACATTACGGTCTAGACTATTTCCAATGCCATTACTTAACTTTATTTCGGGTGCAAAAATGAAATTTGGATAATAAAATTCAAAACCCAAGCCTAAATTATATCCAAAATCCAAAGGCTTAATACGAATAATATCTTCCTCTTTATGCGCCTTTGTATTTGAATTAAAATCATAATCAAGCTTTATACCAGCAACAACATAAAAACGAAAGTTGGTTTGGCGATCTGATTTAAATTTTAATTCTAAAGGCATACTGAATAAAATAGATTCAAAAGAATTGATCAAAACAGAATCCTTCATCAAATTAAACTTTAACGCCTTTTCTCTAAGAACAAATGAAGGAATAGTTCGTAGGTCAATAAAATTACTCAGCTTTAAATTGCCAACTATACCCAATTGAAAACCTGGTTTCCATAGTGGTGTAATATTTACTACACTATCATTTTGTATAAAATATTTGGAATGGGTTAATCGATACTGTGCCGAATTGATGCCAATGGTGATGCCAAAATAATAAGGCAAATCATCATGTTCTGCGTTACTCATACGCTCCTCTTGCGCCGAAGCACTGAAAGAAACAAGGAAGAAAAAACAATTTAATAAAATTATTTTTCGGCTTGATAGATGGATGCTATTCCAAAACTTACTGGCGTACATTTTATATTTTTAAATCCTACTTTTCGCAATATTACACACATTTCTTCACCTTCTGGGAAAACAGCAACTGAATTTGGTAAATACGTATAAGCATTACTATTCTTATTGAACAATTTGCCAATAGTAGGCGTCACATAACGAAAATAGACGTGATATAATTGTGCGATAGGGAATGTTTTTACTTTAGAAAATTCAAGGATGATAAATTGGCCATTGGGTTTTAGTACACGATATATTTCTTGTAAGCCAAGTTGTAAATTTTCAAAATTGCGAACACCAAATGCAACGGTCACAGCATCAAAATGCGCATTGCTAAAAGGTAATTGTTCGCTATCGCCCTTTACCATTTCAATTTTTTCTATGAGATTTTTCAGCGCTATTTTTTCTTTACCAATGGCAAGCATTTTTGCCGATAAATCTAAACCGATAGTATGCGTTGGATTCAATTTTTGTAAAGCAATCGCCAAGTCTGCAGTGCCAGTAGCTACATCCAAAATTAATTTCGGTTGAAATGGCTTAAGTAATTTAATCACTTTATTTCGCCACAATACATCTACTCGAAAAGAGAGTAATCGATTTAGCATGTCATAGCGAGTTGCTATGCTATCGAACATATTTTCTACTTGTTCTTTTTTACTAAGCGATGAATTTTTATCAGGTACTACAGTGGTCGACATTCGTCAAAGTTAGTTTTGAAAATCAAATATGCCAAAAAGGAAAAAATACAAGGTACAAACGCGATACAAATACCTTTTGAAAAATAGATGTCTAAAGTTCAACCGATATCAATTCATGTCCTAAATCATGCAAAGCCTTTTGTATTTTATAGGCTTGTGTAGGGCGTGGTCTTTTGAGTCCACTTGCATAGTGCTGAATTAATTTTTGGTTGATTCCGGTTATACGCCCCAATGCAGAATTTGTAAATATCCCTTTATAATAGTTTAATAAGCTCTGGGTATCAAACTTGTAAATCAACTCATATTCCCCTTGCAATATTTTAGGAATATTATCTAATTCCTTCAAGATCTCAATACAAGCCAAAACAGATTCTTTGGCTTCCAAAACTGTTTCACCACCACCAGATATTCCTTTTACATTTTCAGCATAAGCAGTGTAAAAATCCTTACTGCGTTCAATGATAATTTTTACTTGTTTCATAGGTTTGTACTTTATAAAATATGGCTATTTTAACCCCATCTCTTTTTTAATTTTTGTTTCTATACCATTTCCTTTACACCGTGAAATGGAAAAGGGTAAATTTGTTTACCCTTTTCATATATATAATGGCTGCCTCTCGTGCGAATATGTACCCATCCATTTTGTCTAATCAATTTATGTAATTCACTAGATTTCAATAAGAGTAATTTTAGCTTCAAACCAAAGGTAGTAGTATTACTACCGTTATGCAATTATTTTTATTATTTTTTATACCAAACCCATTAAAAAAGCCCTATTTAAAGGGCTTTCGATACGTTTACTATCTGAATGCTATTTCATTGCTTTGTAGCAGTTACTTTCCGTGGCATTGTTTGAATTTTTTGCCACTACCACAAGGGCATAAATCATTTCGTCCTATTTTGGGTTCCAATCTTTTTATGGGTTCTGCTTTTACGGCAGAAGGATTATAATAATCTGTTTCATCTGCACCGTATGCTTGGCCTGCTTCATCTATTTCTTCACGGTTTGCACGCAATTTGCTCATGTCCGTTTTTTCTACTTCCGCTTGATGAATATCTTGTTCCTGATGCATCGGGATTCCACTTCGAAGCAAGAAAGAAACAATAAGCTTATTGGTTTCACTTAACATGGCTTTAAACAAATTAAATGCTTCAAACTTATAAATCAATAAAGGATCTTTTTGCTCATAACTAGCCAATTGCACGCTTTGCTTGAGTTCATCCATTTGACGTAAATGATTCTTCCAAGCCTCGTCGATAAGCCCAAGTGTTATTTGTCTTTCTTGCGCATCTATCAATTCACGTCCTTCCGTTTCGATGCTCTTTTTTAAGTTAGTTACTATTTGCAAAGTACGAATCCCATCCGTAAATGGCACCGCAATATTTTCAATTCGAATCCCATTTTGAAACACAATATTTTTTAATACCGGTGCTGTCTGTTCACAAATAAAATCTTTCTTTCTAGCATACATTTCTATCAACTGTTGATATAGGGATTCGGTGATGGAATTCGCATCCATTTTCAAAAATTCGCCTTCTTGTATTGTTGTTTCAAAAGCAAAATCACGAAGAACTTCAATTTTAAATTGCTCATAATTTCTGTTGCCATCAAATTCAGAAGCAACTAATCGGCAACTATCATAGAACGCATTATCTAAATCCAAAGCAAGTCGCTCACCAAATAAAGCATTACGGCGACGAGTATAAATTACTTCACGTTGTGCATTCATCACATCATCATATTCTAATAATCTTTTACGAATACCAAAATTATTTTCTTCCACTTTCTTTTGCGCCCTTTCAATGGATTTGCTAATCATACTGTGTTGAATTACATCACCATCTTTATGACCTAATTTATCCATCCAACCACTTAATTTATCACTACCAAATAAACGCATTAAATCATCTTCTAAAGAAACAAAAAACTGAGAACTACCTGGATCTCCTTGTCTACCTGCACGACCTCTCAATTGACGATCTACACGTCTACTTTCATGTCGTTCTGTACCAATGATGGCCAAGCCTCCTGCCTTTTTTACATCATCTCCAAGTTTAATATCGGTACCCCTTCCCGCCATATTTGTAGCGATGGTGATAGCACCTGTATGTCCAGCTTCACTAATTACTTGGGCCTCCTTGGCATGTTGTTTTGCATTCAATACATTATGCGGTACTTTATCAAAAGTCAACATTTTACTTAATAATTCCGACACTTCAACAGAGGTTGTACCCACAAGAACTGATCGTCCTTCAGCGCTTAATTTTTTTATCTCCTCGATTACAGCTCTATATTTTTCACGTTTTGTTTTATACACCAAATCTTGTTCATCATTTCTTACAACTGGTCTATTCGTAGGGATGGAGGTTACTTCCAATTTATAAATTTGCCAAAACTCACCTGCTTCAGTTTCTGCAGTACCAGTCATTCCTGCTAGTTTATGGTACATACGGAAATAATTTTGCAGAGTAACTGTGGCGAAAGTTTGTGTTGCTGCTTCAACATCCACATTTTCTTTTGCTTCTAAAGCTTGGTGCAAGCCATCACTATACCTTCTGCCATCTAATATACGACCTGTTTGTTCATCTACTATTTTTACCTTACCATCCATCACCACATACTCCTGATCTTTATCAAATAGGGTATAGGCTTTTAATAATTGTTGAATGGTATGAATTCGATCTGCCTTGATAGAATATTCTTGTAAGAAGGCATCTTTCATTTTCAATTTTTCTTCGGCAATTGCATCGGCACGTTCTATGGCGGCTAATCCAGTAGCGATATCTGGCATCACAAAGAAATTGCTATCTTCTGCCGAACCAGTTAAAAGTTGAATTCCTTTATCTGTTAAATCTACTTGATTTTGTTTTTCATCAATGGTAAAGTAGAGTTCAACATCTACTTTAGGCATATTCTTTTGCTGATCAGCAATATAATAATTCTCTGTTTTTTGTAATATTTGTTTTATGCCAACTTCACTTAAATATTTAATCGTAGATGAGTTTTTGGGTAAACCTCTATGTGCTCTAAGCAATGCCATTCCACCACCTTCTTTATCGTCATTTCCTTGCGCAATTAATTTTTTTGCTTCTAACAAACAAGTATTCACAACTTTTCTTTGTGCTTCCACTAATTTTTCAATACTTGGTTTTAAAGTATGAAATTCCTGATCATCCCCTTTTGGCACTGGACCTGAAATAATAAGTGGCGTACGTGCATCATCAATCAATACACTATCTACTTCATCCACCATAGCGAAGTGCAATTTTCGTTGCACCATTTCATCTGGCGAATGCACCATATTATCGCGTAAGTAGTCAAAACCAAATTCATTATTGGTTCCATAGGTAATATCGGCTAAATAAGCATTTCTTCTTTGCTCCGAATTGGGCTGGTGCTTGTCTATACAATCCACTGTCAATCCCAACCATTCAAACAAAGTCCCATTCCATTCACTATCCCGACGAGCCAAATAATCATTCACCGTAACAACATGTACACCTTCACCAGCCAATCCATTTAAATAGGCAGGCAATGTAGATACAAGGGTTTTACCCTCACCTGTACCCATTTCCGAAATTTTCCCTTCATGCAAATTATAACCACCTATCAATTGCACATCATAATGCAACATATTCCATGTAACTGGTGAACCGCCAGCAGACCATGTTGTGCTATAAATAGCATCTTCTCCATCTATGGTAATATAATTTTTATGTACTGCCAAGTTTCTGTCTAACTCTGAAGCTCTACTTCTCAATTCAGTATTGTCCTTCATCCGACGAGATGCTTCTTTTACAGTAGCAAAAGCTTCCGGTAATATTTCCAAAAGAACCACTTCCAATTGCTTGTCTTTATCTTTAATAAGCTGATCTATTTCTTTATACAAATCACTCTTCGCATGAATATCTTGTATGTTTTCAGCTTCTTCTTTTTTGGATTGTATTAGAGACGTAATATCAGCTGTATGGTCTTTTATACGTGCTTTGAATCGTGCAGAATTAGCCCTTAATTCATCATTACTTAACGAGGCATAGGATGCAAAATGCTCATTGATTTGCTGAATAACTGGCGACATTTTTTTTACGTCCTTTTCAGATTTACTTCCGCCAAATAATTTATTTATAAAGTTTAACATAGTTCTCTTTTTTATTGAAGCAATTTTGCTTCGTTGCTTTTTTATTCAAAATCTGTGCTACGCTTATGTTTTATGACAAGGTGACACACAATTGGGCAAATATAAGATGTTCCAAGTGTTTTGCCCAGTAAGCATTAGAATAAATAATACCAAACAAAAAAAATCTCGCTAAAAAGCGAGATTCAATATATTAGATAATTAAAAATTATTTTTCGTATTCATTACGCATGATGCCGTAGAATTGGAAGGTTTTCATTTTATAACCTTTATCCCAGAATTTATCTGTATCGCCAAATTCAGGAATAGTTACCCAATCTTTTGATCTTGATTTGTACCAACGATAAATTGCAATGTGATTTGTTGCTCTACGAATAGGAACGTAGAATTGCAAAGATTTTAGTGTATATCCTTTTTGCATCATATCGCTATCCGATACTTCATCTTCAGCAATGCTGCTTTGATCTTTCGTTACTGGATTAGTCCAACGGTATACAGCTACACGATCAGGACCAGGTGTTTTGTAAGCATAAAACAATAAGGTCTTTTCTTTGTATTTCCATTGTAGCAATTGACCTTCTTGTATTTCACCATCAGCTAATGTTACATAGTTATTATCTACTGTATTCAACCATCGATAGATACGTATTAAATCCTCGTTCTCATATTGAGCGGATGCAGTTTTGCCTAAAGATACAAAGGCAACTATGGCAATCATGCAAAATAATATTTTTCTCATATAGCTATTTTTACTCTTTTTAGAAGTACAATGATACTTAATTCATTTTAACTAGACAATTTTTTAAGTAAGTTTATTTATACTCATTCAATAATCGTACGTTTCGTGTCCAATTACTGTTTAAAGCTTGTTCGGTATTTGGGTCCATTGAAGCAAATTTTTCTCTTATACATGCGTATTCATGGAATTTATTGAATTTGGAGCACTAATCAAATAATTTTCCCATTAATTCGGCACACATTTTATCTATGGCATTAAATGAATAACCAGCAATATGTGGCGTAATGATCACATTGTATTTCAATAATTCTGCGATTATATTTTCATTTTCTTGCAAAATGCTATAGATATTTTTTTCCTCTTCTAAAACATCCAAGCACGCACCAACAATTTTTCCATTCACCAAGCCTTGTAATAATACAGAAGTGTCTACTACTGCTCCTCTTGAAGCATTCATTACGATATGATTCTTTTGCATCATATGCATAAAATTGGCATTATAATAGTACTTAGTTTCCTCATTCAATGGCACATGAAATGAAATGATATCTGCCTGTTGCCTTAATTGTTGCAAGGAAACTTCTTGAACCTCATTTGTTGAAAAATCCGATTTATATGCATCGTAAGCGATAATATTTTTAGTGAACACGCTAAGTTTTTTTGCAAATGCCATTCCGGTATGCCCATAACCAATAATACCTATCGTTTTATTTTCCAACTCAAATCCTCTATTCAATTCCCGAATCCACTGTTGATTTTTTATTTGTTCGAAGGAAATAGAAATATGATGTTGCAAACAAAGCAACATACCCACACAATGTTCCGCAACAGAATTTGCAATACCGTTTGGTGAACTAAAATAACGAATTCCCTTTTGATCACAATAAACGGTATCAATAATTTCCATACCAGAACCTAATCGTCCTATCCATTGCAAGTTTGGGTATTTTTCGATTTCTACTTGATTCAAGACTAATTTATTGGAAGTGATTATACCTTGAATAGCACTCTTATTTATTTTTCCAAAATCAAGGACATCGTAATCAATCAACACTAAATTCCTATCTATCAATTGTTGTCTACATAATTCGGAAATTCGTGCAGCTATAAGTACTTGATTCACCACGCAAATATAAATAAGTTTAGGACGAAGTGCTAGTTGAATCTTACAAAAAATATTAGCCTTCAAACAATTTCGCAAATAATTCTACAAACTCAGCTACACTCAATTGTTCAGCGCGTTTGGAGAATATTTCATCTTGTAATTTTTCTGCAGGTAAAATAGATTTCAATCCATTACGTAAGGTTTTGCGACGTTGATTGAAAGCTGCTTTTACAAAAGTTTTAAATTTCTTTTCGTCAGAAATAGAATATGGATTTTTATTTCGAGTTAATCGGATAACACCAGATGTGACTTTAGGTGGTGGTGTAAAGCTGCTTGCTGCTACATCAAATAAATAGTCGATATCATAATAGCATTGTACCAATACACTCATGATACCATAGCTTTTACTGCCATGTTTAGATGCAATTCGCACTGCAACTTCCTTTTGAAACATGCCAACCACTTCATCTACATGTTCTTTCCAATCTAATACTTTAAATATAATTTGTGTAGAAATATTGTACGGGAAGTTGCCAATGATAGTGAAATTCTCTTCAAATGGAAGCTCTGCATCCAAAAAATCATCATGACTTATTTTATGTTGCAATGCTGGATACATTTGCACCAAATAATCAATTTTCTCTTTATCCAATTCAATACATTGATAATTTGCTACAGGCAAATGCATCAAATATTTTGTTAGTGCACCACCGCCTGGGCCAATTTCTAATAAATTTTTTATATTCGGCTTCAACGATTCTACTATGTGCATGCACACAGATTCGTCATGTAAAAAATGTTGCCCTAATTGTTTTTTAAGCGTGTATTGCATTACTTTATATTCGGCGAACTTACATTTATTTACCTAAAACAATTCTCCTTGTTTACTTTCATCTGAATCTTCCTCGTTGAGTAAACCAATTTCCAACAAATCACTTTCACATAGTTTGGTGCCAATAGCCTTCCACCCCATTACGTCTATGGTCTCTTCTAGATTGATAATTTGCTCGCTCGGCAAATATTTCTTTTTACCTGTTTTTAATTTAATCACCGGGCTTGCAGAACTTGTTACCCATTCCAAATAATTGCCTTCGCCTTCTTTGATAAATTGAAACTTTGTATTCATCGTCAAGGTCTCAATTTTGAATCGCTTCGCTGTAAATTGCTTTTTATCAGCATCAAAATAAACTGCAGTAATAATGGCTTGGGGTTTAAATTTTTCAATAGAAACTATTTTATCTGTATCAAATCGATTCGACAATTCAATGGTATTCAGCGTATATGTACCATCATTATACATCGTAATAATATGATCTGTTTCTCCAAAGCTACCCAAATACATTCCCTTTTCGTCCGTGTTCAAACGCCCTATCACATCATCAAACCAAATCTTTTTACCTCCTAAACTAGATGCTCCCTTTAGTTTAAGCTTGATTTGCTTCACTGGATGTTTTGTAACTTGGTTTCCCATACTACTCCTTCCCTTGATGGCTAAATCTTCAAAATCAAAAGTAAATGACTTTATTTTTGCCTTACATCCTTGACTCAATGTTAAAGTTACAATTTCACTTTCCCCATTTGCATTCGATGTAAAATATAGAACCTTACTTTTAGGCGCACCTTTCGTTAAATCGTATTCTTTATCGCGCGTAATACCTGTTACATTGAATCGCTTCGCGTAACTAATACCTGTTTTTCCATCCACATATATCATATTGTAGGTGGTTCTATCATCCACTTTTTTAAATACTTCCACATGAATAATATCCTTTCCGATGAATACTTTATCCGCGACTTTAATCACTTTCATTTTTCCATCTCTGGTAAAGGCAATAATATTGTCGACATCAGCGCAATCAAATAAATATTCATCCTTTTTTAAACCTGTTCCGATGAAACCTTCAACCCAATTGGCATATAATTTTGTATTTGCAATTGCGATATCTGCTACTTGAATGTTGTCAAATACTTTTATCTCCGTTTTTCTTCCTCTTCCCTTACTGTACTTCTTATATAAGTCTTCAAAATAAGCAATAGCATATTCTGTTAAATGTGCTAAGTAGTTTTTCGTTTCATCAATATTTTTTTCGACACCTCTGATATGCTCATCAGCTTTAAAGGCATCAAATTTTGAAATTCGTTTAATTTTAATTTCCGTCAATCGAATAATATCCTCTTGGGTTATTTCTCGCTTAAATAATTTTTTATAAGGCTTCAAACCCTTATCAATAGCGGCTAATACGCCTTCCCATGTTTCTTCTTCTTCTATATCACGATAGATTCTCTTTTCAATGAAGATTTTTTCTAATGATGAATAGTGCCAGTTATCTTCCAATTCACGCAAACGAAGTTCAAGCTCTAATTGCAAAATTCGCTTGGTACTGTCTGTTGAATTTTTGAGTAATTCGCTTGCCGTAATAAATACTGGCTTGTCTTCTATGATAACACAAATATTCGGTGAAATAGAAACTTCGCAATTCGTAAAAACGTACAATGCATCTATCGTTTGATCGGGTGTAACGCCGGTTGCTAATTGCACTTCTATTTCAACATGCTTTGCTGTGTTATCTGTAACTTTTTTTATTTTTATTTTTCCTGTTTCATTTGCTTTTACGATACTCTCAATTAAGGTTGGAAC
Source organism: Chitinophaga pinensis (assembly GCA_945878115.1). Lineage (GTDB taxonomy): Bacteria > Bacteroidota > Bacteroidia > Chitinophagales > Chitinophagaceae > OLB11. The sequence continues at coordinate 26,547 of CAMDVD010000018.1, read as the reverse complement.
CGTGACACCAAAAGGCACATTTCGAATGACCACTGTTTTATTATCGACCTTTTCGATATGTGCTCTTACTCTTATTTTTCCGCCACGTTTTCCATCATTATAATTTGTGACATCCACCATTCCTTCGGTCAAAAAATCCGGAAACAATTCAAATTTTTTGCCCTTCAAATATTTAATAGAAGCTTCAATGAGTTCACAGAAATTATGTGGTAATATTTTTGTCGATAATCCAACTGCAATTCCTTCGGCTCCTTGCGCCAACAACAATGGAAATTTCATTGGTAAAAAAATCGGTTCATTCTTGCGACCATCATAACTCAATTGCCATTCAGTAATCTTCGCATTGAATGCTACATCTAACGCAAATTTAGATAGTCGCGTTTCAATATATCTAGGCGCAGCAGCGCTGTCGCCCGTACGTACATCACCCCAATTCCCTTGTGTATCGAGCATTAAATCTTTTTGACCAATATGTATAATGGCTTCACCAATACTTGCATCTCCATGAGGATGGTATTGCATGGTTTGACCAATAACATTCGCTACTTTATTAAACCGACCGTCATCCATTTCTTTTAATGCATGAAGAATCCGTCTTTGAACAGGTTTTAATCCATCTGGACCTGCCGGTACAGCTCTTTCTAAAATAACATAACTTGCATAATCCAAAAACCAATTTTGGTACATCTCACTGACGTGGTTTGTATTTTTATTTTCTATGCTTACTTCTTCCGCCATATTCCTTTTTACAATGTTGGCAAATGTAATTCCTAGTCAAATCTTTTCATTCAATTAGTTAATAACATGCATGTTGAATAAATTCTAAGCTGTTACACTATTGGGTTAGTACTTTCGGGGCTTGAAATCTTTCTTTTTCAGCATCCTACTGTGTTTGAGTTTTATAACTGTCCTGCTTTGTTTTGCTGTGCATACAAACGCCGGTTCTATTCTTCATCTAGAAGAAGCAGCCCAAGATAGCATTTCTTTACAGCATGCAGTTACAGCATTTTTAGATCAGCATGTAATGCTTCACGAAAAAAACAGCACAGATGATGTTATTGCTGTAGTTCGAAAGTCCGACAATAAAACCACTCTTTTCTTTTTTGCATTAATTGGCTTATATCTTTTTTCTGCCATTCGACTCTGGTTTCCAAAATTTGTATTGAATTTATTTTCTTTTTTTACTTCATTCAATACTTCCAAAAGGCAAATGAAAGAACAGCTAGAAATTGATTCTCGAGCTTCCATTTGGTTTTTCCTATTGTATATCATTACCCTTGGCTATCTCTTTTTTTCATGGGGAGTTTCTTCCATTTCTTGGATTAAAAATGCGAAAATGCCAATTGCCATTTTTTCTTGTATTGTCTTGATGGCAATTGTATATCTGGTTAAAATTGGATTGGTGAATATTGTTGCATGGGTTTTTAATAAAACGGATTTGGCAAAAAAATACATATTCGATAGCCTTATTATCAATGAATTTTTAGGCATACTATTATTACCACTTTGTATCCTATTACTCCTGACCTCTGCTACTTTTCATACATTAATCCTAAACATTTCCTTATTCATTATTCTTTGTTTTTTTACTTTTAAGTATGTCCGTATGTTACCAAAAGTGATTAATTTATTACGCATGGATTTTTTACATTTTTTATTATACCTTTGCGCCTTTGAATTAATGCCTGTTTTTATTTTGGCAAAAATTTCATTAAAAGGGATTTAATTTTTTGTTTTTATTATCACTAGTAGAAAAGAGATTTAATAGTATGGCTAAAACTGCAACTAAAACAAGTGCAAAAAAGACATCCACACATTCGACCGTAAAAAAAACAATAATAAAAACGGAGAAAAAGACTTTGGCTGTGGTACCAACAAAAGTAACTAGACCAGCTAGTGCTAAAGTTGTAGCCTCGTCTTCAAAGAAAAATGTTGCACCCGTTAAACCTACAGTTACCCCTTCTATAAAAACAATTCTCATTACGCAGCCTCGACCTGAAACCGACAAATCCCCATATTTCGAACTAGAAAAAAAATACAATGTCAAAATGGATTTTTGCCCTTTCATATTAGTGGAAGGTGTTGAATCCAAAGATTTTCGTAAACAAAAAGTCGAAATAAAAGATTATACCGCTGTCATATTTAACAGCAGAAATGCGATTGATCACTTCTTTAGAATTTGTGATGAATTAAAAATAAAGATTTCTCCTGAAATGAAATATTTCTGTATCACAGAAGCTATTTCACTTTACTTGCAAAAATTTATTATTTATCGCAAACGAAAAATCTTCTATGGTGAGGATGGTTCTGTAAACAGTATGCTGGACGTGATTACTAAACACAAGTCTAAAGAGAAGTATATTGTACCTGTAAATGACATCTGCAGAACGGAAATTTTAGAGTGTTTACAGAAAAATAAACTGGAACACGCCGAAGTGGTGCTATATAAAACAGTTTGTAACGATGTCAAAGACTTACTTAAAAAAGGACATGACATGATTGTATTTTTTACACCAGGTGGGGTTAAGTCATTATTTGAAAATAAGCCAAAGTTCGCCCAAAATGGTACTATCATTGGTGCTTTTGGTCCAATTACAACTAAAGCTGTAGAGAATGCAGGACTAAAATTACACATTAAAGCGCCAATGCCTAATGCACCTTCTATGGTTGCTGCATTAGATTTGTATTTAGCGAACCTTGCCAAATAACTATTCTTTTTTTTCAGAAGATAAAGTGGATTGTAGTTTTTCTGCTGCTGCTTTTTTCTCTTTTGCCTTTTTTTCTCTCTTCTCTCTTTGCGAGTCATCAAATTGCAAATACTGCGTTGCGGTTAAGATTTTCCGAAAAGCTTCATCTCGCATTTTAAAAATACCAATAAATCCCTTTCGTAAATCATCTTGTTCAGGATGAGTTGCGTACATCGAATCTATTTTCGTTGACACCGCAAGGTTAATTACATAAACCTCAGCCGCTTGAACGGAATCTAGTTTCTGTTCTTGAACCATTTCTTCTGTGTACTTTTTAGCCTTTTCTGCAGGCGTTTTGCGTGTATAAGTTTGCGCGAATACTGGTGATGTACAAATCACACTTAGGAAAATAATTCCAATTCTTGATAATTGCATAATAACGGTTTTTAATTCTCTTTGAAAGTAAAGAATGACAAATATAAACGATAAAATAAATTCTCCAATAAACTATAATAAATTCAAAACACCAACCCCACTTTGCGGTTGTATTTGTTGCGCGCCTACAGCCGCTTTACTTACTAAATTAGTCAATGTTTCAATACCCAAACGACCTTCTAGAAATGAATCAATAGTTCCACTTCGTAAATTTTTCAAAATGCTTCCAAAATCAATTCCGCCATCTCCATTAGAATGTGCCTTTAAGCCTGGGATATGAACACCACCGCCATGTTGTGAAAATCCACCACCAGTCAAAGCACCAATAATACCATTGATATTAAATCCATTATTTGTTGGGTCATTTGTTTTCTTTACTAATTTATCCAGTACATTTGGAACCAAAGATCCTGCTATATTATTTGCTTTATCCGTTTCAAGACCAAATTTATATTGCAAACAACTAGTCAGATTTTGAACAATACCCTGCACCATTGGATTAGATGTTGACGTATTCTCTTTTCCAGTAAAAATCCCTAATACATGTTGAAGCCCACCCATAGAAAGTGTGTTTTGTAATCCACTAAATATCGCATCAGTCGCTAAACCTACAGCATGATTATTATGTTGATTTGGTATAGCAACATTATGAATAATTTCTTTCTGGGATTCAGATTGAATAAGATTAAATAATTGTTCTAACATGCTTTAGGTTATTTAATTTGGAGCGGTAAAAGTATTCTATTTTCTACATAGTTGAACACATTTCTTAACACTAATCATGCCGAATTCCTTCAGCGACTTTGAAAATATGTTTAATGTAAGGAAATAACGCCTGCATGGATTCTAAAGCACCTTTTGTAGAACCAGGCAATGTAATGACCAAGGTCTCTTGTATAAAACCAGCAACTCCTCTCGACAACATCGCATACGGAATTCTTTGCTGACCATAAGCTCTCGCTGCTTCCATGATACCTGGAATTTCTTTATCCAACAATGGTTGTATCGCCTCCGGTGTCACATCTCTTGGCGATAAACCAGTACCTCCTGTTAAAATAATTAAATCATATTTTTCATGTACTAATTTTTGTACACATGCTTGTATCTCCACTATTTCATCTGGTAATATTGCATAAAATTGATGATCCATTTCACTCTTTGTCAATTGTGCAATAATCGCTAACCCAGCTTTATCTTCTTTCTTTTTTGCAAACACGGAATCACTACATACCAACACGGCTGTTTTTATTTGCCTATTCAACAAATCATGATAATCACTTTTACCGCCTTTTTTTTCGATTAACTTAATTTGACAAATTTCAATTTTTTTATCAATGGGTTTTAGCATATCATACAATGTCAAGGCTACAATAGCAGCACCATGCATGGCTTCTACTTCCACACCTGTTTTATACATAGTAGCAACCTCCACTTCAATAAAAACAGATAAGCCTTTTATTTCAAATCGAATATTCGCATACTCAATTGGCAATGGATGACAATCTGGTATAACGTCGCTCGTTTTTTTGATGGCAAATAAACCTGCTACTCTCGCAAATTCAAACACATCCCCTTTGGGTACCCTTTTATTTTCTATCGCAGCAATTGTGTCTGTGCTACTTGTTTTAAGTTCTGCTTGCGCAATGGCTCTACGTTGCGAAATTATTTTAGGAAGTATGTCTACCATTTCATTAAAAATACGAATGTAATTCATTTTATTTCGAAATGGTGCTTGCCTTGTAATTCGCATTTTTATATACCTTTACCCACAAATTTTTTCAAACATGAAACTAAAATCTATCTTGGCCATTACTTCTATAGCCATTTTTGCAGCATGCAATTCTGCTAATCAAAGTGCAAATACTACATCTGCACCCAAAGAGGAAAAAGAATTTGAAGTGATGGCAGAAAGTTTTGCCGACTTACAAATTCTACGTTATCAAACACCAGGCTTCAATGAATTAAGTGTACAACAAAAAGAACTTTCGTATTATTTATATGAGGCAGCTTTATGTGGTAGAGATATGATTTATGATCAAAAAAGCAAATACGGCATTCTACTTCGCAAAACCATCGAGAATATATACGGAACTTATAAAGGCGATAAATCAACAGCAGACTGGAAAAGTTTTGAAGATTATTGCGGGCGTTTTTGGTTTAGTAGTGGAAACCATCATCATTATGGCAATGAAAAATTTATTCCAGCTTGTAATGCAGATTATTTTAAATCATTAATCCTAAATAGTGATACAACAAGCCTTCCAAAAGAAAGTGGCGAAAGTGTAGCTGCTTTTTGGACTCGAGTAAATCCTTTATTTTATGATTTGAACGTAGAACCAAAATGTGTTGACCTTCGTTCTGGCATTGATAATATAAAAGCATCGAGTAATAATTTCTATGAAGGCGTTACACAAAAAGAAGTAGAAGATTTTTACAATAAATTTCCGACTACAGGCAATGCACCAAGTTGGGGTTTAAATTCTAAACTCATGAAAGTAGACAATGCATTGGTTGAAAAAGTTTGGAAAAGTGGAGGCATGTATGGCGCAGCAATTGATAAGATTATTTATTGGCTAGATAAAGCAGCAACAGTTGCAGAGAATGATCAACAAAAAGAAGTCATCACCAAATTGGCAAAATATTATCGTAGTGGCGACTTGAAAGATTTTGATGATTACGCTATCTCTTGGGTAAAAGATACCGCTTCAAGAGTTGATTTTGTAAATGGATTTACGGAAGTATATTTAGATGCCATCGGTAAAAAAGGAAGTTTTGAAAGTACAGTATCCATAAAAGATATGGAAGCTACAAAACGTATTAAAACAATTGCAGAAAACGCACAATGGTTTGAAGACAATTCGCCATTGATGCCTGAACACAAAAAGAAAGAAGTAAAAGGAATTACAGCAAAAGCAATTACTGTTGTTGTAGAAAGCGGTGATGCTGCACCTTCTACGCCCATTGGCATTAATTTGCCTAATGCCGATTGGATAAGAAAAGATCATGGGAGCAAATCTGTTTCCTTAAGTAATATCATTAGCAGTTACAATATTGCAACCGCTAAGAAAGGAACTTTAGATGAATTTGGTTTGAACGATACAGTGAAAGAACGCATCAAAAAATATGGCGCATTAGCTTCAGACTTACATACTGATATGCATGAGTGTATTGGACATGCCAGTGGACAAATAAATCCGGGCATTGAAACAACAGATAAAACGTTAAAAAATTATGCAAGCTGTTTGGAAGAAGCGCGTGCCGATTTAGTAGGTCTTTATTATATCATGGATCAAAAATTAATTGACATTGGCGTAATGCCAAATATGGATGTTGCCAAAGCAGAATATGATAGCTATATGATGAATGGCATGATGACCCAATTGACTCGTTTGAAACTTGGTGATCAAATTGAAGAAGCACATATGCGCAATCGCCAATTGAATGCTGGATGGGCATTTGCTATGGGCAAAAAAGATTCGGTGGTTACCTTCGTAAAGCGTGATGGAAAAACCTATATACAAGTAAATGACTATGCAAAATTGCGTACCTTATTTGGTCAATTATTAGGTGAAATACAACGCATCAAAAGTGAAGGTGATTTTAAAGCAGGACAAGCTTTGGTGGAAACTTATGGTGTAAAAGTAGATAAAGTATTACACAAAGAAATTCTAGATCGCTATGCCACATTAGGTTTGAAGCCATATCGCGGATTTATACAACCTAAATTAGTTGCTACTATGCATGGTGATAAAGTAACGGATGTAAAAATTGAATACCCAACTTCCTTCTTCACACAAATGATGGAGTATGGCAAAATGTATGGCTATTTAGGCATAAAGAATTAATTAGAAAATGCACTAAATCGAATTAGTGTATTCAACATGCTGATTAAAATTCATAGCCTCTTCAAGTACTTTTCATTATCTTTAGGTAATGAAAAAAATTCTACTTCTATTCATATTGTCACTTTGTATTTTTTGTACAAAGGCACAGTCAACAATTGATACAGCATCATGCTTTGGTTCTCAATACGTATATCTAGATTCTGTATTCACACTTTGTGATACATTGCCACAAGGTAGTTTTAATCTTGCGATAGAGAATACAAGCAATAATATTTGGCAAATTGGTAAGACTACAAAATTTGGTACAAGCTATAGTAGAGACACATCCTGTTCTATCATGACGGATAGCATAAATGCCTATCCTATCAATAATTTTTCTGCATTTAAAGTGAATGTGTTTAGTACTTCTCCCATCGGTTCATTGAATATGTACAATATCAATTTTAAGTTTTGGCATAAATTTGATACGGATTCATTAATGGATGGTTGTTGGTTAGAGTTTTCTGATGACAGTGGCATAACATGGAAAAGGGTTGATTCTCTTTTCGGTGGATTTCCTTTAAATCAATTTCAAAATAATTGGAATGCATGTAATTTATACAATAACAATTTAACTACTGTAGATTTTGATACAATACAAGGTGGCACTAAGGCTTGGAGTGGAAATAGTAATGGATGGCGGCATACTGCACTTTGGTTAAACATGACATTTCCAGTGTCAAAATTTCGCAATGGCCCAATTAATGCTATCCGCTTTGTATTCCAATCAGATAGCATCAATAACAACAAAGCAGGTTGGATAATAGATGATTTTGGATATGGATGGATAGAAACGTGGGGTGCAGTACAAGATTATTCTCTCTACAATCAATTACCTATATATCCTAATCCTTCAACTGGTATTTTTACTATTTCATATCCTTCACATTATGTAAAAGGCAATATAAAGGTGTATGATATTCATGGTAGAAAATTAATAGTCCAAGCTTTATCACCGCAACTTGATTTGAGTAAATATGCCAATGGCTTGTATTATTACAAAGCTAACTTTGATGCTAAAGAATATGCAGGAGTATTGAATAAAAACTAAATGCGATTGCAATTTCATCTGCAAAAATCAGAATAGTTTGTAGGCTTCTAATAGATTTATTTTATTTAATCACGCCCAATTCTTTTCCCACTTTTGTAAATGCAGCTATAGCTTTGTCTAAATCGCTACGCTCATGTCCTGCACTGATTTGTACTCGAATACGCGCATTGCCTTTCGCTACCACTGGAAAGAAAAATCCAACTACATATATTCCTTCTTCGAGCATTCGTGCAGCCATCTTTTGCGCTAATACCGCATCATACAACATGATAGGCACAATAGGATGTATGCCGGGTTTAATATCAAAACCTGCTTGGGTAATTTGTTCTCTAAAGTAAATGGTATTTTGTTCTAGCTTATCACGCAAAGCAGTTGTTTCACTCAGCATATCTAATATCGCAATAGATGCACCTACTACACTTGGTGCTACCGTATTGGAAAATAAATAAGGTCTACTTTTTTGGCGAAGCATGTCTATCACTTCCTTACGACCGCTGGTAAAACCACCACTTGCGCCACCCAAAGCTTTGCCCAAAGTACCAGTAATAATATCTACTCTATCCATCACATGACACAACTCATGCACACCTCTACCTGTTTTACCCATAAACCCACTCGAGTGCGATTCATCTATCATGACGATAGCATCATACTTATCGGCAAGGTCACAAATGAGATCTAATTTTGCAATCGTACCATCCATACTAAACACACTATCCGTCGCTATCATACGACTACGGCAATGTTGAGTAGCAATTAATTTTTCTTCTAGCTCTTTCATATCACCATGCTTATAACGATGTCTTTCGGCTTTGCAAAGTCTCACTCCATCAATGATGGAAGCATGATTCAATTCATCTGAAATGATAGCATCTTGCTCATTCAATAAAGGTTCAAACAATCCGCCATTCGCATCAAAGGCTGCGCAATAAAGTATAGTATCTTCTGTACCTAAAAAGGTAGAAAGTTTAGCTTCCAATTCTTTATGAATATCCTGTGTACCGCAAATAAATCGAACACTACTCATACCATAACCACGATTATCAATAGCATGATGTGCAGCTTCAATTGTTTTCGGATGTGAGGATAAACCCAAATAATTGTTTGCGCAAAAGTTCAATACGTTTTCACCATTTGCGGTAATATGTGCTGATTGTACAGATGAAATTATTCGCTCATTTTTAAACAATCCTGCTTCTTTTATTTCTGTTATTTCACTTCCTATTCGATCTACTAATTTTTGGTTCATGATTTTTGATTTTGCGGACAAAGATAGAAGGTAATTTTGATTTGAAAATTGGATGATTTAAGATTGATGGGAATTCCAAAAATTATTCTCTATCTTTAATTTTTCAATGCATTGATGATAAAGAGAGTCCCTATATTCTTGCTTGTTTTTTTGTGTACGCTACTTAATCAAGTTGAAGCACAAAATGGACAATGGACTTGGATAAAAGGGGATAGCGTAGCCACTTTAGGGAACTACGGTGTATTGGGAGTTTCTAGTCCAATCAATGAACCACCTGCTCGCTATCATTGTATACATTGGCTCGATACGAGTGGAAATTTTTGGATATTCGGCGGTGCTTTTACAAGTGGATTTAATACGAACAATGATCTATGGCGGTATAAACCAACTACCAATGAATGGACTTGGATGAGTGGCCCACAAACAAACAATAATACTGCTGGTGTATTCGGAACGCAAGGCATTCCTTCTGTCAATAATTTTCCACCTGCAACGCAAACCACAGGTATTTCTTGGACCGATTCTTCGAACAATCTATGGTTGATGCACAAATATGGAGACCTTTGGAAATATGACATTGCAAGCAATGAATGGACTTGGGTAAAAGGTAGTGGATTACCTAACCAAGCGGCTGTCTATGGCACACAAGGAGTTTCGGACAATGCCAATACACCGGGCGCTAATAATGAAAACAAAGTTGCATGGATAGATTCTTTAAACAATCTATGGTTATATCAAAATTCAAATGTTTGGAAATATACCATGAGCTCTAATGCATGGACTTGGATGAAGGGAAATGGAAGTTCACCAGCGGTTCCTTCTTATGGTACTAAAGGTGTTCCAGCTGCTTCAAATCAACCTTTTGCGAAAAATGGTTTTATCTATTGGCAGGATAAAAATGATAAATTCTATATGGGCTTTGCAAGCTTTAATGGTATCACTTCTACCTTATGGTTATACGATCCTGCCACCAATTTATGGACTTGGGTTAGTGGTGAACAAGGTATTGGCGTAAATAGTAATAAAAATTTTATCAGTAAATGTACAGCATCTGTGGATAGAAGTCCGGGTATTAGAATTGAATCTAGATCCGCTTATAATAACTCTGCATGTGATGGATTATTTTGGTTTCATGGAGGTAATGTTTATCAACAAGGACCTAGTAGTGATTTATGGATTTATAGTCCAAAAGAAAATACTTGGCGTTGGGTATGGGGCGATTCTACAAGTACTATTTCATCTAGTTATGGAACAAAAGGCGTTTCATCTGCTACCAATATTCCACCACCTCGACAAGGACATTGCATGTGGGTAGATAAAAAACAAGGTGTTTGGGTATTTGGCGGATTGGCAAACAATGGCATAGTTCATAATAGCAATGATTTATGGTATTATGCACCCGATACCAATTGTATTAATTTCCATCCAAACAATATAGAATTATTGGTATTACATCCTCCAATGGATACTTCATTATGTATTGGCGAAAACACCATTATGCCTGTAGATACATCCTATGAAATTACGGTGCAACCAAACACAGGATATACGTTCAATGCAGATACAAGTATCATTACATTCCAACCCTCTACCACCACCACGTATACAGTAATTGCAGATAAAAAAAATACTTGTTCCAATACAATTTCAATTACATTTACTATCGTCGTAAACAACTTTTTTCTTCCACCTTTTCAAGATGGAACTATTTGTGCTAATTCCACGTATTCATTACCACTCGATAGTACCTACCATTTTCAATTTTCGCCATCAACATCTGTATCCTATACACCTGAAGATTCGTTTGCTTTATTTTCACCGACAGATACAACAACGTATACGATTACTGGTACACGCTTTGGATGTAATGCGAATGACACTAGTCATTTTACCATTCGAGTTATTCCAAACCCAATTGCAGATTTTATTATTTCACCTTCTTCAGTTTTAATCGATTCACCTACTTTACATTTAATAAATACGAGCCAATTTACAACGCACTATGATTGGTTTATAGGAAATAAATATTTAGGATCAAACGTTCCTATTAACTATTTGGCATCTTCTGTTGGGCAATACTGTTTCACACTTATTGCATATAATACGCTTGGATGCAGTGATACAGCAATTCATTGTGGAAATGTTTTATATAACGACCATTTATTTATCCCAAATTCTTTCAGTCCGAATGGAGATGGACTAAACGACGAGTTTCATATACTCGCTTATCAACTTCATTTATTGCACTTTAATATTTATAATCGCTGGGGCGAAAAAGTATTTTCAGCTACAGACCCAACATTTGGATGGGATGGAAATTACAAAGGTGAAAAAGCACCTATTTCTACTTACTATTATTTTATGGAGTATCTAGATAAAAATGGTGAAAAACGATTAATAAAAGGTGATGTAACCTTATTGCGTTAATTATTTTCTTTCTAAAAAATAATTAATAAAAAGCATCTTTTATATGTAATAGCTCTGGCTCTTTATTTTTTTGTAGTAAAATAGAAATGACATCAAAGCGAATGTCCTTGTATTTTTTGTCGTACAAATAAATACGCGCCGCTTCAATAACGCTTTCTATTTTCCTTGCAGATATAGATTCTTCGGGCATTCCATGCAAAGTGGTTGTTCGTGTTTTTACTTCAATAAATATATAAATATCTTCTTGCTGCGCAATAATATCAATTTCTTTATGGCCTGTTGTCCAATTCTTTTCTATAATTAAATACCCTTGTTTTTGCAAATATTCTATAGCCATTGCTTCTCCTTGATTGCCAATGTTTCTATTTCTATTCATTTTGTGCTAAATTTACAGGTTTTACTTATTTATGAAAAAATTAATTCAACAATTCCCGCAACAATTGAGCGAAGCTATCGCCATTGGTAGAGCAAATAAAATCAATTTTGAAAACACCACTTTCAATCAAGTATTGCTCAGTGGCTTAGGTGGAAGTGGAATAGGTGGCACTATTGTTCAAGATTATATGAACGATAAATTGAGTATTCCGTTTGCTGTAAATAAAAATTACGCTATTCCAAAAAGCGTACAAAAAAATACGCTTTTCATTGCTTGTTCTTATTCTGGTAATACCGAAGAAACCATACAAGCTGTTCAAGAAGCCAAAAAAAGAAAAGCCATTATTGTTTGCATTACATCTGGTGGGTTACTTGCAGATTTTGCTAAAAAAAATAAATATCCTTGTATCGTCATTCCCGCTGGAATGCCACCACGTGCATGTTTGGGCTATTCCTTAGTTCAAATTTTATACATTCTCTATTACGCAAACCTATTAAATGTCTCATTTGAAAAAGAATTATTAAGCGCAATTGAGTTGGTAAAAAAAGAAACAAAAGCTATACAGAAGCAAGCGCAAACAATCGCCTCTAAATTATTAAATAAATTAATTGCCATATATAGTGTTGTAGGTAATGAAGGTTTAGCAATTCGCTTTAGACAACAATTAAATGAAAACAGTAAAGTACTTGCTTGGCATAATATAACTCCAGAAATGACCCACAATGAAATAGTAGGTTGGAAAACAGCTCATGATGAACTTGCGATAATACTATGTAGCAATGCAAGTGATTATGAACGCAATATAGAGCGTATGCGCATTTTGAAAACCGTAATTAAAAAATATTCGAACAACATAATCGAAATAAAAACTAAAGGCGAAAATTTTTGGGAGCGCTCCTTCTATTTTATTCATCTGACCGATTGGGTATCTGTATTCCTAGCAGACTTGAATGGAGCAGATGCAATAGAAGTAAAAGTAATTGATTTCTTGAAAGGTACTATGGCGAAAAAATAATGTTGCAATTGTCAATAACAAAGTAGAAATTTGCCCCCTATGAAAAATAATACTAATTCTATAGCCTTCGTTTGCATACTCATTTTTATCACTGCCATTTTCAGAGTGATTAATGCTGAAGCACATTTGTACAATTTAGTTCCTATTGCCGCCATCGGTTTATTCAGTGGGAGTATTTTACAAAATCGCAAATGGGCTTATCTGATTCCACTTGTAGCTATGTTCTTATCTGATCTTGGATTAGAATTGTTTACAAAAACACCTGGATTTTATGGCATTTCACAATTTATCAATTATGGTGCATTGGCTTTGGTTACACTGTTAGGTACTCAATTGGTGAAACGCAAACCTTTACAAATTGCCGGCTTCACATTAACAGGTTCCTTGATTTTCTTTTTGTTGTCTAATTTCGGAACCTTTTTACAAGGTTATTACGGATTTAGTTTTTCAGGTTTAATCACTTGCTATACGATGGCCATACCATTCTACAAATATGAAATGGCAACTACATTTTTTGTCAATAGCTTTATGGGTGATTTACTTTTCTCAACAATAGCTTTTGGTCTTTTATCTGCAATACAAATCAGAGAAAATAAAATGCAAGTCATTTAAAATTAAAATAAATTATACTAAAAAATGCGAATCGATTTTGATTCGCATTTTTTAGTATAATTCGTTTTGTCTTGTCTTACAATTTCTCCAATACCACTACTATTTTATTAAAGTCCGCAGAAGCATTTATTACCTTTTTATAAGTATCATATTCTTTCTTAGCAGTAAACGTTTCATGGTATATTTCAAACACATTTACTTCCAATATATTTCCAGTTAAGGTATAATCAGATACGAACTTACAGGATTCTCGACCATCTACATTGGCTAATACATTCATCTTTAATTTGTCTACATTGTTTACTTTATACCCAGCTGGTATGGTCACTTTAATATGTCTAGCATACTGATGCGCATTGGGTATTTCTAAGTCAAATTTCCTTTCTTTCTCTTGGTACATTTCTTCTTGTCGACCAATAAGTTCGCCTATTTTAAACAAGTATTTATTCCCTGCTTTTTCAATATTATTAGTTGCATGTATGGTTGCACTTACGCGCAATGGCTTACCCATCATAAACGATTTGTAATCATTATTTTCATATTTAAAATTATCTATCTTCTCATCCTTTTGGCTAGTTCGCAAAACATCTTTAGTAGCTTCATCTCTTTTTTCTTTTTCTAAGAAAACAAAAATTGGCATCACATCTATTGCATTATATCCCTTGAATTCATTGGCAATTTGAATGATAGAAGTATCCATCGCTGTATTGAATGTAACACTGACTTCATGATTATGGTAACTCAATTCGGGCGCCATTTCTGGAATTTTTCTATTCTCTGCACTGGCAGTTATGATATCGCCAAGATGCAAAGTTTTACAAAAAAAACTTTGGTTACCACACCAAGTAGGTGGAATAAATGGCGTTCTATAAAATGGTTCATTCGGCGCTAGATACTGTTTGGTATCAGGAAAATAGAACATACATTCTTTCAGATTATCCGCATTTACAAAATTATAATCAAATTCTTTTGTAAAGCGACTAATGGTATAGCCCATTTCATAAGTGATGTTTTGTACAGTAAATAGCAGTGCAAATAAATTTTTTATACCACTTTCATTTGTCACTTTATTTTTTAAAATAAAATCTATGTTAGATGCATTTTCATCTGCTACATATTCTTGTTGTACAAAAGTTGTTTTTACAAAATTTTCTATCCATGCTATTTTTTCTTTGTTGCCATTACATGCGGCAAATTCTTTATTATCTTCTAGTAATTTTTTAACTGCCTTTTTTTCTTTATCTGTAAATTGAGAATAGCTTGTATAAATGGTTTTTGCAATGCCATCCCAAGTGTAAATACGAATGCCTCTACCTTTAGCATTTAAATTATAGGTAAACACATATTCTATTCGTGCAAAGTGTGGTAAATACGATGCATATTTTTCTTCTTCCAAACCTATCAAATTTTCACTATGTGCTAGTACATGATTTTTTTCTTCAAACACCGAATCCTTTTCTACTTTCACTTGGTTATAGCTCTTCAATTCAAAAATTAATGCAGAGGGTGTAATCAATTCAAAATTATTTTCGATTGTTGGCACTGCATCTTGCATATACTCTGTTCCAAAAGAAGAAAATCTTTGTTCCTGAAATACTATATATTCTATTTCTGCACCTTTTTCTACACCTTCCATTGCAAATATTTTATCCATATTTCCTTGCTCATCTGTTAAGTCTTTAAAAGCATCTGCACTTAATGCAATAACCTTTCCTGTAGATGTAATCGTTCGTGCTTTAACAGATATAATGGGTTGTTCCTTACTATATCCAATTTTTATTTTGTTATACATTTCAATACCCTTCTCATCATTTACACGTATTATTCTATGTATTCTTTTCATGAACATAATATCGTCCTTCCCTTTGGGAACGAGTTCCATTTGTATATCTTCTCGAATTACAATTGCACTCTCTTTTAAAAAAGAAGCATTTTTAATCGTGTGCAATTCTGGTTTTTCTTCCCAAGAAATAGTCAACAACTGGCTATAGCCTTGCATAGAAAATAAGACAAGGGCGATACAAAATAGTTTTTTCATTATTTAATTTTTTCTAAGATAATAGATTCTTTATACGCATTATGAAGAGCTTTCACATATTGATTCCATGCAGGAAATTCTTCCGTATGTAACAACAAATCTGGGAATTCGGTATACACATTATGTTCGCAAATTAACTTTCCATTCTCTTGTTTGTAATGAATAGAAACGCCGAAATGTGCTTGCTTTATTTCTACATTCTCAGGAATATAAGTCACTTTATAATTTTCAGGAATGTTTAAAATATAAGTGGATGTATTGTTTGTATTTATTTTAAAAGCATAAGGAGCCGTGCGATTTTCCTCTTTAATATCATCATTTTGAAATGATCTATCTAAATAAACATTGATATACTTTTCCTTGTCTACTTCTTTCAAATAATCCTGAATAGTATATTGTAATGCAATTTGCATTTTTTCATTTGCCATGTTGTTGTCAATCGTATAATGGACCAACATCGCATTATTGCTTACTGATTTGCAAATGCCTTTTGCAAAATCTTCCTTTTCATTTTCTGTTAAATATAATAAATGGTTCGCCAAGTTGCCAGCATATAATCCCTTATAGTTTGACATTGTTTTAATTTCAACATCATTATTATGGATGTTGAATTCGCAGGTTTCGTTCAAGGCATTTTCTTTGCCCTTTATAACTGGAACCATTACCAATTCATATTCAGTATCACTTTTATACAACATGGCTTGTTTGCCTTGTATATGATCTGAGGGCAAACCAAATATGCCATTCGGATCGGTGGCATCTAAAAACACATATTCACCATCCAATTTTACAGTTGCAATCATATGATTATCTGTATTCTTCAATGGCAATTCGGTATAAGTATAAGGTATTTTTCTTGTGCCTATCCAAGTTAAATAGGCAGGTATACCTACTGCGCGCAACAACGCAAATTGTAAACTACTCATGTCTTTACAATCGCCATATCGTTTATTGCAAATTGCCTCTGCCTCTCTTGGTACTATACCTTCCATGCCTGCTTCAAATGCTACATAACGTACATTATGTTGTACCCAATTGTAAATTCGTTTTATTTTTTCTCGATTACTGCTTGCTCCTTTGGTGATAGAATCTGCTACTGCTTGTATGCGTGCAGACGGCTTAGTATTTACATGCTTTATATTGTCTACATACCAAAGAAATAAGTCTTTAGGTGTTTGGGAAACCGTATGTGTTTTACCTTTCGAGGTATACTCGTCTATTTTATACATCACATGGGGTGTAAAATATAGTCGAGAAGGTGGACTATCATACGGTTTTTCTTCTTCTACATTATTTGCTATCCATGTATAGTTTGTTTCATTGCGTTTTACCACTTTGTTGAACGTATAAAAATTTGTAGGTACATTTTTTTCAATAAATGAAACCTTTACTTCTTCTGGAACTGTAAGTTCATAATGGACTAATTCGATAGGTAAATAATAACGAAAAGTCATGGGGTCGGTAAAGTGTACTTCCTTGGTGGTTACGGTATACTCTAGGTGCGCTTCGGAGCCTACAGTGAGTCCTAAAAAATTAATATTGATTTCTTTTTGATCATCATAAAATACATCTCCACCGCCACTGCTATGTGGTTCAAAATCTTTGACATCGATGGTTTTAAATTTTCCATTGCCTGTCGGATTTTTTGTATAGGCTTCTATATGTTCTATTTCATCAAAGTAAGAATAATAAATGGCATAATTATGATAGAGCGTTATCGCTTTTTCATCATTAAATTTAAATACAATTTCATATTTAGTGCGCGTCATTGGTTCGCCATCTTTGATCATAATCTCTGTCTTCTGCGAGTACAGAGGAATGTAGGCGCTATTGGTATTGAAAGCGAAAGTGGCTTGGGTAAGAAAACAAATAATGAGGGTCAGGCTAATTCTATTCGCGTACAATTTCATTTTCTAATTATTTAAATAAAAATAAATGTATGTACTTCTAGTGTATGTTTACCAATTGTGATTCACATTTATAAAATTTAACAAGTAGTACTACAAAGTTTCTTTTAGCCATTTATAAAATTCACCTTGCCAAACCAATCCATTTTGTGGTTTTAATACCCAATGGTTTTCTTCTGGTAAATACAAAAATCTACTTTTAAGTCCTTTCAATTTTGCTGCCTGAAAGGCTTGCATACCTTGCTCTATTGGTACTCTAAAATCTTTTCCGCCTTGTATAACAAATATCGGTGATGTCCAATTGTCGACAAAATTACTTGGGCTAAAATTGGTATAACTATACTGTGCATCCTTATTCTTTTTGTCCCAATAAGCGCCGCCAATATCCCAATTTGCAAACCATAGTTCTTCTGTAGTACCGTACCAACTTTTCAAATCAAACAAACCATCGTGTGCAATAAAAGTTTTAAATCGCCCTTCATGAATACCTGCCAACATATATACCGAATATCCACCATAACTAGCACCTACGCAGCCTCTACGGTTATTATCTATATAAGATTCTGAAGATATATCATCAATCGCTGCCAAATAATCTCGCATAGGATTTCCGCCCCAATCTTTACTAATATCTGCATTCCATTTTGTACCCCATCCTGGCATTCCTGTTCTGTTGGGTGCTATCACAATATAACCATTACTAGCCATTAATTGAAAATTCCAACGGAAAGAATAAAATTGACTCAAGGCACTTTGTGGACCTCCTTGACAATACAACAATACTGGATATTTTTTTGTCGAATCAAAATTTGGTGGATAGATAACCCACGAAAAAAGTCTTTCGCCATTTTCCAATTCCGTGTAACGTTCTTTTACATCACACATTTGGATACCTGCATAAGCGGCATCATTTACATGCGTTAATGCACGCATAGATCCTGAACTCAAATCGACAGTATAAAGTTCTGCAGCATGGTTCATATCTGCACGTGATACCACCATTGTATTTCCACTTTGATAAGCAATGCCATTAATATCAAACTGACCCATAGTTACTTGCTTAACTGTAGCACCTAATGCCGCATTGATTTCAAACAATTGTTCGGTACCATGAAATGGGGCTGTGAAATAAATTTTATCATCATCATTGCTCCAAGCAAAACCACCTACCGTTTCATCCCAATTTTGTGTAAGATTTACTTTTGATTTAGTAGCCCAATCCATCATCCACAATTCATTTTTATCACTTTCACATCCATCAGTCTTCATGCTCAACCATGCCAGCGTTTTTCCATCATGGCTAAATATTGGATTGGTATCATAGCCATTCATTCCTTCGGTAATATTCTCTGTTGCGCCTGTTGCTGTATGATAACAATAAATGTCCGTATTGGTGCTCTTTGCATATTCTACACCACTTTTCTTTTTCGTTACATATAATATCATTTGACCATCAGGTGAAAAAATTAAATCCTCCGCACCACCATGTGGTTTTTGCGGACAATCAAAAACTTCACCTGCCATAATATCTTTTTCGCGCAACGCAAAACCTGCAACATTATCGGCTACAAACACATGCGAATAACTACCATCTTCCCAAGTATCCCAATGACGTTGATTCAAATCATCATATACATAGGCATTTGACTTACTTAATGTTGGATACAGTTCTGTTCCTTTTATGTTTTGTATTTTCACATCTCTGGTAAATATCACTTTTTTACCATCGGCTGACACCTGAATATTATCGCCATCATTGTCCACTGTTGGTAAAGCTTCCTTTGGTACAGACGGTATAGACTGGGCTGCCCCTCCTTTCAATGGTATGGCAAAATATGTAGTTTTAATTTTATTTTCAGGCATGTCTGCAACACCTACTCCATAAAATATAGTATTGCCATCCTTACTAATGCCTTGCGCAGAAACTCTTCCAAGAGACCACATTTTTTCGGGCGTTAAAAGAGATTGAGCTTGTGTGTAAAATCCGTAACAAATTAAAGTAACGCAGAATAAATATTTATGCATGAGTGTAATTTTTTGAAGGCACAAAGTACAATTTATTTTATGCTATGAAATGCTATTCAAGGTTTTATTTTTTAACCGAATTATACTAATGCTAGGATTACGCCACAAGGATTACATTCTAAAAAACAAATTTTTATTCTCGTAGGCTT
The DNA here is from genome assembly GCA_945878115.1 of Chitinophaga pinensis. GTDB lineage: Bacteria > Bacteroidota > Bacteroidia > Chitinophagales > Chitinophagaceae > OLB11. The sequence continues at coordinate 6,692 of CAMDVD010000018.1, read as the reverse complement.
GATTAAATTTGCGATTCAAAAAAACACATACATGAAATATAATGAACTTTGTGCTATATCTGGATTAAGTGGTTTATACCAATTATTATCAACCAAAAGCGATGGTGCAATCGTAAAAAATTTAGACGATAATACTACCAAATTTGTAGCCGCTCGCTCTCACAATGTAACACCCTTAGATAGTATTGAAGTATTTACAGAAACAGAAAACGTGAGACTTTGGGAAGTACTGATGAGTTTCAAAAAAAATGAAGATAAAGTAAGTGCAGAAGACTTGGCATCGACTGATAATAAAAAAATAAAAAGCAACTTCGGTATTTTATTTCCAGAATACGACAAAGTAAAAGTATATACCAGCGATATGAAGAAAATAATAAAATGGTATACCATACTTAAAAAAATGGATTTGCTACAAGAACCCGAAACAGGAGAAGAAGAAACAGCAGAAGCTGAAACAGAGGCTGAAGGAGGTAATTAAGTTGAATAATAAAGAAACTTTAATTTGTATTTACAAGTATTAAAATTAATTTTACCCTCACTATTTAAATAACATATACACATGAATGTTCCTGCCGATTTAAAGTATACCAAAGACCACGAATGGATTCGTATTGAAAATAATATTGCTACCATTGGCATCACTGATTTTGCACAAGGCGAACTTGGCGATATAGTATTTGTCGACATTAATACTGTTGGTAAAGCCCTAAATCATGGTGACATATTTGGTACTGTAGAAGCTGTGAAAACAGTTTCTGATTTATTTCTTCCAGTCAATGGTACTGTACTAGAAATAAACCCAGGTCTAGACGCTGCCCCCGAAGTAGTAAACTCCGATCCCTATGGCGCAGGCTGGATGGTGAAAGTAGAAATGAGCAATGATGATGCTTCTGGACTTATGAATGCCGATGAATACAGTGCATTGATAGGCTAAAGATTTATTCAGATAATTAATATTGTCCTGCACCTTATGTGCAGGATTTTTTTTATCCCTATTTTTTGTTTGAAATCACTCCTCTTATTATACCATCTTGATTTATAAAATATACCAAAGGACTTTTTATAAATGATAGATGGTATTATGCCGATTGAATAATGGATGGTCTATCTATTATTTCACATCGGTATTAATTATTTATACTGTTATAAATAGCCTTCCTTTTCAATATTTGAGCGCTCTCTATCAACAGCAATGAAAGCACTTATTTTACTCATTTATACATTTCCTATAAAAGGTTTATAGTGTAATTAATTATTCATTTTATCCATGAGCCAGCATAACGGTATACCATTTTCTAGAATAAATTTGGAATTCCATTGGCGTATTTTTTAAAACATTTTATTTGTTACATTTATTGCAAAGACCTATTTCTTTGCAAATACACTAATATATCTAATTTCTTGAGCCAAAGAACCATACCAAACTAAATTGCTGATTATACAATTAGATAGAAGTCAAAACACTTCAAAAATTATGTCAAATGAAGAATGCGTAAATTTATAGAAGTTCTTGAAGTTCATTCTAACCAATTTATGTGTTTAAATAAATTTACAACTAGAGTTGGATTACATACAATTGAAAAAAATTAAACTACTAATTCTTCTATATTAAAAACTAAAACGTCCCTGAGTACAGGGACGTTTTAGTTTTATTCAGTATTGAAAAATTATTTCTTTTCAATTTTACTTACATGTGTTAATTTATCATCTGCGAAAATTTGTAAAGCATAAATACCGTTCGCCAATTCGCCTAAACTCATTGTCATTGGATTCATTCCTTTCTCTGATTTCAATTGTACTTGCTTGATTAAACGACCGCTCATATCTAACACTTTAATAGTAGTGGTTTGTGCTTGCGCTGCAGTTAAATCAATATTCAATATATCAGATGTAGGATTAGGGTAAATATTTACATCACTAATTGTAGTTTCTTCAGAGGTGATTACTTTATTACCAGCAGTTGGTGGAACCGTTGTAGCAGTCGTCCAAATTTTAGATGCACTCCAAACACTTGTAACAGTACCACCACAATTACCAGAAACTTGGAATTCATATTGAGTACCTGGGGTCAAACCAGTAATTACTTTATTAGTAGGTGTAGAAGTACCATTAATCCATGTAGGTGATGCAACTGCTTTATATCGAATTTGATAGAAAAGGTTATTAGTTCCTGCAACCCAATTTAATTTAGAAGTCGTATTTGTAATTAAAGTCACAAATAAACCGGATGGAGTTCCGCAAGTAGGGGCTGCTGTTGTAAAATTAACTATAGTACCATAAGATCCTGGAGTTGTAGAGCAGAAAGACCTCATTCTAACTTGATAAGTAACACCAAGAGTTAATCCAGTAATCACTCTTGAAGAAGGCATTGGTACACTTAACGTAGGCGTTACAATAACTGTTGTCCATGTACTAGAAGTTGAAGGTTTGTAACCAATTTCATATGACGATACTCCAGCCACCGGCGTCCAGTTAACTGTTGCTGAGGTATTAGTTATTGCTGTTATATTAATACCAGTTATAACAGGGGCAGCAGTTATAGTCAAAATTAAATTGGAAGTAATCAAACAACCAGCTGAATTAATAGAAGTCATGGTATAAGTTCCAGAAGTAGTGTAAGTAAGTCCACTGACAGACCAAGTATAAGAGCAACATTGAGAAACTGTAGAAGTTGTTGTTGTTGTTGAAATAACCAAGTTTAAAGTTTCTGTGTGAAGACAACCTGCTGCATTAAGAGATGTGCTTGTATAAGTACCTGATGAAGTATACGTTAAACTATTTACAGACCACGTATACGAAATACAAGCGCTTGCAGAAGTTGAAGCTGATGTATTTGCGTTAATTGTCAAACTCAATGTAGTAGTATGCGTACAACCAGCAGCATTTACTGAAGTTTTTGTATAAGTCCCAGAAGCCGTATATGTCAATCCACTTAATGCCCAAGTATAGGAGTTACATGCTGTTACAGCTACACTTGAAGTTGTGGTATTATTAATAGTCAAATTCAAAGTAGTTGTATGGGTACAACCGACAGCATTATTTGTAGTTTTTGTATAGACACCTGTCGTAGTATAAGTTACACCACTTAATGTCCAAGTATAGGAGTTACATGCTGTTACAGCTACACTTGAAGAAGTAGAGTTATTAATAGTAATAGTTCTAATTAGTGTCTGAGTACAACCTTGATTTAGATAAGTTCTTGTATATGTTCCAGTTGAAGTATATAATACACCAACCCCGTTCACAACCCAATTATAAGAGTTACAAGCAGTAACAGAAGGTAAAGTTGCTGTTGTAGACTGATTGATAACAAGACTTAATGTCTGCGTATGCACACAACCACCAGCATTTAAATATGTAGCAGTATATATACCTCCTGTTGTATAGGTAACACCGTTTACACTCCAAGTAAATGAATTACAACCAGAAGTTACAGTTGTATTTGCAGAAGGTAGATTTATAGTCAAGTTTAGAATCGCCGTATTAACACATCCTGCTACCAAAGTTGTTTTAGTGTAAGTGCCAGATGCGTAATAAGTTGAACCAGTTGCAGACCATAAATAAGAATTACATGCAGTAATATTACTTGTTGTTGTAGTACTATAGTTTATAACTAAATTCAACGTTTGAGTATTTAAGCATCCATTACCATTCAATGATGTACATGTATATACACCAGATGCAGTATATGTCATACCGTTGCAAGACCAAGTATAAGAATTACAAGCAGAAGCATTAGTTGTACCAGTAGTATTAGGTGCAATTAATAAACTTAAGATTTCCGTATGTGTACAACCCTGACTGTTTACAGAAGTACAAGTATAAGTACCACTTGCAGTGTAGGTAGCACCATTGCAAGACCAAGTATATGAATTACATGCTGACGCAACACTAGTATTTGAAGTAGAATTATTTATGGTAAGAACTAAAGTAGATGTGTGTACACAACCAGCTGAATTAAGCGCTGTTGATGTATATGTACCAGAGCTAGTATAAGTTAAACCACTTACAGTCCAGAAATATGAATTACATGCAGTTGCAGTATCACTAGATGAAGTACTACTATTTATTACTAAATTCAATGTAGCTGTATGTAAACAACCAGTAACATTTAATGAAGTTTTCGTGTATGTACCAGAAGCTGTGTAACTCAAGCCACTAGCAGACCATGTATATGAATTACAAGCTGTAACATTAGCTGTTGAAGTGGTACTTTGATTTATTATTAACTGCAAAGTCTGTGTATGTACACATCCTTGACTATTAATAGATGTACATATATAAACACCAGAGCTTGTATATGTATTGCCGTTGCAAGACCAAGTATAAGAATTACAAGCTGAAGCCGCAGTAGTACCTGAGGTTGAGTTATTAATTGTCAACACCAATTTAGATGTATGAACACATCCAGAAGCATTAGTAGAAGTTTTAGTGTAAGTTCCTGAACTTGTGTATGTAAGTCCACTTGCTGCCCATGTATATGAGTTACAAGCTGTTATAGTATCATTGGAAGTTGTACTATTATTGATGGTTAAGTTCATGGTAATAGTATTCGGACAACCAGCTGTGTTTAAATTAGTATAAACATAAACACCAGAAGTCGTATAGTTAGTATTCCACCATGTATAAGAATTACAAGCTGTTGCAGCGACTACAGATGAAGTGCTAACGCCTTTAATTGTTAGATTCAATGATTGTGTTTGTGTACATCCATTTGCATTTAAACTAGTACAAGTATAAATTCCACTTGCAGTATATGTATTACCATTACATGACCAAGTATATGAATTACAAACTACAGCAGATACAGTAGGAGCAGTAGTTGCTGGGTTTATAGTCAAATTTAATGACTCTGTATGTACGCAACCTGCAGCATTGATGGAAGTACATGTCTTAATTCCTGAAGTTGTATAAGTAAGTCCTGTGCATGCCCAAGTATAAGAAACACAAGCTGTTACCGGTTGAGCTGTTGAAGTAGAACTATTATTTATTACTAAATTCAACGTTTGTGTATGTGTACAACCTTGACTATTTAATGAAGTTTTTGTGTATGTACCAGAAGCTGTATATGTTATTCCATTTGCAGACCACATATAAGAATTACAAGCAGTTACATTTTGCGGAGCAGCTGTAGTAGTTGTTTTTATGAGTAAATTTAATGTTTCAGTATGCACACATCCAGCTGCATTTAATGAGGTACATGTATAAAGTCCTGAAGCTGTATAGGTATTTCCATTACAAGCCCATGTATAAGTTACGCAACTACCTACCGAAGTAGTATTTGCAGTTGGTTGATTAATTGTCAAATTCAAAGTAGCAGTTACTACACAACCTAAACTTAAATAAGTACGAGTATATGTTCCAGTAGCATAGTAATTTGATCCAGCTATTGGCCAGAAGTAAGAACTACAAGCAGTTACTGATTGACTAGAGGTTGTATTCACTACAGTCAATGCAAGATTACTAGTATGAAGACAACCAGCTGCATTTAAAGAAGTTTGTGTATATGAACCTGAAGTTGAATAAACTAATCCACTTGCTGACCAAGTATATGAATTACAAGCAGTAATAGAAGTATTAGATGTGGTTGAAGTGTTAATTGTCAAGTTTAATGTAGCTGTATTTGTACAACCAACAGTATTTTGAGATGTACACGTATATATACCAGAAGCAGTATAAGTAATTCCATTACAAGACCATGTGTAAGAATTACATGCTGTTTCAGATGAATTTGAAGTTGAACTATTATTAATAGTCAAATCCAATGTTTCAGTATGTAAACAACCAGCACTATTCATAGATGTACATGTATACATACCAGACATTGTATAAGTCATTCCGTTACAAGTCCAAGTATATGTATCGCATGCTGTTTCTGAAGTTGTATTCGTAGTACTGTTATTAATTGTCAAATCTAAAGTTTCTGTGTGAACACAACCATCAGCATTAATAGATGTACAAGTCCATGTACCTGAATTAGAATAACTCATTCCGTTGCAAGACCATGTGTAGGTATCACATGCAGTTTCGTAAGTTGTATGTGCTGTGCTGCTATTGATAGTCAAATCCAAAGTTTCTGTATGAACACAACCTGCTGCATTTATTGATGTGCAAGTCCATGTACCTGTATTCGAATATGACAAACCATTACATGACCAAGTATAACCATCACAAGCTGTTTCATAAGTTGTATGTGAAGAACTGTTATTAATAACTAAATCCAAAGTCTCAGTATGAAGACAACCATTTGCATTAATTGAAGTACAAGTCCATGTACCAGAGTTGCTATAAGTTGCTCCATTGCATGACCATGTATAAGAATCACAAGCAGTTTCAAATGTTGTATGTGAAGTGCTACTATTGATTGTCAAATTCAAGGTAGCAGTATTCACGCAACCTACACTATTTAAAGAGGTACAAGTGTATGCTCCAGAAGCAGTGTAAGTCACTCCATTACAAGACCATGTGTAAGTATCACATGCTGTAGCTGATGAACTTGAAGTTGTGCTGTTGTTGATTGTTAAGTTTAGTGTTGATGTAACAGTGCAACCTGAAGTATTTAAGGATGTGCAAGTGTACGAACCAGATGTAGTGTAAGTTGTGCCATTGCAAGACCATGTATAACTATCACATGCTGTTTCATTGCTTGTTGTTGTTAAAGCGGTTGTTGAACCAGTTATTGTTATTGTTCC
>CAMDVD010000017.1 GCA_945878115.1 Chitinophaga pinensis | reverse complement strand
TATCATAAAATCAATGCCAAGTATTTGCAAAATTATTTAGATGAGTTCTGTTACAAATTAAATCGAAGATATTTTGGCAAAAGACTTTTTGATAGACTCGTTGTAGCAGTGGCTCAGAATCTTGTGGCAAACTAAGACAGAATCAATTTCTTTTATGCAATTATCAAATATCGAGCCATTTTATAATTTGCTCAATTTCAACAGAAAGACAAAAAATATTCGTTTTCCCATAAAAATCATATTAATTTTTAGAAATAAGATTCAATTATAGTTAATTGAGAAAACTTGTTAATGAAAAATTAATACAACAATTACATGCATGAAAGTAGCCGTTAAACTTTTTGATTGAATTAGTCACACAGAATAATCAAGCAAACGCAACAATACTATTTCTTTCAAGCAATTGATCGTGCATTCTTTTTTTGACATTAAACGTAAAAACAAAAACCAATCCGTGGTAAAATAGTGAAGCATTCCAATAAATTAGTTTTAAAAAAATATGATAATTGACCTAAATCCAGTGAAAAATGATTGCTTGAATACCCTTCGTTTTTCAATAAATAGCAACTTCAATTATTCACTTGAAAAATGACCTTCGTACTTATCTCCAGTCTTCAATTCAAATTTTTACATTCTTGCATGACTTTCACCTAGATACCAAAACTTTAACTTCTAACTTATTTTCATGCATAAGTTGCACAATGGGCATTTTCATTATAATGAATTCCAATGAATAAATATCACTTACTGGATGGAAGGCAATTCAGTCACGCTTTTATGTCAAAAATGCTAGAAGTCTGACAGACTTACCCAAAACAGGAAAAGAAATTGCTGTGGCATAAAGATTGAGGATACCAATTCAAATTAATAAATAAAATGGGAAAAATAATAGGAATCGATTTAGGAACTACGAACTCATGCGTTAGTGTTATGGAAGGAAATGAACCTGTAGTAATTGCTAACGATGAAGGAAAAAGAACCACTCCTTCGGTAGTTGGTTTTTTAAAAAATGGGGAACGTAAAATTGGAGACCCTGCAAAACGTCAGGCAATTACCAATCCGACGAATACCATCATGAGTATTAAACGCTTTATGGGACGTCGCTTCGATGAAGTTACGGAAGAATTAAGCCAAAGCACTTACAAAATTGTAAAAGGGGATAATAATACGCCTCGAGTTGATATCGATGGTCGATTATATACGCCACAAGAAATTTCTGCAATGATTTTGCAAAAAATGAAAAAAACCGCTGAAGACTTTTTGGGTCAAGAAGTAACAGAAGCTGTGATAACAGTTCCAGCTTACTTTAATGATGCCCAAAGACAAGCCACTAAAGAAGCAGGTGAAATTGCCGGCTTATTGGTTAGACGTATTATTAATGAGCCTACTGCTGCTGCTTTAGCATATGGGCTTGATAAAAAAAATCAAGATTCTAAAATAGTTGTTTTTGATTTAGGCGGTGGTACTTTCGATGTATCTGTACTTGAATTAGGCGATGGTGTATTTGAAGTAAAATCGACAAATGGAGACACACATCTTGGAGGTGACGATTTTGACAAATGTATCATGGATTGGTTAGCAGATGATTTTAAAGCGGAAGAAAATGTAGACTTGCGCAAAGACCCTATGTCTTGGCAACGATTAAAAGAAGCTGCTGAAAAAGCTAAAGTAGAATTATCCTCTTCAACGGAAACAGAAATCAATTTGCCGTATATTACTGCAATTGATAATGTACCAAAACACTTGGTTAAAAAATTAACTCGTGCTAAGTTTGAACAATTAGTAGATAAATTAGTAGAACGAACTTTAGAACCTTGCCGAAAAGCATTGAAAGATGCAGGCATAGAAGCAAAAGATCTGGATGAAGTTATCTTGGTTGGTGGTAGTACTCGTATACCTAAAATACAAGAAGTAGTTGAAAAATTCTTCGGCAAAAAACCGAATAGAAGTGTAAATCCGGACGAAGTAGTAGCAATTGGTGCATCTATTCAAGGTGGTGTATTGACTGGAGAAGTAAAAGATGTATTGCTTTTGGACGTAACTCCTTTGTCATTAGGTATTGAAACGCTTGGTGGGGTATTCACCAAATTAATAGAAAGCAATACTACTATACCTTCTAAAAAATCTGAAATATTTTCAACAGCTGCTGAAAATCAACCTAGTGTTGAAATTAATGTGTTGCAAGGCGAACGACCAATGGCAAAAGACAATAAAAATTTAGGTCGCTTTATTTTAGACGGCATTCCACCAGCTGCTCGTGGCATTCCGCAAATCGAAGTTATCTTTGATATTGATGCTAACGGTATATTGCAAGTTAGCGCGAAAGATAAAGGCACTGGTAAACAACAAAACATTCGTATTGAAGCTGGTAGCGGTTTAAGCAAAGATGATATTGAGAAAATGAAAAACGACGCCAAATTAAATGAAGAATCGGACAAGAAATTACGCGATGAAGTGGAGAAAATAAATATGGCCGATAGCTTGATTTTCAATACCGAAAAGCAATTGAAAGATTATGGCGACAAAATTCCAGAGGATAAGAAGAAAGTGATTGAAGACGCCTTGGTAAAATTAAAAGCAGCGCATCTAAGTAAAGATGTTGCTACAATTGATACTTGCTTGGAAGAACTAAATCAAGCTTGGCATGCTGCTAGCGAAGAGTTAGCAAAAGCTATGAATAATCAACCACAAGACAATGCAAACGCAGGTGCAAATGATGCAAATGCAGATCATACTTCTAATGTGGAAGACGCAGAAATAGTTGAAGAAAAATAACAATATAGAATTGTTGAATTTAAAAACTACAAAAAGCCACCCGGCAAATTGGGTGGCTTTTTATATTTTTCAAGTTCTGCGACACTTTTCACTTAATTTGATATTAACTTCGTGCCCTAAAATCAAGAAAACAAACTAAATATGAATACAGAAACATTAGAACCAACTTTGACAGAAGTAAATATGAATTCACACAGCCTACATATCAAAAATATTGCGGTGATTGGTGCAGGTACAATGGGAAATGGCATATGCCACGTATTTTCTCAAAATGGCTATAACGTAAATATGATGGACGTTTCACAAGACGCCATGAACCGCGCTATTGCCACTATTGCTAAAAATATGGATCGTCAAGTGTCTAAAGGCACATTAAATGAAGATGAAAAATTATCTTCATTGGCTCGCATCAAAACCTTTACGGATATGGCAGCAGCATTGAAAGATGCAGATTTAGTTGTAGAGGCAGCCACCGAAAATATTGATTTAAAAATAAAAATATTCAAAGAAATAGATGCGGTAGCTCCTGAAAAATGTATTCTAGCAACCAACACCTCTTCTATTTCGATAACTCGAATCGCTTCTAATACCAAACGTATGGATAAAGTAATTGGCATGCACTTTATGAATCCAGTACCAGTAATGAAATTAGTGGAAATAATAAATGGATATGGAACCGATCGTGCAACAACAAATACCATTATCGATTTAACACTATCCATCGGGAAAGTACCTTGTGTAGTGAATGATTATCCAGGTTTTATTTCTAATCGAATTTTAATGCCAATGATTAATGAAGCTATCCTTTCTTTACAAGAAGGCGTAGCTGGTGTTGAAGAAATTGACACCATCATGAAACTTGGTATGGCACATCCAATGGGACCTTTGCAACTTGCAGACTTTATTGGTTTAGATACTTGCTATAGCATCATGAATGTATTGCACATGGGATTTGGCAATCAAAAATATGCTCCTGCAACCTTACTTGCCAATATGGTTCAAGCCGGCTTTTTAGGTGTAAAATCTGGTGAAGGATTTTATGTTCATACGCCTGGTAGCAAAGAATTAATTGTAAGCGAACGCTTTGCAGATAAAAAATGGAAAATGTAATTGAAACAGAAATTTCTAAAAAAATCCATTGCGAAGGCAGTGGATTTTTTTATGCAAAAAACAATTCTCCCCTAACAAATTTATCATTTTACTTCTTATGAATACGTTTTTTCAATGTAAACAATTTACTGTTCATCAGGATAAATGCAAAATGAAAGTGAGTGAAACTGCCTGTATACAAGGCGCTTGGACACCTATTTTTGATTCCGCAAAATCTATGTTAGACATAGGCACTGGTACAGGCCTACTCTCATTAATGTTAGCACAAAGATTTCCAAATTTAATCATTGACGCCATTGAAATTGACGAACATGCATTTACTCAAGCTTCTAACAACTGCACGCAATCTCCATTTTTCAAACGAATAACTGTACTTCATGGTGATATAAAAACAAGTGCATTTAGCAAAAAATATGACTTCATTATTGTGAATCCACCATTTCATGAAAAACAATTAAGAAGCATAGATACAGTAAAAAATACAGCTTGGCATTCTGATGAATTAACACTGGAAGAATTAATAGGTTGTATTAAAAATAATTTGTCGGAACAAGGATATTTTTCCATCCTTTTACCTATGTATCGAAAAATGGAATTAGAAAAAATAGCATCAACCTACCAATTTTACCCAAATAATTTTCTACATATAAAACATACTACTGAGCATGATGCTAAGTTTTTTATTGGCATATTTTCTTACGAAAAAATAGAAGTTCAACACACTGAATTAATTGTCAAAGAAAATAATTTGTATACTAAAGAAATGCAAACATTAATGCAGGCATTTTATTTAAAATGCTAAAAGGTATCTACTCTTCTTAAATTCAAATTACTTACAGGTGCAACCACCAATGGATATTTCTCAACAGTTACATAAGAAGAATCTAATCCAAATCCTTTCTCTTCACTCAAACTAAATTTCTTCAATAAGAAATAAAAGCGCATAATTAGCCTTTCAAATAATGGCAAATCATTATCGTGCGATAAGAATTTTTCCATCACAATAAACTGCCAATCACCAGCAATCTTATTTTTTTGCAAGGACACATATCGGCTTGTAATATTCACTTCTTTATTCCTAACCATGTCTTCAATTACTTTTCTAAACATCAAATTGATTCGTTGTTCCACACGGAATCCTAATCGGAATTCGATTCGAATAATTTCATTCGGAATAATAGTTTCTACAACATAATCTGTTTTATACGGTTCATCCACAACATCCACATGAATAAACCAATAAATATCTGCGCGTTTAGGCTTTTTATTTAAAATGGAATACAATACTTTATGTTCAATTTCTTTTGGATTATTTGCACTTGTAAGATAGACTAAATGGGTGGCATATTTAGGAATGCTAGAATCACTGCTCAAGTCTTGCAGTTGATGAATATAGTCTTCCATCTTTACAAATTCAACATATCTATTTTTAATTTTTCTAGATTTAAACCATACAAACATAATGGCAAATAACCCTCCGCCTACAAGTAATGTAACATAACCACCCATTGGAAATTTTTCCAAATTGGCGATTAAAAAACATAACTCCAATCCGATATACACAATTAAGTATAAATAAATAAAATAAGGTTTCACTCGACGGGAGATTAAAAAATTGGCAAACAAAATAGATGTCGCTAACATGCATAAGGTAATGGCTAAACCATAGGCTGCTGCCATATTGGATGAGGAACGGAAATATAATGTAATACTGATACACCCGACAAAGAGTAACAAATTAATTCCAGGAATAAATAGCTGACCTCTCGCATTGCTTGGATAATTAATTTTCATTTTTGGCCATAAATTCAAACGCATACTTTCACTAATTAAAGTAAAAGAACCACTAATTAAGGCTTGACTGGCAATGATGGCTGCAATGGTAGCAATACAAATTCCAATAATTTTGAACTGCTGTGGCATCACACCATAAAATGGATTAAATCCATCATCAATCATTGCTTTAGTAATGGTTTGCCCGTTATGCTTTGCCAATAACCAAGCACCTTGTCCTAGATATTGGATAATCAATGATACCTTGACGAATATCCAACTGTAACGTATATTACCTCGGCCACAATGGCCTAGGTCGCTATATAATGCTTCAGCACCAGTAGTACATAAAAAGACAGCTCCCAATAACCAAAATCCTTTTGGATAAAATACCAATAACTTAATCGCATATATTGGATTAAATGCTTTGAAAATAGCTATATCATCTCCAATATGTAGCATACCTAAAACGGCTAACATCAGAAACCAAAGAAACATGATCGGACCAAAAAGTTTGCCAATAGAAGCTGTTCCAAATTGCTGCATAAAAAATAAAAGAGAAATGATACTAATCACAATTACGATGATAGTATGCTCCTGTATTTCATGTAATAATGGTAATTGACGAAGACCTTCGATGGCAGAGGTTACAGAAATCGGTGGTGTTATCATCCCATCTGCAAGCAAAGCAGCTCCACCTATCATTGCTGGAACTACTAACCATTTTTTCTGTCGGCGAACTAAGGCGTATAAAGAAAAAATTCCTCCTTCCCCCTTATTATCAGCTTTCAAAGTAAGCAATACATACTTAATAGTGGTTTGCAAAGTTAAAGTCCAAATGATGCACGACAAGCCACCAATAATGAGCATTTCACTAATAGGTTTATCCTTAATTATTTCATTAAATACATACAAAGGTGAAGTACCAATATCTCCATAAATAATTCCTAAAGCAATCAGTAAGCCAGCTGCAGTGGCTTTATTAAGATTAGAATGTGAGCCCACATTAAAAATTTTGAATCGCAAATATAGAAGAATAAAAGGTGTTGCAATAGTTTATTTACCACAATGCCATTTTATTATCCGGTGAATAATAGTTTAAAAATGATTTTACATGCATTTCTTTAGTACTTGGATACATTTATTCTATTTTTGACGCAAAGGAATGGTTTGGCAAAATGCTTTTTCATGCCTTATTTTCGTAATAATAAAAAGAATATGTCTACTAAATATCAATTTCTATTTTTCGACCTTGACCATACATTATGGGATTTTGAAAAAAATTCTATTGCCACATTAGAAGTACTTTACACCGACAAAAAATTAGCAGAGAAAGGCATCGATTCCTTTGCAGATTTTCAAGTAGTCTATCATGATATCAATGATAAATTATGGGACCGATTTCGAAAAGGATTTCTAAGTAGAGAAGATTTACGTTGGAAACGAATGTGGCAAACCCTTATCCATTATAAAATATTTAATGAAGTACTCGCCAAAGAAATGAGTGAACGATATTTAGAAATATTACCTGAACAGAAAATAGTATTTCCTTTTGCAAAGGATCTATTGCAATATTGTACCGAAAAAAATTATGAGCTGCATATGATCACCAACGGCTTTGAATTAACCCAACATCAAAAACTAAAAAATGCAGATTTATCTATTTATTTTGATCAAATGATAACTTCCGAAATGGCATTAAGTATGAAGCCACAAAAAGAAATATTTGAATATGCCTTGGCGAAAACAGGTGCAAAAGCTACAAATAGTTTAATGATAGGTGACGCTTTGGATATTGATATATTAGGCGCTCAACGTGTTGGTATGGATCAGGTTTATTTTAATCCAAAAAATATTCCACATGAACAAAAACCAACTTTCGAAATAAATTGCTTGTCTGATCTCATGAAATTAATTTAAAACCTTTTTCTTTGTACTCCTATGGAAATTTTGAAAACCCCACTTGTTGGTTGCTTAATAGTAAAGCCTACAGTTTATGCCGATGAAAGAGGCTATTTTTTTGAAAGCTTTAATCGTGAAACATTTCACAAATTAAGTGGAATGGATATTGACTTTGTTCAAGATAACCAAGCGAAATCAAATTATGGTATTATCCGTGGGTTGCATTTTCAACAAGGGGAATTTGCTCAAGCAAAATTAGTTCGTGTTTTGCAAGGGAAAGTGTTGGATGTTGTGGTTGACTATCGTGCAGATTCGCCAACTTACTTGCAACATTTTGCGATTGAGTTAAATGATGAAAATAATATACAACTCTTTGTGCCACGTGGCTTTGCTCATGGTTATTCTGTTCTAGAAGACGATACCATTTTTGTGTATAAATGTGATAACTATTATCATAAAGCTTCAGAAGGAGGAATTTATTTTAATGATCCTTCTTTGCACATTGATTGGAAAATTCCAGAAGACAAAATGATATTATCCGAAAAGGATCAGCAGCTACCTCGGTTGTAATAATGGTTGGAAGGTGATGCAATTCTTAAAAAATCGATTTCATGGCAGTTGAAATAATTAGGATAATAAGTTGGATAACAAAATCTAAATAGTATTCCATGATGTTGTCTTTTTATGGTTATATAATGATTTTCTTTACAGAATTATTTAATGGTGTCCTTTAATACTCTTTTCAAATCTTCAGCTGCATTTTTCAATTCCAATTCTGCTTTCCGCTTAGTTTCGGCTAGATTTTTTTCTGCTTCTTTTATATCCTCTTCATTACTTTTTTTCACTTCTTGCAAAACCTCTGTCGCCGATTCGATTTGATCTTTTTGTTCCATTTTTCTATCGTTATGAGAAATGACAGATGTATTCGAAAAATAAATTTCGTCCTTGTCATCATCATCCACATTTATATTAAAATTATGGTTGTCAATATGTATACTCGTATTTAGTTCTTTTTTCAAATTTTTGGCAATCACCAAGGTTTTATTCTTAGGAACAAATACGGTAACTTTTACATGCTGAAAGTGATAAGGTATATTATTTGGAACGGATACTGCAGAAGCCAATTTCAATTGATTACCATCAAGCCTTATTTCATATCCTAATGATGTAGCAAGTTGATTGGCATTCATCTTATCATTTGCAAAAGCCGATTTCTCAATCTTCACCACAAAAACGCTATCCTCACTTTGTTCATAACTCAATTGTACTGCATGTATTTCATTTGTCTTTTCTTTCCTTTCCATTAGGTGATTCATAGGATTCCAATTAAAAACAACATTTTCGTTAATCTCCAAATTCGGATTAAAGGATTGAATAAACAAGGTATCCGATGTCATATTTACCGGCATTCTTTCTACTACATTCGCATAGGTATTCATTTCCTTCATCAAATTAAATCCCAAAATAAAAATTGATATAAAACCCAATATCCATGCAGTACTGAAGGCAATTCGCAACCCAATGTGTGGAGATTTATATCCACCAATTTTCCGTATTCCCCAAATAATTAATCCTAAAACCGGTAAGCCGATAAAACAACAAATAGAAAGAATACCTAGCACTTTATTAAAGGTTGAAAACAAAATAATATCCAATACATTATAAGAAAAAAAGCATGCTGTCAGAATACCAAATAAGGTTGGAATAGCTAGAATGACTATTGTTGCTAAAATAATATAGGCAACCACTTTCAAAAAAGCATTCAATCCAGATTTACTTGTTTGCAAAACCTTAGACATTGCAGTAGAGTTCTGAATCGTAGCAATATTGATTGGCTCTCTTTTCAATAACATATAATCTGTAGGCGATTTTGCAAGCGGTACGATGAACCAAAGTGTAGCATAGCAAATAAAGGTAAATGAATAAATAGAAGTGCTAATAATATTATGGTGTACGAATATATTATTGTGATTCGTAAGCACTTCAATAATAAAAGGCGCTGCAAATAATAAACGAACTAACCAAGTTTCTGTATTAAAAAAATGTGCCAAGCCACTACATACACCACCAAGTACTTTATCCTTTGGATTTCTGAATAATTTTTGCGTGACATTTATTTCTAATTGTTTCGGTTTCAAGAAAATCCAAAATAGTATATAGGCAACTATCCCAATTGGAAATTCAAATAAAGTGATAATTGTACAAATAGAAAACAAAGCAAAAATTAATCGAACCGCTATTGGGTCTATGGCAAAATAATTTGCTATACCACTGCAAACACCTGCAATCACTTTGTCCTTTTTATTTCTAAATAATTTCCTCTTCTCTTCTACAGGTGCTTTTTTTTCTTGCGTTGTTTCGGCTGTATAATTTTCATCAAAATCTGCAGGTCGTCCTATAGTTGCAATAAGCTCATCAATGTCTTTCATCACTATAGTGCTTAGCGCATTTTTTTGCTCTAGTATTTCTGCCATTCTATTTTGCAAGTCGGCAAAAGTTTCTGCACCTTCTTCTTCTTTCAAGAAAAAAGTTTTCAATTCACTTTCATACGTTTGAAATGCTTGATACGCAGATTCTTCAATTTGTAAGGTTCTGTTTTGGTAATTTATTTGAAGTATTTTGTCCATGATGATTGTATTTTTTGTGATTTAGTGTTTTGTTATTTTATGTACTGCGCTAGCCATTTCTTTCCATGTGCTTTCTAACGAGAGATAGAATTGTTTCCCTGTTTTCGACATAGTAAAATATTTACGAGGCGGTCCTGTCGTGCTTTCCACCCATCTATATTCAAGGTATCCCGCATTTTTCAATCTAGTTAATAAGGGATATAGTGTCCCTTCTAAAACTTGCATGCCTGAATCTTTTAATTCTACGGCAATGTCACTTGGGTAAGCTTCTCCCCTTTGTATGATAGACAAAATACAAAACTCGAGAACGCCTTTTTTCATTTGACTTTGTATATTATCTGTATTTATTGCGGTCATATTTTTTGATTAGTACACAAACATAGGATTTGACATAGTACTATACATTACATAGTACTACATTTAACATATTATTAATTACTATTTAGTAGTGAGCAATAGCATATTCTTTAAAAAATGATTTGCTATCATTATCATATACTTGTTACAGTTATCATTCATCTCTTGAAACGGTCACCAATTATGCTTCTCCGTTGCGACAATTCACATAGCCCAATATCTTAGTATTGCTATTTACAAAAAAGATTCATCTACATATTTAATGCGAAAATGCTTATTTATGTTGGCTGTATTGCGGCAACGATTGAAGTGGAAATCCTTTTTGCTTGCTTTGAAGGAAAAAGATTGGAATGGAAAGTCCCGATTCCACTGCTTTGAGTGGAATCGGATCCTGACATTAATCGTCCAGACGTGCTTGCCGCCCATGGTGTAGCATTAATTTTTTTTCAAAAAATACGCTACTCCATTCCATTGTAGCATTAATTTTTTTCCAAAAAATACCTTACACCATTACATTGTAGCATTAATTTTTTTTCAAAAAATACGCTACTCCATTCCATTGTAGCATTAATTTTTTTCCAAAAAATACGTTACACCATTACATTGTAGCATTAATTTTTTTCCAAAAAATACGCTACAGTATTACACCATGGCATTAATTTTTTTTCAAAAAATACACTACAGTAGAACTCTCAGTGCGTTTTTAGTATTGTCTTAAAAAAACAGAATGGCAAAATGAACCTGTTTACAATACATGTATTTCTAGACATTTCATCCATAGAAGAGCGAATAAAAATGCAAATGGTGCTGACAATAACAAGGAATCAAAACGATCTAAAGCACCTCCATGACCGGGCATGATTGCACCCGAATCTTTTACATTTGCTAACCGTTTCAATTTAGATTCTACCAAATCGCCGGCCGTTCCCACAACAGAAGCAATGAGCCCTAATACGATCCAATGTGCAACTGGAAAGAAATTTGTATAATTCCCCCAAATAAAGGCGAAAACCATTGTAAACAAAGCACCACCAATAGTTCCTTCCAACGTTTTTTTAGGAGAAATCGCCGGAAAAAGAGGCGTCTTCCCAAAAAATGATCCAGTTAAATATGCCAATGTATCATTCATCCAAATAAATAATATCAATGCCAATGGTAATAATAAAGATTGATAACGTAGTTGGACCAGCAAGCCTAAGGACAATGAAATATACCCTAAACCTGTCCACAGATAAATGGCATTTTTATTTTTTTTAAAAGCAAAAAATAAGAGCATTGAACCTAATACGATTCCTAAAAAGTAATACAAATATTGCTGCATAAATGAGGCTACTATATGGTCACAATTTCCCATTGGAATACAACAGACTAACAGATAAGATGCAACGCCAGCCAAAATAAAATTCATTTTTTCATTCCCAGAAAAAGTAGTTTGTAAAATATTTTCTACTAAAAATGCATATTCTTTTAAACATAAAAAGGTGACCAAAAGAAATAATGCCATAAAAGCCCATTCCGTCCATAATACACAAGCCATCATCACAATACTAAATAATATTGCACTTCCCAAACGAGTATAAAATACTTTTACATTTAATGCCATGATAATAATAGTTAGGTTGATGGAATGAGTGCTTCTGCTTGCGCTTGATAATTGTCTGGAACATGTAATTCTACATATCCGAATGCTAAATAGGAACTGTCTTGCTTGTTCAGTAAGATACAAGGTATACCTGCACTTTCTAGATTTCCTTTGATTACTTCTGCTTCAAATTTTTGGAGTGTTTTGTATACACAAACCCATTTTATATGTTCATTCATTCTTTAAAATATGGTTTGATTTAGATGATCTCTTTCCACTTCAACACAGAAATACTTTTTTCGATCTTGCCAAAAATAAAATAACAGAATCAATGTTGCAAAACCACTGCCAAGTCCAAACCAAATATTCATCTCTGGCAAATTGCTTACATTTAAGGTGATGGCATGGGTATGAAATAGATACATCAAATAAACAGTGATAAAATTATTTAAAGCATGTAGCAAAATAGATACCCAAATACTACCAGTGTAATAAAAGCTTAAGCCTAATAGCAATCCTAAAAAAAGTCGCGGGATAAATCCACTTAATTGTCCATGAAATAAACTAAATAAAGCAGCGGTAATGAGCATTGCTATGAATGGGGTTTTTCGCATCCAACTCAATAAGATTTGTTGCAGACAACCTCGAAAAAATATTTCTTCTACTATAGCTGGCAACATACTAATACCTAAAATATTCATCCACAGTTCTTTGACATTGTCTGCTTTTAGAAATGCATTTGCCAATACGGCGTACGAATCTTCTTGGTCATTTAATTTGAAATAATGTAAAATAGTACCACTCCATTTTTCCAACAAACTAGAAAAAGGCAAGGCAACTAGCAAAAGAGAAATTGCCCATAACCAATGATGAGATTTAATACGAAAGTTCATGCCCAAATATTTAGCTGGCTTGGGATACGCCAAATACGCAAATAATAAGGCCGGTAATAATACAATAACTACAATTGCTAGATATTCGAGTAATTTTAAATGCATAATAATAGCATCAGGAATTACTTTGAGTGCAGATAATTCTGCTTGGGTATAGCCAGTATATTTTTGCTGTAAAAAAGAAAGCAAGAATCCACCCAATAACATACTGAAAGAAACCAGTCCACAAAACACAACAAATTGTGTAGCGGGTCTATAAAATGTGATATAACGATTTAGCATTGGCGACAAAAGTAATACAGTACCGAGAGTTATGCTTATTTTTACCCGATGAATTATATAAAAATATCTTTCCCTATTCAAGATCAAAATGATGCAGATACTATTTCTGCTTTACTGTGTGACTTACCAACTGAAGGTTCAGAGCAGACAGAATCCGCATTACATATTTTCTTTACAGAATCACAATTTGATGAAGTTGAAATAAAAAATCGTTTAACCTCTTTTCCTTTTACCAGCGAAATAATTCCTTATCAAAATTGGAACGCCTTATGGGAGTCTAATTTTGAACCGATTCAAATTAATTCGCAAGTAGGTGTTCGTGCGCACTTTCATCCACCATTCATCGATTGCAAATATGATATCGTTATTACGCCGAAGATGAGCTTTGGCACTGGTCATCACGAGACCACACAAATGATGATGACCATGATGAATGAATTGGATTATACAAATAAAGATGTTTTGGACTTTGGTTGTGGCACAGGCGTGCTTGCTATTTTTAGTAAATTAAAAGGTGCAGCATTGGTTAAAGGAATTGATAATGATGAATGGTCGGTGGAAAATTCTATCGAAAATTGTCGCAATAACCATTGTGAAGATATTGAAATTTCCATTCAGCCATTAGAGAGTATTGAAGATCCATATGACATTATTTTAGCAAATATTAATTTGAATGTCCTCCTTGCAACCTTACCCAAGTTATATTCCATACTAAAAACAAATGGTGATTTATTATTGAGTGGCATCCTAGATTCCGATTTTTTGACCATTCAAAATTGCTTTACCTCTTTAGGATTTACGCTAATTGCACAGCAACAAAAAAAGAATTGGATTGCATTGCATATTCAAAAATAATTTCTGCCATTTGGATATACAGTCATGAACTATTATCTTCGTCAACTTGAATCTACCATTTTTTTAAAAATAATACGATTGAATGTACGAAATCATACTTATTCTTTTAGCATACTTAATAGGTTCCATTCCAACTGCCGTTTGGGTGAGCAAGTACTTTTTCAATATTGATATCCGTAACTACGGTAGTGGCAATGCTGGTGCTACCAATACTTTCAGGGTATTGGGTTCTAAAGCAGGTACCTTTGTTTTCATCGTCGATATGATAAAAGGCTTTATAGCAGTTGATCTCGCTTATTTTATTGAAAGATACCAAATGGATAATATTGCACTGACCAATTTTCAAGTTCTACTTGGGATTGCAGCAGTAGTTGGCCATATTTTTCCAATCTGGGCAGACTTTAAAGGCGGTAAAGGAATTGCCACTTTATTCGGAATGATATTGGCTATTCAACCAGAAGTAGCAGGCTACTTGGTGTTAGTATTTGCAGGCATGTTATTTTTAACACGCTATGTTTCATTAAGTTCTATTGTAGCAAGTATCGCATTCCCAGTTTTAATATTTTTTATTTTCCATGAGCCAGAAATCATCTACCGAATTTTTGCTGTGGCAACCGCTATATTGGTTGTATTGACACATCATAAAAACATCAATCGATTACTTGCTGGTAATGAAAGTAAAGTACCTCTGTTTGGTAAAAAATCAGAGAGTAACAAATAAAAATAATTCTCAACAGATTGATTATTTCAAAGCAATACTAAAAATGTAGTGAATGTTCTACCGTAGCGTATTTTTTGAAAAAAAATTAATGCTATGGTGTAATACTGTAGCGTACTTTTTGAAAAAAAATTAATGCTATGGTGTAATACTGTAGCGTACTTTTTGAAAAAAAATTAATGCTATGGTGTAATACTGTAGCGTATTTTTTGAAAAAAAATTAATGCTACAGTATGGGCGGCATACACGCTTTCCGTTCCAATCTTTTTTGCTTCAGAGCAAGCAAAAAAGGATTTCCACTTCAATCGTTGCCGCAATACATCCACTAAAATAAACCATTTTCTCGTCAAATTTTTTTAGCCATTATACATCCAGATAGAATTTGTTGTCTTGATTACAATAAGAGAATTCATGGTATACAATAAATTTTACTACCTTCGACTAAACATTTTTTTATGCCATCAATGAAAATATTTTTATTTCTATTCCTAGTTCCAAGTATTCTCTTTGGACAATCCAAAACAAGTATGCCAACAGGTAAATTTCATGGCCCGTATTCAGCACCACTTTTCTCTTCTACTACTATAGATAATATTAAAATTCCCCATTGGGATATTACTATGCAGAGCTTTGTGAAAGAAGAGCAAGAAGGAAATTCTTTGAACATAAAAAGTTTGAAGGCTGCCAAAATGAAAGAAAAAATAAAATCACTTTCTTCCATTTCAACACAAAACCAAAAACAAAAAACCAGAGCCATCAATCCAATTATTGGAACAAATTTCCAAGGCAACCCTTTGGTAACATGGACACCAACCGATAACAGTGTTGCTGTTTCTAACGGAGGTCAAATTGTAAGTTGCATCAATAATGGCATCGGTTATTATGATACCAGTGGTAATACAATTATACAAAATCAAACCTGGGATGCATTTGTAAACGATACCACTTTGAACCAAGCAAAATGTGATCCTCGTGTAATCTATGACAATAAACATGACCGCTTTATCTTGACAATCTTACATGGATTTTCTTCTACCAAATCAAAAATATTGGTTTGCTTTTCAAAAACAAATAATCCAATAGATGGTTGGAATATTTATCAATTATCTGGCAATCCATTCAACGATTCTTCAATGACCGATTATCCAACGATTGGTATCAATGATAATGACCTTTTTATCAATGGCAATATGTGGGACGATGCAGGTGCTAATTATAAGGGTACATATATTTACCAGATTAGTTTAGATAGCGGCTATGTGGCCGGTTCAGTGCAATATGGTTTATGGAATCAAATATATTCATCAGACGGAACACAAGGTATTACCTTATATCCTGCAACTGAAGGTCAAGGAAATGGTTTAAAAGAAAAAATGTTTTTTGTACATCTTCAACCCGACAGTGGCTCCTATGTTTATCTCTATGAAATTAATGGAAAATTACAATCGCCCAACAAAACCTTAACTGCTTCGCAATATGCAATACCACATTATGAAGTATGTGCCGATGCCTTTCAAAAAGACCCAACAACTGGATTTATCGATTCTCTTTCTACAGGAAGTTCCTGGACTGAAAATGCATTCTATCTCAACAGACAAGTACACTTTACTTTTTGTGCCGATATTGGCAGTGGTTGGTGCGGTATACATTATGGACGAATTTTATTAGATTCAAACGTAGCAAATGTAACTGCTAAAGGGCAAATAGGAACCGACCTAGCCTACCCTGCCATTGCATCTTTTGGTTATGATACATTAGATCAAGGAGCAGTAATTGCATACCTACAATCGGATACCAGCATGACGCCACAAAATGGTGTATCCAGTATCAATCATGCCATGACTTGGAGTAGTTTACAAACCGTAAAAACAGGCGATACTACCGTAAATATTTTATATCCCCCATCTTACTATTGTCCTGAACGATGGGGAGACTATACAGGTATTTGCAGAAAGTATAATAGCATTTTACCACAAGCATGGATGGCTGCGGCTTACGGCGCTAATACATCATCACGCCTTGCATCTTATAGTACTTGGATTGCTCAAATTTTTTCGGCTGAATCACCAATTCCAACAACAACGAAAGATATCCTTACACAGGATAATAAATGGATGATTTATCCCAACCCAATCAGCGATTTATTTACCATTGAATTTGACAATGAAAGAGCTGGTGAAGTCAATATTTCTTTAGTAGATGCAAGTGGCAAATTGGTAAGGATTTTATTTGATGATTACTTAAAAGAAAGTAAGAATAAATTATCCTTTAATAAAATGATGCTTGCTCCGGGCAACTACTTCGTAATTATTAAAAACGAAGGACGAAAAATAGGTAGTAAAAATGTGGTGATACAATAAAATGTATGCGTTCACAAACTCTTCTGTATTGAAATTATTTTCCTATTCATTTACATAGTACTTTGGATGCCTATTTATTACAATGTCTAAACGAAAAAAAATAATTCTCGAAAATATTCTGATTGAAAATTATGCAGCAGAAGGAAAATGCATAGGTCGACACAATGATAAAGTCATTTTTGTAGAAGGCGTTGTACCGGGTGATGTTGCAACTGTTTTTTTACAGAAAAATAAAAAAGATTGGGCGCAAGGTGTTGCGAATAAAATTACTACATATGCCGAAAATAGAGTCGAGCCATTTTGCGCTCACTTCGACATTTGTGGCGGTTGTAAATGGCAAATGCTACCGTATGATTTGCAATTAAAATACAAAGAGCAGCAAGTGAAAGACCAATTAACTCGAATTGGTCGTATTCAAGTGGGTGAATTTTTACCAATAAAAGGAAGTGAACGTACACAACATTATAGAAATAAATTAGAGTTTACTTTTTCTACAAAGAGATATTTAACCCAAAAAGAAATACATTCCGATTTGTCTATCGAGCAGAATGTACTTGGCTTTCATGCACCTCGATTATTTGACAAAGTGATTGATATTGATACTTGTTATTTGCAACAAGAACCCACAAATGCCATCAAAAACTTTGTACGTGAATATGCCTATGCACATGAACTTAGTTTTCATGATTTCAAAAATCATACAGGGCTTTTGCGTAATTTAATTATTCGTATTTCGTCCATGCAACAAGTATTAATCAATCTTGTTTTTGGCGAAAATGAAAACGAAAAGATTCAAGAAATGATGTTAGCCATCAAAAATAAATTTCCAGAAATCACATCATTAAATTATACCATCAATACCAAAATGAATGATACTATTTATGATTTGGAAGTCGTGAATTACAGTGGTAAAAATTACATAGAAGAAAAGCTAGAGGAATTTATTTTCAAAATAAGTCCAAAATCTTTTTTCCAAACCAATACGTATCAAGCAGAAGAACTATATCGCATTGTTAGAGATTTTGCGGGATGCACAGGCAATGAAATTTTGTATGATTTATATTGTGGCACTGGAAGCATTGGTATTTTTTTATCTAAAAATGTACAAAAAATCATTGGTGTTGAAACTGTAGAAGATGCCATCAAAGATGCTCGTATCAATGCAGAAAGAAACAATTTATCGAATACCCATTTTTATACAGGAGATGTAATTAAAATTTGTGATGATGCATTTTTTACAGAACATGGCAAACCAGATATTGTGATCATAGACCCGCCACGCGCTGGATGTCATGAAAAATTAATTACAAAATTATTAGAAATAAAAGCACCACGTATTGTGTATGTGAGTTGCAATCCGGCTACGCAAGCGAGAGATTTAAGTCTATTACAAGCACATTATGACATGCTAAAATCACAAGCTGTAGATATGTTTCCGCATACACATCATGTAGAAAATGTAGTACTATTGCAGCTCAAATGATGATAGAACAAATTGAAAAATTAAAAGCACGATTGCAATTACCTTTACCAGGAATTATTGCACAAATGCGCATGGCTCCTCCTACTCGTACACGGAATATGGATATACCAGCGAGTGCTAGACAAAGCGGCGTAATGATACTTTTAGTTGAAGGTGATAAAGAACTAAATACAATTTTAATAAGGCGTACTGAAGATGGTAATACACACAGTGGACAAATCAGTTTCCCCGGTGGCAAAAAAGATCCGAATGATGCACATATAGAACACACTGCTTTGCGTGAATGTGAAGAAGAGATTGGGATACTCCGACATGAAATTCAAGTGTTGGGGCAATTAACCCCACTTTATATTCCACCAAGTAATTTTTGGGTTACCCCAACTATCGGATTTATAGAAAAAGTGCTAGCCTTCAAACCATCTGAAAGAGAAGTACAAGAAATAATTAAAGTGCCATTTAGTTTATTATTTGACAAACGCATTCGAGAAGAGAGAACGGTAAAAAGATCGGACATGAAAGATATGGACATGAAAACTCCCGTTTATGCATTGAATGATGAGATTATTATTTGGGGCGCAACTGCCATGATTCTATCCGAATTACAGGTCGTATGGAATGACTTGTAAATGCTCATTTACTTAAAAAAACACACAGAATATGTATGCAATAATTACTGGCGCATCAAGAGGAATAGGAAATGCCATTGCCAAAAAACTGGTTGCAGAAGGCGTGCATGTTGCGATATGCGCACGCAACGCAGAGCATCTACAATCAGCGGTTGCAGAGCTTCAGCAAATAAATTCTAACGTAGAAATTATTTCCCAAGTTTGTGACTTGAGTAAAAAAGAGGAAGTACTTGCATTTGGTAAATTCGTTGTAGAAACCTTTCCATGCATTGATATTTTGATCAACAATGCAGGTGTTTTTATACCCGGTGAAATTCATTTGGAAGCAGATGGATTATTGGAAAAATTAATGGAAACAAATCTATTTAGTGCTTATCATTTAACTAGAAGCATTGTGCCTTCAATGATTAAAAATAATAAAGGTCATATTATCAATATCAGTTCGGTAGCAGGCTTACAACCCTATGAACATGGCGGTTCATACAGTATTAGTAAATATGCTTTACAAGGTTTTTCTAAAAACTTGCGTAATGAATTAAAAACATTTGGCATTAAAGTAACAACTGTAAATCCAGGTGCAACCATGAGTGATTCATGGAGTGGAAGTCAAATAGACCCATCCAGAATATTGGAAGCTAAAGATATTGCAGACAGCATTTGGAATACGCTACAATTATCGCCACAAGCAGTTGTAGAAGATATTATTATCAGACCATTATTAGGCGATTTATAGAATACAATCAATACTTGTTGCAAACTTTTTGATTGCAAAAAATATATGTCTCGAATTGTAGAAAGATTAAACTGAATAATGTATTATTGCACCGCCTTACAAAAGGCCCAGATGGCGGAATTGGTAGACGCGCTAGACTCAAAATCTTGTATTCGCAAGGATGTGCAGGTTCGATTCCTGTTCTGGGCACAGATTACAGCCGATCTTTTAGGTCGGCTTTTTCTTTAGTACAACACCCGCAGCTATGTAAACCGGCCTGTTCACGAATGGATGAAGGAGCTTAAATTTTCAAGTTACTATAAGAGAGAATCTTAATCAACGTAATGGTTGATGTAGGCGATTACTCAGATATTCTTTTTACAAAATGGATTGAAAACCGATATTTAATCCACCTACTTTATAACTATTCAAATCGCGCTATATCATACTTGAATATTCAGATTATAAGAAGTACTTCTTCCGCCAGCCGTTTCTTTTATTAAAGCCTTTTTCACAATCAAGTCTTGAATATCCCTCAATGCTGTATCTTGTGAACATTTTGTAAGCTTAGCCCACTTAGAAGAAGTGAGTTTCCCTTCAAAACCATCCAGCAATTTGTTCAGGATAAGTATTTGTCTATCACTGAGGTTTATATTTGAAAACTTATCCCAGAATTTTGCTTTATCCAAAACTTTTACAAGTAGTGTGTCGGTCGAATCCAATGAACGGCTTAAACATTCCAAAAACCAATTCAGCCAATTTGTTATATCTAAAGTGTCCTTTTGAGAACCTTCCAGAATATCATAATAATTGTTTCGTTCCTTCTGAATTTGGGCAGACATACTATAAAACCGTTGAGAACTTCCGTCAGCTCTCGCAAGTTGCATGTCGGCAATTGCTCTCGCTATTCTGCCATTGCCATCTTCAAATGGATGGATTGTTATAAACCAGAAGTGAGAAATTGAAGCTTTTAAAACTGGATCAATTTTTATATCCCTATTGAACCAATCTAGAAATCGGTTCATTTCATTTTGAATTGAAATGGCTGAAGGTGCTTCGTAATGAATCTTCTCCCTTCCTATTACCCCTGAAACAACTTGCATAGGTCCTTTACTATCATCCCGCCAATCTCCTACCTTAATTTTATACATTCCACTTCTTCCACTTGGAAATAAAGCCGAGTGCCAACCAAATATACGGTCTTCCGTCAGAGGCTCATGGAAATTCTGCGTTGCATCCAACATCATTTCAACAACTCCATCAATACGTCTATCAGATGGAACAAGCCTGCCAATCTCCATACCCAGCCTTCTGGCAATGGAAGAACGAACCTGTTCAGGATTTAATATCTCACCTTCTATTTCGCTTGTTTTTAAAATATTGATAGTAAGTGATTCTAACAAAGCTTCCGACCTTAGATCAAATCCAAGAGCTTCCATGTAACCTAAGAGTCTGCCTTGTTTGTGCCTTATAGCTGAAAGTAATGCAGTTATTTTCTCCTCTTTCCAATGAAATTTCGGCCACTCCTTCTGCTGATAGATATATTTACGCATATTTCGCATCCTTTGCGGAGATTATACCCCTTATTCACCGCAAAGTAAGGATTAATTACGCATATAATGCGGAGAATAATTGTCTTATTCTCCGCATTAATTATTAATAGGCTAAATACAGCGCCATAGAATGTAAGAAAAATTCAAAACGAGACACCGAATCCAAAGCCTCATCAACATCCATAAGAATGAAGCTAAAAATCAGCGCGAGAAAGAAAGCGGAGAGTGAAAGCTCCTAACGACTTTTCACTCTGATTTTTTTCTTTGCTCTCGCTCTGTTTCTCGCTCTTCTGAGAAATAAATTCAGAATGCCTTAATTTTCACAAAGTCTTCCACACATAATTTTAATAATCCTTTGTCCTTGATTACAGCAGATCTTGAGAGGTCAGCTTTTTTTATTTGAAGCGAATATCATTCCATCCTTTTCACTGCAATTTTTTCAAGTCCTTTGATAAATCTACGCCCAGTTTGAAAATCGGCAATTGAAATGAAAAGAATTCTTTGATCCATTTTTTCAATTCTCTTCCCATCCATTTCAGTAAGGATAAAGAAATTATTTCCAGCTTCTGCATTGTAAATTTCATTCCATGAAAAAACAACTTTATATCCATCCGTGGCAGTAAACACAAAATAAAATTCATTTAATTCTTTGGGCTTGCCATTTGATTTTGTAAATTAATTTTTGTTTTTGTGAATTTAGTCTACTTTTGTTTTCAATGGTAGTGCTATCAAAAACTATACTTGCCGACTTCTATGAAAGAGAGCCAAAAGCCAAAGAGCCTTTACTATCTTGGTATCATTTAGCTAAAGAAAGTGATTGGAATAATTTTAGTGAAGTAAAGAAAAGCTATAATAGTGTTGATAGTGTGGGCAATAAACGATTTGTATTTAACATAGGTGGCAATAAATATAGGTTGGTTGTATTGATGTTTTTTGATGTGAGAACTATTTATATAAGATTTGTAGGTACTCATAAAGAGTATGACAAAATTAATAATATTAAAAATGTATAAAATGAAAAAGGAAGTATCAAAAAAAGAGTATTTATTGGCAAATGCTGAAATGGAAAAAATATTAGTTTCTGGGGAGAATGGAGGGTTTGACAATATGTCAAAAAAGAAACTGGAAGACTTGCAAAAATTTACAAAAATTGTTCATGCTTGGGAAGAAGTAAATGTGATTATTCCATTGCCCGAAACCTTACAAGGTATGATAGAATTGAAAATGTTTGAAAACAAATTAAAGCAAAAAGAGTTAGCCAAACTTTTAAAAACAAGTGATACCCAACTTTCTGAAATAATGCACAAAAAAAGAAAACCAAGTGTTGCCTTTTTAAAATCTGTACACCAATTTTTAGGCATAGATGGAAATGTACTTTTGAGGTTGGCTTAAGCTAGTTTTTCAGTTCTATTTTAAACTTTTGTCCTTCTATTGTCCTTTGACAATATATGCATGTAGCATTAATAATATTTCCATGCCTCTATTTTGTTCTTGAGGCACAGAAAATCAGAGTGAGAAGGAGAGCGGGGAGCGAAGCAAAGATTATTTTATTTTTGAATGCTTTTTACATATTCATCATTGATTTGATTAGCTGCTGCTTCAGTAAATAGATGATCAATACACTGTATTAAGCTATAATCATCTAACTCTACAAAACAAGTCGCATTATCTACAATGTCAGCCTCAGGATCAAACAAGGGAAGTATATCAATATCTTTCCCATCTTCATCTTTCACTAATTCACCACCCATAAAATCTAAATTGATTATGAATGGCTCATTGTATGACTTGAAATATAATTCTACAACAGCTTTAGTCCTTGTTTGACCATACTTTATAGCACTCAATTCTGGATTTAATTTATCTCCATATTTTTTTACAAATTGTTCTAATATTTCAAGCTTTTCCATATTTTAGATTTTATACTTCCTCCACCTCAAACGCCTGATGCAACAACGCTTTCAACAACTGCTCTGTAGCTTGTTGATTGGCAATGATATGCTCCTTTAATTGTTTGGTTTTGGCTAATTGCTTTTCTATTTCTGCTACAATTCGTTTTTGTTCGGAGAGTGAGGGAAGGGGAAGTAAACTTTTTTCAAATTGGTCATTTGTGATACTTGGCGAATTAAACCCTACCATTAATTCCTTGAATGAATTATTTACATATGGAGTAAGTAAATAGTAAAAAGCATATTTCAATTCTGTATTTATAGTTTTGAATACATTGAAACCCGTTGAACCTATGTAATTTTCTAATTCATCTTCTATAATTGCAATATTTTTCAGGTAAGGTCTTACAGTTGAGTATGCAATATAATTTGGCTTTAAAACCCTTCTCGCTCTTGTTGAAAGTTCTCTTACTGATTTTTGTTTTGCTTCTTTAATAACAAAATTCTTGTTGTCTATTGCATCAATATCTACATAATTCACAATAGTATCAGCAGAAAGATATTTCTGAATGTCAAGATTATCTGTGTACTGAATTATTTCCCCCAACCTACACCACACCCAGTTTTCAGGAATTTCAAATGGAATTTCTTCGGGTTTGATGGGTGGCAATGTTTTTTCTTTTTTACCCGATTTTGCTTTTTCGGCTTTGATACGTTTGAGTAGCTCGCTGGCTGGTTCGTCTTTCTTATCTTGCTTTACCAACTTGCCCTGCACCGCTTCTTGTAAAATTGCTTGGTTTAGGTTGGAGAGTTGGGTGAGTTGGTCGGATAAAAGTTTTTCAACTGATAGTTCTTTCTCAACCAATTGCATCTCCAAATCAATTATTTCTTGTTGTTTTTCTATGCTTGGAACGGTAACTAATACATCAGCAATTTTATTCATTGGCAGACTAACATTTGCCATTCCCTTCATTTGAGAAACCAACAATTCTTCTCTGTTCCAATGTAAATAGATGTGCAAGTATTTTGCTAAAACAATATTTTCATCTTTTGGAATGACCGCACATAAAATACTACCTAGCGCAAATTTGCCTTCCTGATATTTCACTCGTTTCATACTGGCATGTCCGTGACCAGTTGAAGAAACCAAGGGAATAATTACAGCTTTCGTGTCAAATTGAAATTCGTTGTGTGTTTTATTGGCTTCACCTAATGCAACCATCGTATAAGAGCCAGAAATAGCTTTCATTATTCCTGTCTCTCCTTTTGTAATGGTGCAAATATCTGCTAATCTATATTTCATTTAAGCCAATGATTTAAGTTCATCCAAGATTTCAGAAATCTTAGTTTGGTTCATCTCAATTTTTTTAATGATTGCCTTTCTATCATAAACAACTTCTTCCACTACTTTATTCGGGTTCTTAATATCCAAATCATAATTTCGTTCAATGATGGTGTCTATTGAAACTTTCCAACACACTTCGCTTTCTTCTCTCTTTTTCCACCATTCTTTTATTGGGTCAAATTCTTCAATACGGATTGGTTTTGTTTTGCTGTATGCTTTTGCACCTTCGGGTAAGGTGTGTTCGTAATACCAAATGTCCTTGGTCTTTTTGCCTTTCTCGAAAAATATCAAATTGGTGTTTACTGTCGCATAAGGAGCAAAGACAGACTGCGGCAACCTTACAATAGTATGAACATTACAATCTTCTAAAAGTTTTTGCCGTACACGTTGTTTTACACCTTCGCCTGTTAAACTGCCATCGGGTAATACAATACCTGCTCGTCCGCCATCTTTCAGCAATTGAATAAACAAAATCAAAAACAAGTCGGCACTTTCTTTGGTACGGTAGTTCAATGGAAAATTGGTTTCCATTCCATCACCTACTACACCACCAAAGGGCGGATTGGCAACAATAATATCAACTCGTTCTGCTTGTCTAATAGAAGTGAGTTCACGGCTTAGTGCATCAGTATTTAAAATTTGTGGTACTTCTATATCGTGTGTTATCAAATTCACCACACTCAACATAAATGGCAAGGGTTTCAGCTCTGTGCCTGTAATAGTTTCTTGTAAGGTTTTGCGGTCGGCAACATTTTTTACCTGCTTACGCAAATGTTCAATGGCACATACCAAAAAGCCAGCCGTTCCGCATGCAGGGTCAACAATTTTCTCGCCCAGCTTGGGATTAACCATATCAATGATAAACTGTGTTACCGCTCTTGGAGTATAAAATTCACCTGTGTCTTTTTTGGTGGCAAGTCCTTGTAAAACATCTTCGTAAATGGCATTGAAAATATGATGTTCTTTACTGCTGTTAAAATCAATTTCGTTGAGTTTGTTGATGGCTTGGCGAAAGGTAGTTCCGCTTTTCATGTAGTTGTTAGTACCATCAAAAATATTACGAATAATTACACCCAAACGGTTGTCGCCTGTTACTTTCAAATTCTTCAATTCAGGAAACAAATGATTGTTGATGAAATTAATGAGTTCATCACCTGTCATGCCTTCATCATTCTCAGCCCAATTCCTCCATTGAAAAGTTGTTGGAATTGGTGATTTATATTTCCTGTCCAATATTTCTCTTTCCTTGTCCTTATCGTCAAAGAGTTTCAAGAATATCATCCAACCTAATTGTTCAATGCGTTGCGCATCGCCACTCAAGCCAGGGTCTTTTCTAAAAATATCTCGAATTGATTTTATTACACCTCCTATGTTACTCATGTTATTAGCTTAGTTTTTTTCTTTATGTCTTTCATTTTTCCAAATGTAAATTCATTATATTGGTTCATCAACTCGAACACGTCATAAGTCTCTTGTAACCATGCTCCTTTTTTATAAATAAAGCAGTAAGTAAGTCGTTGGTCTTGATCTTTGGAAAGGTTATTGATTACAATTTCAAATTGGTCTTTGGCTTTAAATTTTATAGGCATATCAAATGCGTCCGATTCATTTAAACGATTGACTAAGGTTTGAGTATTCACGAAAAAATTAGAATCGGTATATTCAGAAGGTATCATTGGCATACCTATTGCGTAAAATTCTTTACTTCCATTAAAACGGTGCAGTATCCAGTAATTATTCAACTTTTCGACTGAATCTGTAATACAAGAACAAAATTTTATTTTTTCTGAAACTAAACACATCCTATAAAATTATTTGAATCGTTTACTTATATAGGATGCCGTTTCTTGTATATCAAATTCCTGTGATGTATTTCCGCTTCTAACGTAAAACTTTTTAACTATCTGTCCATTTTTGTCAGATAGATTGCAATACAATGGTGTATCACCTGCCTTGATATCAATCTCACAAATTTCCACTTCATTGATAATTGGAAATTTCACAGTGAGGTGAGTGGTTGCAAAATCCTTTCCAAACATATTGTTTACAATATTGCGCAAATGCAATTCAAAATGATCTTTATTGGATTCTTTAAACGTGCTGTAATCAGATTCTAAGCCTAATAATTCACCTTCATCTGTTACACCTATGATTAATTTACCACCTTCTCCATTATTGAATGCTGAAATGGTTTTCAAAATTATATCCTCCATTTTTTTGTCCAAACGATTCTCCTTCCAATTCCATCTCATGGTTGATTTGAACTCCAAAAAACCATGTTCTCCTGATTGAATCATGTCCATTAAATCAACGTGAGTGCTTGCGGTTTCATTCGTCAAAGAAATATTGTTAAGAAATTTATTGAGTTCATCTGCTAATAGAGCTCTTCTTTCTTTAAGGAATTTTTCATAATTCTCCACTTTCCATAAGGTCTCGTCTTCGGGAATACATTGAAGCTTTAATGCATTTGGAAATTCTTCTTTCACTTTTTTCAAATACACATCAGCAAACTTGGCTGATTTTTCCCTGTTTTCAATAGATGTAAGAATAGCTCTGTTGGTAATTTCTTGTGCAATGGCATAATCATTCTGATTCGCCATATCATAAATTCCTGAATCACGCAATACAGAATAAGCAAAGATATGATCACGTTCAAGGCTATACTTTTTACCCATGTTTTTTCGTAGGCTTAAGCCTGTTCCTAAACAAACAGCACCTTTGCTTTTAAAATACCATTTCATCAAGGCAAACAATGGATGTCTTATATCTCTTCCTATGAATTCTGATGGCTTTATTTCAAGGGGTCTTTCTTCATTTATTGCAATTAAAAGTATATCAAACGGATTAGGATTTTCATTGATAATTCCTAAATCCTTATCTAACTTTTGGGTGGTTTGACTTACATAGCGGTTACGTATTTGTGAGTAATAAAACCATTTAATTATTTTTTTAATTTCCTCTTCATTCAATTTATTATTTGGCTTATTGTATACATAGGCTATTATTGGAATAACAGAAAATATCGAATTGATTTCATCGGTATGGTCTACATAAGCTTGGCTTTTGAGCAGATTGCAGACGTAATCCAGAACGGTGCTATCCAATTTTTCCCATGCTGCAATTAGTTTTTCCTTATTGTCTGCTGAATGCAATTTATCCATCTTAGAACCCATTTTGTGTAACACAGCCAACAAGGCATATACCAAAATATCCAATTTGAATACAAAGCCTTGTTGTTCTAACTCACCTAATTTCTTTTTGAAAATAACACGTGCTTGTGGCCAATAGCCAGAAATTTGTGCTAATGCTAATTCAGCTTCTGTTAAATTAACTCCACTTGCATTCACTATGTAAAAAATATCAATGGCTTCTTTG
The DNA here is from genome assembly GCA_945878115.1 of Chitinophaga pinensis. GTDB lineage: Bacteria > Bacteroidota > Bacteroidia > Chitinophagales > Chitinophagaceae > OLB11. Next base: position 30,058 of record CAMDVD010000017.1, on the reverse strand, counting down.
ATGGATGCTTTTACAGGAATGACTTGTTCTAAAAAATCTCGGTCTTCTATCTTTTTGATGGCATTGATATTGCTTGAAATAAGTATCTCTCTATCTCTATCAATTCGTTCACCATTATTTCTATCTTCCAATTGGTATTTTATATCAGTTCCAATAATTTTCCCTTGCAGAATATCGGTAATATTTACCCAAAGAGGGTTGTTTTCCATGGTCTTGATCTTGTAATATTCAAGCTCCAAGGTTTCCACATTTACATATAAACCCCGAATATCATTTTCAATTTCCTTTTCTGTATAGTATGGAGGAATATTGCCAGTCATCAACAGATACAATGTTGTAATACGTTGCTGTCCATCTAAAATTAACTTTACTGCTCCTTTTGTGATTTCGTATTTATATGTACCTTTTAATTCAGGAGGAGTATTTGTTTCCCAAGTGAGCATAGTACCTGTTGGGTAATCTTTTATGAGTGATGAGACTAGGTTTTTTGCATCATTTCTTTTCCATACATATTCACGCTGAAAAGCGGGTACGAAAAGTTGATTCTCATCTATCTTGTCTATAATTTGTCTGATTTTCATTATGCAGTATTTTTATATAATTCGTTTTCCAATTCTTTTATAGCATCTTCATATTGTTCACGACTGCCAAATACTTTAATAATTTCTGTTACAGAACCAAAATCGCTGATTGGTGGAACGGTTAAAATTTGAATGTTCTCCATATTTTCAATTCCTTGGTCAGCATATTTATCTAACAATGCTTCCAATACTTTTTTCGCTTGCTCACCATATTTCGTAAAGTAGTTTCTCTTCTTCACATTATTTACTCTTTCCTTTCTTGTCATTGGTGGTTGGTCATAGGCAACATGGCAAATCAAATCGAATAAATCTACTTGTTTATCAACCGCATCATAGAGCGCTTCCACCATTACTCCTTGATCAACTAGTTCAGCAATGATGGCTTCTTTACGGTCGGTATTTTTCCATTTATTTAGAAACTCATCCAAAGAAGCAAATTGACCTTTGATAATATCTTTCGTATGGTCTTTCAGGCTTGTTGTTATTGGTTTGCCGTGTTGGTCGAAATACATTTCACGGCTTACCAAAACAGATACATCTACTCCATTTACATACACCTTTTCTCTTTTAGTATCGGGTTCTCTTGCTACCCAATCACCAACTAAATTTGAACCATCAGGATAACGAATGGTTGCTTTTTCAAATTTGATTTCTTGTCCTGTAATTTCATCTAAAACAGTAATGGTGTTCTCATCCTCTTCAATGACTACTAAAGATAAATCCTCATTTTGAGAAACTGGTTTTATACGTATTGGGTCGCCATCAAAATCTTTATCCGCAAACAAATCGGTTGCATTTCTAAAATCAAGAATAGTGAAATAGAGTTTTCCATACTCTTCATTGATACGAGTTCCTCTACCAATAATTTGTTTGAACTTGGTCATTGAATTAATGTTAGAATCCAACACAATTACTTTACAAGTTTGTGCATCCACGCCTGTGGTCATCAATTCAGAAGTCGTGGCAATTACAGGATATTTTTCTTCTGGATTAATGAAGTTATCCAATTCTCTTTTGCCTTCATCATTATCACCCGTAATTTGCATGATGTATTTGTAATTCTCAGAAACCAAATCAGCATTATGTTTCGCCAAAGCTGTTCTCATTCGTTCAGCATGGTCTATATCTACGCAGAACACAATGGTCTTTGCAAAACGGTCGTATCCTTTTAAAAATTCAGTCAGTTTTTTGGCAACTAATTCAGTCCGTTCTTCAATCACCAAATTGCGGTCAAAGTCTTTACGATTATAAATGCGGTCTTCAACTTCTTTTCCTTCTTTGTCGGTTTTTCCTTGGTTTGGTCGCCAACCTTCCGCATCTACATTTAAGCCAATTCTAATCACACGATAAGGGGCAAGGAAACCATCGTCGATTCCTTGTTTCAATGAATATGTATAAACAGGGTCACCAAAATATTCGGTGTTGCTTGTTTCCTTGGTTTCTTTTGGTGTTGCTGTTAAACCAATGTGCGTAGCATTTTTGAAGTAAGATAAAATTTCTCTCCAACTGCTATCTTCTTTTGCACTTCCTCTGTGGCACTCGTCAATGACTATCAAGTCAAAGAAGTCAGGCGAAAACTGTTTATACACATTTGCATCTTCATCTGTACCTGATAACCCTTGATACAAAGCCAAATAAATTTCATAGCTTTTATCAATTTGTCGGTGTTTTACAACCGTCATTTTATCTTTAAAATGTTTGAAGTCGTTGCGTCTAGTTTGGTCAATCAAAGCATTTCGGTCTGCTAAAAATAAGATGCGTTTTTTTGCACCACTTTTCCAAAGGCGGTGAATGATTTGGAAGGCAGTGTAGGTTTTACCAGTTCCTGTTGCCATCACCAACAAAATTCTATTTTGTCCACTCGCAATGGCTTCAACGGTTCTGTTTACGGCTATTTGTTGGTAATATCTTGGTTTGCGATCGGTTCCATCAAAATAATATTCCTGTGAGGAAATTTTTTCTGCTTCAGGAGTGGTAATGCCTTTGTATTTTTTATAACGCTCCCAAAGTTGATCAGGGGTAGGGAAGTCATCTAAACTAATCTCAGTTTCTATATTTCCATCGGTAGCGGTTCGGTCATGAAAAAGAAAACCATCCCCATTACTACTGAATACACAAGGAATGTCTAGGATTCTAGCATAGTCAAGCCCTTGTTGAATACCTGCTCTTACCGATTGGTTGTTGTCTTTGGCTTCAATTATAGCAATAGGAATATTGGGTTTGTAGTATAATATGTAGTCCGCTCTTTTCCGTGTTCCTCTGGCTGTTATTTTACCTCGAACATAAATTTTACCATCGGTAAAAGAAACTTCTTCCAGAATCTGCAATTGAGTATCCCAACCAGCTTTTTCCAAAGCAGGTGTGATAAACTTGGTACATATATCTCTTTCCGAAAGGCTTTTTTTATTCATTGGGTGACTGTAAATGTAACTTTTTACTTTGTATTTTTTTATCATATATGAATATGAAATACATAGTCAGAATGAGAGTGAAAAAAGTTCTTTCTCAGAATTTGAATCTGATAAAAATAATTTCAGAAACGTTTTAGAAACGTTTTTATCGCAAACATGAACAAATAAGCCGTGGTGGTGAAATGTATAAACCTTGTATTTACAAGGGTTTACATGATTGTGTACGTTCGTTTTTAGGTGGATTTTGATTCCTGTTCCGGGCACTAATTTTCAGTTGAAATTGAAATAGTGGATAAAGTTAACAAGGTCATATGCACTTTTTTTTAGCATCACAAGGCATCATAGCCCGTTCCAGGTATAAATGTCTTCCTGTTTTCAATCATCCTTTCATGCTTAGTTTCTTCTCAGAATTGATTTTTATTTCATTCCAATTTTCTTCTTAAACTTGTGATGTACTTTCATAAGAAGAGATAATTTTCTATTCCCTACATTTGCGCCACATGGGGCAACAAATTCAAGTTCAAAATACGTATCGAAATATTATACAACTGGCATTGCCTATCAGTATTGCTATTCTTATACCCCAGTTGAACATGCTTACCAATACTGTATTTTTAGGCAATTACAAACCGAGTCTCAACAACTTTACTACACAAGATTTATTGGCCGCATCAGGTATTGCTGGTATATATTATCTAACCATTGTAATGGTAGGTTATGGTCTAGTCTCCGGTATGTTGATGTTGATGAGTCGCAGAGCCGGAGAGAATGATGCTAAAGGTTTGGGTAAAATATTTTCAAATGGCATTATTCTTTGCTTGGCATTAAGTGCCATATTAATTGCCCTATCTTGGCTTATTGCGCCATGGATTTTTAGATTAGCCATTCATGAAAAAAGTATACAAACGGCTGCCATCTCTTTTATACAAATTCGATGTTGGGGGCTGCCTTTTATCATGCTTTGCCAGTTAAGTAATTCTTTCTTTTTAGCTACTTCTAATTCTAAAAAAATAATTATGGGCTCTGTGGTTCAAACGGTAGTGAATATTGCCATGGACTATGTATGCATATTTGGTGCAATGGGCGTCCCCGAAATGGGTTTGAACGGAACAGCATTCGCTTCCGTAATGTCAGAGGTAGTATACTTTGTGGTTGTCTTCCTCATAATTCATCGCACAAAAAATTTCAAACCTTATGCAATAGTTTATTTTAAAAATATCGACTTCCCATTAATGAAGGAAACGATTATCAAGTCTTCCCCATTAATCATTCAATATTTATTAAGTATTGGTGCTTGGGAAGTGTTCTTTATTTTTGTAGAACATCTGGGCAAAGCGGAATCAGCAGTATCCCAAATATTACGCAGCGTTTTCAGCATAGTGGGTGTAGTTACTTGGGCTTTAGGCTCAACGAGCAATTCCATGGTAAGCAACTTAATCGGACAAGGTGAAGAGCAAAAAGTGATTCCATTAATCAAAAAAATTATTACCATTAGCCTAAGTATTTCCTTGATATTAGGCTTGCCAATCGTATTATTTCCGACTTATTTTCTGAGTCTATTGACCACTGATGTTTCCTTGGTTGAAATGGGTACAGTATCCTTACGCATTGTCGTATTTGCCACTTGGATGTTATCGATTTCCACTATTTGCTTCAATGGTGTACTTGGCACTGGCAATACACGTATCAACATGGTATTCGAATTTATTGCTATTATTTTATACATCACTTATATCAGTGTAGTTGTTGAATATTTGCATTTACCATTGCCATATGCGTGGTGTTCAGAGTTTGTGTATTGGCTATCTTTATTTATAATGAGTAGTTTGTATTTATATTCTGGTAGATGGAAAGCTTCCTTTCAAACGCAAAGGACAAATCAATAAAGGCAATACTACTTTTTAATAAATACTTGGGCGGCTGACACGCTTTCCGTTCCAATCTTTTTGCTTGCTTCGCCGCAAAAAGGATTTCCACTTCAATCGTTGCCGCAATGCATCTACAATAGAGACCTTGAAGCTATTATTGGTTTTGTCACTCCCTTATTCATACCACTCATACAATAACTTAATACTTTAACTATAAATTGAATTCTTGAAGTAAGTGTTTACACTTACATTTGCGCGATGTATACAATTATCTCTGCTACCAATAGAATTGGAAGCGTCACACTTAAAGTTGCAAAGCAGTATCAGTCTATGTTTGCTGAACAAAGCACGCAAGTAAATTTACTCTCCCTCGAGTCAATGACTTCATTGAAAAGAGATGATGTTTTTAATCAAATAGAAACAGATTTTCTAATCCCTACCGAAAAATTTATTTTTATTATGCCTGAGTATAATGGAAGTTTTCCCGGCATATTTAAATTGATGATGGACATAAGTGATATTACAACTTGTTGGAATCACAAAAAAGTAATGTTGGTAGGTGTATCATCAGGAAGAGCAGGAAATCTTAGGGGTATTGATATTATGACGAATATGTGCCATTATATGAAGATGAATGTCTTTCCGCAAAAATTACCATTGTCCTCTATTTCCAATGAAATACAAAATGATGTGTTTGTAAACCCCAAAACGATAGAAACTATACAAGCGCAAATAGCTGGTTTTATTAAATATTAATGATGTCAAAAATGTATTGGATGCGCTTACTTATTTTTATAATTATACTTGCTCTTATTGAATATTACGCCTTCATAGCCATACGCTTTGCAGTCAAAGAGGTACATAGCCCCTATAAGCAATTGCTCATCGGATTGTATATCGCATTGACATTGACTTGGTTTGGTTTATTATTTATGGTTCCCATGATGCGGCATGGCGATTTTGATAAAACACTTCGTAATGTGATCATTAGTTTTGCGCTAGGTTTTTTATTGACCAAACTAATTATTGCAGTCATTTTACTGATTGACGATCTAAGAAGAGGAGGATATTTTGTAGCGAGTTTATTTTCGGCAAAAGATGGCTTATCTCCTGCAATTGAATCTGGAATGACGAGGTCAGATTTTATTGCAAAATGTGCTTTATTGTTTGGAGGTACTGTATTTGCTACCATATTGTATGGCATGAGTAATAGATATAATTATCATGTCAAGAAAATAAAATTGAACTATGATAATTTGCCATCATCATTTAAAGGTTTAAGAATAGTTCAAATTTCAGATATCCATTCTGGGAGTTTTAATGATACATTGGCTGTGCAAAAAGGCATTGACATGATTCTCGCACAAAAACCAGATGTGATTTTTTTCACGGGAGATTTAGTAAATAATAAGAGCGAAGAAATGCAGGATTACATGTCCGTATTTTCAAAACTAAATGCCCCTCTTGGTGTTTACTCTATTTTAGGAAATCATGATTATGGCGATTACGTAGAATGGCAAAGTGAGGAGGAGAAATTAAATAATTTAAACCAACTAAAAGAAATTCATGCCAAAATGGGTTGGAGATTATTATTGAATGAACACGTTGTAATACAAAAAGAAGAAGAATCCATTGCTGTCATTGGCGTAGAAAATATTAGCTATAGAAACCGTTTTCATTCATATGGCGATTTAAAGAAAGCCTATGATGGTGCGCAAAATCATGCTTTCAAAATTTTATTAAGCCATGACCCTTCTCATTGGGATGGAGAAGTAAATTCGAAATACGCCGATATTGATTTAACTTTAAGTGGTCATACGCACGGTGCTCAATTTGGAATAGAAATACCAGGGCTTAAATGGAGCCCTATACAATATATGTATAAACAATGGGCTGGAGTTTATCAAAATGAGAAACAATATCTGTATGTGAATAGAGGTTTTGGATTTCTTGGTTATCCAGGCCGTGTTGGTATTCTTCCAGAAATTACGGTAATTGATTTGGCTTAGAGAGAAAGGAATATTTCATTTTTCTAGACTGAAAATATCTTCTACAACTTGCTTCCAGATGCAGAAGCTAAATTTTATTTGTACAATTATCATCTTACCTTTGAAATTAAAATATATAGTCGATGAAACGTTTATTAATTGTAGTCATAGCATGTTTAACATTTTCTACAATTGTTCAAGGTCAAGTTCCGCAAAAATTTAGTTACCAAGGAATAGCTCGCGATGAGGTTGGAAACCCAATGGCAAAACAGAAATTGAATTTAAAATTGTCTGTTTTGGCAACTGAGGATGCATCACAACCTGAATATGAAGAAACACAATTAGTAACCACAAATGAATTTGGTCTATATACCTTACAAATTGGTAATGGCACTCCTATAGTTGGTGAAATGAAAAATGTAAAATGGGAAACCGGTAATAAGTATATCAGAGTTGCCATTGACCCAACTGGAGGTATGCTTTTTAAGGTTATGGGAACAACGCAACTATTGTCAGTTCCCTACGCGATTTATGCTGATAAATCTGGCATATCTAATGAAAGTCTTACTAGTCATACCCGAACGGGTGCAGTTAATTCTAATGCTGCCCATGTAGCTGGCGATGCCAATTTTATCACAAAGTTTACAGCATTCAATACTATAGGAAAATCTTTATTGTATGATAATGGTTCTGCAATCGGATTAGGTACTTTATCACCTGTTGCTACTGCAAAATTGCATATATATGATTCAACAATAGGAAACACCGAGTTAAGAATTCAACATACAAATCCTGCAGGAGGTGCTTCACGATTGTCTTTTTTCAATGACGCTAATACTAGTTTTACTGCCACTGCCAATTATGCTATAATGAATAAGTATGCAGAAAATATAGGTGGCATCGTTGGACCAGGTTATAAAATATCGAAATTATTTGGATTCAATAATAGTCAAGGAAGTTTACTATTTTCTTCAGGTGGAAATATTGGTTTTGGTTACTATAATCAATCCAATTCTACAGTAAGTGTTCGAATACATATTGATAGCACAACTGGCAATGTTGGTATTGGAACTGTAACGCCTGCTTCGAAATTAGAAGTTGCTGGGCAAATAAAAATAGCGGGCGGTGGACCTGCTGTTGGAAAAGTACTAACGTCTGACGCTACCGGATTAGCATCATGGACTTATGTAACTGCTGGACCAACTGGACCACAAGGTCCTATTGGATTAACAGGTTCGACTGGTCCAACTGGACCAAATGGAACAACAGGATCAGCAGGTCCTACTGGACCAATTGGATTAACTGGACCCACTGGCGATCAAGGGCCAACAGGTTTAACAGGTGCCACTGGACCCACTGGCGATCAAGGGCTAATAGGCCTAACTGGAGCCACTGGTCCACAAGGGCAAATTGGATTAACAGGTGCTAATGGAATAAATGGCAGTTCCATTTTAAATGGATTATCTGATCCAACTTTTGCAGATGGTAATGATGGTGATTTCTTCTTAAATACGACAAGTGATCAATTATTCGGACCTAAGGTATCTGGAACATGGGGAACAGGAATTTCTCTCATTGGACCTATTGGAGCAACAGGATCAACTGGTGCAGTCGGTGCCACTGGGGCTACTGGTGCGATCGGAGCAACAGGTGCAACAGGAACAACAGGTGCAACAGGAACAACGGGTGCAACAGGAGTAACGGGAGCAACAGGAGCGACAGGCTCTAACGGAAAAACTGTATTAAACGGCACAGTTAACCCTGTAGCTAGTAATGGTGTAGATGGCGATTTTTTTATCAATAAAACAACAAATCAAATATTTGGACCGAAAACTACTGGCGCTTGGGGCAGTGGAACTTCCCTAATTGGACCAAACGGAGCAACGGGCGCAACGGGCGCAACGGGTGCAGCAGGCGCAACAGGAAGTACAGGAGCTGCAGGTACAAATGGCAAAACTGTTTTAAACGGAACTGTTAATCCAGCTGCAGCAACTGGTTCTGATGGCGATTTTTATATTAATAAAACAAGCAACCAAATATTTGGACCGAAAACTGCTGGCGCTTGGGGTACTGGTACTTCTTTAGTTGGTCCTACTGGAGCAACTGGTACAGGAGGAATTGCTGGAACAAATGGAAAAACTGTATTAAATGGTACCGTAAATCCAGCTGCAGCAACTGGTTCTGATGGCGATTTTTATATTAATAAAACAAGCAACCAAATATTTGGACCAAAAACTGCTGGAGCTTGGGGTAGTGGCACTTCATTGATAGGACCAACTGGTTCAATTGGCTTAACTGGTCCTACCGGGGCGACTGGTGCTACTGGTCCAACTGGTTTATTAACGGCAGGAACCGCTGTAGGAAATACCGCTTTTTGGAATGGAAGCTCTTGGGCTGTGAATAGCGCTAGCATTTTTAATAATGGTTTAAATGTTGGCATTGGTACAAATGCACCAAGCGCCAAATTAGAAATAAATGGCCAAATAAAAATAACAGGTGGCACGCCAGGCATCAATAAGATTTTAACATCAGATGCTAGTGGACTTGCAAGTTGGCAATTCCCAGTAAGCAGCACCAGTGGAAATTTAAATCAAGCATATAATTTTGGCGGATATACTGGTGCAGGTCGAGTTATAAGTGCGGATAGTGGTGCCGTTAAAATTACCGGCAAAGACGGAATTGTAGTTTTAGGAACTTTAGGAAATGGTGCAAATGCAGAAATAAATGGTGCTGGGGTTAGAATGTTTTTTAATCCGAATAAAGCTGCTTTCAGAGCAGGAGGCGTAAGTTTAAATAACTGGAATGCTGATAGTATAGGACTTGTTTCCACTGCCTTTGGATTTGACACGAAAGCAAAAGGAGATTACGCATTTGCGAGTGGATATAATTCTTTTGCAAATGGATTTGCTTCTACCGCAATGGGCGTTTTCACAATTGCCGACGGAGATAACGCAAGTGCTTTCGGAAATGCAAGTCAAGCTTCTGGATATAATGCAACAGCAATGGGAAATTTCACAACGGCATTAGGTGAGAACTCTACAACTATGGGAAGTAATAGCAATGCTATTGGAAAAAATGCAATAGCCACTGGAGAACAAACTGTTGCATTTGCCCAAAATTCTACAGCACTAGGATCTTTTACATTAGCTTATGCCACTAATTCAACAGCATTGGGTAACATGACTGAAGCATCGGGTATTCAATCCACAGCAATGGGTGATTCAACAACTTCTTCTGGTGAAAGTTCTACTGCAATGGGGAATGCAACTACTTCAGCTGGTTCCGCATCTGTGGCTATGGGAAATAATACAATCGCGAATGGTTTTGGTTCACTAGTTGTCGGAAATTATAATAATACAATTATAGCAAATCCTGAAACGAGTATTCAACCTTCAACTCCATTATTTATTGTTGGTAATGGAAATGCAACTGTCAGAAACAATGCAATGGTTGTGCGTAATGATGGGAACACCGGTCTTGGAACAAATACCCCATTGACAAAATTACACGTGAAAGGCGCTATAGCATTGGATAGTAGTTCAATAAATATTTTTATTGATAACCAGTATATTCCAGTCGGTAATAGAGGGTATTTAAAACTTAGCTCAGACAGCCCAACAGCATCTAGTCGTACTATTGTGCTTAGTGATGGATTAGCCGTAGGTCAATTATTAATTATTGAATGCGTAAGCCCAACCAATGCAATTGAAGTGGCTGATAACACGGTTACAAATAATACGAATATGCAATCAAGTAGAGTACTACAACAAAATGATTTAGTCCAACTTATTTGGAATGGAGTGGATTGGTTAGAAATGTATTATGCGAATAACTAATAACAATACCAACCAATAAAACTTTTCTTACTTTCATGTAATACAATAATTTCAATCCTATTTTATATAGATTCCACTAACAAGTAATCTATTTATCAAAATTGTAAGAATAAAAAAAACATAAAGCCAAACATTTTGTTCATTCAATTCTTGCATGGATTTATAATTATTTGAAATGGAATAATTTTTTTGCAAAGCATTTTTATATGGAAATAAAATGGCAAACAAACTTACTACACATGTAATTTGCCTTGGGTAATTAGTATTAATTGGAAAAATTAATAAGGCAGTAATGGCGATGCCTATAATACACGGAAACAAAATAATTGAATGTATAAAATGACGTCTTTCTACATTATCTTCTACTATTTCTTTAGATCCCATTTCAACAAAATATTTCATCATACTATTAATAATAAAATACAAAATTATAGCTGCAATAATTGCAACTATATAGATCATCCATAATGGTAATTCTAAAAAGCCAGTGACATTTTTCGGAAATATTGGAGCGACCATCAAATACCCAAAGAAATCAATAAATCCAAAAAGGGACATATACAGATTGAAGAGGAATAAAATATTTCTTCTTTTTTGATTAAAACAAATATAATTAAATAAAATGCCGATGCCTAAACTGACAAATAAACCAGCTCCTTTAATAAAAATTATATATAATAGAGGTAATCCATTGGTAATGTTGGTAACATAATTATGATGAATTGAAATCTGTTGAGCACCAACAAAAATGGATGAAAAAAATTGCCCAAGCTCATTTAGAGTCATTTCTAATATAGCGGCAATTACGAAAAGAATAGTTGAATTTACAATTATATTTTTTTGTCCTATTATCATTTTTCCTTTCTGTTTTATTTGCTAAGATTTGGTTTTATATCCTTATTTCAGTAATAATATAAAAATACACCGTGAAAATACACTGAACCATTTAATAAATGAAATAAACAATGATTGTGTTCATTTTCTGTTCTTTATTTTTTATAATGAAATTGTCTCTCAATGAAAAAAGTCTTATTTTTATCGAAATTTTTCCTTCTCCATGTCTCCAATAAAAATAGTTCTTGCTGTCTTTTTATTGCTATCCAGAACCTCCGTTTTTGCACAAGAAATGACTGCTTCTGGTGGTGATGCCTCTAGTAGTGGTGGTTCTGTTGCTTTTTCTGTTGGACAAATTATATATACAGAAGCGCTAGGCACCAATGGTTCTGTAACCCAAGGAAATCAACAAGCCTATGAATTATTTAGTGTAGGCATTGAACAAACAGACTTACACATTTCGCTTACGGTTTTCCCAAATCCCACTTCGCATAATCTCACTTTGCAAATACAAGACTTGCAAGAACATGTATCCTATCAACTTACGGATGCAATGGGGCATGTTTTAGATCAAAAAATGATGACCACAAAAACAACTGCCATCCCGATGGAACAGTTTGCAGCAGCCACTTATTTTTTAAACATCGCACAAAAAAATAAAATAAACAAAGCATATAAAATAATTAAAAATTAAGGAATGAAAAAAATAATTACCATCGTTGCTCTATTACTATTGGTGCACAATGTATTTTCTCAAGCGCCCCAAAAAATGAGCTATCAGGCAGTTATACGCAATGCCAGTAATGTTCTTGTATCCAATACAACGGTTGGCATGCGAATTAGCATTTTACAAGGTTCTGTATTTGGCTCCACTGTATATGTAGAAACACAAACAAAAACCACCAATGCCAATGGTTTGGTGAGTTTAGAAATAGGAAACGGGACAGTCATAAATGGTATTTTCGCAAACATCAATTGGGGCGTAGGACCCTATTTTATTAAAACAGAAACCGACCCTAGTGGTGGGGTAAACTACAGCATCACTGGCACAACTGAATTAATGAGTGTACCTTATGCATTATTTGCGGCAAATAGTACTGCGGGACCAACCGGACCGCAAGGAGCGCAGGGTATACAAGGTCCTAAGGGACATTTCAAAATGGAGTTAATCCTGGTGACATGTATTATTGGGATGGTTCTACTTGGGTTTTAATACCCATTGGAACGCATGGCCAAAATTTAACGGTGTGTAATGGAGTTCCTACATGGGGGCCTTGCCCAATTTTAGTTCCAACTCTAACTACAAATGCAATCACCTCTATAACAAGTTCAACTGCCATTGGCGGTGGTAATATATCAAATGATGGTGGAGCATTAGTTACTGCCAGAGGAGTTTGTTATGGGACAAGTATAAATCCAACAACTGCAAATAATTTTACAGCAAATGGATCTAATATTGGTGGATTTACCAGTTCAATGATAGGATTAGTCGCAAATACTACTTATTACGTTCGCGCCTATGCCACCAATAGTGCAGGCACTGCTTATGGAAGCCAAGTTAGCTTTACAACAAATCCAATTTTTTTACCTACACTTACATCAGCCGGATTATCTGCTGTAAGTAATTCTTCTGCAAATTGTGGCGGAAATATTAGCAACGATGGAGGATCTCCGATAACTGCAAGAGGCGTTTGTTATAGTACTAGCTCAAATCCAACAATCGCAAATAACACCACTATTGACGGAAGTGGTATCGGAACTTATTCAAGCGCAATTCTTGGATTATTACCTAATACAACTTACTATGTTCGTGCTTATGCAACTAATAGCCTTGGTACAGAATATGGCAACCAAGCTATTTTCACTACTCAAGCTTTAGCAATAGGTCAAAACTATTTAGGTGGTGTTATTGCATATATTGATGGTTCTGGTTTGCATGGGCTTATTGCGGCCCCTACTGACCAAAGTAATGGAATATTTTGGCATGCAAATTCTTCTGGCATAACTGGAGCTACTGCCACAGCGCTAGGTACAGGAAATGCAAATACGAATGCTATTGTTGCCTCATATGGAACGGAAAATAATGCAGCATTATTATGCAATAATTTAATATTGAACGGGTATAGCGACTGGTATTTACCAAGTAAGGATGAAATGACGTATTTATTTACAAATAGTAATGCGATTGGTGGTTTTACTACAAATTTTTATTGGACATCTAGTGAGGTGAATGCAGGCTTGGCGATTTCATTCGACTTTTTTAATGGGAACAACGGAAACTATAATAAGACAAATATTAATTATGTGCGAGCTGTTCGAACATTTTAAATCTATTTTTAGATTTTAATTTCAAACTTTTCAAGTTCTATTCTCAGAACTTTTGGTGTTATATTTAAACAACTAAAGCAGCTGCCCCCAATATAGCAGCATTACCCTCATACAATAATGATGGCAACAACTTGACCTTATTTTTATAAATAGATAACATATTCTCTTCCATATAAAAATGGGTTGGTTTGAAAATAAATTCTCCAGCTTTTGCAAGTCCTCCAAACAATATTATAGCCTCAGGACTTGTGATAGCTACCGTATTAGCTAAGGTAAACCCGAGTATTTTTCCTGTATACTCAAATATTGCCATAGCAAGTTCATCCCCTTGAACAGCGGCTTCATAAATATGTTTTGCCTCTATGTTTGAATACCTTCGTAACAAACTAGTCGTGGTAGTACTACTTAAAAATTCATTCGCTGTTTTCACAATTCCAGTAGCAGAAGTATAGGTTTCCAAACACCCTTTCCGTCCACATCCGCACGCACGACCGTCTTGAATTGTTATAACATGACCTAGTTCACCGGCTGCACCGTCGTGTCCATATAGCACTTGGCCGTTCACGACAAATCCGCTACCGACACCAGTGCCTAAAGTAACCATTATAAAATCTTTCATCCCGATTGCAGCTCCATACTTCATTTCACCCATAGCTGCGGCATTCGCATCATTTGTAATTATTGTAGGAATCGAAAATTTATGTTCAAATAATTTAGCTAATGGAATTATACCTTTCCATTCTAAATTTGGTGCAAATTCAATATTTCCTGTGTAATAATTACCATTAGGTGCACCGACACCTATCCCCTTTATTTGTTCGAATAATGAAGACGATTTCTTATCAGAAATTGCGTAATATAATTCATCAATGAATACATCTATACTTACATGTCCTTTTGTTGCTATACTACCATGATGCAGAATTTCTCCATTTTGTGTCACAATGCCATATGCAGTATTGGTACCCCCAATATCAATGCCCAGCGCTAGTGTTTTTGTCATAATCAATTCCCTGTTTTTGTAAAATACGCTTTACTAAAAAAGCAAATAAAGCCAAATATGTAAAACAAATAACAGTAATCCAATAAGAAGTATGAATGCCAAATCCAACTTGAGTATTTCCACTTTGTAATAAATCTGCAAGTTTACCTTGTATTGGCGGTATTATACCACCACCCAAAATCATCATTATCAAAAAGCCAGAACCCTGGGTAGTATATTTTCCCAACCCAGCCGTCGCCAATGAAAATATACATGGCCACATTACACTACAAAAAAGTCCTCCACTCAAGAAAGAATAAGTTGCAATTTTACCTTCCGTAAAAATACCAATTAGCATAGCTAATACGCCAAGTATACTAAAGACAAATAAGGTTCTAGCTGGCTTGTCTTGAGTAAAATAAAAGGCTAAAACCAATATTAATACACAAATAAAATACCAATATAAAGGAGACATATCACTTTGAGCAATGGTATTGATTTCTATAATTACACCAAAGGCAATTAATGGAACAATTAGTAATAGTATATTTTTCAAAGTCTTTTCCGGTTTAAATACATTGATTGCTCCGGCCCACCTTCCTATCATCAAACTACCCCAATACATTGAAACATATGGGGCTGCTTGCGAGGCTTCGAACCGTCCAAATTGAGGCTGTTTTAATAATTCACTTAAATTACTACCAATTGCAACCTCAACACCTACATACACAAAAATAGCCAACATGCCCAAAATCAATTGTGGATATTTCATAGCTCCCCAACCCTCACCCTTTTTATTAGCACTAAAAAATGAAAATAATAAAGTAATGATAACGATAGCTAATCCAAATAATAACCATCTCATTCTTGTAATTTCAATATCCTTTTTTACAATAACATCCGACATATTGTCTTTATAACTTAGAAAAACTGGAATGAAAACAATAACCAAAAGCACTGTCATTATCAACAATGCCAACAATGCTTTACTTGCTTTTTCAGTTGATTCATTACTAATTCCATCTGGCACTTTTTTAGAAAAGAAAAATAAAGCAGCAGCACAAATAAATAAGGCACAGACAAAAGTGTACAATAAAGTTACTTTATCTAATCCTAAGCTATTTACCTGATCATCACTCGCCTTAGTTACGCCGAACAAAGCAAGTGCAACCACAATAGGACCAATAAAAGTTCCAAATGAATTAATACTCCCTCCTAAGTTAATTCGATTCGATCCGGTAGCAGGATCACCTAGAGAAAGTGCGAATGGGTTTGCCGCTGTTTGCTGTAAGGAAAAACCAAGCGCTACAATAAAAAATCCAACCAACATCCCACCAAAAGTATTACCGTTAACTGCAATTATCATTGCAATTGCCCCTAATGCTGAAAAGATAAGTCCGTATACAATACTTCTTTTATACCCCCATTTAGCTACTAAATCCTTTCCATTGAAAGTAGTATAAATAAATAGTGCCAATGCCCCAAAATAATAAGCTCCGTAAAATGCGAAATCAATCAATTGGCTTTGAAATTGATCAAGTTTAAAATAATGTTTACAAAATGGTATGAAAACTCCATTTCCTGCTGCTATGAATCCCCAAAAAAAGAAAACAGTTACTAAGGTACCTAACGCCTTATAATTAGTAGGAATACTTTGTTTATTTAACTCCATATAAAAAATTTAGGTGTTAAATGTAATACAGAATTTTTGTATCCCCTATATTTCAATTGAACACTATACTAAAAATAAAAAAGAGAATGATATAAAATCACTCCCCTCTTTCTGAACAAAACCAAACTTAATTATCCTAAATAGGATTTTAATGATTTGCTATATCTAGCTTTTTGCAATCGCTTAATTGCTCTTTCTTTAATTTGTCGAATCCTTTCTTTAGTTAAATCATATTTTTCACCTATTTGTTCGATAGTAGGACCATCAGAACCATCCAGACCAAAATATGCACTCACAATTTCCGACTCTCTTGGACTTAAAGATTTAAGTATTCTACGAATTTCCTCTCTAAGACTATCTTGAATCACTGAACTATCCGTATCATTTGCTCCTGTAAGTAAATCTCCCATACTAACATCTTCCGATTCATGCACAGGGGCATCTAATGATGTGTGTCTTGAATTCGTTACAAAAATATTTGAAATTTCAGTTTCTGACATTTCTAAAATACCGGCTAATTCTTCAACTGAAGGTTCTCTTTCATTCTCTTGTTCAAAAGCCATCATGGCTTTATTTGCTTTATTATATGTACCAATTTTATTCTGAGGTAATCTGACAAGACGTCCTTGCTCTGCCAATGCCTGCAAAATTGACTGACGAATCCACCAAACAGCATATGAAATAAATTTAAATCCTTTAGTCTCATCAAACCTCTGTGCCGCTTTAATAAGGCCTAAGTTCCCTTCATTAATTAAATCACTTAAGGTTAAACCTTGATGTTGATATTGCTTTGCTACTGACACGACAAAACGCAAATTAGATTTAACCATTTTCTCAAGAGCCACCTTGCCTTCAGTATTTCCCATTCTTATTTTTTGGGCTAATACCGTTTCCTCTTCCGCATTTATCATAGGAATTCTGCTTATATCTTGCAAATATTTCTCAACAGCTTGGCTATCTCTATTTGTAATTTGCGTTGCAATTTTTAACTGTCTCATTATATTTTGTTTTAAATGCTATTATATTATACACAATAACGTTGTTATGACATCAAATAGTATTCCACTAAACACTTACTAAAGTTAAAATTTTACTATTTCTTCATCTAAATTTATTAAAATTCAGAATATTCAGAAGGTAGTTAAATTTTTTCACTTAATTTTAATAAATCAAATTTCTCAATCTGAGTTTGATTCATCGTACCTTTTATATTCATAATCTTTTGTGCTTGCAATTCTTTCATTCTAGATTGTTGCAATCCTTTATTGCCTTCCAAAGTTTGTATATTTTTTGTGATATTCTTTTCTTCTCCAATTAAAACATAGGTAATGCGAGATAATTGTACATCCGTTAATCCTAGTCCGGCATTTCTTAATATTTCTATTTTTTGTTTAATTTCTTTAGGAACTTCATTTGAAGTTGATTGAGCAAAGAGAATTGAGCTTCCAAATAATAAGCAAAGTAAAACTATTGTATTTTTCATTTTTTCCATTTAATAAGGTAGACGTAAAGATAATAATGAATGTTAGTTATTAGAGAGTTATTTTCTTAACAAATTGTTTTTGCCAGTTCAATAAAGATTAAATCAAAAAAAGAGACTGCCTTTTTAGGACAGCCTCTGTTAACTTAAATAACTTAAATTTATCTTTCATCTCCTACTCTGCTACCTGGAGCGATTTCACCTGATGGTTGTTCATCATCATCTTCTGCATCATTATTTATTTTTAAATTATTATTTCTTTGTTCATTACCTGATTTGTCAATATATTCAGGTCTATTTTGATCGTAAATAACATGTTTATCTTCTAAATCCCCTACAATTCTAAACTCTGTTCTTCGATTATATTGTCTACCTACAGGGTTATCCGTCCCATTTATTGTATTAGGTTTTCTAGGATTTTTAGGTCCTTCACCTCTAGCAATCATTCTTCCTCTATCGATTCCCTTGGCTGTTAAATATGTCATTACTGCTTGAGCTCTCTTTACAGATAATTCTTCATTATAATCATCACTTCCTTTCGAATCTGTATAAGATCGAATTTCAACACTCACAGATGGGTTATCTTGCAAAAATTTCACCAATGAATCCAATGCACTGTAAGAATCTGGTTGGAAGTCTCCTTTATCAAAATTATAATATACATTTTGGACATGGAATTCGTAATCTGCAGTTATTTTATGCATATAAATGGTAACCATGGTAGTATCATCAGGATCCATAACGGTTTTTCCTGTTGTACTAATTGTGGTTCTACCTGATATATAACCACTTTTGTCTGCTGTAATGGTAAAGTTTTTAGCCATCGGCGTATAAAACAAGAAATTGCCATCTTTAGAATAAAATGTGTCCTTCATTACAGAAGTTGCATCATCATTCATTTTAATAACTACTTGCGATATGGGTGAATTGCTAATTTCATCTAAGACTACTCCTTTAACATAAAAACTTGGTTCCTTAATTACTCTCCAGATGTCATCACAACAAGTAGGATTTTTTACAAATAGGCTACCAAGTCTATTGGAAACAACATAAGCATTATCTTTTGCCGTAAAATCTTGGATATAATACATATCATCAGCAGAAGAATTAATTGGGAAACCTAAATTGGTCAAATTTGTGTATCTTGAAGGTCCTCCTTCGGCAGAAAAAATATCAAACCCTCCCATATTAACCCATCCATTTGATGCGAAATATAGTTTACTTTTTCTTGAGTCGTAATATGGTGTTATATCATCCCCCCAAGAATTAAGTTTTTTACCACAATTTTGAGGGCGACGATAAGTTTTACGAGAAGAATCGTAAACAGAATACCATATATCAAAACCGCCTGCGCTTTGTAATTTTCTATTTGAAGAAAAAAACAAAATTTCTTTCTTCCCTACCATTGCGCAAAAAGGATTAGTATTAGAAGATTCTGGATCATTGATATAAATATCAAGCTCCTTAGAAGATTGCCATTGCCCTTTTTTAAATTCAGAACACCATATCTTACAATTAACTTTTAAGCTATCATTTTCTAAACATTTTGTATAATAAAATCTTGATCCTCCTGGACTCCATGAACCATTTCCAATATGGTATTTAGTATCATTAAATTTTCCATCTTCAAATTTCATAGAGACTTCAAAACTATCTTTCACTTTTGTTCTATCAAATTCCTTTGGTGCCCACATAAATCGAGAAACAAAATCTTTTCTTTTATCTTTCCCATATTCAACTATTTTATTTTGATTCATTGTAGCATACAATAATGCAGTATCGCCAAGAGGCATTGGAGATAACTCTGTATAAGCTGTATTCACATTAGGTCCTGCATTTTTCACGAAAGCACGCCCAGGATCATTTAGGGATTTCATTGCCATTTCACAACCCGTAATTTGACGAGCAGCAATCAATTTAACTTTTTTATTCTTGCCCTTATAGTTCTTGATATAAAACTGAAATCTCTCAATTGCCTTCTGATATTCTCCATTCATTTTCCGCATAACGGCCTCTTTATAAGGACATTCTGGGTACAATTCGGGGGCTAATGTATAAGTCTCTGCATAAAATTCTGCTGCTGGTGGATAATCCCTAGTATTCCATAGACATTCAGCTAACATATAAGCAATATATGGATTTCGTGGCTGCTCCTTTTTGAGTTGAAAATAATATTCCTCAGCGGTATAAAAGCTCCCTTGTCGGTACAAACCATCTGCCCACTTCATTTTTTTCTTAAAAGGTAGCTTCGCGGCTGGATCATCCTTAGCTCCTGCAAATAAATTTACCGATCCAATACTAAGTAATGCGGTAATCAACGATAAAATCAATAGTTTTCTTCTCATTTCTTTGAAATGTTATATATAGGCGTAAATATATATGCAATAATTTTAAAAAGGAAACCTTAAACGGTTTTTTTTAAAATCTTGAGCAAGGGAATACAACTCTGCGTGCAAAATCTAATGGATTAGGTTTCACATATCTAACAGTTACTTCAAAACCTCCATTGCCACCAGATGCAACATTTAAGTCTGAAATATTATAATCGTAACCGAAACCAAGACGTATTCCTTTAAATTCTAATCCTCCAGTAATAAGAGCTGCATCACCTAATCTATACCAACCACCAAGAAATACTCCTGTGGCAAATGATCGAATATCGGGTTGACCTACAATATACAAAAATTCTGATCCAGCTATCATTTCTGAAGCGGCAGTTTGTGTTTGATATAATACAGCTGGTCGAATGCTCATTCTATCTGTAGCATTTATAACTGCTCCTAATTGTCCATTTATACGCATTCCCAAGCCGACTTCATTATTTGATTTTTTCAAAAATGATTCTTTCGGCTGATTTAAATTATGACCTGAAAATCCAATTTGATAAGCTACTTTTTCACTTACTGCATGTTGCCATGTCAAGCCAGCATTGGCTGTTAGATATTTAATTTTGGGATTAATTTGTTCTCCAGTTGTCCCGGCTTGAAAACCACCATCATGAAATTCATCCCCCCAATACAAACGAGCCAAATCAATCGACTTTTGGGTATACCCTCCTTGCAATCCAACGGAAAGGGATTTATTTGATTCTGTACCCAAAAATTTATGGTAAGCAATAGATCCTAGTATGGATAAATTAGCTAAATTTCCATCTCCAGATCGATCATTGTACATTGTTAAACCAGCGGCCAAATTATCATCACCATTACTTGCTCTTTTTATTGGTGCATCTACTGAAGTACCAAAAGTGACGAATGGTGTAGTAACACTAGACCATTGGTTTCGATATATTCCTGATACTCTATATATACCATTAAATCCGCCTGTAAGTGCAGGATTTAGAATCAATGGCGCTCCATCAAATTGCGTAAAATGAATATCTTGCGCTTGGGAAGAAAATAAATTTGCAACAGTTAAAACAGTTGCTAACAATGGTTTTATTATTTTAAAATATTTCATTTGATAAAATCTAATTTTAATTATCTTATTAAAGTTACGTTTCCTTGTTTTGTAAATCTCTTTCCAGTTGAAGTGATAGCATCAATGACATAAACATACACGCCAAGCGGTTGGATTGCTCCATTTAATCTTCCATTCCATCCTTTATATATATCAGTAGTTTCAAAAACCAATTGTCCCCACCTATTATATATTCTAAAGAATTTCAATGTAGCGATTCCTCTTTTTATAATTCTTAGTTCGTCATTTATGCTTGTTCCAGCACCTGGACTGAAGGCATTAGGCAAATCTAATAATGTTTCTGGAGAAATCCTAATCGTAATTGAATCTTCTATTTCACATCCATATTCAGTTACACCTTTTACAAAATATTGGGTAGTAACTGGAGGGTCGGCTATTGGATTTTTTATTTTATCATTCGTTAAATGATAATTTGGGAACCAAGAATAAAAAGAACAATTTCCTGTAGGATTCAATTCAATAGACTCCCCAGGATATAAGGTAATATCCTCACCAGCATTTAGTACTGCTCCTGAAACTACGTTAATGCGCACCACATCCGTATCTTGACATCCAAACGCACTAGTTGAATAAATAGTGTAATCAATAGGAAAATCAGGTTTAGAAATTGGATTTGGAATTGTAGCACTATTTAAATAAATATTAGGTGTCCAAACATAATTCACGCCACCAATCGAACTGTATTGAACAGAATCATTTGGGCAAATAGTCTTTGTTTCAGGTGTAATGGTTGCAAATTCAGTAGGATAAACAGTAATGAAAATATTATCCGTATCAGAACAACCAATAGGCGTTGTCACTATTATTTCTAAATTGCTAGAGGTATGCCCAGTAAAAACTGGATTTACAATAGATCCATCATTTAAATCAATGAATGGGGACCAACTGTAAGCATAATTGGTATACCAATTTGGATCAACATTTATCTTTAATTGTGCAGTATCCCAATTACATATAAATCGATCTGGTCCTGCATCAATAATTGGTACGGGTTGAACATCAATATCGAATGATTTAGGAGGGATAACGCACCCTGGGAAACTAGCTTGAACGGTATACGTAATTACAGTATCTGGATTCGAAATTGGATCCTCTATGAAAGGATTATTAAGATAAGTAGGCGGAGTCCAATTGTAAGTAAATAAGGGATGTCCAGTCACATTGATAGGTACAGTGGCACCTTTACAAACCGTTGTATCACCGTTGTGTAGGATCAATGTATCAGGTAATATTCTAATTTTAATCGTATCATCTCCTTCACATCCTAGTGCTTGTGGCTCAACATGCAAGGTTAAATTATAATTGCCAACAACATTGAATGTACCAATTGGATTTGAAATGTTTGTTCCGCTCAAACTTCCTATTGCTGAGCCTCCCCAAGTGTATGTATAAGCTTGCGATGGCGTAATTACTGGATTAAACTGGATTGCCATTGTTCGACAAATAATGGTATCGTTTCCAATAAACACATTAGGAGGTTGATTGATGGTAATAGCAATCGTATCACATTTCGGTGCACATCCTGAATTTGGAAGAGTAGCACAAACGACATAATTTGTTGTTGTATTTGGACTTACGGAAGGTTCCTTGATGTTAGGGTTATTAATATTAGTTGTTGGTGTCCATGTATAGCTCAACGAATCACTTCCATATACTAAAATATGGACACTATCTTCCCTACAAATAGCTGTATCTGGCGTAATAATATGCATTTGAATGGTATCACTAATAAACAAACTTACACTATCCACAATATTATTAGAACAAGCTGCTAATTGATAAATTTTTATTTCTTCTAAAGGTTCATTGATAAAATCTTGATTAGCAGATAACACTATATAAGCTACTGTATCGTTTGCAGGAATAATTACTTGTCCAAAAGGGGCACCACCTGGAATAGTTGTAACTGAATAATCTGCTGGATAAGTTGCTGAACCGCCTAATTGATAATTAATTACATAAGGCAATGGGCCTGCAATAGGTCTTCTTACTTTAACAAATCCAGAAGCACATCCTTCTACAATATACGGATCAGGTAATAACAAAGAAGATATTGGTGTAAATGTAATTGAATTTGATGAGAGGCTACCTTCCTTTAAAAATACGCCAGTATCCAATACGCCATCTGATGCATCAGAAACAGCCAATTTCAAGTGATATGTTGAACAAGGTTGAACAATAGCGACTGCTTGCAACACTTGTGTAAATCCATTATAAGCAACAGAAGGTCCTCCAAGATTATTTACAAATAATGCATTGTTTGGTGGAGCACATGGTGCATTTACATTTCCACAAGGGTTTTGCGTTGACCCATTGATTGTGTTAACTCCAACTGGACAACTAGTACCTGGAACTAAAGCTATATTAACAGCGCCATTTGAATAAGGACCTGTAATACCTGGTCCACTAATAAAAAATCCAAATATATCGCCAAATGAAGTGCAAGTGAAACTTTGGTATTCACAAGATCCAAATACATAATCAAATTTTACAGTATCTCCTAGTGGAACAAAATCAAAATCCAAAACGCATGCATCGAATGTATTGTTACCACCAGCTAGCGTTAAATCTGCATCTCCAGAAGCACCACTTGCAGTTGTGTATGTACCACCTACTGCATTACATCCCGTTGTTGCACCTAATGTTTGTGCCGCACCTGAAGTTAATACTATTCCACTTTGTAACCCCAAATTACTAATATTTGGAGGCGTTACAACAAAGGTTCCATTTGCGACGGATGGACAATTTAGCGTAGGGTTGCTGATACTAACACCAGACCCTACTAGGCTTTGTGCCAAAATATTTGCAGTCTGATTTCCAGCAACGGTTATTTGAGATTTTACGGTATTTCCAATGAGAAGAAGTAGACAAATACTAACCCCTATCCTTACCAAATGATTAATACTTTTCATTTTATCTCTTTTATTTTCTAGCTTTTTCATTTTTATTAGGTTTCAAATTTAATTCTTTTTTTAAACTAATCAATTTCTATTTTTCATTTCTATGGTTCTAAATTTTTCGCAGAATTGATGTACGTTTGTACCTAATGGCAAAGAGCAACTCACAAAATGGAACAAATCTAAAAAAAAAATCATCTAAAATTACATCCAAAAGTAGTCAAAATTCTCGTTTTACCATGTTGACAGACGGGCGATTGAAGAAAATAGTTGGCTTGCTTTTTATCTTATTTGCTATTTTTCTGCTTGTTGCGCTTGGCTCCTACTTGTTCACTTGGCAACATGATCAGGCATATGTTTTTAATTCTAATAATACACTAGATTTTTTATTGTATGAAAAAGGGACTGTTGCCAATCAGGCTGGGCGATTAGGTGCATACGTATCTCATGCTCTAATCTATAATGGATTTGGACTTCCCGCTTTTTTATCCATTATCTTCTTTGGTGTTTGGGGGTTAAATCTTTTTCTACACAAACGAATTGCATCCACTTTGAGATCCTTTTTTCATTGTATCCTTTTTATTTTTTTACTTTCTCCAGTTCTTGCTTTTTTCTTACCGAAGGAAAGTCATGATTTCCCCTATGGAGGGGCTTTAGGAAATCAAGTTGTTTCGTATCTTAATCATTTTGCAGGTTCAATTGGTACTTTATTTTTAATTCTGGGACTAGCATTAACTTTCATCATTATTGCATTTAACCCGATTATTAAATTACCAATTTGGCATCAACTTTTTCCTAAAAAAATAGATACAGAAGATGCTAAGATTACACCTCAGCCGTTGACTTCAGCAGAACCTATTCTAGAAATAGATAAATCTATACAATTACCAGTGAAGAAGACTAAGGTTGAACCAATTATAGAATTATCAGAAGAAGTGAATAAAATCGAATTAGACGAAAATGTAATTAATGAACCAGCTTTCAAACCTTCTTCCGAAATTGAATCTTCCATACCATTTGACATTGAACAAACAAACACAAGCGTTCAAGAAAAGAGCAATGCCGATTTAACTTTAGAGGTGGTGGCGAAAGAAGAAAAAACTACTGAAATTACCGATGACCACATTTCCGTAGCTAGCCTTGAGCCATATGATCCATCTCTCGAATTGAGAAATTACCAATTTCCGACATTAGATTTATTAGAACAACGAGGCACTGAAAATATTTCTATCAATAAAGAAGAACTAGAACAGAACAAAAATCAAATTATTAATACTTTAAAAAGTTTTGGCATTAGCATTGCTAAAATATCCGCAACCGTTGGCCCAACCGTTACCTTGTATGAAATAGTTCCATCTGAAGGTGTACGTATTTCTAAAATCAGAAACCTAGAAGATGATATCGCGTTAAGCCTTTCTGCGCTTGGTATACGTATAATTGCACCTATTCCAGGTAAAGGCACCATTGGAATTGAAGTGCCTAATTTAAAGAAACAATTTGTTTCTATGCGCACGCTCATTTCTTCAGATAAGTTTAAAAATAATAATTTTAGCTTGCCTATTGCATTAGGAAAAAAAATCGATAATGAAAACTACATTGTTGACTTAGCTACAATGCCCCATTTATTGATGGCAGGTGCAACAGGTCAAGGAAAATCTGTCGGAATCAACACCATCTTAGTTTCCCTTTTATACAAAAAACACCCATCCCAATTAAAATTTGTAATGGTAGATCCGAAAAAAGTAGAACTATCTATTTATAAAGTTATTGAGAAACATTTCTTAGCAAAATTGCCAAATGAAGAAGACGCAATCATTACAGATACCAAAAAAGTAATTAATACATTGAATGCACTATGTATTGAAATGGATAATCGATACGATTTACTTAAAGATGCAGGCGTTAGAAATATTAAGGAGTATAATGAAAAATTTATCAAACGTAAATTACTACCAACAAAAGGTCATCAATACTTACCATTTATTGTACTTGTAGTAGACGAATTTGCGGATTTAATCATGACTGCGGGCAAAGAAGTAGAAATGCCTATAGCTCGTATTGCTCAGTTAGCGCGTGCTGTTGGGATTCATTTAATTATTGCAACACAAAGACCTTCCGTAAATGTTATTACAGGTACAATTAAAGCAAATTTCCCAACACGATTAGCGTTTCGAGTTTCTGCAAAAGTAGATTCCCGAACCATTTTAGATTCAGGAGGTGCGGAACAATTGATTGGACAAGGTGATATGCTCATACTCAATGGCAGTGAATTGGTACGTGTGCAATGTGCATTTGTGGATACCCCAGAAGTGGAAAGAATCGTCGAGTTTATTGGCAATCAACAAGGTTATCCAACCGCCTTTGATTTACCAGAATATGAAGGTAGTGAAGGTGGTGATTTAAATACAATGAGTAGCAAATCGCTTAAAGAAGTAGACCCTATGTTTGGCGAATGCGCACGTTTGGTTGTAACCTCTGGAAGTGGCTCTACATCAATGTTACAAAGAAGATTCAACTTAGGATATAACCGAGCTGGACGCATCATGGATCAATTAGAAGGCGCTGGTATAGTTGGTGCAAGTACAGGCGGAAAACCTCGAGAATTAATGGTGCATACCGAATCCGAATTGGATGAAATATTACGCATTATCGCATCACGATAAAAAAATTAAGCTTGTAGTTTTTATTATTTTTTGCGGAAAAACAATCGCATAGGAACCCCTTTAAAATTAAAATGGGAACGTAATTTATTTTCCAAAAAGTTACGATAAGCCACTTTTACTTCTTCTGGATGATTGCTGAAAAATGCAAAGGATGGAACTTCCACTGGCAATTGCGTCATGAATTTAATAGACACTGCATTACCTCGATAAAATGGCGGTGGATAGTGTTGTATTTCTTTCAACATCACATCATTCAATACCGATGTACTAATTTTTAATTTTCTATTTTCAAACACAACCAAGGCTTCTTCTATTGCTTTATGAATTCTTTGCTTTTCGGTTGCAGAAATAAATAGAATAGGAAAATCGACAAACGGCTCCATTTTCTTTTTTATTTCTAATTCTACTTTTTTGGAAGTCATGGTATCTTTCTCTACCAAATCCCATTTATTAACCAATACAAGAATGCCTTTGCCTTTTCTAGTAGCCAAGCTGAAAATATTCACATCTTGCGACGTCACGCCTTTGGTAGCATCTATCATTAACATACAAACATCAGCATCTTCTAATGCCTTCACAGCGCGGATTGTAGAATAAAATTCTATATCTTCTTTCTCCGCACTTTTCTTTCTAAGACCTGCTGTATCTATTAAAATAAATTCCTTCCCAAACGATTTGTATTTGGTATGTATACTATCTCTTGTGGTGCCAGCAATATCCGAAACGATAGTTCTTTCTTCACCAACTAAAGAATTCAAAAGAGAGGATTTACCAGCATTTGGTTGACCAATGATTGCAATTTTTGGCAAATCATTATCCAAGCTCTGACCATCTTCCTTCATTAAATTCGTAACCTCATCCAATAAATCACCCGTTCCACTTCCTGATAAGGATGATACAAAATGAATATTTTCAAAACCCAAACTATAAAACTCTGTGCCATCCACCTGACGACGACTATTATCCACTTTATTTACGACCAATAAAACCGGCTTCGTGGTTCTATGAAGCAATTGTGCAAATTCTTCATCCAAGCCTATTACACCGCTAGTTACATCTACTACAAACACAATCACATTTGCTTCACGCAAAGCTATTTCAACTTGTTGGCGAATTTCTTTTTCAAAAATATCCACGCCATTCGCAACATATCCACCAGTATCAATCACATGAAATGTCTTACCATTCCATTCACTTTCACCATACTGACGATCACGAGTTACACCACTTACATCATCTACGATTGCTTTTCGTTCTCCAATCAAACGATTAAAGAGAGTGGATTTACCTACATTAGGTCTGCCTACGACAGCGATAGTATACATAGTAATTTTAAATTTTGAATGATGAAAATTGGTTTAATCTCTTGGAAAGGATTTTGAAAGGTAGAATTTTTATTTTTTCTATATAAAAATAAAAATGGCAAAGATAACCCTGCCATTTTTTTTAGTTGCGAGGACCGGGATCGAACCAGTGACCTTCGGGTTATGAGCCCGACGAGCTACCGCTGCTCTACCTCGCGGTGCAAATGTAATCAAAAAAGCTTCACCTACCAATTTAGCTTGTTATCTTTGTCCTAATGGAAGAATTTAAAAGTGGTTTCGTAGGAATATTTGGCAAGCCAAACGCAGGAAAATCAACACTTCTGAACATTTTATTGGGCGAAAAATTAGCTATCGTTTCTCCCAAGGTTCAAACCACTAGAAACAAAATAATGGGCATTTTGACCGAAAAAAACTACCAAATCGTTTTTTCGGACACTCCAGGACTACTCCACAGCAAATACAAATTGCATGAACGTATGATGCATGAAGTAGACTTGGTAAAGCAAGGAACCGACATTATCATTTATATTCTTGACGTCAATGATGATGTCGAAGAAAATCTTGCCATGTTGGATCTCATCAAGTCCAAGCAATCCACCATCATCGTTATCAATAAAATAGATAAACAGAAGGCAAATAAAGTAGCGCATATCAAAGAACGTTTTTCTACACTCAAACAAGTAAAAAAGATTGTAGAAATATCTGCCTTAAAAAATACACATATTGATACCCTGTTGCAAGCCATCGTAGACCTATTACCAGCCATGCCTGCTTATTATGATGAAGATACATTGACCGAC
This sequence comes from Chitinophaga pinensis, assembly GCA_945878115.1. GTDB lineage: Bacteria > Bacteroidota > Bacteroidia > Chitinophagales > Chitinophagaceae > OLB11. The sequence goes on along the minus strand of CAMDVD010000017.1, from coordinate 913 downwards.
AAGCCCATGCGTTTTTTTGCAGCCGAAATGATAAGAGAAAAACTATTCTTCTTACTTGACGAAGAGCTACCCTATCATGCTGCTATATTGATTCGACAATATGAAGAAAAAACTACCCTAACCAAAATCGTAGCAGATATAGTAGTGAGCCGCGAAACCCAAAAAGCAATTATCATAGGCAAAGGCGGCAGCATGATAAAAAAAATTGGGCAAGACGCACGAGAAGATATTGAGAAATTTATAGCCCGAAAAGTATTTCTAGAGCTACATGTAAAAGTGCGCAAAGACTGGCGTAATAATGATTTGTATTTGAAAGAATATGGGTATTAGGATATGTGTAATTATTTATGAAAATTGTTGGTGAGCGCACCAACAACGGCGGAAATGGCAAATAAATTGTTGGTGATAACACCAACAATGGCGTAATATTTTTATTGCTTATTTTAGTTCTGATTGTAATTATAATTTGGACAACTTGGATTGTTAAACTTTATCGTCAAAAAAAAGCTGCAAAAGCAACTTATAATCTAATTACTCTTGGATTATTAACTTTAATTATTTGTTGGGAATTAAGACTAATTCCGTTAGCTGCAGATTTAGATTTTAGAAATAAAACAGAAGAATTAACAGGTAGAAAATTTTGGTGTTGGAATGATTATAGGTATGATGAAATTGGAATAAGAGGCGAAGGATTTACCTTTGAGATTTATACATTGAATGATGAAATGGCAACCTATTTTACAAATCCTGACAAAGATTTTTTTGAAAGTTTTCCAACCAATAAATTTGAAACAACAAAATGGAAAGAGACTCCAATTTTGGATACAGAGCTTGTGAACTTTGTTACTCCTAATTATCTGAATTGGTCTCAGAGTCTACAAAAAGAAATTCAGGAAAAGCAAAGAATTGTAAG
>CAMDVD010000016.1 GCA_945878115.1 Chitinophaga pinensis | reverse complement strand
CTTTCTTTTCGGAAATGGGTTATACAACTTTCATTGTCAGTGTAGAGTGTACTGAAATCTAGTATGTTCATATTCTTAGTTTAGAATACAAAGTAAACTAGTAGCTACATAACCAGCTTACGTTGTGGCAGACTTCGACAGAATCATTTCTCAATATTACCTATTTTAATTTTATTTAACAAAAAAAATTTGCCTTTATATTTTTTTATTAATTTTTATTCTTAATTAGGCGTTTTGTATTTTTATATGGTTCTTCCTCATTTTTATGTGCCTCAAAATATATTCTAATGGCATTATTTGGACCACACGCACCTCCCAACTGTGAATATCGGGACCCATCCATGCCAGCGCGCATGGTACGGGCTTTCCATTCCTTTGCCGCAATACACAGATCATGGAGAATATTTTGTGCTCAACAATTTTAGTTAAGCCTTCAAATTGGTTTCACTATTTCTGAATCGTTATTTTTCCCGAATATTTTTCACCAATCGAATTGATTATTGTATAAATATAAGTGCCTGCATTTATATTTCTTACATCTAGAATAAATTGATTCGGTGAAGATTCTAAATTTTCAAATCGAAATTTTTTCCCAGTTAAATCTGTGAGCACTAATGAATTCATTTTGGCTTGACCCATATTGTGATAATCGAATGTAATAAAATCATGTGATGGATTCGGGTATACTCTTATACTTTCCTGTGTTTTTAAAGAAGTTTTGGTTCTCCTTTTATTTTCAGTTATTTCAACAGTTGAAATATGCGGAACACAAAGATGGTAAAAAAAGCATAAAGCATTCTGCGCTCGTTGTGATGCTAAAGAATTTGGTAATGCATTTGCGATTACTTGGAGCTTCGCAATCTCAGGAGAATCCAATTGGTTTATCTCTCTATTATTTCTTTTTAATGTCATTATAAAATCAAATAAGGAATCGTATAAATATAAATCTCTGGTTTCTGAATCCCCTAAGCTAAAATCATTTGGAATGGCATTCAGTGCTGCTCGAGCTTGTGTAGTATCATTTAAACTCAAGTAGAATTCTACCAAATCATACCTTGAGCTTGGTGTTCCAATTTTATAAATCCAATTCGGGATACTATCATATTCCGTTCTTGTAGAATCAGTTAAAATGCTATGTATAATCTGGTTACATAATCCATTTTGTTTTCTATTCAATTCTGATAATGTTCTTTCTAGTGCATCTCTATAAGTATCCGACTGCCATGAATCTTGAATCAATTCTATCATACTTTCAGACATTGGATTTGGCTTTTCATATTGCAAATATTCTAAGAAAGATAAGTCCTTTGTTGCATTTGGATTTGCTAATAATACCTCCAATAATAATGAAGGTGGCAACATATTATTTTCGGCTACTTCATGCAACGCTTCTGTAGTTACAAATGGAGATTCAGACAAAAGTTGACTTCTTAATGCTATGATTCCTTCTCCCCATGTTTCTATCAATTCATTAATAAATTCCTCTGTATTTCCACCATCTAATAAATTGACATAATTGTACAACACCGTATTATAATCTGCACTCAATAAATAATATGCACTTTTGGTGGTAGATAAACCATCATTCAAATTGGTTGGATCATCTACCTCCCCAATATGAGAATAACAAGAATTTGCGGTGACACTATACACATTTACCATTGGCCAATTATAACCTACAGGTTCGGTAATGCCACCACTGTGAAAATAATCTATAGGAATTGAACTTAGGTTATAGATATCGCTATAATTTACAATGGAAGAATTTTCAAACGTATTTCCTACTGAATGATATTGATAATTTTGATGCTTGTTAATACCTCCCGAATTTGTATTCGTGTTATCAAATTGAAGCATGTGATAGGTATTGCCATCTTGTGTATTACATGCGTATTTTAATCCGTGTTCTACATGCCCAGGATTGCTTTCATATCTATCTCCCAATGAAATATTACCATAGGTTAAATCTTTAAATTTATTCTTGTAGACTACATTATCATTCACACAATTTTGCAACCACAAACCAAGACTAATACTAGATTGACCATTACCAATAAACTCATTTTCTTCCATTCTAAAATCAGGTGTTTCATACATAGCAATACCATAAGGTAATGTAAACCAGCCAGGGCTTGTGACAGAGCCGATGGCGAATTTATTTCTGGTGAGTACTGGCGAATTGACCGCATTGAGTAATACGCCATATTGATTACCTGTAAATACAGTTTGGTCACTTACTATTGGACGGTATTGAGACCATCCCATAGACTCCACTGCATTGTCAAAATTATCAAAAGTGTTAGGTAATATTGCATTACATGGGTAGGTATTACTATTGCCACATGCAGACTTTAAATTATAATTGGCATCTATAGAATATATCCCTTTTTGATTGGGAACATTCGCATCTGTTTGCAAATTTTTAAATGCACATCCATAAAAATTAATGCCATCAATACCCCACATACTGACATGATAAGCAAAAGGAGTTTGTGAATGCATATCATCATTGACTTCAAAGGTGCATTTTGAAAACACACTTCTATCGGCTATAGGAGTACCTACACTATTCTTATTTTGGTACTTCATAAATTCTAAACTTCTTCTGTTATTTTTAAATATAGAATTATACGCCATAATAATGCCACCACCCAATGTGCCATCATTATAATTGGCAATACCATTTTCAGAATTCTCAATGATTGCACCATTTTTTATTTCGCAATAGCCTTGTGTATAATACCCACCGCTTGTTGATATTTGTCTAAGGCTAGGGTCTGCCTCTAGATAAATACCAGTCCACATTGCATCGCAACTGTTAGTAAGCGTAGCCCCATCTATTATCAATTTTGCGCCTTTCTCTACTATTATTTTTCCATACTTAGGTAAATGAATAGTTGTAGGATTGTTTGTAGTTCCTGTAATAGTAAGCGTATGACTAGCTGTTACCTTTATTGAGCCTTCAATATATTTATCGCCAGTCCATGTGCTATTGGTAACAATTTCATTGGTGATACCTGGATTATTATTAGGTATATATAAATCACTTTCCCAAATTGCTCGACCATGTGTTGCAGAAAACAACTTCCCTGTACAATAATTAATATCCAAGTCTTCAACTATTATTTTAGGCATGCAAATATTATTCACATTACTTACATCTTTCATTTTATTAAATGGATTCCATTTTTCATTTGTTTTATCATAAATAAATACACCTACATCAGAACCTACATATAAAATATCATCACTTCCATTTTGGTATTTGATACAATTGATTGGTAAATTGGGTAAGCCTTCTGATTTGCAAAACCAGTTGTCGTTACTAACTGGATTTATTTGACTTGCATCATATAGCATTACCCTATTCGTTGGATTGCAATTAATATTTGAATTGCCCCCAGGTTCAATATCACCAAAGCAGACCCATAGTTTATTTGGGTTTTTGGGGTCGATTGCCATGTCCAATATCATTTTAGCAAATTGTCCTTTGGCAGCTTGTGGAGTAATGTCAAGATATGAAGGAGATAAATTAAGGTTTACACGCCACAAATGAAAATCACCGATACCATTAAAATACACATATTTATAATTTTCGTTTGGAGCAGGTGCTACTTTATATATTCGTACTTTTTCGGTAATTGGAAAATTTATGTTTACTGTAGAACCATTCGAAAACAAATCTGTATAACCTAAATTAGGTAATGCACCAGATGTAGCACCATAGATTGTTTTTGATCCAATCTGTAATTGATTACTACTTTCTTCAATATCTATTGGTCTTACGTTTAATACATCCTTATCAGTACCAGGAGGAGCTTGCATGTGAGTCCAGTTAGCACTATTATTAATAGTGAAATCATAATATGTCATATAGGGTTCATTATGCGCACCATAGACTAATTCTCTATTTTGCTTATCGAATTCAGCATTATATCCATCACCAACTCCAGAATTTTTCCAATCACCATTATTGTACCCAACTGGTATTGCCCATTGGGGCATTCTCTTCTTGTTATAAGTACACATTCCGTTATGCATTACGCCGCCAGCAATTAGCTCATCTTTTTCACTTACGTCAAATCCGTACAACTGAGTAATTGCTAGACCTTCATCATCGCATGGCTGTACAGTATTTGCTCCAAGAACGAGAGGGTCATTACCTGTTGGTTTAATAGTTACCCCACCGTCATTTCCATAAAAAACCTCATCCATAATACCATTTGTTGTATTCGTCGAATTACTTATATAAATACATCGATTGTCTGCATGATCAGGGTCTACATTATTATTTATTAAGTTATCACCAATGTAGTGCATTGTGTATGATACGCCACCATCTGTTGAAATTAATACTGCAGCCTTAAGGAATCCACAATAGACTACATTATCATTATTAATTGGAACAGCCAAATCAGCAGTTCCTCCAGTTGAAGTGAGGAATAAATTTTCAACTTCCCAGGTAAAATTGTAAACTACCGACCATGTTGTCGTTGAGTAATTATACTTCGCTAAACATGTTGTTACACCCTTCGAAACATACGCAAATAAATTATTATTTGAACTGGCAATAATATATCCATCCATCGCCTCAGCATTGTAATTATTTGCACCTATATTAAAGGTAACACCTGTATTTATTTTAATCCATGAACCTGAAGATTCATGCTCCCATATTTCGGAAGCACTTCCAACCGTTGAAACAAAATACCCATTTGTAATCCCTTCCTTAATAACAATATCATTGTATTTAGTCCCTGCTGTGGCTATTGTAGGCGTTACATCAACCCAACCATTTGCCATATTACTGACATCTTTTTCCAATATTTTATTTTTGTATAAAGCGACTAATTTAGTAGTATTGGGTAGTAAGACAATTTTGTCTACATAAGGAAATTCATATGGCCAACCACCAGGACTAACTGCCTGCAAAAATGTTACATCTTGTGTCCAGCTCAACCCTCCATCAATTGTATAAACAATCCCAAAACCATATGCACCTTCCCAATTAAAGGACATTCTTGGTCCAAGTCCTGTTCCAAGAAATATTTTATCATTATCATTATTGTCAACTGCTATACATGCAACGCCAATTGTTCCAGGTAAATATGTAGCATTATCAGTTAAATTTTTCCATTCATTATTGCCATCTTTTTTCCATAGTCCTCCAAATGCACTACCTGCCAAAATAATTTTTGGATTATTAGGGCTTGCCCAAATACTTGAAATTATTCCTTGTGTTTGTGTGGGGAGATGCTTCGGTCCTTTCAAAGACCAATTACCTCTAAATTCATTAGTTTCCTGACAACCAATTTGTTGTTCAGATGCAAGATATTCATTCAACACTTTAAAATACTCTGTCATTGTATTTTGTGCAGTACTTGGGTTATTACATTTCCGTTTCTCCCAAAATGTCAACCATCTTTTATATTCACTATTTAATCCGCTTTCTGCTGTATCATTAGTATTTGTTCCATACAAATTGCGAAATAATAATCTTTTTCATGTGTATTTATTTAGTAGTGAATAATTATTTTTCTAGAGAATTTTTGTATTTTCTTATTTTCTATACTGATTATATATTCTCCATTCTTCCCATTTTTTATCTCTAATGACATTTTTATACTTGCTTTTTTTTCTACTTCTTTTATCACATTTCCTTGCATGTCATGTATACTTATTTCGATATTTCCTCCTTCTATGTATTCGACAGGGATTTCAATATTTATTAATCCATTACTTGGGTTAGGATATATTTTAATATCCTCATATTTTTTTATTGGCTCTATGATGCCTAAAGGAGCAAACGCATATTTTCTCATCACATACTTTTCTCTTGTTGTATTGGTATCACACACACAAGGTGTATACTTGCTAAGCCCTGCGCTTACATACAAAAAGCCATTATAATATTTCATATTTACAATATTATTAGCCCCATCTGTACCTAAGCCATATTTCATCACAAAATTATTTTGTGTATCAACACTGCAAATAAACAAATCGTCTGGATACGCAATACCATGATAACAATAACCTGTCATATCCCCATCATTGCTTCTGGTGTTAATACCTAAAACATAAGTATGATCTTCAGGTCGCAATTGTATAAAATTTATACCCTCTACTTGGCTACCACCAATTATTTTTTTATTCAAAATAAATCCAGTTGTATCTATTGTTAAAATTATTGCATCGAAAGATCCAAAAGTTTGCATACCATTAAATAAAAAATCAGTACTGCGAGTCCCACCACCAATAATAATTCTATTTAGTAAGGAATCATAATATGAAGCTCCTACCCAATCTACATCACTACCTCCATAGCTTTTTGTCCATATTTTATCTCCCAAACTGTCTAATTTCATTATGTAAATATCATTTCCTGTAAGTATTCCAGTATGCCAGTTGGCGTTATCCGGTATACAATCATGATCCCCATCCTGCAATTGTCCTATAATATAATAATACCCTGCATTATCTTGCAATATTTTTACAGCACTATGTTCATCATTTGAACTCCCTTTTACCTTTGCCCATTCTTTATTGCCCATGCTATCCGTTTTTACTATAATCCAGTCCCCTTCAAATGGTGTAAGACCATAAAATGTAGGTATATCGCCACACAATCCATTGTTCACACCTATCATAATATAGCCTCCATCATTGGTTCTATATGAACTAACAGGATTAATACATTGTGTTGCACAACCGTAAGGTTTGCTCCACACTGGATTTAAGTTACTATCCACTTTCATGAGCAGCATGCCGCAGGCAGTCGGGCTTTGTATATCACCATCTATAGAGCCACTACTACCAAACATTACAAATCCACCATCACTTTGTGGGTAGATATCATTAAAAATATCATTATAATCATAGGCAAAAGTGCCACCATATATATTTGCATTTGTTGCAATAAAATCTGAATTCATTTTCCCAATATATGCATCATCATTCCAAGACGTATCTCCATTGGTACTAATCATCGGCATACCATGATGTTGCTTTGTACCGATACTACTTTGTTTAGTGCTACCAACAACAATAAATCCTCCATTCCCTGATGGAATAAAATTATTGCCTGCTCCTTCTCCAAATAATTTGGGAGTTATCTTAAAACAGAACTCATCATACAAAGTAAGTTGTAACTGAGCATGTATATTACCCGATAAGCATAAGATAATTAGTACTAATAATTTTGTTTTCATATTTTAATAATATTGCTTCCCAAATGTAAATTATTAATATACAATTAACAAAAAAAAATTGATTTTATATTTTAATATTGGCTTTTATTCTTAACTAGGCGTTCTGTATTTTTATATGGTTCTTCCTCATTTTTATGTGCCTCAAAATATATTCTAATGGCATTATTTGGACCACACTCACGTCCCAACTGAAAACATCGGGCTCCGTCCATGCCAGCGCGGTACCAGCTTTTCATACAATCGTTGCCGCAATACACCGCTTATTAAAAATAATTCGTGCACAGCAATTTAATTTTTTTTCTTCGCAGATGTGTTATCTTCTCTAATCCTGCATATGCATAAAATGGTTGTGAGATACTCTCGATTGTCCAACAAAACCGCAGAGTCCCGAGGCGGAGACTTCTGCGGAGAAAGGAATAAAAAATGATTCTTATTGTCAAACAAAAAAAACGATTTCTCATTACAATTATATTTTGTAGACTTACTGTATTATTTTTAAAGAATGGAAATACAAACTCGCTATCACCATCTTATTGATATTCATAATCGAACTACTTATCCTGCAGAAATAAAAATTCAAGGAGATCGTATTTTATCTATTCAAAAAACAGAGCAAACTTGTACACATTTTATTTTACCAGGCTTCATTGATGCCCATGTGCACATAGAAAGTTCGATGTTGATACCGAGTGAGTTTGCACGATTGGCAGTGCAACATGGCACCGTTGCAACAGTGAGCGACCCGCATGAAATAGCCAATGTATGCGGCATTGCAGGGATAAATTATATGATACAGAATGCAGCTAAAGTGCCCTTCCAATTTTATTTTGGCGCACCTTCTTGTGTACCTGCTACATCTTTTGAAACATCAGGTGCTATTATTGATTCGAATGATATTGACACTTTATTACGTCGACAGGATATTTATTATTTAACAGAAATGATGAATTATCCAGGTGTTTTATTTCAGGATGAAGAGGTGATGAAAAAAATAGCGCTTGCAAAAAAATATAACAAACCGATAGATGGACATGCGCCTGGATTGCGAGGTGAAAAAGCAAAACAATATATAGAGGCTGGTATTACAACAGACCATGAATGTGTAAGTGAAGAAGAGGCTTTAGACAAATTAAAATATGGCATGCATATCCTCATTCGAGAAGGAAGTGCTGCAAAAAACTTTGATGCTTTAATCGATTTATTGCCAGAGCATAAAAATAAAATGATGTTCTGCTGCGACGATAAACATCCTGATGAATTAATGCTGCATCATATCAATCGTCATGTAAAAATGGCTCTGGACAAGCATTTGGATCTTTATGATGTTTTGCAAGTCGCTTGTATGAATCCAGTAATTCATTATAAATTAGATATTGGATTATTGCGAGAAAAGGACAAAGCAGATTTTATTGTGATTGATCATATAGACTCATTTAATATTCTGGAGACTGTCATTCATGGTGAAGTCGTGTATAAAAATGGTGTAGTACAAATTGAATCTATACAAGAAGAATTAATTAATCAATTTAATTGTGAAGCCAAAACGTTAGAAGATTTTGAAATTCCTTTTACAAACAATACTACAAAAATTCCTGTGATTGAAGCTATCGATGGACAATTAATTACACGAACATTTTTTACTGATGGGATTGTGCAAGAAGGGAAATTGGTTTGCGATGTAGAACAAGATATTTTAAAAATAGTGGTGGTCAATCGTTACCAAAATACGCCGATAGCAAAGGCATTTATTAAAAATTTTAATCTCAAACGAGGCGCCATTGCCAGTACGGTTGCGCATGATAGTCACAACATAATTTGTGTTGGTTCGAATGATGAGGATATGTTGGAAGCAGTCAATGCCTTGATTCATTGCCAAGGTGGAATTGTAGTGGTAAATGGTACAGACAAAACCATCATGCCCTTACCAGTTGGCGGTTTGATGAGTAATGAACCAGCGGAGAAAGTGGCAGCTATGTATTCCTTATTAGACCAAAAAGCAAAAGAACTAGGAAGCACTTTACGAGCACCATTTATGACTTTATCTTTCATGGCATTGCTCGTTATACCGCAATTGAAATTAAGTGATAAAGGATTATTTGATGGCGAAAAATTTTCGTTTGTAGATTGGGGGTAAATTCCAAAATCAAATCCCAAAGCCTGAAGGCAAATTCCAAATTTTTAAATCCCAAATTCCAAAGCCTGAAATCAAATTCCAAAAATTAAATCCCAAATTCCAAAGCCGAATACAAACCTCTAACTACTAACTACTAACTACTAGATACTAACTACTCACTACTAAACACTAAATACTTCTCCCGCCATCTGCATAGCTTCTTCTAATGCCGTTTGATTCAAATGAAAATCTATTCCAATGGATTCAAAATAGGCAAGCAATTGTTCTGTTGCAATATTACCTACTAATTCATTTTGCGCCATTGGGCAACCGCCTATTCCATTCATGGCACTATCAAACCGAAAGCAATTATTTTGGAATGCTGCTTCTATTTTATCGACAGCAGTTTCTTTGGTTGAATGAAAATGTGCACCGAATTCAATTGTTGGAAAGCGCTTAACCAAGTCGGAAAAAATAGTTTGAATATTGTCGGCATTAGAAACCCCAACCGTATCTGACATAGAAAATATATGGATACCAAGTTGTTGTAATTTTTCCACCCATTCTATCGCGATATCACTGGTATAGGCATCTCCATAAGGATTTCCGAAGCCCATGGAAATGTAAATCACCAATTCTTTTTTATGTTGAACACATAATTGTTGAATCGCTTCTACCGATTGTAAGGATTCTGCAATCGAAGAATTTGTGTTCAATTGTTGAAAGGTTTCTGAGATAGAAAATGGAAATCCAATATAGCTTATTTCATCAAATGATACAGCCTCTTCTGCTCCCCTATTATTTGCAACGATGGCTAATAATTTTGTATTTGTCATTTTTATTTTCTGTAAAACATATTTTGTATCTGCGAGTTGTGGTATCGCTTTTGGTGAAACAAAAGATCCGAAATCCAAGGTGTCAAAACCTACTTCCAATAATTTATTGATATACTTTATTTTTGTTTCTGTTGGAATAAATGTTTTCCAGCCTTGCATGGCATCTCTCGGACATTCAATTAATTTTATTTTTTGCATTTGGCAAATTTAGGCAAAGATGAATAGATGCTAAATAGTTTTTTGATACATTATTTTTTCTTTCGCGCTGTTGTTGGTGTTTTTCACCAAGAACCAAAAAAAGCTATTTTTTCTTTTTGCCCATATTCAATCTAAAAGAATAACCAAAAGAAACAAAATACGTTTGTTCTTGCCAATTTAATCCTGATGAAATATCCAACATCGAATTATTATTGACTAAATAGGTAAACCCTGCATCTACATTGTGTTTGAAGCCAATTCCTTTTTCGCCTTCTCCAAATAATTCTATAAAGCATCCCCATTTCTTATGCAAAGAAATACCAGAAGTGATGGTATAAATATATTTTTCTCTTGCAGAAAAACCATCCCATTCTACACCTAGATTATAACCTAAAGTAACAGATTTACTCAGCGTATGTTGCATGGTAAAGCGAAATTGTGGTGCTAAATAGTTAGCTTGATAATCACTCGAAGCCAAAGAAGGAATGGCAATATGACCAATGAAAGATGTTTGTGGAATGATACCTTTTTCCGTAAGAAGATGCGTTTTGAATCCTACCCAAATTGGCGTGATACCTTGCAAAGGTCTACTTGCAGCATGATCCGTTGTTACATATTCTGTTATCAAACGAATTTCAAATTTATCATGCACACCATATTTCGTAAGTACCGTTGGTGAAGTAAATACGCCTATACCATTTTCTTCTATTTCATACAACAAGCCTGCTTCTACTTGTATATAATTTGTGGGGGTAATAAAAGGGGATTCCGTCAAGTCTGGTCTATCCAATTGTATGGGTGGTAGATTAGTTTGTGCTTGCAAACTAGTCATTACCATACATAGTATAAACGTTAAATAATATTGTTTTTTCATGTTATCTCATTTTGGAATTCATAGGATTTTACTGCATTTAGTATAGAAATTATTTGGGCGGCAAACACGCTTTCCACTCCAATCTTTTTGCTTGCTTCGCCGCAAAAAGGATTTCCGTTACAATCGTTGCCGCAATACATCTGTAATCGAAAATCATTTTTCTTAATTTATTCTAGTATTCTATGCCCATTATTTATTCACGACCAAAATTGGAATATGCACTATATGTCTTACTCTTTCAATGGTTTGACCATAAACTAGATCTAATACTCCACGATGCCCATGTGCTCCTAGAATCAAGAGTTCGGCATTTGTTTCTTTACATATACGTGCAATTTCAGAAGTCCTATTGCGATAACCTAAATGAGCAGTTGCCATTTTGCCTATATCCTTAAATTGTTGCACATAATTCTCTAAGCGTTCTGTGTCTTGAATGGTTTCTATATCGGCCGTTTGCTTACCCCAAATTTTTGCACCAGCACTTTCTACTACATGAATAATTACAAATCTAGAATTCGGAGATGCTTGACGAAATGCATTTGCAATAATGATACGATCCATTTCACTGAAATCTAAAGCCAAGGCTATACAAGCATACTCGCCTATTGTATCGATGAACAAAGGAAGCGGTGCTTGATGAATATGCTCTGATTTCAATTCTATTTTTTTACCGAATAATGGATACAAAATGGTGTATAGAAGCAAGACGGTAAATGACAGTAGCCCGACTACAATCAATAATTTAACCCAAAAATATTCAGTGGCGTAAAATAATTCATAGGCTTTTGTACTCACCATTTTTATATTCAAATAGAGAATGACAGTCGTTATAAGCAATGAAATAATCAGTAGCCACGGCTTAATGGTAAAGTTTTTCATCATTCGTTTATTCGTCACCGAAAAGATTAATGGAATGATGGCAAAAGCCAATTGGATACTCAATATGACCTGACTAAAAATAAGCAAGTCTGTCATTTTATCTTCACCTGCTATAAGTATGGTTATAAAGGCCGGAATTACAGCCAATGAGCGTGTCATAATTCGTCGTAACCAAGGATTGATGCGTAATTGCAAGTAACCTTCCATGATGATTTGTCCAGCCAATGTGCCAGTCACTGTACTGCTTTGTCCAGCAGCAATTAATGCTACGGCAAATAAGATGGGTGCCCATGCATTGCCCACCAATGGTGTTAATAATTGATGCGCATTTTCAATACTATTTACACCAAGCATACCATGTTTGAAGAACACTGCCCCTGCTAAAATTAAAATGGCAGCATTCACAAATAGTGCTAGGTTTAATGCAATCGTACTGTCTATAAAATTCCATTTGATGGCTACTCTTTTTGAGGCGTCGTCGTCTCCAATTTTTCGCGTTTGAACAAGTGCCGAATGCAAGTATAAATTATGCGGCATTACAGTTGCACCTATTATGCCAATAGTAATATATAAGGCATAGTCGTCGGGTAAAGTAGGCTTGATACCACTTAAAATTTCGGTGATAGATGGCTTAACAAACGCCAGTTCGATGGCGAAGGAAACGAAAATAATGGCAATCAAGCTGATGATGAATGCCTCCATTTTTCGGATACCTAATTTTTGTAAATACAATAATAAAAAGGTGTCGAAGATGGTGATGGTGACACCCCAAATAAGTGGTAAGCCAAACAATAAATGTAAACCGATTGCCATCCCAATTACTTCGGCTAGGTCGCAAGCTGCAATGGCAATTTCAGCTAAAATGTATAGACAAAAATTAATGACTGGCGGATAAGTCTCTCGATTCACTTGTGCTAAATCTTTTCGATATACAATACCTAAGCGTGCACTTAATGATTGTAAAACAATAGCCATGATATTACTCATCACCAATACCCAAATCAATGCATAACCATACCTACTGCCACCTTCAATGTCTGTTGCCCAATTGCCTGGATCCATATATCCTACCGAAACAAGATATGCAGGGCCAAAGAAAGCGAATATTTTTTTCCAAATATTTTTCTTGCCAATTGGATCTACACTCTCATGTACTTCTTCTAAACTTTTTGTTTGATGATGTAAATTAGCCATATATTTATAAAGTTAGATTAGTCTAACTTTTGCAAATGTATTATACAGAATTTAAAAATGGCTGTTTTTTTTTTAGTAGTTAGAAGTTGGGATTTACTTAGTATTTGGATAAACAAACAGCATTCCTTACGTTTACATGTAATGGTAAGCATACTCCAAATGCGGCATTACCTGTAAATATGCTTTCCTTTACGGGAAAGAATAATATCACTGAAAACATCATAAACTGGACTACTACCTTCGAGCAAAATAGTGATTACTTTGAAGTTGAACATAGCAATAATGGAATAGAATACACTAGTGTAGGAAAAGTAAATACGAAAAGGGAAAATGACAATTCTGCTTCCAATATCAATTATGAATGTATTGATTCTAAACCCTATACGGGTCACAATTACTATCGCTTAAAACAAGTGGATCTTGATGGTCGTATGAATATAGAAAGTCAAGTGATTGATGTCTTTAGAGAAAATGATAAAAGTACTATACATGCTTATCCGATTCCCACAAATCGTATCCTTCATGTAGAATGCGCCCTAGAATACGAAGGAGCTACTAATCTAATACTTACAGATTTATCCGGAAAATTGGTGAAAGAGCTACAAACCCTTTGTACAAAAGGTTTCAACGTCATGGACATAGATTTGAAAGATTTAAAAAAAGGCGTTTACGTCTTGCAAATAATGCAACGTCATGCATTAATTTCCACACAAAAAATAGAGAAAAACTAATTGAATCTATTTCTTATAAACTCATTTGAAGATTCCTTCTATTTTGCATTTACATTCTATGTTTGATACACAATAGGCGAATTGAAATTTTACCTGCATCATAAATAAACCAACTTAAATAGGTTACTATTTGACGGCCTTAGATCTTCTGAATTATTTACTTGTTCGCTCTATTATTTGCTTGAAAATAACTCAACACAATTGAAAATATGTGAATGATTCAACTTTTATATTTTATAGTGTAACGATTGCGCTTGCAAAGCTTTCCAACTTTGTGACCTTACCTTAAAAGATAAATAAAAGATGAAAAAGATAAACCACAAACTTGTTACCTATATTTATTTAAGTCTATTTTTTTTAACGAGTATTACCAATGTGCATGCCCAAGATCGAGACTCCTGTAGGTCTATAGAATTTGGCTTTCGATTCATGCCAACTATTACCTCTTTAGACATGCAAACATCTACAGGAGAAACGATACATGGCAATGCTGTGCTTGGATTTGGAGTAAGTGCCGTGATAGGATTTAATTTTTCAAATCATGTTGGTATACAAGGAGAACTCATGTATAGTTCCATCAATGAAAAATCGTACGATGGAAATGTGAAACGAAAAGTAAATGTACGATATGTAAATATTCCAGTTTTGCTTTCACTCAATACCGACAAATCAAGAGCAATAAATCTGAATATAGTTGCTGGACCGCAACTTGGTTTACTCGTTGGAAGTAGTATTACCTTATCCGGATCTAATGATGTAAATAATAAGCAGCCTATTTTAGCGGTGAGAAAAAATGATTTTGGACTTGCGTATGGCGCTGGGATTGATTTTGAGCTGAATCCATCTTATACCACCCATTTAGGTATCGGATATCGTGGCGTTTTGGGATTCCGCGATATAAGTGATAATAGCCAAATCATTACAACGGACGCTTATTATATACTTCAACAAAACCGAATAAATACAAATTCGATATATATCTGTTTATCTATTTTGTTCTAATTATTATTTCTACTCTTTTAAAACAAAACCACCATGAATGAACAAGCCCATCTTAAACAATGGGCTTTGTTTTTTTAATATTCGTCATAAATTTATCTAGAAGTGTGAATCATGTAACTTATTCTAATGATTATGTCACGCTTTACTTCCAACATACCCCCACCTTTGTACTGTAATAATTCGATTACGAAATAAACAAAATAAAAATGAGTAAAACAGAAGTAAAAGAAAGTTGGACAGAGCAAAAGGAAAAACTCAAACAACAATTTGCCACTTTAATCAATAATGATATCCTATTTGAAGATGGCAAGAAAGAGGAGATTTTAGAAAAGCTTCAAATCAAACTTGGTAAGACAAAAGAAGAGTTGAACAATATAATTGCAACACTGTAATTATTTTCAACAAGAACAAATCACGCAGCAACATTGTACACAATTAATAAAATAAATTAAACAAAAAAAACACGATGAAACAACTATTTAAAATAAGTCACTCTATTCTCACTGTGGTCGCTTTTATTGCGGCGGTGACATTTTCGGCTTGCGATTCACCTGCTGAAAAAGTAGATGATGCAAAGGAAGATGTGACACAAGCAAAGGAAAACTTATCACAAGCTCAGCATGATTACCAAACGGAAGTAGCCAACTTCAAAAATGAAACCAATCAAAAAATTATTGACAATGATAAAATGATTGCAGATATTAAAATAAAAATAGAAAATGTTAAAATGGATACCAGAGCAACGTACGAAAAGCAAATTGTAACGTTAGAACAAAAGAATGCAGACATCAAAAAAAGATTAGACGAATATAAGGAGGATGATTTAGAAAAATGGCAATCTTTCAAAACAGAATTCAATCACGATATAGATGAACTTGGAATGGCCCTTCACGATTTTACAGTGGACAATAAAAAGTAAATTTTTCGGATTAGAAATTTAGTATTGACTAGTCATCCGAGTAACAAATCCTATAAAATATCCGTTGGAACGTATTTGGTATCCGTCGAAGATATCAGTGAATACGAATTGAAAGTGCTGCAAAAATTTTATAAGCATCTTGCAGAATTGACAGTAAATGAATTGACCGTAGAAGAAACGCATTCCTTGAATATAGCAAATGCAAACCATCAACAAAAAAGAAATTCTTTAAAAATTAAACAAAAAAAATAAAAACCATGGGAAACTTACTTTACATCTTCGCAATAGTTCTTGTCATTTGTTGGATCATCGGATTCTTTTCATACGGTGCCGGCGGGTTAATACATATTCTTCTTGTCATTGCAATTATAGCAGTGCTCTTAAGAGTCATTTCTGGAGATCGAGTCATTAAATAATAACTTAAAAACTAAAAAAAAACAATCATGAAAAAAATCTATTTAGGAGCCATGCTTCTTTTTATCACCGCAATTTCCTCAGCACAAGCTTCTTTGCAAAGTGGAAACAATCAATTGAATGTAGGTGTTGGACTTACCAACTGGGGTGTACCTATTTATTTGGGCTTTGACTTTGGTTTAAGCAGAGATATAAGTTTAGGCCTTGAACTCTCCTATCGTTCGTACAATGAAAACTATCATGAAGTACATTACAACCACAACATCATTGGGTTTTCAGGAAATGCAAATTATCATTTCAATCGAGTGTTAAGTATTCCAAATAGGTTCGATTTATATGCTGGCTTGAATCTTGGTTTTTATGTCTGGAATTCGCCAAATTCTTATGCTGGCAATAATAGTTCTGGACTTAATTTGGGTGCTCAGGTTGGTGGTCGTTATTTCATCACTTCCAAGGTAGGTCTTAATTTAGAATTTGGTGGAGGGAATGCGTTCTCAGGTGGAAAATTCGGATTAACTTTTAAACTTTAAAACAAAATTAAATAACATGAGTTCAGGAAAATTATTTTTAGGCATATTGGCTGGAATAGCCACAGGAGCAACATTAGGTATTCTATTTGCACCAGAGAAAGGTTCTACAACCCGTAAAAAAATTATGGACAAAGGAGAAGATTTTGTTGAAGAATGTAAAACCAAAATGGAAGATTTGGTAACTCAATTGACCGATACATTTGAAAAAGTAAAAGAAGAAGCAGACGAACTTGTTGCAAAAACAAAAGAGAAATGTGACGAAATGAAAAAGGAAGTTGATCAGGCGATTGCTTAATTTTTTTCGAGACGAACTACTTACCACCTACAATTTATTATCCTATTGATCATGAACGATATTGAAACATCTATAGAATTACTTTTTCAACGAGTAGAAGAATACAGCAAAACAAGTTTGAAGTTGTTGCACTTAAAAGCAATAGAAAAATCAGCTGATGTATTGTCTTCTCTGCTCACAAAGCTAATTACAATCCTTATCGCAGCCATGGCTATTTTATTTATTCATATAGGTGTGGCATTGTGGATAGGGAGCTTGTTGCATCATGTCGCTTACGGTTTTTTAATTGTCGGTGGGTTTTACACCTTGGTAGCCATAGCACTGCAATTGTTTAAAAATTGTTGGATAAAAAGTCCACTCCATAATTCCATTATTACTCAAATGACGAAACAAAATATGGCATGAAGCAGATAACAGCAAAGGATAAGTTGAAGGATTCCATTTTATTGCTGGAGAAAAAGCAATCGGATGAATTGTTTTTATTGAAAGAACAATTTAATAGCACATGCCACAGTTTGAATCCTATTCATATTCTTAAAGGCGCTGTTCAAGATATTACCATTTCACAATCTGTAAAGGATAGTCTTATCAATACCACCGCAGGCATTACTGTTGGTTATATTTCTAAAAGAATATTTCAAGGAGCTTCCACAAATCCATTTAAAAAAATGGCTGGTAGTGTATTAATGTTTGGTGTTACGAAGTTAATAGAAACACATCCGAAAGAAGTCAAAAACATGGCAAAGGGAATTATTTCTGTTCTACATTATTTCAAACCAAAGAACACTGAATAGCATTTGCAAAATGCTATTCTAATTTTTAGCATCATCTTTTAAAAAAGTACTAAATATATAAATCCTTTCTATTGGGTAAGAGAAAAAACAAACTACTTTACTACTTCAATAATTGGTTCACCAATACAGGCATTTGGCATTTGTACATGCAATAAAGTAGCAAGGGTTGCCGCAATATCTGTCATATGGGTCATTCTTCTTGTAACTCCTTTTTGTATGCCACAGCCATACCAAATCAATGGAATATGCGTGTCATAAGGGTTCCAAGTACCATGTGTGGTTCCTGTTTTTGCATATGCGTCTAACCATGCTGGATTTAATAGCAATAATATATCACCACTTCTTCGAGATACATAGCCATTGATTGCCATTTCCTTTATTTGCGTTGGCAATACAGATTGTTGAATGTTTTGCATGTCTACTGCAAATTGAATTTCTTCGTGTGAAGTTAATTGCTTTAAGATTGTATTAATTACATCTTGACGTTTTGCTTTTACACTGTCAAGAGACAAGTCATTTAAAAATATAAAATTTTCACCAACCGAACGAACAAGTGTATTTGAATGATACACATTTTGCAACATGCCATTGAGTTCAGTTTTTAAACTGGAACCAAAGAAAAAGCCAGCAGCGATTTTATGATCCAATAAAAATTGTGGATTATGTGCAACGCCATGATCGGCAGTTAAAAATATAGTGTAATTGCCTGCACCAATTTTGTCATCCAAATTATTTAGAAAGGCCGCCAATTCAAGATCTAGTCGAATATACGTATCTTCAATTTCAATAGAGTTAGGGCCAAATTGATGTCCTACATAATCGGGTGAAGACAAACTCATACACAAGAAATCGGTAGTACTACCCTGCCCCATTTCTTCTTTCGAAATGGTTTCATTCGCAAAATCAAAAAGAATAGAATTTCCATAAGGCGTTCTTTTGATGTCAATGGTTTTTAAGGACGAAGTTTCATGGGGAAAAGAAGTGTTAGTTTCTCCTGTAAATTTGCCTTCATACACATTATTATCTTGTGTGCTTTCTGTATAGGTTTTTACATCGTTGATTACATTCCAATCCTTATTCATGTAACTTTTTGCAAGTCCTTTTTGGTTAAAGCTATTTACCCAATCTGGTAAGGTATTGATATAAAAGGTACTACTCATAAATACACCGCTGCTATCATCCATCCAATATGCTGCATTCGCCGAATGGCCACCTGGTAGAATGGATGCTCTGTCTTTCAAAGAAATAGCAATGACTTTAGATTGAAAGTTGGAAGCCAAACGAAGTTCATCTGTAATGGTTGTAGCCCAAAGGTTTCTAGGACTCATTTTACCGGCTCTGTCTGTTCCACCAACGGCTTTAACTGTAGAGTCGGCAGTGCAATAAATTGGTTTGCCACTTAATTTGTCTATCCAATCGTTACTAGCAATGCCATGTAATGCAGGCACTGAGCCAGTATAAATACAGGTATGACCTGGTCCTGTATAGGATGGTAAATAATTGATGAAGGTATTTTCACAAACATTTCCATCATGCATAATGCGTTTGAAGCCACCTTCGGAAAATTTATTGTAAAATCGAGATAAATAATCTGGTCTCATTTGATCCACCACAATGCCTATCACTAATTTGGGTGCATTATTCACTTTAGTTTTTTGCGCGAAGGTGGAAATGCTTAAAAAAACAAGTACCGTCAGTAAAAATCTCATTTATTTATAATTGATTTGTGAAAAGAGTACAATAATACATGAACAACCATAATATTTTAACTATTTTTGCAGCACTTTAAAATAAAATAATATTCTATGGCAGATTTATTTGAAAAATTTAGAAAGGATAAAGGTTCATTAGGGCAATATCAAGAAAAAGCACATGGCTATTTTGCTTTCCCACGATTAGAAGGGGACATCAGTAACCGTATGATTTTTCGTGGAAAGGAAAGAGTAATATGGAGTTTAAATAACTACCTAGGTCTTGCTAATCACCCTGAAGTTCGCAAAGCAGATGCAGAAGCAGCTGCTCAATATGGTTTGGCTTACCCAATGGGAGCAAGAATGATGAGTGGTAATTCTGTACATCATGAAAAGTTGGAACAAGATCTAGCTGCTTTTGTTAGTAAGGACGATGCCTTTTTATTGAATTATGGATACCAAGGGATGGCGTCTATTGTAGATAGTTTATGCAGTCGACGGGATGTTGTAGTTTATGATGCGGAAAGTCATGCATGTATTATGGACGGGCTTCGCATGATCTCTTCACATCGCTATGTATTCAAACACAATGATATAGAAGATTTTGAGAAACAAATGGTTCGTGCTACCAAATTGACAGAAGCCAGTGGTGGTGGAATTTTAGTTATCACTGAAGGCGTATTCGGCATGGCTGGTGACCAAGGTAAATTGAAAGAAATTTGTGCTTTGAAATCGAAATATGAATTCAAACTTTTAGTAGATGATGCGCATGGATTTGGCACTATGGGTGCAACTGGCGCTGGTGTTGGTGAGGAGCAAGGTTGTCAAGACGATATCGATGTATACTTTTCTACTTTTGCAAAAAGTATGGCAAGTATTGGTGGTTTTGTAGCAGGAACTAAAGAAGTCATCAGTTATATGCGCTATAATTTGCGTTCACAAATATATGCGAAAGCATTGCCAATGCCGATTGTTATCGGAAATATGAAACGGCTAGAATTGTTAAAGAATGAGCCAGGATTGCGTGAAAAACTTTGGACCAATGTTCGTTCTTTACAAAGTAAATTAACTGCAAACGGATTTGACATTGGTAAAACAGATTCACCAGTGTCGCCAGTTTACATGCATGGTGGTGTTGCTGAAGCATCTAATCTAATTGTAGATATGCGTGAGAATTATAATATTTTTTGTTCTATAGTGATATATCCTGTTATTCCGAAGGGACATATTATTTTGCGTCTTATTCCAACTTCTGTTCACACGGAACAAGATATTACAGAAACAATTGAAGCCTTCAAAGCAGTCAAGCACAAATTGGATCATAAACTTTATCCTGCGGAATTGCCTAATATGTCGTAGTAATTTTTCTATGATATGTTCTAAATATTTGCTCTGTCCATGAGAATAGCTGTCAACACTCGTTTTCTCCTTAAAGGAAAATTAGAAGGAATAGGTTGGTTTACCAATGAAATCATGAAGCGAATTGTTGTTAATCATCCTGAACATGAATTTTTCTTTTTTTTTGATCGACCGTATGATAATAGTTTTGTATTTGCAAAAAATGTAACGCCTATAGTGCTTCCACCACCAGCTAGACATCCTATACTGTGGTATATTTGGTTTGAATGGTCCGTAAAAAGAGCGTTGAAAAAAGTAAAAGCGGACGTCTTTATTTCTACGGATGGATTCCTTTCTCTTTCTACAAAAGTGCCGTCGCTATTGGTTATTCATGATTTGGCATTCGAACATTATCCGCAACATTTGCCATTTAAATTTCGTTTTTATTTGCAAAAATTTACACCTCAATTTGCAAAGAAAGCAAAGCATATCGTAACGGTTTCTAATTATTCGAAACAAATGATTATGGATGAATACCATGAACCCGCGGATAAAATAAGTGTGGTTTATAATGGAGCACACGATTTGTATAAGCCTTTGGATTTTGATGAAAAGCAGGCTATCAAAAAACAATATGCGGATGGATGTGAGTATTTTATTTTTGCAGGCGCTCTGCATCCACGAAAAAATGTGGTAAATCTATTGAAAGCATTTACGTTTTTCAAGAAGAAGCAAGGCTCCAATATGAAAATATTAATTGTTGGCCGTTATGCATGGAATGCTACAGAAATAAGACAAGCCATTGAAGAACATCCATTTAAAAAAGATGTGATTCATTATGACTATATGCAGGTAGATGAATTGAGTAAAGTTGTCGGTAGTGCATTTGGGTTTATGTTTGTATCGCTCTATGAAGGATTTGGTATTCCAATTTTGGAGGCATTACAATGTGGTGTTTCTGGCATTGTATCTGATGTAACTTCTTTGCCCGAAGTAGCTGGAGATGCTTGCCTTTATGTAGATCCAAATAATGTGAATGACATAGGCGAAAAAATGTGTCAGTTTTATAAAGATGACGCACTACGACATACATTAATTGCCAAATGTTCAACTCAAGCAAAAAAATATCGTTGGGATAAAAGTGCGATAGAATTTTATGATGTAATGGTCAATAATTTGTAGGCTTGATATTTAGTAAATTCCAAATGGGAAAATTCCAAATGGGAAATCCCAAATTCCAAAGTTGCAATCATTATTCTCCTCTGAAACTCATACCCTTTTTATGTTATAGAGGTATTAGACAAATTCCAAATACTAACTACTCATTACTAACTACTCATTACTTTTCTTGTTGCGCATTTCGAAGTTGTTTAAATAATGTAAAACCATGCTTGACAAATGAAAATGTTTTTACACTCGCACTGCCTCCCATTCTATCTCTAAAATGAATTGGTACCCATTTAATTTTGGATAGTTTATTACTTCTTACTGATACATAAATATTGGCTAAATGAAAATCTGCTGGCACGACGTATGCTATTTCTTTCATTACCTCACTGGCTATTAAGCGATATGGCACATTAGGATCACGCACAAATTGACCTGTTGCCACCCAAGAAAATAAGGTTACAAAATGCGACACTATAGTTCTTTGCAAACCATCATCCCGCTTGGTTCTTACGCCATAGATGCATTTATATTGTTCTGTTAATGGTACGAATTGTTTGAAAAAGGATGGATCACATTGACCATCACTATCAATTTGAAAAATCCAATCTGCATTATTTTGCAATGCAATTTGATAACCTAATACGCAGGTTTGTCCATGCCCAGAGTTTGCTTTATCTACAAGATGAATGCTCGGAAATTGTGTTGCTAATTGTTTTAATTTTTCTAAGGTTTTATCTTTACTTCCATCATTTAAAATGCAAAGTGTATATGGGATTCGTAATCCATTTAAACAAGAAGCCCATTCTTGTACGACTTGATTTATTGCTTCTTCCTCATTGTAAACAGGCATGATTACCCATAAATTTTTAATTGCCATGTTTCTTTTTTATGCTTTCAAATGTATGCAATGCATTCACAATCACTTCATCTGTATTAAAGTATTTATACTCTGCTAATCTTCCACAGAAATAAACATTATTTTCGGCTGTTTCCTTGTCAGCCAATGCCTTGTATTTTAAATAGAGCTCATGATTCTCATTTGTAGGAATAGGATAATAAGGATCGCCTTCTGCTTGTGGATATTCGTAGGAGATAACCGTATGCGGATGTTCTTGCTTAGTTACATGCTTTATTTCTACCGTTCTAGTATAATCAAAATCATTTGAATAATTGATTTGCACATTTGGTTGTCGAAATTCTTCTGAATATTCTTTAAAATCGAAGGATAAGGAACGCCAAGCTAATTTGCCATAACAAAAATTAAAATACTCATCAATAGGTCCGGTATAAATAAGGATGGCAGGTTTTTCGGTAATTGTTTTATAGTCCGTATTCAATTGAATATCAATCAATGGATGCGTAGTCATTTTAGTGAACATCGCGGTAAATCCATCTTTTGGCGTTAATTGAAATGCATGATCTACATATCTACAATCGGTATTCAGACGTATTGGAATTCGTCCGCAAACAGAAGTAGAAAGCTCCTTTGGGTGCATGTCCCATTGTTTTACAGTATAACCCAAATAAAAAGCTTCATACATTTCACGTCCAACTCTCGATAAAACAAACTCTTCTGAATTTTTTGGATTTTCAATTTTTTCTCTTTTCTCTTCTAATAATAATTCTGCTTCTTCAGGTGTTAAAGACTCTTTGCCAAAAAATTGAGCAAGCGTCAATAGGTTTATTGGAAACGGAAAATATTGACCATTATAAAAACTTGTAACAAAATAGTTGCCCGGTATCCATTCAGTAAATTGGGATAAATAGTGTACGAGTGATTCGTCATTTGTCCTAAAATAATGTGGACCATATTGGTGTATCAGAACACCGCTTTCATGTTGTCTATCAAAACAATTTCCAGCAATATGGCTACGTTTATCAATCAATTGCACTGGCACTAGTAATTCGTTAGCACATCGTTCTGCCAAAACGCATCCAACAGGACCTGCACCAACAATTAGTATTTTTGCTTTTTCCATTTGTTTGGCGAATATAATATGTTCATCGAATAATTTGCAGAAAGAGATAAACTATATCCTTTCTATCCTTTTGACTAGCACTATATCCTTCATTTTCATTCAACAAAAAAGGGTTAGTTCTACAAAGAACTAACCCTTCTCAGTAATTAAGAATTGTGTTTATGGTAAAATGATTGCACCGATAAACCCTTGAATATTTCCATCTAATATCAAGAAGTCACTTGCATCTGTAGAACCATCACCGTTTAAGTCCGTATTGATGTATCCACTATTAAAACTTTGGATATCCATATCCATGAGTAAGAAGTCTGTTGCATCTGTTGCATAATCTTGATTCATATCGCCATTATACAAAGAATAAATTCCTTCACTTGCTACATCAATTTGATTATCGCCAAGCGCTTTGTTTGCAGCAGTTGAGAAATTGTAGGTATTCGTTGCGGCAATAGTTATTGGCAATTTACTCCATGTTTCCAATGTATTTCTATGTTTGATAACTACATAACAAGACATGCCAACAACAGAGCCTGGGAATGTACAAGACAGCGTACCATTGGTTTGTAGAAGACCAGTAAATGTTGCAACCAATGGATATGTAGCAAGAGTTGATGAATTATCTTGATGTAATTCAACTGTGATATTATCACAATCCGTTGCTAAGTAATTTGGTGCAGTAAGTGGATCCAAATCTTCATTTTGAATAGTTGGCGTCATCATACCAGCACCTAAATAGTAACCTTGAATATAACAAACAAGAGCAAGAGTAGCAGTTGGATTAACAATAGTAATATCGTAATCTTCCGTTTCTCCATAAGTCGTATTTGCGCATGGCCCAAGTGTTGTACTAGGATCAGTTGCATATGTACAACGAACTCTCATTCTAGTAGTACCAGTGACAGCATTCATTGGGATGGTAACATTTCCAGTATACGTTGCTGGATTAGTTGCTGTATACCCATTTAATACTAATTCTGATGGATCAAATGTTCCACTTTGGTTGAAGTCTATCCATACTGCAACACCTTCAACGTCACCACCTGTAGAAACAGATATTGGATCAGTACTACCGATATTGAAAGATGGATTCGGTGTTGTATACAAACTCCAACCGCCTGTAGGTGCATCACAAACAGAAGTCCTGTTAATAGTTCCATAAGTTACATTGGTAATGATATCTGGGAAAGAACAACTAGTTACAGGAATACAATAGCATTGTGATAATACCGGGTTTAAGGTAACCAATATATCAGATGAGGTAGCGCTTGAGCTACCACCAGTGCATGTAATCACGCAATGGAAATAGGTTGTAGCTGTTTCAGATGTAGCCAAAGTATTATTGGTTGCACCAGAAATATCAGTATAGGTAATTCCATCAGATGAAGATTGCCATTGGTAACTTACACAAGTAGCAGAATTGCCAGCAAGAGTCAATGTAAATGCAGCACCAGAACAAGGGTTTGTATTAGTAGAATTAGTAGTTCCACCTACAATAACATCACAAGTCATAGTTACTTGTATAGGTGTTGAAGGCACAGTTGTAGAACTAGTTGGACAAATAGCATTACATCTATAGTATGTAGCAGCGCTTTGTGAAGCTACTGCATAACTTGATGAAACGGCACCGCTGATATCAGTGTAGGTGATATTATCTGGGGAAGATTGCCATTGATAAGTAGTACCTAAACCATTACTTGTATTTGCAATAGATACAGTAAAACCAGCACCAATACATACGCTTGTTGCTGTTGAAAGTGTAGCTCCCGGTGTTGGTGTTGTACATGGAAGTGCTGGATCTATAGTAATTACATAGTCTTCACTTTCGCCAGAACCAAATGCAGTACATGCATCAACGGAACCATTGATATTATTAATTAATCGAGATCGAACACGCATCATGGTAGGGCCAGTCATTGCACTCAAAGGAATAGAGATAGGAATAATACTTGCTACATTAGCAACCGATGCTATAGTAACTTGAGTCCATTCTGAAACATCAAAAATATTATCGTGATTATAATCTATCCAAACTGAGATTATTGACGCTGTATCAGTTGTAACTGATAAATTAACCGAAGAATTTGCATTCACATTGGTTGTTGTACTTCCAGAAAAAGGAAAAATAGTATAAGCAGGTGCTGCACAAGATGTAGTACTGGAAAGTGTATTAAAAGTTACATTACTAATTATTCCACTTGCACAAAGTGTACCTGTATGTGATGGTACGCAATAACAAAGACCAATAGGTGTAGTAGTGAAATTTTGTGTAGCACAACCAACCGCATCTCCGTCAGAATTTTTTGGAATCACTTTCCAAAAATATTGAGTACCAGCGATTAATGCGCCTGGTGAATAAGTAAGTCCAGTTTGAGCAGCAGAAACCAATGCAAAAGTGGAGAGATTATCAACATCAAATTGAGAGGTACTAAAATAGACATCATAAGAAGTAGGTCCACCACCACCGCTAGCCCAGCTTAATGTTGGGCTAAGGCATGCACCAATAGTATTGTCGGCTGGAGTTAAAGAAGCTGCACAGTTAGGCGGTTGTGGGATATGTACTTGTACTACAATCGAAAAACGAAAAGCAGAGTTGGACACTTGAAAATCATTCCAAGCAGTTGCGCCAGTTGGTGAAGTATAATAAAAAGTACCACCTCTAATTGGGTTTTCTGCTTGATAAGCAAAACCACAATTCACAGTACCTGTTTGTCGAACACCTACAAAATAATCTCCAGCCACTGGAACATCAGGTACTGGAACAAAAGCAGTACCGATAGCAGTTGTCAATACAGCTGATTCCCAAAGCAAAACACCTGGTGTGCCACCAGTTCCAGTTGCATCCCAAACACCTAATTTATATGTATTGCCAGTTGTAGTGAAATCAACTTGGATTTCATTTATTTTCGGATTAGTAGTATAAGGGTAAGTTACGCCGGGATTAGAATTAAATTTAGCAACAAAATCTCCAGTTGCGCCAGTAAATCCAACACCTCCTGCATTAGCAACCGCAGGGTTTTTATAGGTATAAATATTTTGCGTAATATCTTGATTCCAAGTTAATGTATTATTACCATTCGCATTATCAGGAGTAGGAATGTTAACGGTAACTATGTCACCAATACTTAATGAAGTTGGCGCATAATTGGCAAAATTAATTATCTGTGAAGCCCCAGGTGATAATGCATTGTATGGCTGAGAATTCGTAAATGAGTTGGCACCAGTAATGGATAAATTCACATTTCCAGCAGGCATCGCAGCTGTTCCAACATTTACAATACGAGCTTGAATAATAGTTGGAGCACCATATTCAATTGGGAATTTACCCAAAGTATAAATATTTGAAACTGCCAAATCATTTGGTTGTAAATTTCCTAATGTAACAGATGCTCTAAAAGTTGTTAGAGCAAGTGCAGAAGAGTTCAAAACAGGAGCAAGCGTACTATTGTATCTTCTACATGTATTTAATGCACTATTTGTTGAATTACCAATTGATGCACTAAAGACTGGTCCTACATGTGTTATATTGTCGGTACGTACAACCATCATTTGCAAATTTGTGCCTGGCGTATTTGTGTAGTTAAAAGGTGTAGTAGACACACCTGCAAATCCAGCAGCGTTCCAAGTCATTGTGCCACTATAAACTTGCGTATAACCTGTTGTGTTGTATGCACCTGCCGCGAATGTAGTCGCGGTAGTTGTTTTAAAATATATTTTTACATTCGTGAAGGTATTCAGTGCAACTGTTCCTCCCAAAGTAGTCATATTAAATGCTACATAATTGATATTTATTGCTGTGTTAATTTCTGATTGTAAATAAATATGTTCACTTACATGGTAATTACTACTTCCCATTGGACCATTACCTGTCGTTCCCGGGTTTACGGTAATTGAAACTGATTGGGCATTCATTTGGAAACTGAATAATCCCAAAAAGAGAAATAGCAAAATGCTAATTCCTCTGCTTTGTATTTGTTTTTTTTGTGTGGTATTTTTTTGCATATATTATGATTTAAGTTGAATAATTTTAAAATGAAGTCCTATAAATAAGTTGTACATTATTTATTAGTATTTCTATTTTTCTATGGCGGAGAATGAATAAATGAAGTAAACAATTTGATTTGGATAGGCATTATTAATTTTTTTTGTCATCAAATTTAATAACATTTATTTAATAAATAAAAGTTTTTTTATTAATATTACTAGGTGTCTAGAAAATTAATATTTCGCTGAATACCTCTCCATTTGCTTCTTTTGAGAGGAGAATGCTTAAAAATAGTTTTGAATGCGTCTTCATTTAATGCCAACCAATCCTCTTTGGTAAAATGTAAAATTTCAGGAATGGGTTTGAAGTCATTACCGTTAATTTCTTTTGAAAATCGATTCCATGGGCAAACATCTTGACAAATATCGCAACCAAAAATCCAGTCCTTCCAAATTTTATCGGGTTGAATTACCGCATCTTTCAGTTCAATGGTAAAATAGGAAATACATTGGCTACCATTTATTTCTTTATTGGGTAAAATAGCTTCAGTGGGGCAAGCGTCGATGCACTTTGTACAAGTTCCACAATAATCCTTTATTATTGGATCATCATAATCTAAAACGATATCTACCATCAATGTCGCAATAAAAAAGAAAGAACCTTGCTGCTTAGAAATTAAATTTCCATTCTTACCAATCCAACCAGCACCACTTTTTACCGCCCAACTTCGTTCTAATACTGGCGCACTATCTACAAATCCACGTCCATGTACTTCTCCAATTTCTTGTTGTATGAAATGGTATAATTCATTTAATTTTTCGCGAACAACAATATGGTAATCTTCACCGTAGGCATATTTCGCAATTTTTGGGATTCCTAATTCTTGATGTTCTTTTGGAAAATAATTCACCAGAAGTGTAATCACGCTCTTGGTATCTTCAACCAATAATCTTGGATCTAATCTTTTATCAAAATGATTTTCCATGTACTGCATAGAACCATGCATCCCTTTTTTTAACCAGGTTTCTAAACGAGGTTCATCTTCTTCCAGTTTTTCTGCTTTTGCGATACCGCAATAGAAGAAGCCTAATCTTTGTGCTTCCAATTTTATTCGTTCAGAATTTCTACCGCTTATCATTTCTAGCTCCTAAAATAAACATTTTTTAAACATTTTTACTCATCTTTACCTTTAACTTTACGCGAATTTTAAAATACTTTTTACTTCATGAACAAAAAAGCATTAATCCCCATTTTCCTACTCTTGGCAGTAGGTGTTTTCTTCTCCTTTAGATTAACTGCAGATAAAAACGCTGCAGAATTATTTAACAATGAAGAAAAATTAAATATTGAACCATTCCAAGCGCCGGATGATGCTACGCTAACTAAGAATCAGGCAATACAGCAAACGATAATGCGAGTAATCCAAGAAGGACATTTTTCACCAAAAGAAATTAATGACGATTTCGCGAAAAAGGTATTTAGTAAATATCTTGAAATGAGTGATTACGGTAAATTATTTTTCACGCAAGGCGATATTGATGAATTTAGCAGTTATGAAAGCAAAGTGGATGACGAAATTCAAAATGGAACAACTGCATTCTGTGATGCAGTGATAGCCAAGGCTAAAACAAGAAGAAAGGATGCAGAAAATTATTGTCAAGAAGCTTTAAAAAATCCTTTTACATTTTCCAATATGGATGAAATTGAATTGGATGGCAAAAAACTAAGTTGGTGCAAAGATGAAGATGCATTAAAAGCGAGATGGTTTCTTAGTATGAAATTTCGTACTTTATCCAGACTAACTGAATTGAAAGAAGCACAAGTATCTTCTAAAGATTCGAAGGAAAAATTAAAAACAGTAGATACTTTAGAAAAAGAAGCACGAACTAGTGTTCAAAAAAACATGACTTCGTTTTTCAAAAGATTGAATAAAATTAGTGATGGTGATTATTTTGCTTCCTATATCAATAGCATTTGTCATGTGATTGACCCGCATACCGATTTTTTTCCACCAAAAGATAAACAAAGATTTGATGAAGAAATAAGCGGCACATTTTATGGTATAGGTGCTGTTCTCTCTATCGAAGATGGGAATTGTAAAATTCAACAAATTGTAACGGGTAGCCCTTGTTGGAAAGGAGGGAAATTGAAAAATGGCGATATCATTTTAAAAGTCGCGCAAGGTGCTGATGATCCAGTAGATATTTATGGTTGGGATTTAGAAGATATAGTTTCTATCATTCGTGGTAAAGAAGGGTCGGAAGTTCGACTTTCGGTTAAGCATTTGGATGGAAGTATGGAAGTTATATCCATCAAACGTGGTAAAGTACAAATGGAGGACACCTTTGCAAAATCAGTTATTCTTAAAAATAATGGCATCAGTATCGGGTATATTTTATTGCCGGAATTTTATGCAGATTTTAATGCCAAAGATGGTAATGGCAGAAGATGTGCTAAGGATATGGAAAAGGAAATTCAAAAATTAAAATCTGAAAATGTAAATGGAATTATTGTAGATCTTCGCGGAAACGGTGGAGGTTCTTTAAATGATGTGGTAGAGATTGGTGGTATGTTTGTAGACAAGGGCCCAATTGTACAAGTAAAATCAAAAGGAGCTGCAGCACAACCTTTAGACGATAATGCAGGTGGTATATTATATGATGGACCATTAACTATTTTAGTGAATCAAGGTAGCGCTTCTGCATCTGAAATTCTTGCAGCTGCTATGCAAGATTACAAACGCGCTGTTATTTTAGGTGCGACTTCATTTGGTAAGGGTACTGTTCAACGTGTATTTTCTTTAGAAGATTTTTACCAAGGGGATCCTAATTTATTTCCATTTGGTTCCGTTAAATTAACTCTGCAAAAATTTTATCGAATTAATGGTGGATCTACGCAATTGAAAGGTGTAACTCCAGATGTTACGCTGCCTGATTTGTATGAATTGATGGATGTTGGGGAAAGAAAGGATGAAAACTCTATGGCATGGGATCAAGTGGCTAAAGCTGATTATAAACCATTCAAATCCAGTGTAGATTTAAATACATTAATTGAGGCTTCTAAAAAAAGAGTACAATCAGACGGCGCCTTCAAATTGATTTCTCAAAATGCTTTACGTGTAAAAAAACAATCCGATGATAATCGTTACTCATTGAATGAAAAAAAATACCTCAATCAAATTAAAGATGCCAAGGATTTTGCGAAGCAAATGGAAGAAGCCGATAAGACTAAAAAATTATTAGTGGTTGATAATTTAGCAAATGAAAAACCAAAGACTTCTGATACAGTTGCTGTCAAGAAAAATGACGACTGGATAAAATTAGTGAAGAAGGATCCTTACATTAATGAAGCGAGTAACGTAATTGCTGATTGGGTGAAAGCGATTAAAAATGCACCTTTAGGTACTATCAATAAGGATTTGAATTAAGCGGATATCGCTTTTATTGGTAATTTTTGAAATGCCTATTTTCTAAGACTTTTATGTTTTACAAAATAGACATTTTTGTTTACTGTCGATTTTTAAATAAATTCATCAGTTAGACATTTATTAAAAGAGTTAAATTTTGCAACATCATTTCTATTAGTAGGTTTTGGTTTTGTTGTTATTTTATTGCATTAAAAATTCTTGTTTACATGTCATTTTTTTGAATTTCTGATAAAAAAAAACATTGTTAAACCTCATCCCCAGACCTTCTCTTCCAGAGAAGGGAGTAACAAATCCCTGCTCTAAAAGTAGGTTTTATTAACCAACACTTTTTCTTTAAAAATATTTAATATCTTTTTTTTCTTTCCATTTTCCGCTTAGCCTATAATGTCATTTTTATATGACGCAAACATGACATAAAAAACAAACGTGACTTCTACATTTGCAGTCTTCCTTATTGAATCAAAAATTTAAAAAATCATGAAAAAAATCAACTCTCTTCTAGCCTTATTTTTATTGGTATTCTCTGTGAATAGTAGAGCACAAATGTATACAGCAGGCGATATCAGTGCGTTTCCAAGTTTCGGTGGAAGCCACGATTCTACACAATGTATGTCAACTGCTTTTGAAATGTACCAATTCACCATTGCGAATTCCTTTCTTGGCGATTCGATTATTGTCAAGGATCAAAACACTGGAATGGTGATGGCAGCAGCTGAAAATACTACTGGTCAAAATCCTTGGAACGTTAGCTTGAATACTTTTTCTATGCCGCCTGTCGTACCCGACAATCAAGTATTTGGAGGCATGGCTCTTTTTAATGGATTTACTATGATGAAATTTATTAGTGGTTCTGATACCGTATTTAATGTTGTAAGTACTTTCAGTGTGCCAGTACCCAACCCTTGCCAATATGGAAATGTTAGTGGTAAAATTTATATCGATAATAACAGCGATTGTATCTATAATACTGGGGATGTTGCTTTAAATGCAGTGCCAGCAATGGCTGCAGCAACATACACCAATGGCTCTAATTCCATGTATGGCTATAGCAATGCGACTGGTGATTTTACCATGGAGTTGCAACAATCATGGTTAACAACGTACGATGTTTCTATTTCATCTAATTATCAATTTATTTTTCCATCAACCACTTGTTCCCCATTCTCTTACACCTACACTACTTTACCACAAAGCAATGTAAATTTCTCTTTGCAATGTACTAGCAATCTAGATGTACAATGCTCTGCTCATGGACCAGTAAATGTTCGTCCGAATATTCCATTTGTATTACACGCTTATGTCAACAATACGGGTTGTGATGTAGCGAGTGGTGTCTTAAAATTAATCAAAGATCCACATGCTATTTATAATGCAAGTTTAAGTAGCAATCCTGCGAATACAGTGAATGGGGATACCCTTACTTGGAATTATACTAACCTGACTAATTTAACCAATAATGGTTATTGGAATAGCTTTTTATCCGGTGTTCATTTAACACCAGATAATACCGTGAACACAGGAGATACTCTTTGTTTTAGCCTGAGTGCTACATTACTTACAGCCGATCTAAATGCAAGTAATAATCAATTTAATATTTGTATTCCAGTTGTAAATTCTTATGATCCAAATATCAAAGAAGTAAGTCCAAAAGGAATTGGTGCAGCAGGTAATATTCCGAATACAACTAGTCAATTGAATTATGTAATTCATTTTCAAAATACTGGTTCTGCTGTAGCGTATAACATTCATGTTGATGATACTTTAGACACCGATGTAGATCCAAAAAGTTTAGTGATTACAGGTTCATCGCATAACATGTCGCCAGTATGGTTAAGTTCTAATGTGGTTCGATTTAATTTCAATGGTATCAACTTGCCAGACAGTACTAGCAATGAAGCTTTGAGTCATGGGCAAATTGCTTATTCTGTAAAATTAAAAGCTAGCTTAGCTATTGGAACACAAATTAAAAACAAAGCGCAAATTTATTTCGATAGCAATCCTGCTGTTGTAACGAATATGACATTGAATACTATCGCGAATCCAAATAGCATTAGCAATGTAGATAAAGATTTGACTTATACCATTTATCCAAACCCGGCGAATGCATTTTTGCAAGTTGTAATGCCAACTATTTTATCAGGCAGCACTACAGAAATTGCGATTTATTCCACCAATACCCAATTGTTGAAAAAGCAAATTGTACACACTACGACTTCGACTGTGTATATACATGATTTAGCCTCTGGTATTTATTTTATTCAAATAAAAAATGGAGAAAAATCATCGATGAAAAAATTTGTGAAAGAGTAAAATAAGCATTAAAAAAATGGATTGCGGTTGTTGGTGATAACACCAACAACGGCGCAAAGAATATGCCTTCATTAAAAAAGCCTCACTTGCAAATAAGTGGGGCTTTTTTGATGTATACTTCGGCTGCGCTCAGTATGCATCGGCTACGTTCAGTGCACTTCGGCTGCGCTCAGTGCGGGGGACAAAATGAAAGAAAGAGTTTCTATAGTGACTGCATTGCGGCAACGATTGAGTGGAAATCCTTTTTGTTGGCTTTGCAGCAAAAAGATTGAAAGGAAAGCGTGAGTGCCGCCCAAATCTCCAAAGCTATTCAAGATTCAAAATTATAAATGCTTCTTCGCAATCGTATCCAAAGCTTCATAAAATGCTTCTCCATATTTTCGAATCAAAGGTTCTTTCAAAAATAAATAAACCTTTACGCCAAGCTTCTTACCAAAAGCACATCCTGGTGCACATAGCTTTTCTCTTGGTTCATAATTGAGTGCAATATAATTTTCATTCTTCGTAACGCGTATGGGATAAAGATGGCAAGAGATTGGTTTTTTAAAATCCGTTCTGCCTTCCAAATAGGCTTTCTCAATCAAGCATTTTACTATCCCTTTTTCATCTTCATATCCATACACACAAATGCCACCATTGATGGCTGGTGTTACATAGCCAAAGCCTTCTTCGCTGGTATAAGGTCCTACCCTTTTTATTTCTGCTTTTGCTTCATCACTCAATTCATGTTGAATGATTTTGTATACTTTTTTTATTTCTTTTAATTCGCTTTTATCTAAAGGCGCACCTGCATCTCCGTCTACGCAACAGCCACCTTTGCATTTGTCTAAATTGCAAACAAATTCTTCTTGCAAAATATCATCACTAATTAATATATCATCTACTATTATCATAGCTTCCATTGTAGGGTTTGAATTAAATGTTCAATATCTTTTCGTAAAAATTCATTGATAGGTTTCAATGAATCTACATTGGGTGTTGTATCAAAATATAAAGCGCCACGAATAAAATGCTTCACTGAATCGGTTGCATAAAACTGTAAAGCAGAAGCCGCATTTCCACCTACATCATAAAAAATTCCATGCACATGATTTTGGCTAATATTAAATACAGGTTCATTGATATAGTCTGCTCGCTTGCTGTGATAGTGCGACATTTTATAAGAGTCTTCCAACAATTTTGTCAAGGTATGCGTGGCATTTATTTCTTTATAACTGATATAAATTTTGCCACCAAGCTTGGAGAAATTGACATTAATCCACCAAGGGTTTTCTGTCTTTTGATCAAAAAACATCGTGTCCTTTTCAATATTTGCATACATTGGATATTCGAATGAATAAGGATAATCTGCTTTGTTAAATGTGGTGTATTCCTTCTTCGGAAATTCAATTTTATAATAGCCTCTTGGCTTTGGAATATAAGTTTCTGGTTCACAAGCCGCAAACAAAAGAATACAGAGGAGGAATAAATAAAATGGTCTCAATGGCACAATAAAATTAATGTTGAATAATAAAATGGGTTCCCTTTGGTTTACTACTGAAATCATGTGAGGTATAGTAGCCAATAAAATAATGTCCAGCTGCTAAACCAGATGTATTAATGCGAATAGTATAGGTTCCTGGTGTAAAAGAGTTATTGAAAATTCGCTGTACTTTTTTTCCTAAAATATCATAAATATCTGCTTGAACTATTTCATTATTCACTGTAGTAAAAGTATAATTTATATAACTGTTCGCTGGGTTAGGATAGACTTCTTGTTGGCTGCCAAGAGTAGGTTCTGGCGGCGGAATATTACCTGTATAGTAAGCATCAAATACGCCACCACCATGCGTTCCAATGACTACATATCCATCGGATTGACGCACCTTGATATCCATCACTACATTGGCACCAATGAGTTCAGGACTTTCTTGTATCCAAACTGTTTTATTGGTAGAACCCGTTTTAGCAAGAACCAAAGAATCCGTACTGAATAAACCTATACTTGTCCCAGCAAAATATATACGTTTGCCAGTTGCATCTTTTAAAATAGCAACACTGCGAATACTCGGATTGGTGTTCGAACTATTGCTTGTACCTTCTAAATTTCCGCCAACCAAATTCCAAGTGTTGCCAGTGTCATTCGAATAAAAAAGACTATTGACATTGTAATTGGAGTAACAAATAAAAATGTTTTTGGCGCTGTCTGGATCTATGGCAATATCACTTACATAACCACCAGCAGGTAACAGGGTAATTGGTAATTTTGTAAAAACCATTGGGCCGCTATTCGCATTCAATACTCGATACAATTCCTTATTGCTGGTACCAAAATACAAAATATTCGCAGGAGATTTAGAGACAGCAAGGGCTGTAATTTCAGCATTGTCCCCATTGCTTAATTTAGCTGTTTTGATGGTGTCCGTACTGATGGTCCAACCTGTTGCTAATTTACTTGTATCGTCCTTTATTTCTATAGATCGTAGATTGTTCAGACGTGCAATTTTTTTGCCTATCGGCATGTATAAAAAATTATTGTCATTTGGATCTACAACATAAGGATTAATAAAACCATAATCTTCTTTTTCAAAGCCAATAGGATCTATTCTTCTTTTTGCAACTACCAATCCATTCGCATCTAAAGATACTTTTCGAACTTTACCTT
Source organism: Chitinophaga pinensis (assembly GCA_945878115.1). GTDB lineage: Bacteria > Bacteroidota > Bacteroidia > Chitinophagales > Chitinophagaceae > OLB11. The sequence goes on along the minus strand of CAMDVD010000016.1, from coordinate 21,780 downwards.
GTTGTGTACTGATTACATAAAATGCTCTGTTGGGTGCGATATAATCATAGGCACCATCACCATTCACGGTCATGTTCCAAGATTTTTTATTGTTTCTGGTATTGGTAATATAATTTCCATTGTCTTGTAAACCGCCCAAAATCCAAGGGTCGTAAGGAATGGATTCATCAATAGCGACTTGATAAAATTGGGATGTCACATAACCTACACTTTTATTTTCCCAACTTACAGAAGAGGCATTCACATCATTGGTAAATTTTACACCACCATCAGATACAGAATACATTTGTTCGGGATGACTTTTTACAAAAAATAAATCATGTTGATCTGGATGATGATTTGGATAAACTGTAAAATTATACAACACTGTACCAACGCCATAGCCACCAATTTGGGTAGTATTATTTGGTGTTGAAAAACCATTCGTTGAGCGATAAATATTTGTCCCACCAATGATCACTGTATTTGAACCAGGTTGTACTTTTACTTCTAAATCATATCCACCTTGTGTATTAAATTTATCAAATTGGTCTGGATCGGTAACTGGTAAATTCATGGATAAGTTGGTCCACTCGCCACCAGCACCACTACCATCACCGCTAATATATTTGTATTTGTATAAGGATACATAAGCTGCTTTACCTGAATAATCGGAAGTGGCAACACCACCACTTGAATCACTTGACAATTCGCTTAAAAAATATACTTCATTTTCATTGTTCGGATTGATACCAATAACTGTTCGTTCATGAGATTTTAATAAAGGAGGTGTGATTTTTGTAAAATTAACACCATCACCCGAACGATAAAACCCTTGTGCAGAACCGCCTCCATCACTTAATGCAGCATACACATTACCAGTGGTTGTAACCGCCACATCGGTATAATAAGAATTATTGCCATTATTGATGACAGAAATCCAAGTCTTACCTGTGTCTTTACTTAGTACTATACTTCCATAAAGAGCCATGTATAAATAAGAATTTCCTGTATCTTTTGCAGCGGAAGCAATTCGCCATCCGCCTTGAAAATCATTTATGAACGAACTTGGTGTACCAGTGGCTGTGGACACAATTGGTGCCCAAGTATTTCCATTGTCTGTAGATTTGAATGCGCCATCGCCTAAATAAAAAGAGGATCCACCACTTGCGGATGTCCCAGTTAATTCGCCAGATAAGGCATACCAAATATTTCTTTTACCAACACCAGGATCTTGTACGATACTAACTAATCCTGGATGTGAATTAGGATCTGAAACCTTTTGCCAAGTAGCACCAGCATCCATACTTTGCCAAATACCACCCGACACACCACCAGACAATAAATGATTTTCATCATATAAATCGATAGCCATTGTACGTGTGCGACCGCCTACATTCCATGGCCCGCGAGAGTTCCAAGTAACACCTCTATAATTTTTGGATAAAGCCTGATTATCTAATTGTAATTGTTGAAGAAAACGAATCTCCGAAAAACTTGCTCCTATCGGAATTTTTCCTGTTGCAGGATCAGCTAACATGGTATTCATCCAATGTTCTCTTTTGATATTATCTTCTTGAATATCTTCAGTGTCCTCATCAAATAGAAGAGTATTTGTATGAAGGCAATAATACCCTCCACTTAAAACAAAAAGCAAAATGGTAAAAAGCAGTTTAATTTTCATTGCATTGATTTTGGGTGGTAAATGTAATATTAAACTGATGGATAATGTAATACTGAACCCAATAGTTGTGCAACAGACTACAAGAAATTTCAACATGAATCGGGAGAAAATATATTATGTGGACATACTTTATACTTTTGTAACCTACATCTTAATACATCATGAAGAAATTAATTCTGCACATAATCCTTTGTTCCTTACTATTCTGCATAAGTGAAATTGCATTTTCGCAAACGCCGATTACGTATGGCGACAACAAAGAAGTTGGTAAATACATTGATATTCATGGGGTGCAATTATATTATGAAGTGTACGGAGAAGGGACACCATTGCTGTTGATTCATGGAAATGGAACAGGTATAAAAGGTTGGTCAGCACAAATCGAATTCTTCAAAAATAAGTACAAAGTGTTTGCCATTGATTGTAGAGGACGAGGCAAATCTGAATTGGGTAAAGATAGTTTGAGTTATATGCAGCAAGCCAATGACATGGCGACTTTCATACAATTAATGAAAATGGATTCGGTATATGTAATTGGAAAAAGTGACGGCGGAATAATTGGTATCTTAATGGGCATTTATTTTCCGCAACATATCAAAAAAATTGTCGCTTTTGGTGCGAATATGCAACCCGATTCAACCGCACTTTATCCGAAATGTGTTATTGATACAAGAGAAGAAAGGCAGAAGGCAGATATAATGATTATGGCAAAAGACACAACACAAAATTGGTATTTGGTACAAAAAAAAAATAGAATGATGGAGTTTCAGCCAAATATTTCAGCAAACGATTTACACAGAATAAAAGTACCTGTTTTAGTCATGAGTTGCGATAGAGATTTAATCAAAGAGGAACACACTTTTTTCATGTATAAAAATATCCCAATGGCTAATTTGGCCATATTATCTGGCGAATCACATCATGTAGCGAAACAAAATCCAGCATTGTTTAATGCTACAGTAGATAAGTTTTTAAAAGAAGATTTCAAAGGAGAAGAATATAGATATAAGCAATAAGTTAGTATTGAGTAATGAGTAGTTAGTATTGAGAAGGAAAGTAGAAAGTAGAGAGTAAAAAGTAAAAAGTATTTTTTTATCACCAAATTATAATTAACCTCGCATTCCAAATTCCATTTTGTTATAATTAGTTTTTTATACTGAACTTTATTATTTTGCGTCCAAAAGAAATCAACTTCCCTGAAAGTGCTTAGAACTCAAGGTTTGAAGATTATTTTTGGATAGAACAACATACCATACTTCTTTTAGTTCTTAAGCAAGAGCAGTAGACAAGCAAATACAAAATATGACATTAAAAAAAATAGACATTCATACGCATATCATGCCCGAGCATATTCCAAATTGGTTTGAGAAATTTGGTTACGGCGATTTCATTCACCTCGAACATCACAAACCTTGTTGTGCTCGAATGATAAAAGGCGATAAATTTTTTAGAGAAGTAGAAAGTAATTGTTGGGAGCCTAAGGATAGAATTTTGGATATGAATGCAACAGCAGTCGATGTACAAGTCTTATCTACTATTCCTGTTTTGTTTAATTATTGGGCAAAGCCTGCGCACGGATTAGAAACTTCTCGTTTTTTAAATGACCATATTGCTACCTGCTGTGATTTGCATCCTGAGCGATTTGTAGGTCTAGGTACGGTGCCATTACAAGATATAGATTTAGCCATTCGGGAAATGGAACGCATTGTATTAGAATTAAAAATGCCCGGCATTGAAATTGGATCTAATATTAATCAATTGAATTTAAGTGATGCCTCTTTCCATCCTTTCTGGGAAGCTGCACAAGCATTAAACTGTAGCATTTTTATACATCCATGGGAAATGATGGGTGAAAATGAGATGATGAAATATTGGTTGCCTTGGTTAGTTGGAATGCCTGCCGAAACATCACGTGCTATCTGTAGTATTTTGTTTGGTGGCGTACTTGAAAAATTTCCTAATCTTCATTTTGCGTTTGCACATGGAGGAGGTTCATTTCCAGCAACCATAGGACGAATAGAGCATGGCTTCAACGTTCGACCAGATTTATGTGCCATTGATAATCCAAATAATCCACGAAATTATTTAGGCAAATTTTGGGTAGATAGTTTGGTGCATGATGCTGTTTCTTTTGATGTATTGCTCAAAACAATTGGCGCAGAAAAAATTTGTTGTGGTAGTGATTATCCATTTCCTTTGGGCGAACATCGGCCTGGTGAACTTATAGAAAGCCTTTCCTGTAGCGACCAAATGAAAGAAAATTTTCTATACCATAATGCACTAGATTGGTTAGGATTAAAAAAAGACGTGTTTGTAAGATGATTAAAAAAATAATAGCGGCAGTTGCCTTGTTGATAGTATTGGTGCTTGGGTATTTTGCTTATGCCAAATATTTTAAATCGAATACTGGTAATTTTTCTGGAACAGAATTTTTATATATCAATACTGGATCCACTTATGCGGATGTCATTCAAGTTATTAAAGAAAATAATTTTGTGCGAGACTTAGCCTGCTTTGAAGAAGTAGCCAAGCAAATGGATTATCCGAATGATATACATCCTGGACGATATGAGTTGCGCGAAGGCATGGGTAATTATAGCATTATTAGTATATTGAAAGGTGGCAAACAAAGGCCTGTAAAATTGGTTATTAATAAGCTGAGAACAAAACGAGATATCATTCGAAAATTTGCAAGCAATTTAGAAGCCGATAGTTCAGAGTTAGAAAAATTATTTAATAATAATGCTTACTTAAAAACATTCGATATAGACAGTAATCAAATTCAATGTGCCATCATGCCGAATACGTACGAACTGTATTGGAATACAACTGCAGATAAAGCCTTCGAAAAAATTGCCAGAACCTATCAACATTTTTGGACAAGCGAACGTAGACAAAAAGCCATTGCGCTGAAACTCAAGATAGCAGAGGTTATAACCATTGCTTCAATTGTAGAAGAGGAAACGAATAATAATGAAGAAAAACCGTTTATTGCAAGTGTGTATTTGAATAGATATAAAAAAGGAATGGCACTTGGTGCCGACCCTACAGTGAAATTTGCAGTAGACGATTTTACATTGAAACGCATTTTAAAAATCCATACAGCAACCCATTCACCTTATAATACGTACTTAAATACTGGTTTGCCGCCAGGACCAATTTGTACGCCAAGTGAAAAAAGTATAGATGCCGTTTTGAATGCAGCAAGTACCGATTATCTTTTCTTTTGCGCGAAAGAAGATTTCAGCGGAACCCATAATTTTGCCTCTACCTATGCAGCGCATTTATTAAATGCAAAAAAATATCAACATGCACTTGATATGAGAAATATTAAATAAAGAAAAGGCATGACGCGGCTCGAATTATATATCATTCGTTTAAAACCAATACAAGCAATTTTTCGTTGGTTGAATAGTATTTATTTACCTCGTTTTGAAGGCGTTTCTTTATTTGATTCCTTAAATTTTTTTCGGAAACAAATTTTCTCCAATAGATTTTATACAAGAGCAAGTTCCATTTCCTTTTCATTTATTATGGCATTGCCGCCCTTATTGCTTTTCTTTTTTACCTTAATTCCATACTTGCCTTTGCCTGAAGATAAGATCATTAAAATGATTATGGATATGATGAAATTGTTGACACCATCGCAGCAAATGCAACAAGGAATAAGCAAAATAATTAAGGACTTTATCAACCATAAAAAAAATGTACTACTCTCCTTTTCGGTTTTATTGACTATCTATTATTCTTCCAATGGCATGATGGCATTGATGAATTCCTTTGATAGACAATTACCTGGATTTAAAAGAAGACAGTGGTATACACAACGTGGCATGGCAATTCTATTGACATTCCTACTCATCATTGCATTATTGAGTACCTTGCTTTTTATGCTTTTTCAATCGTGGTTAGCAACTAGTTTGGGCATTGATTTTTTAAAAAAATCTATCGCCGTAAATATCATTGTTTACTTCGTGATTGTATGTATGTGTTTAATCACTACTTCTTTCATTTATAAATTTGGAACAGCAACGCATACAAGGTTAAAGCTAATTAGCCCAGGTTCCATCATCGCTACATTTTTAATTACGGTATTCACAACAGCTTTTTTTTATGCAATCAACAACTTGATTAATTATGATAAAATCTATGGCTCTATTGGAACCATCATCATCTTTTTAGTTTGGATCAATTTCATGGCACAAATTTTACTCATCGGTTTTGAACTCAATGCGAGTATTATAGTGAACAGAAAAATGAAAGTTAAATAAATTCGGAATGAAAAAATATTGCTTTATTCTTTGTTGTTTAACTGTATTTAGCTTCTTTTTTTCTTGTCATACCAAAAATACAAATCCTACATTTAGTGAAGACATAGCACCTTTAATCTATACGCATTGTACTTCTTGTCATCGACCAAATCAAATCGGACATTTTAATTTATTGACGTATCAAGACATAAAAAAGAATGCAAATAAAATAGCCTATGTTGTCAGTCATCACATGATGCCACCTTGGAAAGCTGATCCTAATTATTCGCATTTTATTGGTGAAAATATTTTGACTGAGGATGAAATTAGTTTGATAAATACTTGGGTGAAATTAAACTGCCCTATTGGCGACTCCTTGCATATTCCAACATTGCCAAACTTACCGCCAGGCTCCATGTTAGGCATTCCTGACTTACATATACCGGTCAAAACAATTGCTATTGAAAGCAATTACAATGATCGATTTTTATTGGTGAAAGTGCCTTATGAATTACCGCAAGATACTTTCATTCGCGCAGTGGAGTTTATGCCGGGTAATAGCAATGTGGTACATCATGTCAATGGCGATATGGTGCGTTTTGATTTTGATAAAAAGAAAAATGTATACGATGGAGATTTAGTCAGTGATATGAAATTGGATAGCACCATTAAATTGGCTTATCAAAAAATTGGGATATTGCAGGATGATGGCTCCTACCCTATTTTAGCAAAATCGGTTGTCAATTATTTGCCAGGTGTTATTGCGCAACAATATCCGGATGGAATTGGTGGGTGGAAGGCAAATAAAAAAAACGCATTCTTACTTGCAGACTTACATTTTGGACCTTCCTCAGAAAAGGTTTGGGACAGTTCTTATATCAATATTTTTTATGCAAAGGAAATTCCGAAACGCCCGTTACAAGAATTTCAAATGGGAACTTTAGGTGTTTCTCCAATAGTTCCTGCGCTCATTATTCCACCAAATAAAATTTCGAAATACACAACAGATTTTATGGTGCCAAATGACATTTCCATCTTGACTATCAATCCGCATATGCATTTATTGGGTAAAAGTTTTTTGGCTTATGCATTGACACCACAACAAGACACGATTCGTTTAATACATATTCCGCAATGGGATTTTAACTGGCAAAATTTCTATACGTTTCCGAAGATGGTAAAAATTCCAAAAGGGAGTAATATCCATGTTGAAGGCCTATTTGACAATACTTCCAGCAATATTTACAATCCCAATAATCCACCTAAAGAGGTAAGAGATAATTTAGGTAGTATGCGAACAACCGATGAAATGTTTCAATTCATCATCACCTATTTACCTTATCAAGAAGGTGATGAGAATATTTCTTTGGAAAGAAAGTGATTTTTTAGTCATCATCTTTTCCTTTTTCATATCCTTCATAATAGTAAGATTGTTCAATGCCTTTAAAGATAATTTCTCGGTTATTTACTTCATCTGTTAAATGACCAATAAGTAAGGTGCGTAGCTCCAAATCGTTGATAGGACTTCTTTCCATTGCTTGCAGATAAAGTTCTTTACTTACAAATTGCCAATTCACTATTTTTTTGAGTTTCGATTTTAAAAGCATATCCAACCATATTCTCATTGCTCTCCCATTGCCTTCCATAAACGGATGCGCAATATTCATTTCCACATATTTAGAAATAATTTCTTCAAAAGTGTTTTCTGGCATTTGCTCTACTTTGACCAAAATCTCGTTTAAATACAGAGCTGTTGCAAAACGGAAACCACCTTTCGAGATATTGTTCGTACGTATTCTACCGGCAAATTCATACAGTCCGCCAAACAAATAAATATGTATTTGTTGTAATCCTTTGGTAGTGCCTATTTCCATATTGTCCATATCACCAGTTTCGAATAAACGGTAGGCATTATCTAAACTTTTTTTATCTATGTTTTTCATTTAATCCAAATGGTGTTTACAATTTTTCGGCATGTTGACTAAAACTTCTTTTTCATAATAGTTCGGCTAAATTTAAGTCAATATTTTAGACTTAGATAAGTAAAAAGTAAAAAATATGTAGGATTTTCTTATAATGATTTATTTGCCAAATTAAATCTTAAACTGATTTCCTAAATCTAGGATCTTCCAAGTATATTTGCGTTGTGCTGAAACATTTAACGATAAAGAACTTTGCTATCATTGAAGAAATTAATATTGATTTCAACAAGGGGCTTACAATTATTACGGGGGAAACGGGTGCTGGGAAATCCATTTTAATGGGTGCTTTATCTTTAATTTTAGGAGAACGTGCAGATTCAAAAATGATTGTGAATCCAAATGAAAAATGCATAATTGAAGGTGTTTTCGACATTTCTAATAACCATCAAGCCAAATTATTTTTATTGGAAAATGAATTAGAAGATGATGCTGAATTGATTATTCGACGAGAAATAAATGCAAGTGGCAAGTCTAGAGTTTTTGTCAATGATTCACCAACTTCTTTATCTGTTGTTGCGCAGCTTAGTCATTTCTTAATTGATTTGCATAGACAATTTGATACGGTAGAATTACAAAATTCATTCATTCAGTTAAACATTCTGGATGCCATTAGCAATCATCCAAATTTATTAGCTACTTATCAAGTGCTTTTTAAAGAACTTAAAACTACGGTAGAAGAATATGAAGAAATAATTGCCAATAATAAATTGATCAAACAAGAATTGGACTATAATCAATTTTTGTATTCTGAATTAGAAGCATTCCAATTACAAGAAGATGAACTGGAAAATATAGAGACGGAATTGACTGTTTTAAACAACAGTGAATCATTAAAAGTAACTCTGCAGAATGCATTGATGTTATTGAGTGAAAGTGATAGGCCTATAGTTTCCCAACTTAAACAAATCATACAATCGCTTGAACCATTTTCGTCGATGATTCCGTATATGCGCGAAATGATTAATCGATTACAATACAGTTTGATAGAATTAAAAGATTTAAGTATTGAATGTAATGAACATTACCATAACACAAATTATGACTTAGAAAAAATTAATGCGTTGACAGAAAAACTAAATGAAGGTAATCGTTTATTGAAAAAACACCATGTCAATTCTACACAAGGATTACTCGATATTAAATCGAATTTATTGCACAAAATAAACCAAGCTGTGCATGCCGATGAAGCGGAGATTCATTTGAAAAATAGTATTGATGCACAACTCATCAAATTAGAAGAGGTTGCCTATATGCTCACGCAAAATAGAACCAGCCAAATTCCTATTATTGAAAGAACAGTAAATGAGCTATTGCAAAAAGTAGGCATGCCAAATGCATTGATGAGAATTGAACATAATCAAATTGAATTTTCATTGTATGGCAAAGATAAAATTGAATTTCAATTGGACGCCAACAAAACTGGCAAATATCAACCAATGTCCAAAGTTGCATCTGGAGGGGAATTGAGCCGTTTGATGTTATGCATAAAGTCGATGCTAGCTTCTACAACCCTATTGCCTACTTTAGTATTTGATGAAATTGATACAGGAATTTCTGGTGAGTCGGCAAAGCAAGTTGGGCAAATTATGAAGCAATTGGCTACGCACCATCAACTCATTTGTATCACCCATCTTCCACAAATTGCAAGTAGAGGCGATCAACATTTATATATTTACAAAAAGGAAAATAGAACAGGCACTTTATCCACTTATGTAAAACCATTAAACCAAGAAGAAAGAGTAGAAGTATTGGCGGAGATGTTGAGCGGTAAGGATTCTACCCAGCAAGTGAAAGAAATGGTGAAGGAAATGATGATGTAAGGATTTGAAAATTCTAAAAGTCAAATCCTATATTCCAAAGCTCAAATACGATTATACTTACCAATTACTACTTATATCACTTCCTATTCTGCTAATGTCGCTAACAGATGTGAGTCACCTACGGAAATGGGAAGAGTTTTATGTTAATCCAACTATAAGTGCGCGGAAATATTACGGGTATACATTGTATTTCAACATAACAAAAACTATTTTCACCACATGAAAAAATGTCTACTTGTACTGTTAGTTGTTTTACTTTATCCGTCACTTGCAAATTGTCAATTCGTATTTGGTTTTGAATCTCGTTTGCTTAGCACCGGACACCATAATGGTACTAGCTTTGGCTTTGGAATCTTAGCAGAGCATAATCTTGGCAAAGCTGCAAGTATTGGTATCGCCTTGCAAAAAGATGCAAAATTTTATGACTCTCGTGAACAAGATTATACTTCTCGAATATCCTCTGAATTCAATGTTACGGAGCAAGCACGAACTGAATTTAAAAAGAAAAGTGTTTGTTTGACAGTTAAAGTATATCCGATACGCTTATTAAAAATCCAGCTAAGTGAAGATGGATATGAAGAACTCAAAATGCCATTAAGAGGATTTTATTTTGGCTTATCTTTTTTATATGCTCCATCTACTTACAGAATTATTCCAACAACCTTAAGTCCGGATGATTATCATATAGATGCCAAATACTATGACAATACAATCAACAAGGTAAACTTCGTTGGATTTCAATTGAATTATGGCGTAGAAATACTACTAAAGGAAAGGTATATTCTGGATATCAACGGCGGTGGAATTGGATTATTTGGAAACCCTAGTCCAATACCTACTTCTTCTTCCTTGCCTGGTTATACCTTTGTAGGATTGCGTTTTAAATATTGTTTGCTTCCAAAATCAGAATAAGTACCCAAGTTATGGTCTGTATTTTTCTTTTGCTTAGTATTAGAAAGAAAGATATTTCAATCCTTGCTTAATGATGCGTTTATCAATGGAGTGAAAATTCGCAAATTCTAAATTCTAAACTCTAACTACTAACGTTTTCACAGTTTGCGTCAGGGGTGGAATTCGAAGGTATAATGTTTCATCTTTATTCTAAAGCTCAATAGAAATAAAAAGATGAGGGCAGCAGAATGCTCCGTTTACGCTAAAATGTGTGTTACCAGCTGGAGTTTGGTCTGTCGAGTTACTGTAGGCCTTGTCTGACATGGGTTTCACTGTCTTGTCGTGACAGCTGTGGGTGGCGAAAAAATAAAACACCGAAGGGAGGGAAGAAAAAAATGAATTTCTTTTTGGGCTGGCGAAAAGCAATCTCTTTTGAAAACTTTGGTCTGTGCTTGGGCTTGTGCGGCTTGCAAATGTGTGTGCTTTTGTGTGTAGGCTTCTCATGCTAATAATTTCTCCAATTTCATTTTCCACTTTTCCCAGTCTTTCATTTCCTTGGCTTGTAAGTCAAAAAATTTCTGAGTGTGGTCGTGATGTATTAGATGGCAAAGTTCATGAATGATTACATATTCAATGCACCCTTTTGGTGCTTTTATCAATTCAGGATTTAAAATGATTTTTCCTTTTGGTGTGCAACTTCCCCAACGGGTCGGCATGTTTCTAAGTGAAAAGTTAAAAGTGATAAGTGACAAGTTGTTTTTTAATATAAAATCATTAAAAAGCTCTTCTGCTAATGGTTTAATTTTTTCATTCGCTTTTTCACTATACCATTTACCCAATAATTCCTTCGCCTTTGAAATATCAAGGGTGAAAACTTCTAAAAACTGACCTTTAAGCTTGACCTCTTCTCTTTTAACTTTTAGCTTATCATTTATCACTTTTAAACGGTATTGTCTGCCTAAATACAAATGTGTTTCTCCGCTAATGTATTTTCTAGTTGGTGTCTTTGGTTGAAAGGAAAGAAAGAAGCTTTGTTGTTTAATTATCCAAGGTGCTTTTTTCCTTATTTTCTCTTTTACTTTTTCTAAGGAAGTGTCTGTCGGTGCTTTTACCAACACTTCCATTTCTGGCGTAACTGTAACACCAAGCAATTTTCTGTCTGAATACTCCAAACGAAAATCTATTGTTCTGCTTCCAAATTGTATTGCTTCTGTCATTACTTGTAACGGATTTTAGCAACTTCAATACAATCTTCTGCAATCTTGTCCATGGCTTTAAAAGGCAAATCCAAATTATATTTATCTCTTACTTCATCTATCAGATAGTCGCCAATTTCTATAAGCAACTTACCTATGATATTAGTTTTGTATTGCCAGTCAATAATTGGTTTGCCATTGTCCAAAACCGAATTTTGAATTAGGTCGTCTATTTGTAAAGCCGTTTGCTTTGAAATTTCTTTTCGAACTACATTGTCTTGTATTTTATCATTTAATGCTTCAACAGTTAAGCCATAGAAGGCTTTTGCAACATCTCTTTCTCTCAATTGCTCCGGAATGTCATCATCTGTGTGATCCAAAACATTGCTCATGATGTCTTGAACTCTACTCAGGTATTGTGCTTCACTAATTCGTTTGGCCTCATATTCTTCAATCGTTTCTTTCAGCATTTGCGAAAACTTTTTATAAAATGCAGGATCTTCATCCATTTTCTCTGTGATGTGCTTCGCTGTTCTGCTCGCAATCTTGTCTGCTTTAGCTGCTTTGCCCGTGGTATTCTCTACTTCTTGCTGAAATTTATCCTTGTCAAAAATGTTTACTAGTTCCGTAATGGTTTCTATTTTCTCGGTGGTGATATGCGTGTCAATCAATTTTTGAATTTGTCCTTCGTATTGTTTGTAATCGATTGCATCACTGTATCTTTCTATAACCGCCAAACGAAGTTTTAAAAACATGGTCAAATCTTCTTTGTAACGGTTTATGGTTTTTTCTTCAACATCTGTATGAAATTGAATAGCTGACAAAGCCAGTTTTAAACACTTGGCAAATACTGCTAGCTTATCATAAAACTGAACCCTTATATCTTCATCCTTTAATAATTTTTGATACGCTTCTGCATCTCTTTTATTGGCAATGGTTTTAAAAATATCCCACAAGTCAGAATGCTTTTGTGGTAGTTTTTTGATTTCATCCGAAATATTAGTGAGTGTTCCCGCCAAGTCTTCATCATCAAAATCTTCAAATGAAGAATACAATTGCAAAGCATCATCTAGGTTTTCAATTACACCATAGTAGTCAATGATGTAACCAAATTCTTTATCAGGATAAATGCGATTTACCCTTGCAATGGCTTGTAAAAGTTTATGGCTTTGTAAATTCCTTGTTAGATATAAAACCGTGTTTTTTGGTTCATCAAAACCAGTAAGTAATTTGTCAACTACAATAATAATTTCTGGATCTTTCTGATTTTTAAAACGACCGATGATGTTCTTTTCGTAGCTTTTTGAATTGCCATGTTCATCCATCATTCTCTTCCAAAATTGATTCACCTTTTCAGGCGATTTCTCATAAGCACTTTCTTCACCTTCTCTTTCGTCAATCGATGAAATCAACACTTCGCTGCTTACTATACCAATTTCATCAAGATACTCTTTGTATTTAATCGCATTCACTTTTTTATCACAGACCAATTGACCTTTGAATGGTGTCCTACCTTGCCAGTTGTCGCGAAAATGATAACTGATGTCCCAGGCTATCATTCGCATTTTTTGTTCGGCAGAATTCAAATGGTCATTACGGGCAAACTTTTTCTTAATGTCTGCTTTTTGGTATTCGGTTAATGGTTCTGAAACCATTCCGAAAAAAGTATCAATGGGACTTGCATTTATATTTTGTAATGCCAATCTTCCTTCATATAAAAGTGGAACCACTGCTTTGTCTTTTACCGCTTGGTCAACCGTGTAGGCATCAATCATTCCGCCAAATTTTTCCGCTGTGCTTTTGTCTTTCTTGAAAAGAGGTGTTCCTGTCATGGCAATGAAACAGGCATTCGGCAAAGTCTTTTGCATGTCGATATTGAACGTGCCGTGCTGTGTTCGGTGTCCTTCATCTACAAGAACAAAAATGTCGTGACTTTCTAAGGGCTTATTAATTTTCTTTACAGCTGCCACAAATTTGTTGATGATAGTGGTTACTACTGCATCGCTTTTGTTTTCCAATAATTCAACCAAGCGTTGACCTGTAGTGGCATTTTCTACAAACCTGCCGCACTTGCGGAATGTGCCTGTAATCTGATTGTCTAAATCGGTACGGTCTGTTACCAATACAATTTTTGGATTACGAATGCTTGGTTCCATCGCTATGGCTTGTGCCAACATCACCATCGTTAATGATTTTCCGCTTCCTTGTGTATGCCAAATTACACCACCTCTGCGTTTTCCGTTTTCAACATGCTTGATTCGCTGCATGGATTTTTTAATGGCAAAAAATTGCTGATAGCGAGCTACTTTCTTTTCTCCATTGTCGAACAAAACAAAATTGAAAATAATGTCCATCAATCGTTCAGGTCGGCATAAGCCATACAAATAATTGTCCTGTTCGGTTGGAAGAATTTCTTCTTGCTCCAATGCATCAAAGTATTGTCGAACGTATTTGAAACGGTCAGAAAACAATTGCTCTTTTATTAAGGTTGAAAGTGGAGTATTCTTTAGCTCCTTCAATTTTTCATTGTACTCTTTTAACTTGTCACTTTCTTCAAACTTCTCCTGCCATTTAGCCCAAAACTTTTCAGGTGTAGCGTTGGTGGCATAAGCAGCTTCTTGTGTGGCAATGCTTAAAGTCAATTGCGAATACACATACAAACTGCGGATTCCATCTTCCTGTTGATTACGCAAATGCTGACTGATAGCCTGTTTCAATGGCTCTTTCATATCAGGTCGTTTACACTCAATAATACAAAGCGGAATGCCATTTACGAACAATACCAAATCAGGTCTGTAATGCTCTTTGCTTGTGCTTCTCATAACGCTGAATTCTTCACTTACATGAAATACATTGTTGTTGATGTTTTTCCAATCGATGTATTGCAGCGTAAAACTCTTTTTGTCGCCATCTACACTTTGCTCCAATGCCTGACCTAAAGTGAGCAGGTTGTATGCCTTTTCGCTAGCGGCTATGTAGCCTTCGTTCATGGGAAGGTTCTTTAAAATCTGTATTCCATTCTCTATGTTTGCATCACTTATATAAGTCGATTTAGTGGAACTTATCGTTTTTTCAGCATTAATTTCCTTTAACTGTTTCCGCAATACATCTTCCAACAATACATTAGATGTTTTGCCAACTCTTTGCCTGTCTGCTTCTGCAGGACTTAAATAGGTATAGCCCAAATTCACCAACATTTGCAATGCTGGAATCTGGCTGATGTGGTCTTCTTTAAAACTTGGTGTGTCCATTATTATTGAATGAAAAGTGAAAAGTGAATATTGAAAAACGATTTGCCATTATAAGTGTCTCTGACGATTGTTCTTTTAGAAATTGTTGTTTGCTTTTTGATTTTGTTTGCTTTTTAAAATTATGTGATTACCTTCGCATCGCTCATTTTCCCATTTGGAAAAAGGAGTTTCGAGGCTCGATACATCCAGAAATGTATCGAGCCTTGCGCTTTTAATGTAGTTCAGGCAGCCTCCTTTTCAATAGTTTTTTAATTTTCTTTTCTCCGTAATCTTTATTGAGGTGATACGCAGTAACTAAATAATAATCCAATTGCGTACGCTGCGGATCTAAAACAATAATGTATTTCTGCTCCACATCGTAAATGTAAGTTCTGATTATATCCTTACGCTTCTTTTGGTCTCTTTCCTCCACACTGAATACTTCTACATTGTCTTTCTTCTTTTCTTCCAGATGATGTCTAACCCAATGCAAACGTTGCGACCTATCCATTTCAAAAATTCGTTTTGGGTATTTCTTACCATTTTCATCTTCTATTTCTATTTCTTCTGTGGTTAAATGGCGAAACAAAATGACCATTGCAGGTTCTTCCCCTTTGATGGGGCGAATGGTTTTAGTTCTAAAATTCAAACCTAGATTTCCTTCAATATCTCTATTGAAAATTCCTTGTAAGGATTGGCTCCTTTGATGTTCATTCAAGTGACCTAATTCCAAAAACTGCGGATATGTTTTTAATAAATTTAATGGCATGGCAACTATTTTAGATCAATGAAAAAAAGGTTGAACTTTTGATGGTCTTTCGGAGTTGAATGCTGTAAAGGATGTTTGCTGTGTTGTTGAATTTTTTCAATGATTCTATTCTTTGCAATAACCGTATTTAATCCACGCAAATGGTAAGAAATTGCACCCGTAATGATATCAGTTAGCTGCATCAATTCACTTTCGTGCGACCGGATGTTTTGCAAGTTGCGAACAGAAATAAAATTGTTGTTCAAGAAGCTCTTTAATCCATTTACTTTCTTCGCACTTCGAGTATCTTTTATGTCGAGATAGATATTGTAGTTATGCTCCGGAATTAATTTTTTACTTAACAACTGAAAATACATCTTGTAATAAAAATCATCGTGATTTTGATTGTAGTCTGCGTGCTTTAGTTGGCTTTTATCTATTACAATAGCACGATATTGTAAGTCTGTTGCAAAGAAATAATCTATCAAATCATTATAAAGCGGATAAGCTGATTTGGATAAACCACTCCATTTGGTTTCGTAAAACACATGATGCTTGGCTTTAAGTTGTTTAATGTTTTTTGAGTGGAGTTTTATCTGGTTTACTGCACAACTCACATAACCGATAAGCATATAAGGCTGGTGGTCATTTTCTAAATGACAACTTTCATCGCAGTAGAAATTGAATGTTTTACTCATGTGTTGTAAATTTATTTTGCTCAATAAAGCCGTTAAATTTATTTTGCAGATTTTTCTTTATTAATCTAATTTTCATAATTCAATATATTTACTTGTTTCAAATAATTTATGTTCATTTTGTTGAACATAACCTAGCTGATTAGTGATAAGCTTAGTATTACCAATGCTAAATTCAGGGATATTGCTGTGGTGGTGCCCATACACCCAATAATCAATTTTGGATGTTTCAATCAGGTCAAATAGTTCAACGGCAAATGCTTCATTAAGCAAATCGCCTTTGTATTGCACAGGGTAGTTTAGAAAAGTGGGACAGTGGTGAGTAAAAACAGCCACCGTTTCATCCTTCACCGAATTCAACTCCTTTTGAATAATGGCTAGACTATCTTCATGCAATTGATTATAAGCCTCTGCAGAAAAGCGAAAACCCTTGTTCTTTATTTGATAAAAATCGTTCATACTTCTTTCTATTTGCCATTGATGGCCATCACTTACTTTACTCCAAAGTGTAGAAAAAATAAGCTTGGTGTTTTTATGAAACACTGAAGTATTGTTAACCAAAAATAGATTGCTGCGAATTTTTTCATTCAGCACACCACTTTTTTCGGCAATATCAAATTGGTAATACTCATGGTTGCCTGGTAACCAATAAATGGTTTCAAAATTATCTGACAGATAACTAAAAAAATCAAGATGCTTATCCATCATTGCAAAGGGAACAATATCACCCGCCAATATCAATACCTCACCCACCGGCTGCAAAGGATGTAACTTTAGGAATTTCTTGTTGGCAGGGAATTCTAAATGAAGGTCGGAGGCGAATTGGATCAACATTGTCTGAATCGGGATTTACTGAATTTTAGAAATTTCTGAATTTGATTTGGGGTGATACTTGGGGTTAAATAACAGCTTGTGTTGCAGACTTTGACTACCAAAATTGATTAGCAATCCATTAGGGAAATCATAAGCCACAATATAATTTTTGGCTTGGGCCAGATGCACATCTTCAAGATTTACTAGTGCCTTTATTTCAACCACAATTTTATTTTCTACAACAAAATCTGCTCTGCGTGTTCCCACATCAAAGCCTTCATAGTAAATGGTATGTTCTTGCTCTCTTACAAAATCTAATCCAGCTTTTTGTAGTTCAATAGCTAAACATCGCTGATAAATCACTTCCTGAAACCCGGGGCCAAGGGTATTGTGTACCTTCATGGAGCAACCAATAATTGTGTATGTAAGTGTATCTTTCTCCATTATCTGAATCTGAATTTACTGAATTTTATAATTTTCATAATTGGGTTAGTTATATTGTATTTTGTCATTATTTGTTTCTTCATTCTGTTCATTATAAATTCTGTTAATTCTTTAATTCTGTAAATTCAGATTCAGACGTATTTTCCCAGTCAATAACACCTGCATCAACCCCTTTTTTTGCTCCCTCAACTTCTCCGCTTTGGCTTTGAGCAAGCTGATTTCTTTATCGGCCGCTTGCAAAACTTGGGCAATGGCGGTTTGTTCTTCAATGTGTGGCAAAGTCAAAAGAATTTGCTTTACTCCAGTTTTGGAAATATTAAAACGAGTTGAACCTTGGGCTAACAAGCACATTGCCTCTCTAAAGCTTTGAAATCTAAACAGAAATTGAGCATAAATAGGACTTAAAGTTTCGAAATCGAATAATCTGAACCCAAAACAAAAACTATTCAAATAAAGATTTTCCACCTCATCTAATAGCACAGAAGCCATACCCACTTCATTTGGGGTTTCAGAAGAAACTGTAAAGAAAAAGTCACCATATTTTACGCTATTTTGGTTTTCATTTTCTTCAATATTTACATGGTCAACTTGTGAAATGTCTGTGCGTGAATTTGAAAAAACATTCATGTAGGTAATGAAGGGGAAGCCGCTACCAAAGTTTTCTTTAGTTTTACCAGTTAAACCGTTAAATGAAACGCCCAAATCTCCTAAGTGCATTTCCTTCCACTCCCCACTAAACCCCATCAACCTTTTCTTCCCTGTAAGTAATTGCTGCATGAGCCATTTTTTGCGGAGTTCTTTTTGGGCAATGAGTCTTTCGGTGGTATGGATGGCGGCATCTGCCGTGCTGAGCACCTGAGCTATAGCTTTTTGCTCGGGGAGTGGTGGGAGTGGGATTGGGCATTCTAGAACTTCTTCTTTTCTCAAATTTGTTTGATTTACGCCATCGTCAAATGTTAAGTAATATTTATTTCTGTTCAGGGCATAATATAAAAATATTGAATCAACCTTGCTTGCAGTAATTGCGCAAATTCTTTGATTTAAAGTGTAAAGATTATCTTCTTTAACATAAAAACATTTGGCAATTGCCTTGCCATTTGGAACATCACTCATAACCATGACTATTTCACCTTTAGACAACGGACAAAGTATTTCTTTAGAATACTTGGCAACCTCACCCTCTGTTGAAATAAACTTTGAGTTAATAATTATGTATTTGCCTTCAGAATCGACAATGTTTTCATGAGCTTTACCATTTCTGAATTCAGCAATTTTTTCTAAATTATTTATTCCCCATTCCTTTGGAATAAATCCTGCTGCAGTATGCTTGTGCGTTATTTCTTTCAAATCTTCCATGATATTTTATTGAAGTTTGTTTAATAAATTTTCTAATTCATCTTGTACTTGCTTCAATTCAATTTCTAGGTTTTTAATATCTTTAGATACTACTTCAATATCAACCTCAGCTTCTTCTTCAAAAGTGTCTACATAACGGGCAATATTTAGATTGAATTCGTTTTCCTGTATTTCATCTGCTGTAGCTACATAGCTAAACTTGTCTTCTACCACACCGGGCTGTAATTTGGCCGCAGCAAAATCACGGTAGGTATTTACAATGTGTTCAATATCGCTTTCACGCAGCCTGTTTTGGTTTTTGGCACTTTCGTAATGTTTGCTTGCATCTATAAACAAAAAGTTGTTGCTATTTTTTTGCTTGTTAAATACTAAAATAGCTGCCGGAATACCTGTACCAAAAAACAGGTTGGCAGGTAAGCCAATCACGGCTTCGAGCAGGTTTTCTTCAATGGTGCGTTGGCGTATGCGGCCTTCGCTGCTGCCACGAAACAATACGCCATGTGGCACAACCACACCTGCTTTGCCGTGTTCGTTCAGTGTTTCAATCATATGACTGATAAATGCCCAATCCCCTTTGCTCTTGGGTGGTACGCCTCTCCAAAAACGGTTGTATTTATCGGTTTCAGGGTCGTAGCTGATGGTGGTTTTATCTCCTTCTTTATCTTCCACCTTTCCCCATTTGTCTAAGGAGAATGGCGGATTTGCCACTACCGTATCAAACTTCATCAGCGTATCGCCTTCTTTCAGTTTAGGGTTGCGTATGGTATCGCCCCAGCGAATAGTAGCATTATCAAAACCATGCAAAAACATATTCATCACCGCCAAAGCCCAGGTGCTTCCATTGGCTTCTTGTCCGTAGAGTGAAAAATTATCTGAACCAACTTCTTCACCTGCTTTAATTAAGAGAGAAGCCGAACCGCAGGTTGGATCACTAATGCGTGAACCGGGTTTTGATTTCGTCAGTTTTGCAATAAGTGTAGAAACTTCTTTTGGTGTAAAAAATTCACCTGCTTTTTTACCTGCATCACTGGCAAAGTTTTCAATCAGGAACATGTAAGCACCACCAATAATGTCGTTGCCATCCAAATGCGAAGGACGAAGGTTCAAAGCATCTTTGTTGAAATCAAGCAATAGGTTTTTCAGTCGGGTGTTTTTGTCTTTTGGTTCACCCAGTTTGCTGTTGTTAAAGTCAATGTTTTGGAAAATTCCTGCACCATCTTCGCTGTACAATTTCTCACGGTTGGCTTCTTCCAAATCTGCCAACGCAATATTAATGAGTTCGCCAATGTTGGCTTCATTACGAGAATCGTACAAGAACTTAAAATGACTATGCTCCGGCACAACAAAGCGTTCGTGTTGCATGGCACGTTTGGCACGTTCCACATCACCATTGTATTTTGCTAAGTAGCCTTCCATTTTATCGTCATGCACATCGCTGAGATATTTTAGGAACAGCATGGTAAGCACATAGTCTTTGTAAACGCTCGGGTCAATGCTACCTCTAAAGGTGTCGCAAGCTTTCCAAACCGCATCGTTGATGTCTTTCTGAGTTATTTTAGCCATGATATTTATTTTATTGCGTTGATTATTTGTTGTTGAATTTGTTTTTCTCTTAGTGTTTCAATTTCCTGCTTCAAAGATTTTTCCTTGTTGCGGAGTTTAGTGATTTGTAAAATCGCTTTTTGCGTTTCAATGCTCGGCACTGCTATTTCCAAATTTTCTAAAACCTGTTTTGAAATAGATGGGATGGAAGTTCCGATTGCTTGTCCTTTCAATAATGTTTGTGTTGTGTGGTTATTAAGCACCCAAGCCAAATATTGAGGCATCACTTTTTTGTCGGTTGGTCTGATAACAAAAAAGGAAGTGGAAGCAACGGATGGTTCGTTGTGGTTTTCAAAAACGGCTGCAAAATTTTTGGTCCCTTTGGCAGCAAAAAGAACATCACCATCTTTCAGTAAGTGTTTTTCAGAAATGCCGTCAGCCACCAAGTCGGGATGTAAAACAGCGTGCAATTGACCGTATTCGTCAAAATGCTTGGACTGTAGATACACCAATTCGCCAATGCCTGAAGGCTTTGCAAATAGTCCGGTTTGGATGTGTGTGATATCTTTTATTAGCGTTTTCAAAATTTATTCCTTTGTAATGACGCTACAAAAGTAAACAAAGTTTTCTAATATCCAAACTTTTTATGAAATTAATTTTAAGTAGGAGTTCTACAAAGTTAAGTTGTCTCGTCTCTATTGTCTTTGGTGCGTAGGGAAAAAGTGGCTCTTTTGGCTTTGCAGAAGGGTCGGCTTGTGTGTCGGGCAAAGCCAAATGTGCCACTTGTGCGGTGGCAGAAATTCAATTTTTTTTGTGCGGTGGGGTGTTTTATTTTTTCTTGGGCCGGCTTGTGTGTCGCCAAGTTGGTCTGTTGGTCTGTGTCGAAATATAGCGAAATTGTCTACCGAGTTAAGGTCGTCCGGAAAATCTGGTCAGGATGTCAAAGGTTGATGGTTTAGGTGTCTCGTTGATGGCTGTAGTGTCGTCTTTTAGGCTTGCTTGTAACGTTCCGCGCATAGGCCTTGTGCGGGCATTCGAAGAACATCAGCTGGGTAAAAGTACTAAAGATAAATAGAATTCCAAATGTTCAATTACTTCCTACAGCCCGCATTAGGCTTATGCGATGTTAGCGCTTGTAGTTCATTTTTAT
>CAMDVD010000015.1 GCA_945878115.1 Chitinophaga pinensis | reverse complement strand
TTAATCAAGCAAGTACAATTGAAAACAGAAAAAGGAATGAATCCAATGTCAATCAGTCTAGGCGAATTGGCAAATGGAATTTACGCTTTACAAATTTTCGAAGATGCGAAATTGACGCATGTGAGTAAAATTGAAAAGAAGTAATATTTCAGTACTGAATAAAATAAAAAACGTCTCTAGGAATAGGGACGTTTTTTATTTTCAATATGTATTCTAGAATGAGCAAAGAATACGATTTGTATGCCATCGCAATTATATTATCTTTGTGCCAAACAGATTAGCAGCAGCATGTGTGGTATAGCAGGAATTATCTCAAACGATCCAAATAAAGTTACGATCTCATTACTAAAAAAAATGACAGATGCAATTGCGCATCGTGGACCAGATGGCGAAGGGCATTGGATTTCTTATAGTGGGGAAGTAGGTTTGGGACATAGACGATTGTCTATTATAGATTTAAGCCGTGAAGCTGATCAACCTATGCATTATGACCTTCCCTCTCCTTCAGGAGACGGAGAGGATACGCGTTACTGCATTGTATTTAATGGAGAAATTTACAACTATATAGAATTAAAAGAATCATTAACTAGCCAAGGATATAGATTTAAAACCCAAAGTGATACAGAAGTTTTAATGGCAATGTATGACAAGTACAAGGAGAAATGTTTGGATTATTTAGATGGCATGTTCTCCTTTGTATTATATGATAAAATAGAAAATTATATCTTTTGTGCAAGGGACCGTTTTGGAGAGAAACCATTTTTTTATAGTTACAAAAAAGGAGAGTATTTTTTATTTGGAAGTGAAATGAAATGCCTTTGGGCAGGAGGTATTAGCAAAGAAGTGAACAATAGAATGTTGTTTAATTATTTGTCATTTGGTTATATGGAAAATCCACAAGATTTATCTGAAACATTTTATACTAATTGTACTCGTCTAGAGCATGGCCATTATCTAAGAGTTGATCTAGGTAGTTTGGACCTTAGCATGCATAGATATTATGATATCGATTGGAAAAATATAAACCAAGGCATACAACTTAAAGAGGCTACGGAAAAATTTCATGAATTGTTTTACACCTCTGTGAAAAGAAGATTGAGAAGCGATGTTACAGTTGGAAGTAGCTTGAGCGGAGGATTAGACAGTAGTTTGGTGGTAAGCGTGATTGATGAATTGAAAAAAGGAACTGCCCAAAAGCAAAATACCTTTAGTGCGGTTTTTCCCGGATTCGCTAAAGATGAAAGAAGGTTTATGGATTTTGTAATTGCAAAAACAAACGTTGAACCTCATTTTGTAACCCCAGATAATGAAGGTTTAATTAAAGATATTGAAAACCTAAGCTGGCATCAGGAAGAACCTTATGGAAGTGCTAGCATTTATGTGCAATATAAGGTGATGCAAATGGCTAAAGAAAACAATGTGACTGTCTTGCTGGATGGTCAAGGTGCAGATGAAATTTTGGCTGGTTATCATGCTTACTATCTTCCATTTTTTAATGAATTAAAAAAACAGAGTAAAGGAACTTATAATCAACAATTTGCTAAATATAAAGAACTACATAGTAACAACATCATTAATGGCCTTACCGGTAAGACATTAGGAGATAGAGTAAGAGACATTTCGCCATCTTTGGTGAAGCCAATTAAGAAATTGAAAAATGATTGGGAACAATTAAAAAATCCTTTGTTCAATAGAGATTTTTATAGTGCTTATAAAAATGAAATTTTTGAAACGCCGGGTAGTAATTTTTCCACCCTGAATGAATCCTTATATTCAAGTACTATGAAGAATGGTTTGCAACAACTTCTTCGTTATGCGGACCGAAATAGCATGGCACATAGTAGAGAAGTAAGACTTCCATTTTTGTATCATGAACTTGTTGAATTTTTATTTACTCTACCAGCAACTATGAAAATTAATGATGGTTGGACTAAGTGGATCATGCGTGAAACATTTACTATTTTACCGCCTGAAATTGGTTGGAGAAAGGATAAAATTGGGTATGAGCCTCCACAAAAAAATTGGATGGAGAGTGAAGAAGTGAAACGTAAACTTATAGAAAGCAAAATCAAACTTATAGAAAGCAAAATTATTAATGCACAGAGCTATGGCGTTTCAGCGAATCAAGCTGATATCAATCCTTTTTCATGGAATTTATTAATGGCTGCCAATTTAGTTTGAGATTTTAATGGAAAGCAAGAAATTCATTTATATACTGATTGACATTTTTCTTAAAAAAAATGAGCTGCAAAATGAAATTGTAGAACAAAATGGATTTATACCTATTTGGTTACAATGCAATTCTAATGAAGCAAAAGCAGAAGGTAGTCGAAAAATTATTTTGTCGAATTCAATTCTTAAAAGAACATTTTATTTATTTAAACAGGTTTATAATAATAGGAAAAAAATTCATCATGTTGAAATTTATCCAGGTGGAAGATTTGCAATTATTTTTTCGATTTTATGCAAAATATTAAATGTAAAAATAATATGCGTTGAAAGAGGGGATTTACTTTATTATCATAAAAATGGGTATTCCTTTTTAACTAGGGTTTCGATGTATTTTACGTATAAATTAGCTAATGTGGTTTGGTACAGAGAATTATACATGAAGGAAAAACTAAAAGCAATTGGCGTAAAGAATTTGACTTTTTTTCATAACGTAACGACATATCCAGATTTTTTCAAAACTACAAAAGGCGCTTTCGATTTTATTTGGGTTAATAGGCTCATCAATGAACGATTTAGTAATTGGTTTGTGGATGCGTTAAAAAATGATGCATTTATTCATTCTAAAAATGCGTTACTCGGCTTGCAAAAAGAAAATTGCAGTACTCAAGCTAACTATATGAAAGAAAATAAGCCTAAAAATTTAGAAATTTTCGGCTACATAAATCCGCAGTATTACTACCAAAATGCTTCTTTTTTTGTTTTGCCAGCTAAAATAGTTTATGCCAATAATTCTCTCTTAGAAGCAATGTCTTATGGCGTAGTGCCTATTGTATCCAATGCAGAAGGTACAGAATTGATTGTTAAAAATGGCGTGAATGGTTTTGTTTTTGAAACGTATGAAGAATTTTTGCAGTGCATGATCAAAGCACATAATCTTTCTGAAAAGGAATACCTCAGTCTCTCGAATAATGCCAAAGAAACAATCAAAAATGATTTTTCTGTAGAATATTATACTTTCGAGTTATTGGAATTATATAAATCAATTTAATGCAGAGGAAAACACATTTTCAAAAGGTATAATATTTTTTTACCATTTATTTGAACTACTTTTTTCTGTATAAATAACAAATAGGATAGTATATTATTATCTTCGCACACTATGTGTGGTATTTCAGGCTTTATTGATTTTACAAAAAAATCGGACCTATCTGTATTAAAGAAAATGAATGATACTATGTATCATCGTGGACCAGATGGAGATGGTTTGAAAATGTATAATACAACGAATGCATTAATAGGTTTTGGGCACAGGCGTTTAAGTATTATAGATTTGTCGGAAGGTGGCAGCCAACCTATGGAATACAAGCACTTGCATATTGTATTCAATGGAGAGATTTATAATTATAATGAAATTAGAGAAGAGTTAATCGCACTGGGGCATCAATTCAAGAGTCATTCTGATACAGAAGTTATTTTGCACGCTTATGAAGTTTGGGGCTTGACATGTATCCATAAATTTATTGGCATGTTTGCCATTGTGTTGCTTGATGTTGAAAAAAATGAAGTTTATTTTATTCGAGATAGAGCAGGTGTAAAACCATTATTTTATTATTGGCAAAATGATATTTTATTATTTGCTTCTGAACTAAAAGCTATAGTTGCTCATCCACAATTTGAGAAGCAATTAAATATAGACAGTGTAAGTTGCTTTTTGCAATATGGGTATATTCCAAATCCACATTGTATTTACCAACATACATATAAATTAAACCCAGGCCATTACTTACATTTTAATTTATCAACTAAAGAAATTACAAAAGGACAATATTGGAATGTGTATGATGCGTATAACAAACCCGAACTAAAAATAGGGTTTGAAGATGCTAAAAAAGAAACAGAAAAATTGTTGACAAATGCATGCAATTATAGAATGGTGAGCGATGTGCCGGTTGGTGTTTTTTTGAGTGGAGGATATGACAGTACTTTAGTTACAGCCTTATTGCAAAAGGACAGAACAGAAAAGATTAAAACATTTACCATAGGATTTGAGGATAAAAAAATAAATGAAGCAGAATACGCAAAAGATGTTGCAAAACATTTAGGTACAGACCACACAGAGTATTATTGTACGGAAAAGGAAGCATTAGAAATTGTTCCTGATTTACCTTTTTATTATGATGAACCTTTTGCAGATAGTAGCGCTATTCCGACAACTTTAGTGAGTAAAATAGCACGACAAAAAGTTACAGTTGCTTTAAGCGCTGATGCTGGAGATGAAGTGTTCGCAGGCTATAATCGATATGATTATATGATGAAGTTTGGCAAAAAAATAAAAGCTATTCCATCTCCCATTCGAAAATCAATAGCGAGTTTTATGCATATTATGGATGCGGATTCTATTCCTGTTTTAAAGAATAAATACTTGTTTCATAGCAGATATGAAAAAGTAAAACAATTCTTAAAACAAGCCGATGACGCTAGCATGAATCAAGTATTGAGTAAACAATTTTTGCAAGAAGACATCGATAAATTATTGCTTTCTAAACCATCGAAATTGCTTACTGCATTTGATAGTAAAGAGTTGAATGGAAATAGATATTCGACCTTGAGTTATATTATGGCTATTGATTATCAAACTTATTTGGTAGATGATATTTTGCAAAAAGTAGATAGAGCAACAATGACACATAGCCTAGAAGGCAGGGAGCCATTTTTAGATCATCGAGTTATTGAATGGGCCGCACAATTGCCAGTTGAGTATAAATACAACAATGGAATTAAAAAGCATATTCTTCGTGAAATCACGCATCAATATGTTCCTAAGGAAATAATGGATAGACCAAAAATGGGATTTGGAATTCCGATAGAACAATGGTTAATTGTAGATTTAAAACATATGGTTCAGGCGTATTTTGATATTGCTTATTTGGAGAAACAAAATATTTTTAATGTGGCAGAAACTAGAAAAGTAATTGATGCATTTTACAACGGAAAAAAAGAACGAGCAGAAAAAATTTGGTATCTATTTATGTTTCAAATGTGGTATGACAAATGGATGAAATAAAGAAGACATTTATTCTTGTGAATTCACTGGGCGGTGGTGGTGCAGAACGCCAAATAAGTTATATTTCTCAACTACAGGAGATAGATAAAATATTATGTATTGAGCCAACACTTATTTATGACATTCCTAAGAATAAAATTATTTTTCTGACCAATACAATTTCAAATGGGAAATTGGTTCCAAAAATATTTCAAGTAATTACAGTTCTTTATAAATTAAAAAAGCTAGGCGTAAACAAACACACCCATTTAATTTGTTTTCTTCAATTGTCTACTATTTTGGGCATAGTTGCCAAATATTTATTTAAGTGTAAAACAACTTTAAGTATTAGAATTAATCCATTTGCGCATGCACAAAATACAGATGGTATTTCCTTGTCTGGGCGTTTTTTTAAATTTTTACTTTATCGAGCCGATTCCATTGTGCCAAACTCATTTGATACAGCTAATGATTTAACAAAGCACTTTCCATTCATAAAAAATAAAATTCAGACCATAGTAAATGGATATGATGTTGAATTGATTTTACAAAAAAGTAAAGAAGTAGATTCTGTTTTTTCAGAAATATTAATGAATAACACTTGCTTAATAAATATTGGTAGAACCGATAAACAAAAGGGGCAATGGCATATTATTAGAATTTTTAATGAGCTTGTAGAAACTAATCCAAGTTTAAAACTATTCATTTTAGGAGAAGGAGAATTATTTGATGATTTAGTTGCTCAATCTGAATTATTGGGGTTAAAAACTTTTTCTTTTAAACGGAATGATGTGGTTACGAGTGGGTATGATATTTATTTTATAGGCTTTCAAAAAAATCCTTATTTTTTTTACAAACACGCGAAGTTATTTTTATTTCCATCCATTTATGAAGGATTACCTAATGCACTTATTGAATCTTTGATTTGCGGAACGCCTGTTATTTCATCTGATTGTAAATCGGGTCCTAAAGAAATAATGTTGTCCGAAAATAATTTGGATGTAGATATAACGGAAGCATTAGAAACTAAATTTGGATTTCTTTTGCCAAAATTTTCTGGTGAGTTAATTCTAGATAACCGTGAATTAACTGAAAATGAAATAAAATGGAAGAATGCAATAAAGTATTTGTTGGATAACAAATTGACTCATAAATCATACGCAATAGAGAAGTATAGTTTACATTCACTTTTAACCAATTGGCGTACTTTTATTGAAAGGTAAAGTTTTTTTGGAATTATATAAAATGACTAAAGCTGAAAAATAAAAAGGGATCATAGGAATTTTATATCTAATCAAGGTGCCAAAATTGCCACTTGAAATTCCTATTGCAAATGAAAATATTATACAAAAAGTGAAGCTAAAAAGTATTGTATAATTTTTAAAAATTTGTTTAAATATGTTGAAGATGCCCTTTTTCAAAATTACATAAAGGGATATTAGAATTGTGAATGTACTCTCAACGGAAGAAACAAACATAGAACTATTTTTAATTTCCCAAAAGAAAGGTCTGAATAGGGAAACATTTACAGCTGCCAAAAAATGTCCTAATATGCTAGTAATGGTGGGTTCAATAGTACCTAAATCGTAAGAGCTACCAGCAAATGTCTCCTTTGATAAATAATTGTAGTTAACAACCAATGTCTTGGTTAAATTTTCAAAAGCATATTTTTCTGCTATATCTCCTAAATAGGTTGAACTAAAAACGACTAATAAATAAAACGTATATATAATGAGTGGAAATATTAAATATTTTATTATTCGATTTTTTATACCAATGATAAATTTAATAATAAAGCTAAATAATAAGGCTGGCAAAATGGACATAAGAATATATATTTTCACATTTAGGAAAATAATAAAGCAAAAAAACAGGATAAAGACATTTTTAATTATTTTTTCTTTAAAAACAAATATTTGAAATAGTGCCGAAAACAACAATCCAAGACCTCCTAAACAAAGGCTATCTTTTGTTAGAGAAGTGCCAAAAAATAAGACACTAGGCACAAATAAAATGGCATAGCCAAATTGTTTAGCATAATCGGGATATAGCTTTTTATATGTTGTATATATTTTCCAACAACCCAATAATCCAAATAAAGAAAAAATTAGTGAAATGTTTAAAAAACTGCTGTTTAAAAAAATGCCGATAAAACTTCCAAATTTGCAAATCATGGCTTCATCTTTTTCAAAAAGAAACATCTGTTTATACATATCTATGTCAGGAAATTTAGTTGGTGTAATTTCTGAAAACAACATTTTAAAATATAAGGATGGAGATTTGAAAAATATGTTGGATAGGTATGTACTATCACTATAATATTGAAATATATCTCCAGTTTTTTGGACATATTTATGATAAAGTAAATACAATGGTGTTGCAAATGCACGTAATAAAAACCCCCATATTAAAAATTTCCTTTCAAAACCACTATATTTAGTTCTTGATAAAAAAAATGTAATAATACCAATGAGA
Source organism: Chitinophaga pinensis (assembly GCA_945878115.1). Classification (GTDB taxonomy): domain Bacteria; phylum Bacteroidota; class Bacteroidia; order Chitinophagales; family Chitinophagaceae; genus OLB11. The sequence goes on along the minus strand of CAMDVD010000015.1, from coordinate 53,471 downwards.
ATAATATAAATTGCAGTGTCTAGAAAACTAAAAATTATTGGAAATGCCATTTAAGTAAATATATGACAATAGTACAAAAATTGATCCACTCAAAAAATTTATCAACAAAAGCTATTTTATTTGAATTATTATTTAATGAATTTATCTAAACAATATTAAATGCCTTCATTGTTTTTAGTGGTTAATGTAGACTGGTTTTTATTATCTCATAGAATGCCAATCGCTCTTGAAGCAAAAAAAAGAGGTTATGATGTTACAATTGTTGCCATTGATAGTGGCTATTCCGATCAAATAACTAAACATGGATTTAAATTTATTCCAATTCCAATGTCACGTTCTGGTCTAAATATTTTTGTAGAGCTTAAAACAATTTTATTTTTCATTCAACTATATAAAAAACACAAACCAGATATTATACATCAGGTTGCTATGAAACCAGTGATTTATGGATCTATAGCTTCTAAATTTGTTAAAGTAGGAAAAGTAGTAAATGCACTTCCAGGGCTTGGTTTTGCTTTATCAGATTCAAGTAATTTTTTATTGAGAAAAACTATGAAACAATTATTCAAATTTGCTTTTAGTAATAGGAATATGCGATTTATCTTCCAGAATCATGATGATTATAATGAGGTGGTAGGGTTAAATATTGTAGATAAAAAACATGTGTTTATTATTAAAGGATCAGGTGTGGATTTACATGAATTTGCATTTACAAAAGAGCCTGTTCAAGAAAAAGTTACGTTTTTTTTGGCAGCTAGAATTTTGGCAGACAAAGGTATCATTGAATATATTGAGGCTTCAAAAATAGTGGAAGAAAAATATCCAAATCAATCTTCATTTGTCATTGCAGGTAGAATAGACCTAGAAAATAAGGCTGGAATATCGGAATCGTATTTTAAGGAATTATTGCAAAATTCACCTGTTATTTGGGTTGGAGAACAAAGCAATATTTATCATTGGTTGTGCGATTCAAATGTAGTGGTGTTACCTTCCTATAGAGAAGGAATACCGAAATCATTAATTGAAGCTTGTGCTGTTGGCCGAGCCATCATTACAACAAATGTACCTGGTTGTAAAGAGGTTGTAACTGATAATTATAATGGACTTATTGTAGAAAAGAAACAAATTGTCGAACTTGCGGCAGCGATGGAATTTTTATTAGTCCATGAAAAAATAAGAAATGAGATGGGGGAGCATGGAAGGAAAATTGCGGAAGCAGAATTTTCTATACAATCCGTACTAGATAAAACATTTGAAATCTATAACAATTAAAATGCGTGACAAATTTCATCAAATGTTTGTGTTAAGGGTATCGTTACATGGGCTGATTTTTTATGCGTATCTATAAAATAACCAATGCCATCATGTTCACCATTTTTAATAGCCACAAATGCAATCAATGGTTTTAGGTGTAATGTCTTTTGGGTGAGCGACGAAAACATTTCAAAAGTATCGTTTACATCATTGGAATAGGTCAATTCAATAAACAAACTTTTTCCTCTATTGTCGACTGTAAAAATGGGCATGTTTTCTTTTTTACTTGTATAAGATTCTAACAATGTTTGTGCATTTTTTGCGTCGACTTCTGAACTGCAATTTATTAAAAAATCTCTTGACATTCTTGGTAGCACTTCATCAAAAATTTCGATTCCCATTGTTTTCAAGGATTCTTTATGGTCTTTTAATCTCCAATAAAATGTCAAATGTTCATGCGGTTTTTGATGTAGCCCAGTCAATATAAATAGCCTAGTGTTGAGTGTCAACAATTCTCCTAATACACTATCATAATTTTTCAAAACTTCTAATAATGGGTCATAATTTTTTGGGCAATACCATTCTGGATTTTCAAATTTACCTGTATATGCTTTTGAATTAAACATATAATGATGCTGGACATGTGCGCCTGTATTCAAAAATAAAGAGGAAAAATCGGGTTTAGTGTTTTTCCATTCATTCATAAAAATGTCTGCTAGGAAAGAATCTAAAAATATGGCTTTGGCACCTGGTTTTTTAATTTTGGAAATAATAGTCAGATAGTGAAATATTTTCGAAATTGGAATATATTTAATAGCCCCTTTTAAAAATGCAAAAATGGAAGATGTATCTATTTTTTCTTGTGCATTATCATTCACAGCTTGGGCTACAGCTTTTCCTAAATCTTGAAGTAAGGGTGAGCCAGATATTTTTGTTTTTGTCCATGGGTCAGGTACAAAAAACAATGGATTTTTTAAATCATTTCGAGCATTGAAAGGTGATATTGCAGCTACGCTCAATCCTTTCTCTTCAGCCAAATTCCACAATTGTTTTAAATGAGGATGCTCAACAATATCTCCTAATCTAAATATTTGATGTTCTTCATATGTTTTTCCTGTATGAATGGTCACCCATTGGATCCAAGGCTCTAGTAATTCATACGTTTTTTCTGATGTTGTATATTGGTAGCCATAATCATTAAATATTTTTTTAAAATTTGGCAAGTAACCCATTTTTATATACGACTCTACGTATTCAAAATTGATTTCATTTAATCCTACTAAAATAATTTTCTTGTCCATACCTTTCATTTATTCTTTTGATCATAAAAGAAGAAACGCGAATGTAAACATTTTGCTTTAGCTCATAAAATGATAAACGTCATATTTAGAAAAGTAATTAATTCTTCTTAGACCAATTTACAAATGCGATAAGCCCATCTTTTAATGATGTTTGTGGATTATAATTTAATAATTTTTGTGCTTTTGAAATGTCAGCGAACGTAATATTTACATCACCAGGTTTCATAGTTGTTTGTATTACGTTGGGTGTTTTTTCTAGTATTTCATATAATGTAGCAATCAGTTCTTTTAATTGAACAGGATTTTTGTTTCCTAAATTAATTATTTCATATACATTTTCATTGTTCTTTACATAATTCCATGCACTCATAATTCCCGAAACTGTATCATGAATAAATGTATAATCTCTAGCTGAAGAACCATCGCCATACATTTCAATAGCTTGGTCATTTTCGATTTTTTGAACAAATTTTCTAATTGCTAAATCCGGACGTTGTCGTGGACCAAAAACAGTAAATAATCGTAAACAAACAACATCTATTTTATATAAATGATGCCAAGTATGTATTTGCAACTCGTTTGATTTTTTAGTAAAAGCATAAGGTGAAATTGGATTGTCTACCCTATCATCCTCACTAAAAGGGATTTTAACATTGTTGCCATAAACAGATGATGACGAAGCAAAAACCATTTTTTTGATACCTGTTTCTTTTAAGAAATCTAATACTTTTTGGGTGCCAACAATATTTGTATCAATATATGCGGCAGGGTTTTCTAAAGAAGGCAAAACACCTGCTTTGGCTGCCAAATGAATGACACCTTCGATATTGTTATATTTCTTTACTTCATTCCAAGTTTCTGTACTTGTAATATTGGCTTCTAAAAAAGTGAATTTTTTTGATTTTAATAGAGTAGAAATGTTCTTACGTTTGATATCCTCTGCGTAAAATGGATCTAAATTATCAATGCCTATAACATCAATATTTAATTCAAGAAGGCATTCACATACATGTGATCCAATAAAACCAGCACAACCCGTTACTACTATCATCTATTTATAAAAGCAACAAAAATATTTGTTTATAAAAGAAACAACAAATTTATATTTCTACTTTCGCCAAATGAATATTCTTCTTACTGGTGGTGCAGGTTTTATTGGTTCGAACCTCACAAAGGCATTGTTACATGATGAACGAGTTATCAAGGTTCGCGTATTAGACAATTTTTGTACAGGCTATCGTCAAAATTTAGCGGAGATAATGAATCATCCAAAGTTTGAATTAATGGTAGGGGACATTACTGATTTTGCAACATGTGAAAAAGCCATGATAGGTATGGATGTAGTAAGTCATCAAGCCGCATTAGGTTCTGTACCTCGTAGTATTGTAGATCCAATTAATTCAAATAATACCAATATTACAGGTACCTTAAATATCTATACGGCTGCTAAAAATGCCAATATCAAACGTATAGTGTATGCTGCTTCTTCCTCTACTTATGGGGATAGCGAATCCTTACCAAAGATAGAAGCCATTATTGGTCGCCCTTTATCTCCATATGCAGTCACTAAATATGTAATGGAATTGTATGCCGATGTGTTTGCTAAAACATACGGAATGGAATTTATCGGCTTGCGTTATTTTAACGTGTTTGGTCCGCACCAAAGTCCTAAGGGAGCTTATGCTGCTGTGATTCCTTTGTTTATGGATGCTGTATTAAATAATGAAGCGCCTACTATCCATGGTGATGGTAGTTATAGCCGTGATTTTACTTGTATAGACAATGTTGTTCAAGCCAATATCAAGGCTTTGTTTATAGAGAATAGCGCTGCAGTGAATCAAGTGTATAATATTGCATTTGGAGAGAGTACTACTTTGGTACAATTATTTAATACCATCAAAAAAATTGCGGATTCAAATCTCGAACCCATTTTTGGACCATTCCGCAAAGGAGATATTCCGCATAGTTTGGCAAACATTGACAAGGCAAAAAATCTTTTAGACTATCAGCCAAATATTTCTGTAAGCGAGGGATTAAAATTAGCTTTTGATTGGTATAAAAAACACCGTCATTTTTATCAATAAAAATGCAGTACAAGACTTAATCTTTCTTTTATTCTTACCCATAAAAAAATCCTCATCATCGTGAGGATTTTTTTATTCTGCCGTAGCGTATTTTTTAATTAAAAAATAAATGCTACTGGTATATTTTTTATTTAGCGAACACCATGCATCATTTTCTTTAAGAGTGGTGTAAGTAAAAATAAGATAAGTGCTGCTATACCTGTCAATACCACAAACACCATAAAGAATTCATATAAATTATGGATTTCAAATCCAGCAAATACAGGGTTGGTAGCGCTTAATTGATTGGTATCTAATAATTTTAATTGCTCTGGTGTAGCAGTAACAGTTTTGTTTAATATGGCTTGTAAGTCAATACCTAATTCTTGCGCTTTTTTAAATTTATCACCTGTAGCAGGTATCAATGAACCCAATGTTCCTGCAAGTGCATAACCTGCTGCATTCGATAAAAAGAATACACCAAATAATAGAGATGCAAAACGCTTTGGTGATAATTTACCTACTAAAGATAATCCAATAGGAGATAAACACAATTCAGCAAATGTTTGAATTAAGTATAGTAGAATCAACCATTTGATAGCTAGCAATCCAGAATTGCCCAAGTCTTTCACATTGTTTGCGATGATAAAATAACTCAAGGCAATCAATGCTAATCCGATGGATTGTTTTACTGTAGAAATAGGTTCTCTTCCTTTAGATCTTAATTTATCCCACAATAAACTAAAAGGGAATGCAAATGAAAATACGAATAGTCCATTAAATATTTGAACCATAGATGGCGGCATATTCCAACCAAAAAAGTTTCTATCCGTTTGGTTATCTGCTATGAAGGTAAGGGATGAACCAGCTTGTTCAAACGCAGCCCAGAAAAAGATGATGAAGAATCCAACAATATAAATAACTAAGATTCTCTGCAACTCCACTTTAGTTAAAGATTTGTCTGAAATAATTAATCCTGCTAAAGTGAGACCCAATGAATAGATAATTGGATAAATAATTGTTTTTACAAAATTTTCACCGACCAAACTATGGTAAGCAAAATTGCCATGATGAATTAGACCATATAAAATGACTTTTAAATTATTTGTACCAGTGATGAAATAATTACAGGTAAAAAATAATATAAAAAATGCAGCACAAGCACCAACTAATGACATCGTAGAAAAAACTGCTTTTTGTGCTTCGCCTTCTTCATAATGTGAAGCATCATTATGTTTTGGCAAACCGCCCAAAGCCTTGCCAGCTGGATCTACAACATATTTATTTTTCAAGACATAAAATACAGCTGTGCCAATTAGCATGGCTATAGAAGCTGCTAGAAATCCCCATTTAAATGCATGAATATCTCGAATGCCACCTGCGTCTTTTACATCACCAACTAATGGACAAATCAATTGACCTAAAAAGGCACCCAGATTAATACCCATATAAAAAATAGTGAAGGCTGTGTCTAATTTTGATTTCTCTTGTTTTGGATATAAACTACCCACCATACTCGAAATATTCGGTTTGAAAAAACCATTCCCGAAAATAATAATGGTGAGTGCAGTCCACAATAATGTTTGTGCCAAACTCATATTATTCCCAAACACAGAGGCACTGGTAAATAATAGCAACTGTCCAACAGCCATCATTAATCCACCAAGCAAAATACAATTTCTATTCCCGAAAAAACGATCAGAGATAAAACCGCCCAACATTGGTGTCAAATAACAGAGTCCGAGAAATCCACCATAAATTAATGAAGCATCGCCTTCTTTCATGAGTAGCGAATTCACCATGAACAATGTAAGTATGGCGCGCATGCCATAAAAATTAAAACGCTCCCACATTTCTGTTCCAAATAATACCCAAAGTCCTTTAGGGTGTCCTTTCTGTTCCTGTGTTATTTCCATTTTTCTATTATTTAATGGAACAAGATAGAAAAATTTTTGATTAATTTGCATTTGCGTAATTTTTTTTTTTGAAGCTGTGCAATGTTTCGTCAACGGATAAATTAAATTTTACTTTCACTTATGCATTTTTTATCTGCTGATTTTATTTTTGACGGACAACAATTTTTACCTAATCATACTGTTCTGAGCGTGCAAGAAGATGGTGTGATTGTGGATATACAAACGCAAACTACACATCAAGAAGTTCAACATTATCGAGGTTTGTTGATGCCCGGTTTTATCAATGCGCATTGTCATTTGGAACTTTCTCATTTAAAAAATTGTATTCCAGAACGAACAGGTTTGGTTGATTTTTTGTTGGGAATAAATCAATTCAGAAATAATTTTTCAGACGAACAAAAGCAAAGGGCTATTCAGGATGCGGAACAAATGATGCTTGTGAATGGGATAGTTGCAGTTGGTGATATTAGCAATGGCTTAGATAGTTTGGAACAAAAAAAGAAAGGGCGATTGGCTTATCATACGTTTGTGGAATGTGTTGGACTCAAAGAAGAAAATGCGATGGAACGAGTAGAAATGAGTAAACAAATTAGTGCTACTTTTGCATTGTCACATCCATCTTCTATTGTTTTACATGCTCCATATTCCGTGTCTTCTGCCATGATGGAATTGGTGAACGCAGGTAGTGAAAATAAAATTTCATCCATACACAATCAAGAATGCGATGCGGAAAATGAATTGTTTATTTCTGGGACTGGAGATTTTTTGAAATTGTTTTTGGCTATACTTAATGATACATACTTTTTTACACATACGGGAAAAACTTCCATCACATCCTATCTAGAAAAATTAAATGTAGCAGCACAAATTATTTTAGTGCATAATACAGTCACTACTTCTGCAGATATTGATTTTGCAAATACATTGGATAAAAAACTTTTTTGGTGTGTTTGTCCAAATGCGAATGTATATATCGAAAATAAACTACCAAATATTCCATTGATGATGGAGAAAGGATGTAAGATAGTTTTAGGTACAGACAGTCTAGCATCTAATCATGCCTTAGATATTTTAGCCGAAATAAAAACCATTCAAAAGCATTTTCCTTCTATAGCAATAGAGCAAATATTGTCATGGGCTACCATCCATGCTGCACAAGCATTGGGTATGGAAAATGAAATTGGTAGTTTGGCTATTGGCAAAAAACCGGGTATGATTCAAATAGAAAAATATACTACTGGACAACCTTTCGCAGAGGATGCAACAGTGAAAAGAATTTATTAAACACTGATGATTACTTGCCGATTTGTCTAAACTAAATTTTCGATAAAAAACTTGCTTTGTTAGACCTCATCCCCAGCCCTTCTGCTGTAGGAGAAGGGAGCAACAAACTCCTACTCTTAAAGGCGTATAAACGGCAAGTACTTTTTCTTCATCAAATATTTGGTTTCTGTTTTCTCATTATATTTTTAGTTTAGCCTTACAATTTTAGTATTGCCTTTTATTGGAAACCTATCCCAAATATTTTGCAACAATAGGTACTCTTCTTCCTACACCAAATGCTTTGGATGAAACTCTGATAATTGGGCAAAATTGATTGCGTTTGTATTCACTGTTGTTGACGAGTTTCAGAATTCTATCTACCAATGCTTTGTCAAATCCTTGTGCAATGATTTCATTTGGTCCTTGTCGGCGTTCAATATATTGATATAAGATGGCATCCAGAATTGCATATTCGGGCAAGGAATCACTGTCCTTTTGATTTGGCCTTAGTTCAGCAGAAGGGGCTTTTGTGATGATATTTTTTGGAATGATTTCTTCGTTTCGATTGATATAATTTGCCAATGCATACACTTGCATTTTGTACACATCTCCCAACACTGCAATGCCGCCAGCCATGTCGCCATATAAGGTTCCATAACCAGTAGCACACTCACTTTTATTGGTCGTGTTTAATAATATCATACCAAATTTATTCGCAATTGCCATCAATACATTACCTCTTGATCGAGCTTGAATATTTTCTTCTGCAAGGGAAAATGGCAAGTCTTGAAAAATAGGTTTCAATTGCTGCATGAAGGTGTTAAAAATAGGTTCAATGGCAATGGTATGTTTTGGATTATGTAAATGAAGAGAAAGCTGTTCCGCATCCGTTACAGAATGCGAGGATGAATATTGTGAAGGCATTAATATTGCAGTTACATTTTCATTTCCTAAAGCTGCACAGGCTAAGGCTAAAGTAACAGCTGAATCGATACCGCCACTAGATCCTAGTATGGCTTTTGTGAATCCCATCTTTTGAAAATAATCTTTAATACCCATTACCAATGCTTGATAAATTTGGTCAATATTTAATTCAGATTGGTAAGTGATTGGATTCAATTCTTGGTCTGGAATCAAAGCGGCATGTTTCAAAATTGATTCTGTAAATGTGCCATCTTCTTGCAAATGAACCGTGATAGTGTCTTCCACAAAATAATTAGCTTCAGCAATTAAATTCTGGTATTTATCAAATACCATAGAGCCACCATCAAATACTATCTCTGTTTGCGAGCCTACTGTATTGCAATAGATTAATGGAATTTTGTATTTTGCGATATTGGCTTTTATAATGGCCTTTCGATCTTCCACATGTGTGTAATCAAACGGCGATGCGCTGATGTTAATCATTACATCTGGATGGTATTGCATCAATTCATCCATTGGACAAATGCGATACAAGGGATTATTGCCAACATTCCAAATGTCTTCACAAATTGTAAGTGCTATTTTTTTTCCTTTGAAAGTTACTACATGCCATGTGTTGCTTGGTTCAAAATATCGGTACTCATCAAACACATCATATGTTGGTAAAAGTGTTTTATGTACAATATCCTGGATTTCATTTTCATATAATAAATAAGCACTATTGAATAAATCTTTTCCTTTCACTTCAGGGTTGATAGAAGGGCAACCAATGATAATACCAATATCACTTGTATGCTTTTTTATTTCTTCTACCGCTTGATGACATCGATGAATAAAATCGCTAAACTCTAAAAAATCCCTTGGCGGATAAGCGCAAACACATAACTCTGAAAAAACAATTAAATCTACATTTTCGGACTTTGCTTTTTCAATCGCATCAATCATTTTTTGGGTGTTCCATTCGAAATTACCGATATGATAATTTTGTTGCGCCAATACAATTTTCATTTGTCAAAAATAAGAGAATATGCATAAAAAAAGCCAACTACTTCACTAGGTAGTTGGCTTTAGCTATTCAACAAAAAAGATTTAGAAAAAATAGCCAATTCGTAAAGCGATGGTATTGCTACGGATATTGCCATCACTGAATTTGTAACCTGATTTATTGGTTTTAGGAGAGGTAGCATCTACGAATCCATTGCGATACAAAATAGAGAATACTACTGCATTGCTGCCATTCAAATCATATTCACCGCCAACGCCTAATGTCCATCCAAGATTGATAGGAACGCCATTTGCATAGCCACTTAATTTTACTTTTGTTTTCGTTTCGCTGGTTTTTGCACTATCTCCTTTTACAATGGTATAATCCCCTTTTTGGCTAAGTAAAAAAGCCAAATCAAATCCAGTTTGTGCAAATATTTTTACTTTGTCAAATTTAGTCGCTACCATTTTTAATCCAAAAGGAATGGTCAAATACTGTTGTTTGTAAAGAATACTCGCAGATCTAACATACTCCGATTTGATAGCTGTTTCGTCATGGTAAGTGTTTAAAGTACCACCTCTCCAATCTAATCCCAATCCAGAATACATGGTATATCTTTCATTGATATTATAGTCTGCTGTAATGCCAAAACTAAAGCCAACATTGCCTTTTACTTTTTCAACATTATAATTATCAATGGAAGAAGAGGTTGGTTTCAACGAGTTAAACGTTGGGCCCATGAATAAACCAAAACGATATGTTTTAAATATGTCTTCCGCTTTGCTTTGTGCAAATGTTTGGGTTGAAAATAAGCTTATGGTAAGTAAACTCAATAGGATAAGTTTTTTCATTGTTTCTTTTTTAATATTAAAAATTAATGTGTCACATTTGCGTGAAATAGAATTGCTACATGACTTGCCAAAAATACTACCAAAATAAACTTGCGCTATTAATGGTTTGTTATTTGATGACCTTATTTTTTGCATCCTGTCATACTACACCATCAAAGGATGTGGATGTTTCAAATGTAAGTGTAAAATTACGATCCATTCGATATGATCAAGAATTGTTTGCTTGTGATACCAATCAGTTAGAGAGCAGCATTGACGCATTAGGCAGTAAATATCCAGATTTCTCTTCTATCTATTTTAATCAAATAACAGGCTTTAATAAAAATAATCGTAAAATAGATTTCTTAGAGGCGGTTCATCATTTTCTTACGTATAAAGATTACAAAGGATTAGCCGATACAGTGAACCAAGTTTTTCGGGATGTAAAAAAAATCGACAAGCAATTGGAAGATGTATTTAAGCATGTCAAATATTATTATCCAACAGCGAAAGTAGGGGATGTATATTATTTTATTTCTGGTCTTAATTATTGGTCTGCCATTACAGTAGATACTGCTGTTGGCGTGGGTTTGGATATGTATCTTGGAAAGGATTATCCGAATTATGCAGCAGTTCAAATTCCGGCGTATCAAGTGGCTACATGCGAGCAAAAATACATACCAGTGAATGTGAGTAAAGCTTTGTACGAAGATAAATATCCATTCAATCCAGATGGTAAAACTCTATTGGATTTGATGATTATGAAAGGAAAGGAAATGTTGTATGTAGAATATATGTTGCCCAATGCACCAGATGAATTATTGATGGGATATACAGAAGCGCAACTAGCTTGGTGTCAAAAAAATGAAGGCTTTATTTGGAATTATTTTGCGCAACAAAAATTACTCTACAATACGCATTGGCAAGACATTATGCGATATGTGAATGAAGGTCCAAATTCAACGGGAATGCCAGCTGAATCGCCAGGTAATATTGGGACTTGGATAGGTTGGCAATTGGTTCGAAAATATAACCAAGAACATGCTGATCAAGCCTGGACTAAGATGATAGAACAAAATATGGATGGTCAAAGCTTTTTAAGAGCTGCAGGCTATAAACCGCATTAAATGGTTGTTGTGGGTTTATTCTTCTCCATCAATGGTGATAGGAAGAGTGTACTCAAAATCTTTTTTGCCAGATTCAAATTTCAATAAACGCACCACACGAAGCGCTTCTGTATCGCTTGCTGGGCTTAGGCTTCTGATGATTTTTTCGCGAATCACATTTCCATTTATATCTACAATAAACTGTTACTGAGTAAAGCAAATGAGTTACCGGCTTCTCGAGGCATGTAAAGTAAAATAAAAAAGTTATTGTTCTACGAAACGTCTTTCGTTTCGTAGTTTCATTCTGTTGCTTTCAGCAACTTTTTCAGAATGATTATTAAAAAAATATAAATTAGCATGATGAGTTATGAATTCAGCGAAGGGTATTAATGTTCTACGAAACGTCTTTCGTTTCGTAGTTTTAATCTGTTGCTTTCAGCAACTTTTATCGATTGATTATTTAAGAAAATATTTAAATTTGCTCAATTCTCAGAGGCATCAATTTTTCTCCTTTATTGGGTATTACCACAAACAAACAAAAACGCTTGACTATTTGAAATTTTGAGAATTAGTTTTGACTATGATTTAATTTTCATAACTTAGTTGCCGGTTGTAACACTTACGACGGCGAAGCGAAAAAAAATTAAACCATGAAAAACAAATCTAACTCGTTATTAATGAACCTCAAATTATTTTTAACTCTATTGCTTGCCCTTTTAGGCAGTGGCATGTATGCGCAAGCGCCTGATTGGGCGTGGGCAAAATCGGCAGGCGGGAACAACACTAATGTTGAGCAAAGAATTGCAACCGATGCCAATGGCAATGTGTTGGTAACTGGAGTCTTTAATAGCCCTACCATCACCTTCGGAACCGTTACTCTAACAACTGGCAGTTTCTTTATAGTAAAATATGATGCCAGCGGTAATGTACTTTGGGCAAAATCGGCAGGTGAACAAAGCCAATGTTATAGTAGAAGCATTGCAACTGATGCCAATGGCAATGTGTTGGTAATAGGTCATTTTACAAGCCCCACCATCACTTTCGGAACCACTACCTTAATAAATACAAATGCATTCAGTGATATTTTTATAGTAAAATATGATGCAAATGGTAATGTGCTTTGGGCAAAATCGGCAAGTGGAAAAACTCAAGATACTGGCATTGGTATTACAACGGATGCCAATGGCAATATCTTGGTAACAGGTGGCTTTACAAGCTATACCATAACTTTTGGAATCACTACCTTATCAAATGCAGATACAAGTTTAGGTGGTGCTGATATTTTTATAGTAAAATATGATACAAACGGTAATGTGCTTTGGGCGAAATCTGCAGGAGGAAACTATTCTGAGTTTGGTACAAGTGTTGCGACCGATGCCAATGGCAATGTGTTGGTAACTGGTTTCTTTTCATCCGATACCATCACTTTCGGAATTGATACCTTAACCAATGCAGGTGCCAATGATATTTTTGTAGTAAAATATAATGCAAGTGGTAATATGCTTTGGGCAAAATCGGCAGGTGGAATAGAAGCTGAAAATAGCGGCACTATTGCAACAGATATCAATGCCAATGTGTTGCTTACAGGATCCTTTTTCAGTCAAACCATCACCTTTGGAACCATTACCCTAACAAATGTAGGTGGCTTTGATATTTTTATAGTAAAATATGATGCAAGTGGTAATGTGCTTTGGGCAAAATCGGCAGGTGGAATATTCCAAGATTATGGTGTTGGTATTGCAAGCAATGTCGATGGTGATGTATTGCTAACTGGTTCCTTTGCCAACCCTGCCATCACCTTCGGAACCACAACCTTAACCAATGCAGGCAATAACTATGATTATGATATTTTTATAGTAAAATATGATGCAAGCGGTAATGAACTATGGGCTAAATCGGCAGGTGGAATCGGCAACGATTATAGCTATGGTATTGCAACTGATGCCAACGGTAATGTGTTGGTAACTGGTGAATTTAAAAACCCCACCATCACTTTTGGGGCAACTACATTAACTAATAATGGAGTTGCCGATTTGTATGTAGCCAAGCTAAGTAGCATAACTGGCATTGCCGAGCTAAATAATAATGCGCAAGGGTTGCATATTTATCCTAATCCTACAAAAAATATGTTTACACTTGAGGTGAGTACCGAGCTAAAAAATGCAAGTATAGAGATGTATAATGCTTTTGGTCAAAAAGTGTATGCCAGCAAACTTGTTGGTAGAAAGCAACTTGTAAATTGTACTTCCTTTGCCTCTGGTGTTTACGAAGTAAAAGTATTTGATGAAGCGGGGCTGTATAGCAACAAACTTATTATCGAATAGAGGATTTCAAGTAATAAATTTTTTATCCCCAATATAGAAAAGGAAATATCTTTCTATTACATTTGTGCGATTCAAACCCTTTGTCGTGTTCTAGCCATCTGCTCCAATTTTAATTGGAGTTAAAAAAAAAATGCCTAAAGACAACTCAATTACCTCCGTCCTGATTATTGGTTCAGGTCCTATTATTATCGGTCAAGCTTGCGAATTTGATTACTCTGGCACCCAAGCTGCACGCTCTTTGCGTGAAGAAGGTATCAAAGTGATTTTGATCAACTCCAATCCTGCCACCATTATGACTGACCCCATGATGGCAGATCGTGTATACTTATTGCCACTGAATGTGGAAAGTATAGAACAGATTTTACAAGAAAATGAAATTGATGCGGTATTGCCTACCATGGGTGGACAAACGGCCTTGAACCTCGCCAAAGAAGCGGAGGAATTAGGAATTTGGAAACAATACAATGTTCGATTAATTGGTGTCGATATCAAGGCGATTGATAAAGCGGAGGATAGAGAACAGTTTCGACAATGGATGATACAGTTAGGTGTTAATGTGGCTACTGCAAAGACTGCCAATTCATTTTTAGAAGGAAAAGAATACGCACAAGAAATAGGATTTCCATTGGTGATTCGACCATCCTTTACATTGGGTGGAACAGGCGGTGGCTTCGTACATGATATCAGTAATTTGGATGAGGCGCTTACACGAGGTTTGCAAGCATCGCCTATTCATGAAGTATTGGTGGAAAAGGCTGTATTGGGTTGGAAAGAATTTGAATTGGAACTTCTGCGCGATAGTGCAGACAATGTATGTATTATTTGCACAGTAGAAAATTTTGATCCAATGGGTGTACATACTGGAGACAGCATAACCGTTGCGCCCGCTATGACATTGAGTGACACAGCATTTCAACTGATGCGCAATACCGCCATTAGAATGATGCGCGACTTGGGCAATTTTGCTGGTGGTTGTAATGTACAATTTGCCTTGAACCCAGATACAGAAGAAATTATTGCCATAGAAATAAACCCACGGGTAAGTCGTTCTTCCGCATTGGCGAGTAAAGCGACAGGTTACCCTATAGCGAAAGTGGCTGCGAAGTTAGCTATTGGATATCGTTTGGATGAGTTGAAAAATCAAATTACTGGCAATACTTCCGCATTTTTTGAACCTACATTGGATTATGTGGTTGTCAAGATACCGCGCTGGAATTTCGATAAATTTAAAGGGGTAAAAGATACGCTTGGCTTACAAATGAAAAGTGTTGGTGAAGTGATGGCGATTGGTAGAAGTTTTACAGAAGCGATTCAAAAGGCTTGTCAGAGTTTAGAAAATAATGCAGTTGGATTAGGCTATTATGGTAAAAGCTTGATGAAGACTGATGAGCTTTTAGATTATTTAAAAACACCTAAGTGGGATAGAGTATTTAGAATCAAAGATGCACTGATGGCGGGTCTTAGCGTGAATTCTATTTCTAAAGCATCTCATGGTATTGACAAATGGTTTTTGTATGAGATTCAAAAAATATGTGATATAGAGAAAGAAATTGCTCTGCATAAATTAGATACATTACCTGAAGATTTATTGCGTAAGGCAAAACATCATGGATTTAGTGACGAGCAAATTGCACGTATCATGAATGATGGAACGGAAGATGAAATCTATGAAAAAAGAAAAGCTTTGGGCATTACACGTGTGTTTAAAATGGTAGATACTTGTGCCGCAGAGTTTGAAGCAAAGACACCTTATTTTTATAGCACCTTTGAAACAAGTAGCCAAATAGTCAAATAGGCAAGTAGCCAGCATGTTAATTTTTATTCATTGCAAACTATTGGAATTTTAAATATGAACATAGAAGTAGTTACAAATAGAATATATGAAATAAGAGGGCATCGAGTGATGCTCGACTATGATATTGCTGCTATGTTTGAAGTAGAAACAAAACGATTAAACGAAGCAGTAAAAAGAAATATAGAACGATTTCCAGAAGATTTTAGGTTTCAGTTGACCGAAATGGAATGGGTAACTATACGGTCGCAAATTGCGACCACTTCAGAAGATGATTTGCGTATTATCTCCTCAAACCCTTTAAAATCAGATATTTTGGATAATGGTAACTGGTCGCAATTTGCGACCAGTTCAAAAAAGCATCGTGGAAAAACATATTTGCCTTTTGCTTTCACTGAACATGGAGTTACTATGTTAGCCTCCGTTTTGCGAAGTGAGAAGGCTGTGAAAGTGAGCATTGCGGTCGTTCGAGCATTTATTTCTTTGAAGCAATATATTTCTGACCGAAAAAATATATCCAAGCAAATTGCTTCTATAAAAGATGAACTATCGGAAAGAATTGATGAACAAGATACTCAAATAATGGAAATATATAAAGTGCTTGACAAACTAATAGAAACAAACGAAAAACAAAAACCTGTTGAAAGAAATCCAATTGGTTTCCAAATTGAAATTCCAAAATAAAAAAATCCAAATTCCAAAATCGAATTCTAAAGCCAACATTTTCAAATCTTCAAATTCCCAAATTTTCAAATTAACCAATTTTCAATTCCCCAAATCTTCAAATTATAATATGATACACAACGAAAGCATAGTAAGCAACAAAAAGAAAATCATTGTTTTGGGTTCTGGTCCAAACAGAATAGGACAAGGAATTGAGTTTGATTATTGTTGCGTACATGGCTTACTTGCTATTAAGGAGTGCGGTTTTGAAGCTATCATGATCAATTGCAATCCGGAAACTGTCAGCACAGATTTTGACATGGCAGACAAACTATATTTCGAACCAGTATATTGGGAACATATTTATGAAATTATTGAACACGAAAAACCAGATGGAGTCATTGTACAATTGGGCGGACAAACTGCATTGAAGATTTCGCAGAAATTGCATGAAAAAGGAATACCAATCATCGGTACTTCATTTGATAATATGGATATTGCAGAAGATAGAGGTCGATTCAGTGATTTATTGAAAGAGCTAGAAATACCTTATCCAGAGTATGGCACTGCGCATGATGTAGACGAGGCTATTGCTGTTGCGAACAAAGTTGGGTACCCAGTTTTAGTAAGACCGAGTTATGTGATTGGTGGACAAAGAATGCGAATTGTAATCAATGATGATGAAGTAGAAAAAGCGGTAGTTAGTTTGCTCAAACATATCCCAGGCAATAAAATTTTAATAGATCACTTTTTAGATAGATGTCAGGAAGCAGAAGTAGATGCCATTTATGACGGTGAGCAAATTCATATCATGGGTGTGATGGAGCATATTGAACCTGCAGGTATTCACAGTGGCGACAGTCATGCAATGTTGCCAGCATTTAATTTGACGCCATTAGTGGTTACAACGATGGAACATTATGCGCTTAAAATTGCGAAGGCATTAAATATAAAAGGTCTCATTAATATTCAATTTGCGATTAAAGACGGACATGTATTTGTGATAGAAGCAAACCCACGAGCCTCAAGAACCACGCCATTTATAGCCAAAGCATATCAAATTCCTTATTTAAATATTGCCACTCGAATTATGTTGGGCGTTAATAAATTATCGGACTTTACGTATGAGAAAAAACTAACGGGGTTTGCTATCAAAGAACCCGTATTTTCTTTCGACAAATTTCCTGGTGTGAATAAAGAATTAGGGCCTGAAATGAAAAGTACGGGTGAGGCCATCCGTTTTATCAAAGATTTACGAGATCCTTATTTCCGACAATTGTACAAAGATAGAAGTATGTATTTGAGTAAATAAGTGTCCAATCTTATTGTTGTTTTTTTTATGAAATGAGGTCGTAGTAATTGTTTGCGTGGATTTTTACAAAATCATGACAATTCTTTTTATTAATTTTTCATCGAACGAAAATGTAAGATATAAAGCCTTATAAACACTAGTTTTGAAAGGGAAAAGATTTTTTCGCCAAATGTGTATAATTATTACAATTCAGACCTTACATTTGCAGTCAATCCAATTTAACAAAAATTACACATAGCGGATGTTAAGTTATCTAAAAAGCATGGCGAAAGAAATTAAAGTATATATACTGTTCATCGCATTCCTAGTGCTGCACTCATTTGCGAGTAAAGCAGCCCCCGACGGTAAGGCATTATTCCAAGCCAATTGCGCATCTTGCCATAATCCAATTAAAAAAGCTACAGGCCCTGCATTGCAAGGCGTTGAAGCGAGAGTACCATCCAAAGAATGGTTATACAATTGGATTCGTAATTCAGCATCCTTAATCGCAAGTGGCGATGCTTATGCGAATAAAATTTATGCAGAAAATGCTAAAACTGCAATGACTGCTTTTCCAAATTTAAAAAATGAGGAGATTGATGCGATAATAGTTTATGTAAATGAGTACAAAGATCCTAATGCAAGTAAGGCAAAGGAAAGTGGAGCGACTAGTGAAGAGCCTTCAAGTGATAATACCTTACTATATGCTATTTTGAGTATTGTGATGTTGATGGTTATTTTTATTTTAACCCAAGCAAACAAAGTACTAAGTCGTTCAGCCAATGCGAAAATGGGATTACCTTCTCCAAAAGATGTTCCTTATTATCGTAATAAAGCAGTTATCGCTTTATTTGTAGCATTACTTGTAATTGGATTTGGTATTTGGCTAACCAATGGTTCTGAATTAGGTCGTCAAAAAAATTATATGCCGAAGCAGCCAATTTTTTATTCTCATAAAGTACATGCTGGCATCAATCAAATCAATTGTTTGTATTGCCATGCGGGTGCAGAGAAAAGTCGCCACGCGATGATACCTTCAACGAATGTTTGTATGAATTGTCACAAACAAATTAATGAATATACAGGTGCTGAAACACATCCTCTAGTTGATTTAGAAGGAAATAAAATTGATGGCACAAAAGAAATTGCTAAATTGTACGAATATGCTGGTTGGGATCCTGTGAAGAAAGATTATAACAGAGATGCACAAGGCAATATCAAAGCAACTTCACCAGAATGGGTAAAAATCCATAATTTGCCAGATCACGTTTATTTCAATCACTCACTCCACGTTGTATCTGGTAAAATTGATTGTCAACGTTGCCATGGCAATATCGAACAAATGGATGAAGTATTTCAATTTGCAGATTTAAGCATGGGCTGGTGTATCAATTGCCACAGAAATACTAACGTTCAGTTTGCCGACAATAACTACTATTCTATATTCAAAAAATATCATGATGAAATAAAAGCAGGCACTCGAACCGATGTGAAAGTGAGTGATATTGGTGGATTGGAATGTCAAAAATGTCATTATTAATTTAATGATGGATTGGATAAAATAAGGATAAGAAACAAGTATGTTGTTTAAGGAATAAAAAATTATATATTTCCGTTGCGACGGATAAAATGATAAAAATGAGTAAAAAACAATATTGGAAAGGGCTTGAAGAAATTAACCCTTCATCACAATACAAAGAAGCAGTTTCAAACGAGTTTCAAGAAGATTTGCCTTTTGCAGATGTGGAGAACATTGCCTTTGCAACTACTACTCGTCGTGACTTTTTGAAATACCTAGGCTTTAGTACTGTTGCTGCTACCATCGTAGCAAGTTGTGAAATGCCAGTACGAAATGCAATTCCTTATGCCATCAAACCTGAAAATGTTACACCAGGTGTACCATTGATGTACGCGTCTACCTATGTAGATGGAGGAGAGGCTGTACCAGTATTGGTACGCACTCGAGAAGGACGTCCAATAAAAATTGAAGGTAATTTTGATTCTACTTTAACTGCGGGAGCTACCACTGCGCGTGTTCAAGGTTCTGTTTTGGGCTTATATGATGCTGCTCGTTTGAAGCATCCAACTTTAGATAAACAAGAAGCAAGTTGGGAAGTAATTGATAAAACAGTAATGGACGCAATGACTGCAATGGGAAGTGCGCCATTATATATTGTTTCCACTACATTAAACAGCGCATCAACCGATCAAGCAATTGCGCAATTCATACAAAAGTATCCAAATGCGAAACATGTTATGTATGATGCAATGTCATACAGTGGCATGTTGGACGCTAATTTAAATTCATTTGGGAAACGAGCAATACCAGCTTATCGATTTGATAATGCGAAGGTTATTGTTAGTATCGGTGCTGATTTTTTAGGCACTTGGATTTCCCCAGAAATATTTGCAAAACAATACAGTAAGACAAGAAAAATAAGCGCAAAAAATCCTATGATGAGCCAGCACTTTCAAATGGAAGGTATGATGAGCTTGACAGGAAGTAGTGCAGATGAAAGAGCAACTTGTAAACCATCACAATATGGTGCAATTGCCTTATCGATATTGAATGCCTTGAATGGAACAGCATCTACACTTGCGCCTACATTAGCCGCAATGGTTGCTAAAATTGCAACTAGCCTAAATGCTAGCAAAGGCAGTGCTTTAGTGGTTTGTGGTAGCAATGATGTACATGTACAAACCATAATCAATGCCATTAACAATGCCATCGGTGCTTACGGTACAACAATTAATTTTGCTACAACTAATAATACAAAAAAAGGAAGTGATGCGGACATGAACGCATTTGCCGACGCATTAAAAGCTGGGCAAGTGGGTGGTGTAATGTTCATGGATTGTAATCCAGTTTATGATAATGTAAACGGAAAAATAATCGCCGATAAAATAAGTGGTTTGAAATTATCTGTTTCATTCAATGACAGAAATGATGAAACTACTGCAATGTGTAAAATTGCTGCGCCTACTAATCATTGGTTAGAAAGTTGGGGTGATGCAGAACCACATACTGGTTATACATCATTTATGCAGCCAACTATTGCGCCTTTATTTAAAACACGACCTTTTGCTGAATCCTTACTTAAATGGAGTGGACAGAATATAGCGCATGTAGATTATGTCAAAAATTTTTGGCTTGCAAAATTAGGAACACAAGAGGCTTATGATAATGCATTGCAAAAAGGAATTATAGAACCTGAAACAATGCCAATGGCAGGTGCAAGTTTTGTTGGAAATATAGCGGATGCTACGGCAAAAATCGCCACTACTAAATCGAGCGCAGCAGGTGAACCAGAATTAATTATTTATGAAAAAATAGGAATCGGTCGTGGTGCTTCATGGAGTAATAATCCATGGTTGCTAGAAATGCCCGATCCGATTAGTAAATGTACTTGGGACAATTATGTATTGATGTCGCCTAATCGCTCAAAAGCTATGGGTGCAGAGTTGACAGATTTGAATGAAGTACAAAGAGATAAAAAAGTATTTTCCATAAAAGCAAACGGGCAAGATCTTAAATTACCTGTATTGGTTTTACCGGGAATGCATGATGATGTAATAGCAGTAGCAGTTGGTTATGGTAGAAGTGAAGGTGTTGGTAAGGCTGCTGCGAATGGTACTGATGTAACAGGTGTAAATGTGTATCCATTTGTTGCTAAAGATGAAACGGGTAATGCTTCTTTTTATGCATCCAAAGTAGAATTAGCGAATACTGGAAACACTTATCAGTTGGCTATTACACAAACGCATCATAGCTATCAAAATGATAGACCAATTATTCATGAGTTTACATTAGCGGCTTTCCAAAAAAATCCGAACGAATTATACAACGAACGCAAAGAAGAATTTGAACACTATACGCATAGCTTTGAAGATGGTGGACACAGTAGTGAGCACGGCGAAGTAGCTGCAAAAGCAGATGCCGAAACAGATGCTAAAGTGGAAATGACTAAGGCAGATGAAGATTGGCAAGAAGCTTACCGAAAAAATGGTACTTTATATCCTAATCACGAAAACTTAGGTTTGAAGTGGGGGATGAGTATTGACTTAAATACTTGTGTTGGCTGTGGATCATGCACTATTGCTTGTCAGGCAGAAAATAATGTTTCTGTTGTAGGTAAGGAGCAAGTATTATTAGCACATGAAATGCATTGGATAAGAATCGATCGATATTTTGCAGGAGATCCTAGTAAACCAGATTCTATTCAAACATTATTCCAACCCATGATATGTCAGCATTGCGATAATGCTCCATGTGAGAATGTTTGTCCAGTAAATGCAACAAATCATAGTAGTGAAGGCATCAACCAAATGGCTTATAATAGATGTATTGGAACAAGATATTGCGCCAATAACTGTCCTTATAAAGTACGTCGTTTCAATTGGAGAGATTGGAATGAAGCAGATTGTTTCGAAGACAATGCTTATACGGATGGCAAGCGTGATGATATGAATAATGATATTACACGTATGGTCTTAAATCCTGACGTGACTGTAAGAAGTCGTGGTGTAATGGAGAAATGTAGCTTCTGCGTGCAACGATTACAAGGTGCAAAAGCAACAGCGAAAAAACAAGGTCGTACATTAAAAGATGGTGAAGCAAGAACAGCATGTCAACAAGCTTGTCCTACAGATGCTATCGTATTTGGTAATGTAAATGATAAGGAAAGTGCAATTTATAAATTGCGCTACGAAGAGCAAAAGGAACGTGTATTCCATGTGTTGGAAGACATTCATACATTACCGAATGTAAACTATTTATCAAAAATCAGAAATGCAAATGTTTTACAAAGTGCTGATCCAGAAAAAGAGGAACACACTGCAAAAGCTGAGCATGCTTAAAATAAATTAATAAAATATTTAACCATTGATTGAAAAACTTTGGCAAAAAAATAAAGAGGTATGCATTTAAAATACGAATCGGTTATAAGAGAACCCTTAGTAGACGGCAATAAAAGTTATCATCAGGTAACTGAAGATATATGTGCGACTATTGAGAATAAACCAACCAAACTTTGGACTATAGGCTTTTTGATTTCAGCTTCATTGCTAGCATTTGGCATGTTTAGTGTAACTTGGGAAGTGTATTGGGGAACAGGGGTTTGGCATTTGAACAAAACTATTGGATGGGGATGGGACATCACCAATTTCGTTTGGTGGGTAGGTATTGGCCATGCTGGTACTTTAATTTCAGCTATCTTACTACTTTTCCGACAAGGTTGGCGAACGGGCGTAAACCGTGCAGCAGAAGCTATGACCATTTTTGCGGTAATGTGCGCGGGTCAATTTCCAATTTGGCATATGGGTCGTGTTTGGGATGCTTTCTTTGTATTACCTTACGGAAATACAAGAGGTCCTTTATGGCCTAACTTTATTTCACCTTTACTTTGGGACGTATTTGCAATTTCTACTTACTTCACCGTGTCATTGTTATTTTGGTATTCTGGTCTTATTCCTGATTTCGCAACTTTAAGAGATAGAGCGAAGACCAAATTTAGAAAAGCAGCTTATGGAGTCGTTTCCTTTGGATGGGCTGGTAGTGCAAAACATTGGCAACGTCATGAAATGCTATCTTTGGTATTAGCTGGTTTAAGTACACCATTGGTACTATCGGTGCATACGATAGTATCTTTTGACTTCGCCACTTCTATAGTACCTGGTTGGCATACTACAATTTTCCCGCCTTACTTCGTTGCAGGTGCTGTATTCTCTGGATTTGCAATGGTACAAACACTTTTAGTTATTACTCGTAAAGTGTTGAATTTGCAAGAGTATATTACCATAGGTCATATTGAAGCAATGAATAAAGTTATTGTTTTAACTGGTTCTATTGTTGGTGTGGCTTATTTAACAGAATTATTTATCGCTTATTTCAGTGGTGTTCTTTGGGAGCAAGAAGCTTTCCGTTTACGTGTATTAGGACCATATTGGTGGGCTTATTGGGCAATGATGACTTGTAACGTAGTTTCGCCTCAGTTATTTTGGTTCAAAAAATTAAGACGTAATGTTTGGTTTACATTCTTCATGAGTATCATTGTAAATATTGGGATGTGGTTCGAGCGCTTTGTAATCATTATGGCATTACATCGTGATTATTTGCCAAGTAGCTGGAGCTATTATACACCATCATGGACTGAAGTAGGATTCTATTTAGGCTCTTTTGGATTGTTCTTTACATGCTATTTCTTGTTTGCTAAATATTTTCCAGTTATTGCAATTGCTGAGATTAAATTTATATTGAAAACAAGTGGCGAGAACTATAAAAATAAAATGACGGAATATGAGGAGCAGACGAATGAACATTTTTTAGAAGAACAAACACATCATCATTAATTTGTAGTATTGTTTAGATAGTATAAAATAATGAATAAAAAATAAAAAGATAAATTGAATTTGGTTTTTGATCTTTTGAATCGAAATTAAATCAATGCAATATTTAAAATTAATAAAATGAGTATTAAAAAATTTGCAGTAGCCGTTTATGATGATGAAGCAGTTTTATTTCCTGCCGTCAAAAAAGTGCGCGGAGCTGGATATAAAATTCATGATGTGTATACCCCTTTTGCTGTGCATGGATTGGATGTTGCCTTAGGCGAGAAGGAGAGTGATTTACACATCGCTGGATTTATTTATGGTATTACAGGAACTTGCACAGCCCTTGGTTTTATGGGTTGGATATTTACTACAGATTGGCCTCAAAATTTTGGAGGTAAACCACATTTTCCATTGCCTGCATTTATTCCTATAACTTTTGAGCTTACCGTATTATTTGCTGCTGTAGGTATGGTACTTACTTTTTGCTATTTGAATCAAATTATGCCAGGTGTAAAGAAACATATTTTTCATCCAAGACAAACAGATGATAAATTTGTTTTAGTCATTGAAGTAAATGAGAATACAGCAAAGGAAACTGAAACTTTTTTAAAGACCACAGGCGCGGAAGAAACAAACATACAAGTGGCAGAGGCAGATTGGTGGTTTGGCCGTTTTGACAAAAGAGAAGATTACGAAATTCAAGAACAATTAGCTTAAGCAAATGAATAAGATAACGATATACATTCTATTCGTATTGACTGCAACAGTCATTGTTTCCTGTAGTGAATACAGTAGAAAACCAGGCAGAACTTATGCACCAGATATGGTGTATTCTAGAGCAGTTGATTATTATAATGGCACTGCCAAAATAGATTCACAACATGGTACATATAATAAAATGCCAGTACCCGGAAGCATTGCTCGTGAGCAATCATTACCAGATCATATCGGTGAAAATGATACCTCATTAGCTAACGCGGCTACTTGTAAGTTTGAACTTAAAGAAAAAGATTTGACAGAAGGGAAAAGACTTTATTTAATTTATTGTGGTATTTGTCATGGAGAACAATTAGATGGTAATGGTCCTTTATACAGTAGTGGTAAATTTGCAGCAATGCCAGCAAATTTGAAAAGTGGTGAAAAATATTTGAAAATGAGCCAAGGCAGAATTTACCATGCCATTGTTTATGGTAAGAATGCAATGGGAGCCTATGCAAGTCAATTGGATACCAAGCAACGTTGGATGGTAGTGGCTTATATCAAAAAAGTGCAAAGTGAAAATGGTGGTGAAGTTTTTTCAATGATCAAAACAGTAGGAAGCGATTCAAGTGCAAAAGGCCCAATGACCAAATCAATTACGGTTGTTCCACCAGTAAATACTACAGTAGCAAATACTGCTGATAAAAAGGACAAAAAATAAATAGATTATTTATAAAATAAAGTAAGAAATGTTGAATCAAGAATTTAAAGTACCCGCCAAACTGAAGACCACTAGTCTAACATTGTTAGCTATAGGTATTGTTACCTTGTTAGCAGGTGTGTTTACATTATTAATGAGCCATGACCAAATGAGTCAGAATAGATTTTGGGCAGTATTGCTTCAAAATAGTGTTTTCTTTTTATTAATTTCATTAGCAAGTGTTTTTATACTAAGTGCTACTTCATTAGCACAAGGTGCATGGATAGTTTCTTTCAGAAGAATACCTGAAGCAATTGGTAGTATCGTATGGGTAATGGCAATGATTGCCGGACTTGTATTATTAACTATAGTATGGACAAATAACCACCACATTTATAAATGGCTAGAAGATGGTTATGTAGTTCATAACAAATTGAACGCGTTGAAGAACTTCTTCTTAAATAGAAACTTTTTCACCATTTGGACTTTAATTGTTTTAGGACTATGGAGTTGGTTTGGGATTAAACTTCGTCAACTTTCAATCAAGCAAGATTCAGATCCTAAAGGTTCAACAAAAACATATTGGTTGAATTTTAATTATTCTGCAGGATTTATATTTGTGTTTGCATTGTCTCTAGCTTCTACTATTCCTTGGTTATGGATTATGAGTTTAGATGCACATTGGTTTTCAACTATGTTTAGTTGGTACACTTTTGCAAGTTCTTTTGTGAGTGGCATGAGTATGATTATGTTGTGGATTTTGTATACTAAAAGACATGGTTATTTGGGACATGTTAATGATGAGCATATTCACGATGTTGGTAAATTTATGTTTGCCTTTAGCATATTTTGGACTTACTTATGGTTCTCTCAATTTATGTTGATTTGGTACGCAAATATTCCAGAGGAAACTATTTATTTCAAGATACGTATGCATGGACCATATAAATTTTTCTATTGGATAAATATTATTTTGAATTTTGTATGCCCAATATTAATTCTTATGCCAAGACCGAATAAAAGAAATTATTTCGTAGTTACTTTGGTTGCTATCATTATTCTCACCGGGCATTGGATTGATTTTTATCAAATGGTAATGCCAGCAACAGTCGGTGAAAATTGGCATATCGGGTGGTTCGAAATAGGGATAGTTTGCGGTTTTATTGGATTAATAATTAGTTTAGTAAGTAACAAATTAACCAAAGCTCCCTTAGTGCCACAAAACAATCCATTATTAAAAGAAACGATCATTCATATAAGCTAAAATAAAATTATTTATGTCAGGATTAATGTTAGTATTTCTTGTTGTTTTAATATTTGTAGTGCTTTATCAAGTCGCTAGATCAAGTGAAATGGTTGCACAAATACAAGGTGAACAGCAATTTGATAAGAAGAGAAATAAAATACTTG
The DNA here is from genome assembly GCA_945878115.1 of Chitinophaga pinensis. Taxonomy (GTDB): domain Bacteria; phylum Bacteroidota; class Bacteroidia; order Chitinophagales; family Chitinophagaceae; genus OLB11. Next base: position 26,620 of record CAMDVD010000015.1, on the reverse strand, counting down.
GGTTTTCCATGTTGATACTCATGATTGCTTTCTTTGTTGGAATAGTTTGGTGTCACGAATATATGTTGCCATTAATGGGACCAGAAGCTGCATCTAATCATGGCGTGCAATATGACTTCATGTTTAAAGTTACTCTATGGGTAACTGGTATCGTATTCGTTCTGACTCAAGTATTATTGTTTTGGTTTTGTTTCAAATATCAACGTAATGGTGATAAAGCACCTGTTTTCTTTGCACATAGCAATAAATTAGAATTAATTTGGACAACGGTACCTGCCATTGCCATGGCTGTATTGGTTGCTATCGGTTTGAAAGCTTGGTTTACAATGACAGGTGAGGCGCCGAAAGGGGCTATGCAAATTGAAATTGTTGGTAAACAATTCAATTGGATTTCTCGTTATCCTGGACCTGATGGTGAATTGGGAAAAAAGTATTTTTTGAATATCAATGATAAGGATAATTTGCTTGGACAAGATTGGAAAGACAAACGTAATATGGATGATATCATTATTCCAAATGGAGAATTGCGTTTAGTAAAGGATGTACCGGTAGAATTAATTATCGGTTCGCGCGATGTAATTCATGATGTAGGTCTTTCTCATTTTAGAATGAAGATGGATGCAGTTCCAGGTATCACCACTAGAATTTGGTTTACACCAACTATTACTACTGCTGAAATGAAAATGAAAACAGGAAATGAAAATTTTGTTTATGAATTATCATGTGACCAAATGTGCGGTAAAGGGCATTATTCAATGCGTGCAATTGTAGTGGTAGAAACACAAGCTGAACATGATAAGTGGTTGAAGGAACAAAAATCCTATTATGTACAAAATCATCCTGAAGAATTTCCTGCAGAAGCACCTATAGTTGCGCCAGTAGATTCTTCAAAAAAAATAACAATGAATAAATAAGTAAAAAATGAGTAACGAAGCTGCTATACACACCGATGTTCATACACACGACAGTCATGGTCACCATGATGATCATGCACATCATGAACACAAACAACATTTTATCACAAAGTATATATTTAGCCAAGACCATAAAATTATTTCTCGTCAGTTTTTGATTACGGGTATTTTTTGGGCAATTGTTGGTGGATTAATGTCTGTCTTTTTTAGATTGCAACTAGGCTTTCCTGAACAAACGTTTAAAGTGCTTACTATGTTTTTAGGCGATTGGGCTCATGGTGGTAAGATGGATCCTGAAATGTACTATGGTTTGATAACTATTCATGGAACTGTACTTGTATTCTTTGTATTAACAGGAGGACTAAGCGGAACTTTCGCTAATTTTTTAATTCCTTTACAGATTGGAGCTCGTGATATGGCATCTCCTTTTTTAAATATGTTATCCTATTGGTTTTTTGCCATTGCAGGTGTAATTATGTTTAGTTCATTATTTATCACTACTGGTCCAGCATCTGGTGGATGGACCACTTACCCACCACTAAGCGCATTGAAAGAAGCTTCTATGGGTTCAGGATTAGGAATGGATTTGTGGTTAGTGAGTATGGCATTATTTGTTGTGTCGTCTTTGTTGGGTGGACTAAATTATATAGTTACTATTTTAAATATGCGTACTAAGGGGATGAGTATGACTCGCTTGCCATTAACTATATGGGCTTTATTATTTACTGCTATTCTTGGTGTTCTTTCATTCCCTGTGCTATTATCAGCAGCTGTATTATTATTGTTTGACCGACATGCAGGAACTAGTTTCTATCTATCAGAAATTTATGTTGCTGGTAAGGCATTACCTAATGTAGGCGGATCACCAATTTTATACCAACATCTATTTTGGTTCTTAGGGCACCCAGAAGTTTATATCATTATGTTACCAGCTATGGGTATGGCTTCTGAGATATTGGCTACAAATTCTCGTAAACCTATTTTTGGTTATTTTGCTATGATATTATCTCTTATCGGAATTACTTTATTGGCATTCCTTGTATGGGCGCATCATATGTTTGTAACAGGTATGAGCCCTTTCTTAGGCGGTGTTTTTGTGCTTCTTACTTTGCTTATCGCGATACCATCGGCAGTAAAAGTTTTCAACTGGTTGACTACAATTTGGAAAGGAAATATTAGATTTACTGTAGGCATGTGTTTCGCACTAGGATTTGTTTCCTTATTTATTTCTGGTGGATTGACTGGTTTATTTCTAGGGAATTCGGCTTTGGATATTCACTTGCATGATACTTACTTTGTAGTTGCACACTTTCATATTGTAATGGGTATTTCTGCATTCTTTGGTATGTTCGCAGGCATTTATCATTGGTTCCCTAAGATGTACGGTCGATTTATGAATAATACAATGGGCTATATTCATTTCTTTATCACTTTTGTTGGTTCTTATGTCATATTTTGGCCTATGCATTATGAAGGTGTTGCTGGTATGCCACGTAGATACTATGATTTCTCGAATTGGGAATCATTCAAACAGTTTGGCGAATTAAATCAAATGATTAGTATAGCTGCTATCATTGTATTCATTGCCCAATTATTTTTCGTATTCAATTACTTTGTAAGTATTTGGAAAGGGAAAAAAGTTACAGATCCAAATCCTTGGCAATCAAATACATTAGAGTGGACCACGCCAATCAAACCTGGACACGGTAACTGGGATGGAGAGATTCCTGAAGTACATCGTTGGGCTTATGATTATAAAGACGATGGAAATGGTGGGGACTTTATACCACAGCATATTCCGCTCAAAGAGGGTGAGGAAAGCCACTAGACTTTTTATTCATCGGCCAAATGACAAAATGAAATTTTCATTTTGTATTTCGACATGATTTTACAATCAACTATTTTATCGTATACCATGACTAAGATAATTCAGAAATTAAAGGATTATCAACAGTTGATGAAACTGAATTTGAGTATGTTAGTTGTTTTTTCTAGCGTAGTTGGTTATGTTATATTTCCTGAATTGAAAGTAGAATGGCGTAATGTGTTGTTATTATTTATAGGCGGATTGCTAGTTACTGCTTCTGCTAATGCAACGAATGAATTAATAGAAAAAAATACGGATAAACTAATGAAAAGGACAATGACAAGACCATTGCCTGATTCTCGAATGGGGATTATTGAGGTTTGTTCATTCATCGTAATCACATTGGCAATTGGATTATTTATCTTAGCCAAAAATTTTAATTATTCTTCTGCTCTTATTGCATTCATTAGTTTTTTGATGTACTCTTTTGTTTACACGCCATTAAAACGGATTTCATCCATCTCTGTATTGGTTGGTGCAATACCAGGTTCATTGCCTTGTTTAATTGGATGGTCGGCAGCAACGGAAACGGGGCATATTTGGAGTTGGCCTGCATGGACTTTATTTATTATTCAATTCTTTTGGCAGTTTCCACATTTTTGGTCTATCGCTTGGATAGCCCATGAAGATTATGAACGTGCGGGCATGAAGATGTTACCGCGTGAAGGTAAGATAGGTTACTTCACTGCTTTTCAATGTGTATTATATAGTGCCATTTTAATTCCATTAAGTGCATTGCCTATGGTGGTAGAATTAGGAGGAATAATATCTGTTGTTGGATTAGGTTTAGCAGGGCTTTGGATGTTATACAATTCCATTCAATTTTTAAAAGACAATTCAGATACGAAAGCACGGCAGGTTATGTTTTCTTCTTTTGTGTATTTGCCTGTAGTACTAATTACCTTAGTAATTGATAAGTATATCTATTTTTATGGGTAGTCTATTTTTGATTTAGTTAATCGTATATCCAAATAATTTATTAAAATTTCAGAAATATTATTTGGGCTAATTGCAAATGTTTTTTGGACTCCAAAATAATCTATAATTTGGGGAAGGTATCCAAATGCAGATGCACCATTTCTTTAGTTTACTTTTTGAATTTTGTAGGAGAATTTTTCTGAAGTGCCATTTTTGCCAGGTTTGTTTACAACTAAATAATAAGACCCTGCTGCTAAAGAATGTACATTTAAAATCCATTTATTCATACCCTCTTTCAATGGAAGGGTTTTGCTTAAAACAATTTTACCAGCGGCATCAAACAATTGATATGAACCTGTAGCTTCTGCCGCTTCTAATGTTTCTACAAAAAGTATGTCCTCTGTTGGATTTGGATATACTTTGATGTTGTCTATATTATTATCAATGCCTTGACTGATTGGATTTGTAGACGACACACTTCCTTTTGATGTGGGTTGTAAAAAGCCTTGTGTGACAATTAAATTTGCATTTTTTTCAGTAGACACCAAAGTCATTTCGCCAATACTGTACTCATAAGTATTTCCATTAATGACAGCGGAATGGCTACTCACATTAAAACTTGTTTGTGCAAATGCAGTTCCAATTGAACAAATAAAAATCAAGGATATGGTTATTTTTTTCATGATTGGATTTTTTAAAGTGGTTGCTAAGGTAAAACAAAATAAGTATTTAATAGATGTAGCTCGTAAAATTTTATTTGGATGAAAATGTATAAAGCCTTTGTCTTTTGAAACAACAACTACTTTCTGTGAAATTCATTTAGCTTTGTCGCGCAAACAATATTATCCTTGTCAACGTCTGTATTCATATTTACACCGCCATTTACACAACTCAATACACCGTACCCAGCGTCTGCTTATTTGAAGGGGTTTTTAAATACGAAAAATATAACTTCATTTCAAGCAGATTTAGGTATAGAGGTTGTCTTGGCAATTTTCTGTAAAGAGGGACTTAGTGCTATTTTCAAGCGAATAGAACAATCGGACTTACCCTTATCGGATAATGCTGATCGTATGTTACATCTGCAAGTACAATATATTAAAACAATAGATGGTGTAATTGGATTTTTGCAGGGCAAGAACCCGACATTGGCGGATAGCATTTGTCAAGAAGGATTTTTACCACGTGCTTCACGATTCGATGCTTTGCCTGATTTTCAATGGGCATTTGGCGCCATGGGTATTCAAGATAAAGCAAAACAAATTGCCACTTTTTATCTGGAGGATATTTCTGATTTAATACAAGAATGCGTTGATCCTCATTTTGGTTTTAGTAGATATGCTGAACGTATGGGACGCTCCGCGAATGTGTTTGATGAATTATACGATGCTTTGCAAAATGAACCAACTTATATTGATACCATTTGCTTAGGTATTTTAGAAGAAAAACTAAAAAAACTACAACCAACATTAGTCGCGATTTCAGTTCCATTTCCAGGAAATTTATATAGTGCATTGCGATGTGGATTATGGATCAAGAAAAATATGCCCCATGTGAAAGTCGCATTGGGTGGTGGTTTTGCTAATACAGAATTGCGTTCTGTATCAGATGAACGTGTATTTGAATGTGTAGATTTTATTTTGTTGGATGACGGGGAATCACCATTAGAATGTTTGCTGGAATACATAGAAGGTAAGAGAGAATGGAGGCAATTGAAAAGAACATTTTGCCTTGTCAACAAACAGGTGATGTATATAAATAATTCGGGTTGTAATGACTATAAACAACAGGAACTTGGTACGCCTGATTATCGTAATTTACTTTTAGATAAATACATTTCTGTCATAGAAATAGTAAATCCTATGCACCGATTATGGAGCGATGGAAGATGGAATAAATTGACCATGGCACATGGTTGCTATTGGGGCAAATGTACTTTCTGTGATATATCATTGGATTATATAAAAACCTATGAACCACTTACCGCTTCATTGTTGTGTGATAGAATCGAAGAGCTAATAGCACAAACTGGACAAACTGGATTTCATTTTGTAGATGAAGCTGCACCACCAGCATTAATGCGTGCTTTGGCAATTGAAATATTAAAACGAAAATTAGTTATCACGTGGTGGACCAATATTCGTTTTGAAAAAAGTTTCACAAGAGATCTTTGTTTATTGTTACGGGCTTCCGGTTGCATTGCTGTTTCGGGTGGATTAGAAGTTGCTTCAGATAGATTATTACTTCTAATTGAAAAAGGAGTTACAGTAGATCAAGTGGCAAAAGTAACCAGCTATTTTACGCAGGCAGGTATTATGGTTCATGCTTATTTGATGTATGGATTTCCAACACAAACCGCACAAGAGACCATTGATTCATTAGAAATGGTAAGACAAATGTTTGAAACTGGAATTTTGAAATCTGCTTTTTGGCATCAATTTGCGATGACTGCACACAGCCCAATAGGACTGCATCCTGAGAAATATCAAGTAGAGAAAGAACAAAATACGCTTGGTTCATTTGCCAATAATGATATTGTGCACATCGATAAAAAAGGGGCTAAGCATGATGCATTTAGTTTTGGTTTAAAAAAATCATTGTTCAATTATATGCACCATACTTGTTTGGATAAACCATTACAACATTGGTTCGATTTTAAAACACCACTTACCAGTATTCCGAAAGATTATATCTTGAAGGTGTTAAACAATGAGGTAATGCCTGTAATAAAACCATCCTCAAAAATTATCTTTATTGGCACTATGCCAACGGTTTCTTTTTCGGTTCAAAGTAAAAAAGGAATGCAACGCGAAATGATGAGTTTGCTTTTTTTTACAGCCATTGAAAATATAAAAATTCAATTACCAAAAGAGAATGGCGAATGGTTGTTAACCATGTTACAAAATGCGCATATCGATAATGCAAATACGATGACAATGCAAGATGCGATGCTTAGTTATGCGTCTGCAGGTTTAGAAGATTTTGATTTATTCTGGTACAATAAACCAATGAACGGATTGTATAAAGTAGGGCTTTTGATATAAATCTTGATTTGCTTTCGTCATTTTACATTCGTTTTAGATAGGAAAAAGAAGTTTCAATAGACGATGCATTGCGGCAACGATTGTAGCGAAAATCCTTTTTGCTGGCTCTGCAGCAAAAAGATTGGAGCGAAAAGCGTGTGCGCCGCCCATACTGTAGCATTAATTTTTTTTCAAAAAATACGCTACAGTATTACATCAGTAGCATTAATTTTTTTTCAAAAAATACGCTACAGTATTTCATCGTAGCATTAAATTTTTTTTTCAAAAAATACGCTACAGTATTCATCTCACAATAAATTAAGGTTCGCAAAATATATATGTTATTTGTATAAGTTTTATCACGATATCTCTAAACTAAAAAATTGCCTACATTTGCCCACAAATAAAAAAACACTTAATGAAGAGAATAATATTTGCGATTGGAATAGTTTGGATTGTGTTGGGAAGTTGCAAGAAAAAAAATGATGGCTGCACAATACCTACAACAACGGCTGCGGATAGTGAAATTTTAGCCTTGAAACAAGAATTGATTTCTCAAGGAATTAATGCAACACAAGATAGTCATGGATTTTTTTATAAAATCAATACTGCTGGAAGTGGCGATAAACCAGATTTGTGTTCAAATGTCACCGTGAATTATACAGGTAAATTAATGGATGGTTCTGTATTTGATGCAAACAATAATATTACCTTTTCATTAGGTAAATTAATCATCGGATGGCAAGAAGGAATTCCATTAATTGCAAAAGGCGGTAGTATAGAATTATATCTTCCACCTTCATTGGCATATGGCAACACCGCACAAGGTGGCATTCCTGCGAATTCAAATTTAATTTTTCAAATTGATTTGTTGAACGTGCAGTAATTTGCAAATCCCAAAAATCAAATTCCAAATACGGACCCCCAATTTTCGAATTTTCAAATCACCCAATTTCCAAATTCAAACAACTTTCTACTTTTTACTTTCGACTTTATACTAACCACTCACTACTAATTAATTACTACTAAATACTAACAAATGTACAAACTAGACACACAACTCATACACGCAGGCATTAGCCCAGACCCAAGTACTGGCGCCATCATGACCCCAATTTATCAAACTTCCACTTATGTGCAAGAAGCGCCTGGTGTACATAAAGGATATGAGTATGCTCGTACGCAAAATCCAACAAGAACAGTTTTGCAGAATGCATTAGCTGCGATTGAACAAGGGAAACATGGATTGTGTTTTGGTTCTGGTTTAGCAGCAACTGATGCTATCGCGAAATTATTGAATCCAGGTGATGAGGTTATTTCTACGAATGATTTGTATGGTGGTACTTATCGAATTTTCACAAAAGTATTTGAACGTTACGGTATTAAATTTCATTTTACAGGCATGGCGGATATGTCTACAATTGAATCTTTGATTAATGTAAATACCAAAATGATTTGGATAGAAACGCCAACAAATCCTTTACTCAATATTATAGATATAGAAGCTTGTGCAGCTATTGCAAAAAAGCATAATTTATTGTTGGTGGTGGACAATACATTTGCTTCTCCTTATTTGCAAAATCCATTGACATTGGGTGCTGATATTGTTGTTCATTCTGCGACAAAATATTTGGGCGGACATTCGGATGTAGTACATGGTGCCATCATTGTAAACTCGGATGAATTGAATGAAAAATTATCTTTCATACAAAATGCTTGCGGTGCTGTTCCTGGTCCACATGATTGCTGGTTGGTTTTGCGTGGTATAAAAACTTTGCATGTTCGTATGCAGCGCCATTGCGAAAATGGAGAAAAAGTTGCTCATTTTTTACGCAATCATCCGAAGGTAGAAAAAGTATATTGGATAGGATTTGAAGATCATCCAAATCATGATGTAGCGAAAAAGCAAATGCGTGGTTTTGGTGGTATGATTTCTTTTATTTTGAAAGGAGATGTATTAGAAGATGCTATGAAAGTATTGAGCGGAACAAAATTATTTGCATTGGCTGAATCGCTTGGTGGTGTAGAAAGTTTGATTGGTCATCCAGCTAGCATGACACATGGTTCTATACCTCGTGAAGAACGCATTAAAAATGGTTTAGCCGATTCACTCATCCGCTTAAGTGTAGGTATTGAAGATGTACAAGATTTAATGGATGATTTGCAACAAGCCATTGGATAAAGCAAATTTCTCTAGACGTATTTTTATGTATGCATTTCCAATCTTCAGTAGCATTCTGTGATGCAACATTTGCATAAATTTCTAGATCAAAAAGTATTAGAGTATAATCAGCCAAAGTTTATTGAGCGGGATCCAATTTGTGTCCCGCATCGATATGCTAAAAAACAAGATATTGAAATTGCAGGTTTTTTTGCAGCTATATTGGCTTGGGGAAATCGAACAACGATAATTCAAAATGCAACAAAAATTATGCATGCCATGGACAATGCGCCGCATGATTTTATTTGTCATCATACAGACAATGATTTGAAAGCGTTTTTAGATATCAAGCATCGAACATTCAACGCAACAGACTTGCTTTATTTTATTCATTTTTTACACTTTCATTACAAACAAAATGATAGTTTAGAATCCGCATTTTGTAGAAACAAAACAGAAGGAATGAAAGAAAGACTTATTGCATTTAATCAATATTTTTTTTCTATTGAGCATCCACAACGAACCCAAAAACATATTTCATCACCAGCTAAAAATTCTGCATGTAAGCGCTTGAATATGTATTTACGTTGGATGGTTCGACAAGATAAACAAGGTGTAGATTTTGGCATTTGGAAAAAAATAAAAATGCATGAATTAATTTGTCCATTGGATATACATGTTTCTAATGTGGCTTTTCGTTTACAATTGATTCCACAGCAAAAAGCCAATTGGCAAATAGCCCAAATCCTTACGGAACGATTAAGAGAATTTGATGCAAAGGATCCGGCTAAATATGATTTTGCTTTATTCGGTTTAGGTGCTGAAGAAAAAATAAGGTAAAGTAAATTGCAAGAAATGAATGCCTGTTGTTCTTTTTGAAAGCAACTATACTTTTTTTGTAAATTAATTCAGTACGTTTGTTATTACTCAAATTAGAAATATGAAAAAGCGAACCAACATTTTACGAAAGATATTATTGACTTTTATTTTATTAGTGCAAATTTCTGTATCGCTATTTGCACAAAGTAAGCCAGCATATATCATTTATAATTCGAATGGAAAAAAAGTATCGTATGCAAAAATGCATAGAGCAGCCGCAGCATCCGATATGGTATTATTTGGCGAACAACATAATAATGCAATAGCACATTGGTTGCAATTGGAATTGACAAAAGATTTACTGCAAGAGCGAGCGTTAACCTTAGGTGCTGAAATGTTTGAGGCAGATAATCAAGATGCATTGAATCAATATTTATCTGGTAATATCACGGCAAAAAAATTAGATAGTGTTGCGCGATTATGGCCAAATTTTACTACAGATTATAAACCTTTAGTAGATATAGCGAAAGACAGTCATTTGGTTTTTGCGGCTACAAATATTCCACGTCGACATGCTTCACTTGTGGCTAAAGGAGGCTTTGAGAGATTGGATACCATCTCCACGCAAGAAAAAAAATGGATAGCACCATTGCCAATTGCATATGACTCTACGCTTTCGCAATATGAAAATATGATACAAATGATGGGTGGACACGGTGGTGCTAATATGCCGAAAGCACAAGCAATAAAAGATGCAACTATGGCCTATTTTATTTTACAGAATTATAAACCGGATAATTTATTTATTCATTTCAATGGCGCATACCATAGCGATTATTATCAAGGGATTTTATGGTATTTGAAAAATGAACAACCTGATTTAATGTATATTACTATTAGTACAGTTACGCAAACAGACATTAGTAGCTTGGACGAAGAAAATATTGGTAAAGCGGATTTTATTATTTGTGTAGATGAAGATGTGACTACGACTTATTAAAGTAGAAAACTTTTATTTAAACCTATGCCGCATTGTTTGTTGAAAGAATAAAAAATTTCTATTCGCATTTGTTGTAAATTTATTTTTTAAAAAATTAACGCATGAGCAAGTTAGCTATTTTATTCTTGATCTTTTTCAGTTCAACTGGTCTTGCACAGAATGCAGGAAATATATGGTACTTCGGACAAAACGCTGGCTTAGATTTCAATACTTCCCCGCCGACTGCTTTATCCAATGGTGCATTGAATACAACAGAAGGATGTGCGAGCATAGCGGATCCAATTACAGGACAATTACTTTTTTATACAGATGGTATAAGGGTATGGGACAAAACACACACTGCCATGCCGGCAAGCATAACAACGCCGCTCAATGGAAATCCATCTAGTACGCAAAGTGGTGTGATTGTGCCAAAGCCAGGAAGCCCGACTATCTTTTATATTTTTACTACGCCAGCACAAGTGAATTTATTATCATCAAATGATGCATTATGCTATAGCATTGTAGACATGAGTTTGAATGGCGGGAATGGCAATTTAACTTCCATCAATAATTCATTAATGAGTTTGAGTACAGAGAAAATTGCAGTGGTTGGAAATTGTAATAATTCAGCGTTTTGGATAGTAGGGCATAAATGGAATTGCGATAGTTTTTATGCCTTTCGATTGACTGCTACTGGATTGTCAGCGCCTGTAAAAAGTAATACTGGCATCGTGCATCAAGATATTGGGAGTGGCGTCAATGCAGAATCTATTGGATATATGAAATTTTCATCGGATGCAAAAAAATTAGGTGTGGTGATAGATCAAAATTTGAATACCGTACAAATTTTTGATTTTAATGATGTTACTGGTATTGTTTCTAATCCGATTACGGATGTGTTTACGCAAGCAGAAATTCCGTATGGATGTTCATTTTCACCAGACAATAGTAAATTTTATGTCGGCAATTTTTCGAACACAAATTCATTGTTGCAGTACGATATGAATGCAGGTAATGGGGCAGCAATTCTAGCAAGTCGATTTACTGTAGCGAGTTCTCCATATTTTGTTGGGGGATTACAAAATGGTCCTGATGGTAAAATGTATGTTTCTCTTTATCAACAATCTTTTTTAGATGTAGTCAATAACCCGAATGCTATAGGTGCTGCATGCATGTATCAAGCGGGGGCTATCAATCTCGCACCTGGTACTATCTCATTGATTGGATTACCGGGCATAGTAGAAAGTTTCCTATCGCCTGGCCCACCAAGTACTATTGACTTTCCAGCTATTACAGACATTTGTATTGGTGATACTGTATATGCACCGCAAGTATCTTCAGTACACTTTACCATTACGCCATCAAATCTATATTCTGTGAATGCAGATTCATCCATGATATTATTTTTCCCAACCACTACAACTACTTATACTATAGTGAGTAGTGGCGTTTGTGGGAGCAATGACACATCCTTTTTGACCATTAATATTACACCAAATCCAAATGCTGATTTTAGTTTTGTACCAACATCACCGAGTTTGAATGATGCAACTATCACCTTACAAAATACAAGTCAGAACGCAGTGACTTATGCATGGTATACCAATAATATTCTGCAATCAACCAGTACCGATTACACATTTCCAAACCCAGGTTTGGGTTTATTCTGTTACAATTTAATTGCCTATAATGCATTACAATGTTCTGATAATATTACCAAATGCATTACCATTGAGGACACATTGGAGAGTACTATTTTTATCCCGAATGCTTTTTCTCCTAATGGTGATGGTCTTAATGATGTGTTTAGAATTCAAGGCACAAATATTAGTCTTACTGAATTGACTATTTATAATCGATATGGAGAATTAGTTTTTACCAGCTCTGATATTCTTGCTGCTTGGAGTGGGAGATATAAAGGAAAGTTATGTGACGGAGGTGTTTATTTTTATTCCATCATTTATTATGATAGTGAGTACAAACAGCATTTTGTAAAAGGTGATATTACCTTGATGTTTTAAATTTCAGAAATTAAATTCTAAATTCTAAATTTTCAAATCTTCAAATTGCCGAATTTTCAAATTGCCTCATCTTCAAATTAATAAATGAATTTACTCGCTAACGAAACCTCACCTTATCTTTTACAACATGTCCACAACCCAGTGCATTGGATGCCGTGGGGAGAAGATGCATTTAAAAAGGCACGAGACGAAAATAAACCTGTATTAATTAGCATTGGCTATTCATCCTGTCATTGGTGTCATGTGATGGCGCATGAAAGTTTTGAAGACCAAGAAACGGCTGATTTAATGAATACCTTATTTGTCAATATAAAGGTGGACCGTGAAGAATATCCAGATGTGGATCATTTTTATATGGATGCCGTGCAAGCTATGACAGGTAGTGGTGGCTGGCCTTTAAACGTGTTTACTACTTCAGATAAAAGTGCATTTTATGGAGGAACTTATTTCCCTCCTGTGCGAGCTCACAATCGTGCATCATGGAAAGAAATATTAATCAATGTATCTCAATATTATACGCAGAATAGACAGGATGTTGAACAGCAGGCTGATAAATTAGCTCAGCACCTACGTCAATCTAAAAGTATTGACCATAGTTTAAATCATTCAAAAATTGAAGTGGATAAAGTGGCAACAGAGGATTCAATTGCGTCTATAATCTTAAAAAAGATGCTTGCGCAGGCAGATACAAAAGAAGGCGGATTTGGAAATGCACCAAAGTTTCCATCTACATTTTGCATTAAATATTTATTGCTTCAAAATAAAATAAACCCTGATGAAGAAGCCCTTAGTCATGCACTTTTATCATTAGATAAAATGAGTATGGGCGGAATTTATGATCATGTCGGAGGTGGTTTTTCAAGATATAGCACTGACAAATATTGGATAGCACCGCATTTTGAAAAGATGCTCTATGATAATGCATTATTGATAGAGGTGTACGCATTAGCTTATGCCCAAACAAGGAATGAGCATTACAAAAATATAATTGCAGAAACTGTTCATTGGTTGAAACGAGAAATGATGAATACTTCATCTGGATTTTACTCAGCGCAAGATGCAGATAGCGAAGGGGTAGAAGGGAAATATTATACTTGGCATGCAGAGGAGTTAAAAAGTATTTTAGGCCCTGAGTATGCAGACTTCTTTGCATATTTTTCTCTTCGCGAAGAAGGTAATTGGGAGCACACTAATATTCTGTACACATCAAAAGAAAAAATGGAGAACGCCATTGCATTCGAACAAAAAAAATGGCCTGCCATAAAAAATAAATTATATAGCGTTAGAGAAAAAAGAGTACATCCATTGACGGATGATAAAATATTATTAGGGTGGAATGCTTTAATGAGTAAGGCGTTATGTAATGCATATTTCTGTACAATGGATATTTCTTATTTGGATTTAGCTGAAAAAAATTTGAATTATCTTAAAAATGAATTTAGATCTATTGACCATCTTTATTTCCATACCAGTAAAAATAATCAAGCGAAGATTGTTGCCTATGCCGATGATTTGGCCTATTTAGCAGAAGCATTAATTGAATTAGCTACAATGAAAGGAGATACTTCCTATTTGTTGGAAGCTAAACGAATTGTAGATTATTTATTTGAAAATTATAAGGATACAGAAAGCTATTTTTTTGATTTTTCTCACAAAGATTATTTACAAGTTGACGGCAATAAACAAGATATTTATGATGGCGCTATACCTTCTGTAAATGCGGTGCTTGCTAGGGTAATTCAGTATTTGGGCATTGCATTTCAACAGGAAGAATACCTAGTTCATGCCCAAAAAATGAGAGAGCAAATGTTGGAAAGATGTTTACAATATCCAACTTCATTCGCTTTATGGTCTATTGAAATGCAAAAGCAAGAGCAAGCTGGGGTGGAAATATTTATTATTGGCGAAGCCGCCACACGATTTTATCAATACCTATCCACAACCAAATATATTCCGAATGTGAACTATGTAGTTTCTGTAAAATCGGAGGATGAAGTGAACGGATTAAAAGGAAAATATAAAGTGGATGAAACACTAATTTATATTTGTTTTGATAAGACCTGCTGGGCTCCATTCAATAATGAAATGGATGCTTTGCAGTTTATTTTAGAAAGGAATTTTTAAGGAAAAATGGGTATCACAAATCATTAAATAAGCATGATTAAATTTTCGTTAAGATTATTTTTACTTTTTTCCTAATAAATATGCAAATAAAATATTTTTAAACTTTTTTATAAAAGAATTAAAATATCATACATATATTGTGCTGGTATTTGAATTAACAACTATTTTTAAATACATTTGCTTTCTTGTATTAAACACAATTAAACGGACTATGATTAAACAACTTTCGTTAAGATTATTAGCATTAGGGCTTATTGCCACTGCTTGGGGATGTGGAGGTGGAGGCGGACCTCAAGGCCAAGTAGTTGGTACCAAGAATAAAGTATTCGGTACAACTCCAGCGCCTGTGGGTATGACTTGGGTGCCTTCTGGTGTAATGCACATGGGTGCAAGTGATCAGGATTTACGTAATGCGAATGACGTAAAAAATAGAACAGTTCAGATGGTTGGGTTCTATATGGATGCAACCGAAATTACCAATTCTGAATATCGTCAATATGTAGATTGGGTTCGTGACTCAACAACACACTCTATACTAGGAGATGTGAAAGACAATGACGATGGATCTCAAAACATTGATTGGAAGAAAAAAATTAAGTGGACTTCCGAAGAAACCCAAGATGCTATGGCAGCTTATTATATTCCAGCTTCAGAAAGTATTTGGGGGAAGAAGGAATTTGATAATGCTAAATTGAAATACCATTATGAAACATTTGATTATGATCAAATGGCAAAGCAGTCTGTTCCAGGGCAATCTTTAAATCGTACAAATTATTTAGTGAAGTATGACATTGGTGCATATCCAGATACAACAGTTTGGATGAAGATGTTTTCTTATTCATATAATGAACCAATTGCACATCAATATTTTTGGTATCCAGCATTTGATAAATATCCTGTAGTAGGTGTAAACTGGTATCAAGCAAATGCATTTTGTCATTGGAGAACTCATTTCTGGAGAGGATATAGAGACTCAAAAAAACAATATTTGGAAGGTGAATTTCGTTTACCTAGTGAGGAACAATGGGAATGGGCTGCACGCGGTGGCAGAACACAATCACCATATCCTTGGGGCGGTCCTTATATCGTAAATAAGAAAGGTTGCTATTTGGCAAACTTTAAACCAAACAGAGGAAATTATAGTGCTGATGGTGGTTTATATACAGTACGTGCTGACGCATATTGGCCTAATGATTATGGTTTATATAATATGAGTGGTAATGTTGCTGAGTGGACACTTTCTCCATACGAATCAAATTCTTACGGTAATATTGCTGACATGTCACCAGAAATTAGAAGCAAGGCAAAGGAATCAGACCCAACTTGGTGGAAGAGAAAAGTAACTCGTGGTGGAAGCTGGAAAGATGTAGCAAGTTTCTTGCAAGTGAGTTCAAGAGATTATGAATTTGCAGATACAGCCAAAGCATATATTGGATTTAGATGTCTTGTACAATACATTGCACCAGCTTTATCTAATAAACCACCTAGACGACAATAAAATAAACAGAAGATAAATAAAAGCTTTAATAATTAATAACTAAAATTTAAAAATGAAATCAATATCCTTATTTTTTGAGACTTCTCAAGGGAAATATTTAAAGAACCTAGTTATCGGACTTGGTGCGGCAGTAGTACTTGTGGGAGCTTTGGCTAAATTACAACACTGGTTTTGGGCTGGTCCAGCCTTAATTGTTGGTATGAGTACAGAAGCATTTATCTTTTCTTTGTTAGGTATATTACCGCCACACAAAGATTATTATTGGGAAAAATATTATCCAGGATTAGATGAAAATCCACATGTTGAGGCTTATAGAAAAGGGGTTAAATTTCAACCAACGCCAATCGGTGGTGCTGGCGGAGCTGGTTCTTCATCCACTGCACACATGGATAAAATGCTAGAGGAAGCAAATATGAATCCGGCAAACATTAAAAAATTAAGCGAGAATTTTCAAAAATTTGGTGAGACAGTTAATCAAGTGAAAGATATTTCACATATTGCTTCAGCTACGAATGATTATGCTGCAAAAGCAAAAGAAGCTACAAGCGCATTGGGTCAAATGAAAGATACGTTCTTAGGTGCTTCAGCTACTTTGACTTCATTTAATAATGCTGCAGATGAAACTTCTAAATTTCATACACAGGTTTCTACATTGACTAAGAATTTAGGGTCATTAAATCAAATTTATGAAGTTGAATTGCAGGATGCAAACAATCATTTGAAAGCAATGAATAAATTTTATTCTAATTTAGTAAACGCTTCTGATGCAATGCAAAATAGCGCGGATGATGCAAATAAAGCAAAAGACCAAATTGGTTTATTGGCTAAAAACTTAGGTACATTGAACCAAATCTATGGCAATATGCTAAGTGCAATGCAAGGAAGATAGTTTCTTCCAAAAAAAGTGAAATTGAAATAGTATACATTAATTAGAAAATAATTATAAAAAATGTCTTTACCTAAAGAACCTAGGCAGTTAATGATTAACCTTATGTACTTGGTACTAACAGCATTGTTAGCCATGAACGTATCGAGTGAAATTTTGAATGCCTTTAAAATTATTGGAAAAAGTATTGTGCGGTCAAATAATGCCGCAGAAGTAAGAAATACTGCTGTTTCTGCAGATTTTCAAGAATATATTGATAATCCAAAAACACAAGAAGAGAAAAGGAAAAAAGTTTCTGATGCATTGTTGTTGGCAAACCAAGTGAATGATAAAACAAAATCTTTGATTACTATTTTACAAGGATATAAAGATCAAATTGTCCAAGCGGCAGGTGGATTGGTCGAGAATGGCGAAATCAGAAGAATTGATGATTTAGATGCTGGGACCAAGGTGATGATAGAGGAAAAAAATGGTCCAAAAATGTTGCAAGAGTTGAAGACATTTAAGGATGAAATAGCTGGTTTAGTGCCATCTAATGATTCTATCATGGTTGGAGCTGGTATAGGAAATAATAAAGTTATTTATGATCAATTGCCTCTGACATTTGATATGGAGAAAACTGACCTTAATCCGGATGGGGATTGGAGTTTTGGTAATTTTCATATGTCTCCAAGTATTGCAAATGTTACTTTGATTGATAAATATATTAGTGATGTTCGCTCATGCCAAACTATAGCTTTAGATAATATTTGGTCTTTGGCTACTGGAGAACACCATAAAGAAGTGCATACAACACCAAGACCATTTAATGATTATATTATCATGGTTTCTGCAGATAATAGTTTTGTTTTACCAGGTGAAAAGTATCATGCTCGTGTAGTAATGGGTGCTTATAATAAAAAATTAAACAACCTTTCTTTTGTAGTTAATGGAAAAACAATTACTCCTGTAGATGGTGTAGCTGATTTTACAGATATTGCACCTACAACTCCTGGACCTAGAAATGTAACAGTAACTGCTTCATTTAATGATACAATCGCTGGTACTAAAACGGTTCAAAGAAGAACAATACAGTTGGAAAAACCTGCACAATATTTTGTAGGTGAAGCCCAAGCATCCATTGCATTAGATAAAATGAATGTATTATATGTTGGTCTAGATAACCCAATTACTTTTGCAGTTTCTGGAATACCAGGTGGTAATGTATCTTATACTTCAGATAATTGTAATTTGACGAAAGCGGCGGGTGTGAATAAATATACAGTTGCAGTAACAAAACCAGGTGGAACAGCTTCTATTTCTTTAAAAGGAAAACGAGCAGACGGAATTGAACAAACTTTTGGACCTTTCACCTATCGTATTAAAAGAGTACCACCACCTTATCCTTCTATAGCAGGTAAATCAGGAGGTGCAATTGGTGCGAATGAATTGAAAGTACAAGAAGCAGTTTTCGCTAAACTAATAGATTTCGTATATGAATTGGATTTCCCTGTAGTAAGCTTCACAATGACGTTGCAGCCTAAAAGAGGTGAAGCGGAAGAAGCTTCTTCAAATACAATGTACTTAACTGGTCCTAAAGCAAATCCGAGCATCGCTGCATTGATGGCAAAAATTAAAATCAATGATAGAGTATACTTCGAAAATATTAGAGCAAAAGCACCAGATGGTATAAGAAACATTGGTTCAGTAAATTTCATCATTAATAACTAATAAAATAATAAACCATATAAATCATGGGATTACTACATAAAGCAACATTTATTTTTTCTTCTGCACTTTTAGTTTGTGGAATAGCTATTGCTCAACCTGGTGTGCCACCTCCTTCTGGGGTTAATGTGGATCCAGCTACAACTGGAGGTACTGCTAGTATTGTAAAAGATGACTGGAAACCTTCCTTGCGTAAAGATGGTGTAATAGATAAAGTAGAACATAATAATTATATTACACCTTGGCAACCGATTCGTGAAGCAGATGTACTTTGGAAAAAACGTGTTTGGAGAGAAATTGATACCAGACAAAAGCAAAATATTTCTTTTCGTTATCCAGGAGATGATGAAAGTGGTGGAGGAATGTATATTGAGATTTTAATGGATGCCTTGAAAAAAGGAATGATAACTGCCTTTTCAGATGATCGTTTTACAACGCCTTTATCTGTGTCAGATGTATTGGCATTAACAGTTGGCAAGCCAGATACTATTCCTGTTGAATTAGCGAATGGTGAAATCCAAATGAAAGTAGTTACGCACCAATTTAATCCTGAATCTATTACTAAATTTAGAATCAAAGAGGATTGTATATTTGATAAAAATTTAGGGCGTATGATAACTCATATTATAGGTCTAGCGCCATACATGGATAGATATAATGAAGATGGTTCTTACCGTCTGTCTATTCCAATGTTTTGGTTATACTATCCAGATATTAGAGCAAATAACGCACGTTTCGAAGTGTATAATCCAGAGAATGATGTGTACAGAATTAATTGGGATGACTTCTTTGAAAAGAGATTGTTTGCTAGTTATATTATTAAATCTACTATTAATAATCCTTTACAAGATGATATTAAATCTCTTAAAACTGGTATTGATCGCTTAAATGAATCAGAAAGATTACGTGAAGAAATGTTCAATAAAGAACATGATTTGTGGGTGTATTAATATTCTAAATTATTTTAAAAAGCTACTCTTCGGGGTAGCTTTTTTATTTATTAGGATACTTAAAAAAATTGGATTTCATTTTTTTATTAATCCTGAGATTTTATTTTATTAAATAAGCTTTTCTGTGCTTACTTTCGCGCGGATGAAAAAAATTGGTAGCTTTATTTTAATTTATTTTGGCTTTTATCTCCAGATATCAAATGCGCAGGAACCTCATTTGAAAAATTTGAAGCAACTCACCTTTGGTGGTGATAACGCTGAAGCCTATTTTAGTCCGAACGGCAAATATGTTTCTTTTCAAAGTAATAATAAAAAATGGGGCTTAGAATGTGATCAAATTTTCAAAATGAATATTGCTAAAGCCAGTAAGGACAGCAATTACATGCCTATTAAAATTAGTAATGGGGAGGGGCGTACTACATGCAGTTATAGCATGCCGAATGGAAAAGATGTCTTGTATGCTTCCACTTATCTTGGTTCAAAGGCATGTCCAGAGGTCATACACTTAAAGGGTAAATACGTATGGTCTGTATATCCTGATTTTGATATTTTTGTTGCGAATTCGAATGGTAAAATACTTAAGCAATTGACCAATAGTAAAGGTTATGATGCTGAAGCAACCATCTCACCAAAGGGAGATAAAATTGTATTTACAAGTACTCGAAGTGGGGATTTAGAACTTTGGACCATGAATATTGATGGGACTAACCAACAACAAATAACCCATGAATTGGGTTATGATGGTGGTGCATTTTTTTCGCCAGATGGGACCAAATTGGTATACCGAGCATCTCGACCTAAGACGGATGTTGAGAAAAAAGAGTATATGGATTTTTTGTCTAAAGGTCTAGTTGCACCAACGGATATGGAAATTTATACCTGCAATGTAGATGGAACTAATGTGCAACAAATTACCCATTTAGGCAAAGCGAATTGGGCGCCGTTTTTTAATCATGCGGGAAATAAAATTATCTTTTCAAGTAATCATCAAAGTACAAAAGGATATGATTTTCAATTGTGGATGATTAATATGGACGGAACGGGCTTGGAGCAAATAACTACTGAAAGTGTTTTTAATGCCTTTCCAATGTTTTCACCTGATGGAAAAAAATTAATTTTTTCATCGAATAGGAATAATCACAACACCCGCGACACAAATCTGTTTATTGCGGATTGGGTAGATTAGTACAATCTGATTATTGCTAAAAAGGAATTACCCTTTTACAGAACAATCAATTCTAGAATATTTTTCTACATTTACCGAATGAAAAAAATACTCTTTTGTTCCTTCATTTTTTTAGGAACGATTCCAGCAGTTGCGCAAAGAATTCTTACAGATAACATAATGCCGCATATTTCTTATTTGTCATCAGATGAGCTACAAGGTCGTGCTACTTCAACCCGTGATGAATTAAAAGCCGCAAAATATATTGCAGAAAAATTTAAGGCAATGGGTTTGGAACCCAAAGGAACCAAAGCTTATTACGCCGATTATCTGTATAAGTATAATGGCAATATCCATGATACTTCTACTGCATTACTCCCGTTTAAAAAAGGTCGAAATGTGGTGGCATTCATTGACAATCAAGCTGATTATACCATTGTCATTGGCGCGCATTATGATCATTTAGGGCTTGGTTATGATCATAATAGTTTGGATGCTAACCCTGAAGGAATCATACATAATGGCGCTGATGATAATGCCAGCGGTGTGGCTGGAGTCATTGAACTCGCGCGTTATTTTTCATTGAATGGAATCAAAGAAAATTACAATTTTTTATTTATCACATTTTCAGGAGAAGAGCTAGGATTATTAGGTTCGAAGAAATGGTGTGAAAACCCAACTTATCCATTAAACAAAATCAATTACATGATTAATCTTGATATGATTGGTCGATTAAATGATAGCACGAAAAAATTATTAATTTATGGTATTGGAACTTCCTCAGAATGGACTACAGCCATTGAGAAAGCAAATCATTATTTCTCTGTAAAGTATGATAGTGCTGGGGTTGGACCTAGCGATCAAACTTCTTTTTATTTAATGGGTATTCCAGTTTTACATTTCTTTACTGGTCAACATAGCGATTATCACAAACCAACAGATGATGCGTATAAAGTAAATATTGCAGGCGAATCAAAAGTATTGGAATTAATAGTTGACATCATTCAAGATTTGGATACTAAGCCTAAGTTGACCTATTATAAAACAGCTTCGACCGAGTCTAGCAAAATGAGTTTTAAAGTTACCTTGGGTATAATGCCTGATTATGCTTTTGACGGAGTAGGCATACGCATTGACGATGTAACCCTAAATAAACCTGCAGCTTTAGCTGGTATACAGCGAGGTGATATCATTATTCAATTGGGAAATACAGAAGTGAAGAATATGCAAGATTATATGGCAGCCTTGAATAATTATAACAAAGGCGATACAGCACTTGTTACGATTATTCGAAAAGGAGAGAAAAAGCAAATGACGGTTAGCTTTCTAAAATAAGATTGGCTAAACTAAATTTGTTCTGCATTATTTTAGTGGCAAATAAACTTTATTGAACTGGTCATATAAAGAAAGGCTTCGCTCAAAGCGAAGCCTTCCTTGAAAAGATTAGGTAATTATTTTGCGTTATGTTTTTTTATTTAGCCAATAAGATTTTACTTTTTGCTTTCCAAGCCAGCATTTTTTAAGTAAGGTTGTATCTGCATTTCATGACCTATCATATCTTTAAATGCTTGGTTTAAATCGACACTATTACCTACGGATAAAATATACTTTCTAAATCGTTCGCCATTCGCACGATTCATTCCGCCATGTGCTTGCATCCAATCAAACACATTGTAGTCAAGGGTTTTGCTCCAAGTATAGGCATAATATCCTGCAGAATAACCACCACTCCAAATATGTGCAAAATAAGGTGTATGATAGCGAGTAGGCACTTCATTTACTAGTAAATTATATTTTCTTAAAGCCTCTCTTTCAAATTCTAAAGCAGGTTTTATGTCGCTTGCTTTTTCAATACTATGCCATGCTAAATCTAATGTGGCGGCAGCCAATAATTCAGTTACATCATAGCCTTTATTAAAAGTTTCTGCTTTCTTAATTTTTGCAATCAATGCTTGTGGTATCAACTCTTTGGTTTTGTAATGGATTGCATAGTTTTTTAATACAACTGGATCTAAAGCACAATGCTCATTGATTTGGGAAGGAAATTCTACATAATCTCTTGGTACAGCCGTTCCCGAAAGTGTAGGATAATTTTGATTGGCAAATAGTCCATGTAAGGTATGTCCGAATTCATGAAACATAGTTGTCACATCATCGAAGCTAATGAGTGAAGGGTTGCCATTCGCTGGTTTAGAAAAATTAAACACATTCACAATAACTGGTTTTTGATGCAAGCAATGCGATTGGTTTACAAAATTGTTCATCCAAGCACCACCACTTTTATTATCGCGGGTATAAAAATCTAAATAATAAATTGCCATGGATTTACCGTCTTTATCAAACACTTCATAAGCCACTACATCTGGGTGATATACAGGCAAATCATTGCGCACTTTGAAGGTTATTCCGTACATCAATTTGGCAGCAAAAAATACACCTTTCTCCAATACTGTTGTTACTTCAAAATATGGTTTGATTTGACTTTCATCTAAATCGTATTTGGCTTTACGAACTTGTTCACTATAAAAATTCCAATCCCAAGGTTGTAATTTAAAACCGAGATGTTGCGCATCGATTAAATCTTGAATTTCTTTTGCTTCTATTTTTGCTTTGGCTACAGATTGTGCAGCAATTTTTGCCAATAGATTCATGGCAGCTGAAGGCGTTTTTGCCATTTGATCTTGTAGGCGCCATTCGGCATAACTTTTTTTACCCATCAAATTTGCTTTTTCCAAACGCAGCTTAGCCATTTCTTCCAATACAGATCGAGTGTCGCCGCTATCGTTTTTTTCAGAACGTGTCCATGAAGCATTATACAATTTTTCACGTGTTGCTCTATTTTTTAAACTTGGCAAAAGCGGTTGTTGTGTTGTATTTAAAAGGCTAATTAAATATTGTCCTTCATGACCAGCTTCTTTTGCTTTTTGTTGGGCAGCAGCTATTTCTTCTTTGCTTAATCCATCGAGCTCATTGATATCTGAAATAAGTAAAGCCCCATTTTTTCGAGCAATCAATAATTTGTTTCCAAACTCTGTGCTGAGGCTTGCCAAGGTTTGATTTATTTTTTTCATTTTCTCCTTGTCACTATCGCTGAGATTGGCACCTGCCAATTCAAACTGTTGTAAATAATATTGAACCAATCGTTTGTCTTCCCCTTTCAAAGTCGCTAGATTTAAGGCTTTGATGCGTTTGTATATTTTTGAATTCAAATATAACTTGTCGTTATGTGCAGCAAAAATGGGTGCAAATTCTTCATCGATTTTTTGTAATGTAGGGTTGGTATTCGATCCAGTCAAGTTGCCAAATATGATAGTTGCACGATTCAAATCGGCACCACTTGTTTCCAATGCCAATACCGTATTTTGAAAAGTAGGCGTGCTTTTATCATTCGCTATTTTATCAATTTCGGCATCATGTATTTTAAGCGCATAAATAAATGCCGGTTTAAAATGCTCGTCTTTGATACGATCAAATGGAGGTGCTTGGTATTGCAAACTGCTGACTTGTAAAAGCGGATTATCCATGAGCTCTTTGGGTTTTTGGGCGAGTAAAGATTGCGTGCTGAAACAAGCAAAAGTAACAAGGGCACCTACTAGTAAATTTTTAATCGTTGACATAAAGAATTTATTTTTCATTTTTGAATTGCCGAAAATAATACAAATAATCTAGTATTGAGTAGTTAGTATTGAGTAGTTAGAATTCGTCAATTTGAAAATGTGTAGATTTGAAAATTTGAAAATGAAGGATTTGGAATTTGAACTTTGGAATTTATTAGTTGTTCGTATTTAGTTGAGAAATTAAGTCCTGAAAGGGTGGCATTCCATAGCGAGGTGGCATCGCCCCTCGCACATGAAGTTATATTTGGGATTTGACTTTTGGAATTTTCTGCTTTAGAATTTGGCATATAAATTAATATTAAAAAAGTATTTTCACAGCCTACAATGATTAGGCAATTCTAAAAGACAATAAAAACTGTACATGATGAAATGGTATAAAATCTATTTGACAATAGCAATTATCGCAACTTTCTTTTCATGCGATACTAACAAAACAGAGGATACGCTGAAAACTAATAATAAGGATACTTCACAGACTACAACACAGCCTATTGTGTATGAAGACCGAAGAGAAAATTTACCTTTATCGATACACGACACGATAAAAAAATCGGCGACCTATTTCTTTTCCAATACCAATACTAAAGATGAATTTCAATTAAGCATTGAACCAGGTATGTTAAAAAATGCAAAGGCAATTTTGAAAATAATTACTGCTAATCACAACTTGATTTACAAACAAGATTTTGATGCTTATTTTTTCGTACAAGGCATATTTGAACCCGACTCTATTCCGGCAAATATTACACAAGATGCTTATGATGCCTATATAGACAAGTATGCTAAGTCTATTAGCATGCAGCAATATGAAGCTTATTTTAAAAAGAATATAGATAGTTTCTTCCAGTTTATTTATCCAATAAAAGAGAATAAAGAAAAAGACCTCAACGCTTGGGGCAGCGATATTTTAGACAAAGATTTTATGAAAGAAGCTTTAACCAATTCCAATATTAAATTAGTTGACATTACTTGTTTTACCTGTAAAGAAGGTGGTGCAATCATTGGGTATTCTCGAAAACAAAATAAAGTAGTGACTTTATTAGAACATGATTAGCTTTAAGTCGAAAGTAAAAAGTCGAAAGTAGTTAGTATTTGTGCTTTGGAATTTGGGATTTAAAACTTTGGAATTTGAACTTGCGCTGTTCGTGATGTTAGCGCAGCGCATCTCGAGCTTTCGATAAGAAGCGATTTTTAATCGCAAACAAGCAGATTGAAAATCTGCCATTATCTATACTTCGACATGCCCTGCGGAACATGACGAAGAGTAGATTCATTCTCATCACTTTCGCTCTTCGTTCTCACTGGTAAGTCGAAAGTCGAAAGTAAAAAGTCGAAAGTAGTTAGTATTTGTGCTTTGGAATTTGGGATTTAAAACTTTGGAATTTGAACCTGCGCTGTTCGTGATGTTAGCGCAGCGCATCTCGAACTTTCGATAAGAAGCGATTTTTAATCGCAACCAAGCAGATTGAAAATCTGCCATTATCTATACTTCGACATGCCCTGCGGAACATATCGAAGAGCAGATTAGTCACTTAAATGTTGTTTAATTCTAGTTCTAATATTTTCCGCTTCTCCAATATATATTTTCTCATCAAAAGCTTCATCAGTAGGATCACCTTTAAGAAAATAAATGCCTGGATTGTCAAATTCAGTTCTTGAAATAATTTTACTAACTGAAGACCTTGGACTATAGATTGCCTTTCCTACCCAATTTCCTATTTCACTGAATCGTGGTCCATATTCAGTTCCGTCAACCATATATACTGTTAATTTTTTACCCATAGGTTCTCGATGTTTAGTTTGTCTTTAAAATTTCTGCCAACGTCAGTCTGTCTTTTTACTTAGTTAGCTCTTCAAATATAGCTTCAAAATTATCAATTAGAGTTCGTTTAAGCGACCTTTTGAAAATAGAGAGCAGGAATTTGACTAAAAAATGATAGCCTTATTTTAGAGCAATATAATTTGTTG
>CAMDVD010000014.1 GCA_945878115.1 Chitinophaga pinensis | reverse complement strand
AATTTTCGCTTTGCTTTTCTAATTATTTCATTGTCAATGCTAGTAGCATCAAAAGCATTTGATAATCCTAATATTTCAATTGGGTTAATATACTGCATTTACATTTCTTTAAAAACGATTGTATTTTTTTGGAGCATTTCTGAAATTCTACTTCCGATTTCCCCCAATCAAACATACTCCTTTATTCTCAAAAATCAAATGACACTAAAAAAATAAATACTTTAACTCTTCCTCAACTTATTTTTTTTAGGTATACATAATGGAGTTGGTTCAAACAAACCACATACATCACGAATTACCCATGAAGCCATGTTCAAGCCAAATAAGGCAGGGATATAAGAAATGGTGCCGTAAAATGAACGTTTGTAATTGCTGCCATCTGTTTCTTTGATGGATTCGTGAACTGGTTTCTCTTCAGAAAATACGCTCATTACGCCATCATATATTCCTTCTTTACGCAATCTTTTTCGGATGTAAAATGCAAACGGACACATATGCGTTTTTGAAATGTCGGCATATTTTATTTTCATGGAATCTACTTTGCCGCCTGCTCCCATACTGCTAATAACTTTGCAACCTTTCTCTTTCGCTGCTTTAATTAAATGCAACTTGGGTGTTATAGAATCTATACAATCCAATACATAATCATAGTCTTGGCTGTTCACCACTTTCGTCGTTTCATCTGGATTGAGAAATTCATTAATGGTAGTCAATTCTAATAGCGGATTGATATCCAATAAACGTGCTTCCATCAGGGCAGCTTTGCTTTTTTTGACCGTTGAATGTAATGCTGGAAGTTGCCGATTAATATTCGTTATGTCTACCACATCACCATCTACAATGGTCATTTTGCCTATACCAGCGCGAGCAATAAATTCTGCAGCAAAACTACCTACACCGCCTAGTCCAACGATGAGTACATTTGTTTGTGCAAGCTTTTCGATACATGCATTTGTGATAAGCAATTCGGTGCGTTCGAGCCAAATAGGAGAGTTATACATCGAGCGAAAATACAAGCAATAAATAAACCAACCATGCTTGGAGAGTTTTTTTTATTTGTAAAAAGT
This sequence comes from Chitinophaga pinensis, assembly GCA_945878115.1. Taxonomy (GTDB): domain Bacteria; phylum Bacteroidota; class Bacteroidia; order Chitinophagales; family Chitinophagaceae; genus OLB11. Next base: position 61,391 of record CAMDVD010000014.1, on the reverse strand, counting down.
AAGGCTTCGATTTGTGCGAAGCCTTACTTGACTTGCATGTAGCTTTTTATTTCAAATGTTTAAAGGCATCCAAGAATTCTGCATTGGTTCCTAGAAAAACAATAATTCCTAAAATAAACAATAGAAAAATAGAAGATAAGATAACACCAATAATGCTGCAAGTTCTTCCCGCATTAGAATTATTATAGCTAGACTTCGTAAATAATTCTGGATTTAATTGATACAACTTTCTGTCTTTATTTGCGAGTACCAATCCAATAATACCTAATACAAATCCTACTATGCCATAAAATACACAAAATACTAAAGATAAAATGCCAAGTACCAATGAAGTGGTGGCATTGGGTAATGGGGATTGGTTTTGGTTATTAGATAAAATACTGTTTTCCATGTTAGTTATTGGATTTGTTTGAAAAGGAAATGAATGAGAATAATTATAGCGCAAAGTAAAAACAAATAGCGAATAATAATAGCGCCATGTTTGAATGTAAAGATTAAATGAAATATGGTGAATGTCCATAGTACTAGCATGGGTATTAATGCTGGATACAATTGCCAACTGTCTTTTAAATTTCCTTCTAACAATGCGATCAAACTTCGTTGAAAACCACAGCCCATGCATTCAATATGCAAATACTTTTTAGATGGGCATGTGAAGGCATGCTTCTTCAAAAACTCAATGAGAACGGAAGACATTTAGTTGATTTGTTTTTCGAAAGTTTTCCAATCCAAGTCAGTATACAAAGTTTTCTTCTTCGCGAAATATTCCCAAATAATACTTTGTTTATATATACCGGATTGACTGTAAGTGCTAACTGTTTTATTGGTGTCCTTTCGTTTTTTATACCACATCCCAAAATGCATGAAGAAGCTCCAATGCGCTCGTATGATGGCTTTCACTTCTTTGATATCTCCTTTTAGAATTGCCCGAAGTCCACTGACACCATCTAATAGTAAACGAAAAGGAAGTAGCCAAAGGACTTTAGATGTTGGCAGGTTTTTTAGTAATAAAACCAGACTGTTTCTATAATTATAAAATATTTTTTGTGGACTACCATAGCTAATCACACTGCCTCCAATATGGTAAACCGTGCTGCTTCCACAATAGGCAATTCGGTGTCCAGCATTCTTCATTCGCCAACACATATCTACTTCTTCCATGTGGGCATATAAATCTTTGTCTAGGCCACCCAATCTATGATACACCTCTGCTCGCACAAACATACAACCGCCGCCTGCCCAAAAAGTTTCAATCGTATTATTGTATTGTCCATGGTCTTCTTCAATAGTAAAAAAGATTCGCCCTCTGCAAAACAAGTAACCCCATTTGTCGATGAAGCCACCTCCTGCACCTGCATATTCAAATTTTGTTTTGTCTTTATAATATTTTATTTTGGGTTGACAAGCTGCAATGTCTTGATGTGTTTGCATCAATGAATGTAAAGGTTGAAACCAGTTTTTTGTGATTTCGAAATCGGCACTGAGTAACACATAATATTTTGCGTCAATTTGCTGTAGCCCTTCATAATAGCCATGTGCAAAGCCATGATTAACAGGTATAGTTACGATTTGTACACTGGGAAAATGTTCGCGAACATAGGCTGCTGTATCATTCGTGCTGGCGTTGTCGATTAGCACGACATCATACTTGCCTTGCGCTTCTTGAATGAGTTCAGGAAAAAAAAGTTGATGTAAATCCTTGCCGTTATAACTTAATACTACAACGGCTGTATCATGTTGGCATTTGATCATGCCTGAAGTTTGCTTATTTATACTTTGGTGTATTTTTAGTGCTTTCAGGAACTTCTATTTTCTCTGTACTTTTGAAAGAACGAGTCCATAAACCATAGTTACATCCTATGGCAAATAATAGAAGACTAAAAAAACCTAAATGAAACAAGAACCTTGATTTAGAAGGTTTGTTTAATTCTATATCAACTGGATTATCAATGAAATCGGTAGTGTTATTGCTATTCATGTTTTTTTATTAACGTGGCAAAAGTAATGTAGAAATAATGGAATTGCAAATAGGAATACTATTTATTTTATGCAAAAAAAATAAATATATCTTTAGCATTATTTGGGCGGCAGGCACGCTTTCACTGCAATCTTTTTTGCTTCAGAGCAAGCAAAAAAGGATTTCCGTTCAATCGTTGCCGCAATACATCTGCATCTAAAGATACAGCCCATTCATTACATTTTTAGTTTAGCCTTATTTTATGGTAAAAAAGGAACAAGATTTAAATTGCTTTTGCCTACTTTTGCGACGCTCTTTTGAAAACACAATTCGTGTTGTAAAAAAGTATTTTTAATCATTAATCAAAAAAAAATAGAACAATGAATTACGACGTAATAGTAATAGGTGCTGGTCCTGGTGGTTATGTAGCTGCAATACGCGCTTCACAATTGGGTTTCAAAACAGCGATAATTGAGAAAGAAAGTTTAGGTGGTGTTTGTCTGAATTGGGGCTGTATTCCAACCAAAGCTTTATTGAAATCTGCGCAAGTATTTGAATATGCTAAACATGCATCAGATTATGGTGTGCTTTTAGAAAATCCAACAGCAGATTTTTCTGGTATGGTAAAACGTAGTAGGGGAGTCGCAGATAAAATGAGTAAAGGCGTTCAATTTTTAATGAAAAAAAATAAGATTGATGTCATCATGGGTTATGGTAAAATTAAAAGTAAAGGTCAAGTTGATGTAACATCAAGTGATGGAAAGGCTACGACGTATGATTGCAAACACATTATTATTGCTACTGGTGGTAGAGCTCGTGCCTTGCCAAATTTACCAATAGATGGTAAAAAAATTATTGGCTATCGCGAAGCAATGGTTTTACCCGTTCAGCCTAAAACCATGATAGTAGTAGGAAGCGGCGCCATTGGTGTAGAGTTCGCTTATTTTTATAATAGCATTGGAACAAAAGTCACGATAGTTGAATTCATGCCACGAATAGTTCCTGTTGAAGATGAAGATGTATCAAAAGAATTAGAAAAAAGTTTTAAAAAGCAAGGCATGACCATCATGACCAATGCCTCAGTAGAAAGTGTGGATACAAGCGGTGCTGTTGTGAAAGCGAAAGTGAAAACTGCAAGTGGTGAAGTTATATTGGAAGCAGATATTGTATTAAGTGCAGTTGGTGTTGTTTGTAATCTTGAAAATATTGGTTTAGAACAAGCTGGTGTAATTACAGATAAAGGCAAAGTGGTAGTGGATGGTTTTGGTCAAACAAATGTCCCAGGCATTTATGCAATTGGTGATGTTAGTCCAGGGCAAGCATTGGCTCACGTGGCAAGCAAAGAAGCGATTGTATGCGCTGAGAACATTGCTTACATGGAAAAGAAAAGTACACATAAACCTACACCAATAGATTATAATAATATTCCAGGTTGTACTTATTGTCACCCAGAAATAGCAAGTGTTGGTATGACGGAGAAAGCTGCTAAGGATGCTGGTTATGAAATTAAAGTCGGGAAATTTCCGTTTGTGGCAAGTGGTAAAGCAGCAGCAGCAGGTAATACAGACGGTTTCGTAAAAGTAATTTACGATGCGAAATATGGTGAATGGTTAGGCACACACATGATAGGTAACGGTGTTACAGACATGATTGCTGAAGCCGTTCTAGGACGTACTTTAGAAACAACGTATAAAGAAGTATTGAATACCGTTCACCCACATCCAACATTAAGCGAAGCAGTGAAAGAAGCTACTGCTATGGCTTATGGCGAAGCTACGGATATTTAAGGATGGAATTTATGGATATAAAAAAAGTGGTCTACTTCATGAGTAGACCACTTTTTTTATTTGGAACTTTTAGTAATTCTACGAAGTTCTATAAGCTGAATAGAAGCAAAAAATTAATTATTCACATCCATACCTAAATGATACATTACAAAGCTCATCACATCACTCCATTCGTCAATTTGTTTGGTGGTTGACTTGCCAGTACCATGACCAGCTTGTGTATCTATGCGAATTAGAATTGGGTTGTCATTCATATTTTTTTCTTGTAAAGTAGCAGCGAATTTAAATGAATGTGCAGGTACAACACGGTCATCATGATCTGCTGTTGTAATTAATGTTGCAGGGGATTTCATACCTCTATCGATATTGTGCAATGGCGAATATTTATACAAATATTTGAAATCTTCTGCCTTGTCGCTAGAGCCATATTCAACTGCCCAGCCCCAGCCAACTGTAAATTTATGATAACGCAACATATCCAATACGCCAACTCCTGGAAGAGCCACTTTAAATAAGTCGGGCCTTTGCGTCATACATGCGCCTACCAGCAAACCGCCGTTGCTTCTACCATGTATCGCAATTTTATCTTTTGTGGTAATGCCTTGTGCAATCAAATATTCAGCAGCGCCAATAAAGTCATCAAATACATTTTGTTTATTTGCTAACATGCCACCTTTATGCCAATCTTCTCCAAACTCACTTCCTCCTCGCAAATTGACCAAAACATATACACCACCTTTTTGTACAAAATAACTTATTGGAATGCTGTAGGTTGGTGTTAATGAAATATTGAATCCGCCATATCCGTACATAAAGACTGGTAAATTCCCTTTCGTTAAATCAACATCTGCTCTGTGATAAATAAACATTGGTACTCGAGTGCCATCTTTACTGGTAAACCATTGTTGATCAACAACAGTAGCTTTCGTCTTTTGCGTAGTGTTACCAAGGTTAGGTTGTTTATCAATTATTGTATATGGCGAACTCACATCTTTTGTAAGATCATATTTATAAAAACTTGGTTGATGATTAAAAGTAGTTACAGAATAAAATGTATTGTTCTCTAGTAAATCGCCACCAAGGAGATTGCCACCAAAGCCGCTTACAGTGCCTAACTCATCCATTTTTAGTGTTTGGATAAATTTGCCAGAAAGATTGTATACATCTACTTTTGAAACCGCATTTACTAGATAGGTGCAAAATATTCTATCGCCGATACAACTTACAGCGTCTAATTTGTGATCTGTTGCTGGAATGAAATCTTCCCAATTTCCATTAGTGTCTAATAACTTAACAGAATAGTTTGGGTTTTCTTGATTGGTATACACTAAAAATTTATCCTTGACTATATCTATTACATCTTGATTAAATTCAAAGCCTGCTGATAAAGTTTTAAAAGCAATTTTGTCTTTCTTGCCATCCACATTAGCAAATAATAATTCATTCCCACTTGTGCCTTCTGATACATTCAAAATCATCCATTTTTGATTGCGTGCAAGCCAAGCACTTTTATAACGTAATGGATGCGAAGGGTCTTGATACACAACCGTGTTTCCATTTGCAGAGCTACCAATTTTATGGTAAAATATTTTTTGATTTTCTGTTTTATCGGAAAGTGTATGGTCACTATTTAAAGGTTTGTCGTATCCGCTATAATAAAACCCTTCATCGCCTTTCCATGTTATTGATGAAAATTTAGAGTAAGAAATTACATCAGGTAAAACTTTTCTAGTTTCTATTTCCATTACATAAATATCTTGCCAATCACTTCCAGCTTTGGAGACACTATATGCGACATATTTTTGACTCCTAGATAATTCAACAGTTCCCAATGAAGAAGTTCCTTGGTCATTCAGTGTATTTGGATTGATTAGAATTTCAGGATTGCCATTTATTCCCTTCTGAATATAAAGTACACTTTGATTCTGTAAACCGTCATTTTTATAGAATAAATAATAGCGACCTTCTTTGGTTGGCGTTGTATATTTTGTATAATTCCACATACGAGTCATTTCCGTTTTTACTTGATCCCGAAATGGAATTCTTCTAATATAATCTTCTGTATTCCCATTTTGCTCAAGAACCCAATTCGCAGTTTCTGCAGAATGATCATCTTCTAGCCAACGATATGGATCGTTTACCTTAGTGCCAAAATAATTGTCTGAAATTTCTTCCTTTCGTGAAGTTGGATAAGCGTGCAATGGGATTTTATTTTGAGAAAAAAGTGGAGAAGGAAATAATAGAAAAGAGAATAGGATGAGTTTTTTCATGTAAAAAAAATTAATGAGCTGTAAATATAGTAGATTATCTGAATCGGTGTTTTTGTTTTTGAAATTTAATCCGAATCCTTTTTGTTTTTATTGTATTCTATAAATGGACTTGATTTAAAATAAAAAAAGTCATCCATATAGATGACTTGCAAAAAAATAAATGAGGATTTGATTAATGAACTACAAATTTGGAGGTCATTGTTTTTTCTGTATTAGAAACTCTAAGTAAATAAGTTCCTTTACTTAAGGAAGATACATTCACCGCCTGATGCATACTAGTGATTTGCTCGTTACATAACAACTCTCCATCAAGAGAAAAAATTTCCATAGTAGAAGGTCGTGTATTGTTTTGGAAAAGTATACGTAAAGTCATAGTATGTTTTTTTGCGAGGTTAAAAGTAGGTTTCAGACATTTTTATATTTCAAATTCTATGCCAATATTCCAAATTTATAATCTCAAATCCCAAATTCCAAATTCCAAACACCGAATTCCCGAAATTAAATTTTAAAATGACCCTCAGTAATCATCACTAAGTAAGCGCTTTGGCTTATTTATTCTACATAAGAAAAGTGGAGAGAAGGAGATCTTTAAAAACTATTTATTCCAAAAAAAACGAAACCATTTTTGATTTCGTTTTTTTATTTTCTGATCGGAATAGGAGATAGACCGTGAATTATTTAGTAATACTTGCTCGTATAATATTTAATGCACCACCAGCTTTAAACCATTCAATTTGTTGCTCATTATAGGTATGATTCACTTGGATGGTTTCATTACTACCATCGGCATGATTTAGAACGAGTTGCAAATGTTTATTTGGAGCCATTGCCAACAAGCCTTCAATATCTATAGAATCATCTTCTAATATTTTATTGTAGTCTTCTTTGTTTACAAAAGTAAGACCAAGCATACCTTGTTTTTTTAAATTGGTTTCATGAATTCTTGCGAAACTTTTTACCAATACAGCTCTTACACCTAAATGACGAGGTTCCATAGCAGCGTGTTCACGGCTACTACCTTCACCATAATTCTCATCACCTACAACAATGCTACCAATACCTGCTGCTTTATAAGCACGTTGCACATCTGGCACCGCACCATATTCACCAGTGATTTGATTTTTTACATTGTTCGTTTTTTCATTAAAAAAATTAAGAGCACCAATCAACATATTATTGCTGATATTATCTAAATGACCTCTGAATTTTAACCAAGGTCCAGCCATAGAAATATGATCCGTCGTGCACTTCCCTTTCGCTTTGATTAAAAGTTTTAATCCTTTTAAATCTGTTTGTTCCCATGCCGCAAATGGATCTAATAATTGTAATCGTTTACTATCTGGACTAACCAAAACACTAACACCACTGCCATCTTCAGCAGGTGCTTGAAAGCCTGCATCTTTTACATCAAATCCCATTGGCGGCAATTCATAGCCAGAAGGTTCGTCTAATTTTACTTGCTCACCTTTATCGTTGGTCAAAGTGTCTGTAAGCGGGTTGAATCCTAAGTCTCCTGCTATTGCCATTGCGGTTACTAATTCAGGGCTTCCTACGAATGCCATCGTATTTGGGTTGCCATCTGCACGTTTCGCAAAATTTCTATTGAATGAATGTACGATGGTATTTTTTTCTTGTTTTTCTGCTCCTACTCGTTCCCACATGCCAATGCATGGGCCACAAGCATTTGCAAAAACAGTTGCGCCAATGTCGTTATATAAATCTAAAAATCCATCTCTTTCAATGGTATATCTAACTTGTTCACTTCCTGGAGTTATGGTAAATTCTGAATGAAGTTTTAATCCTTTTTCTTTCACTTGTTTCACCAAGCTAATGCTTCTTGAAATATCTTCATAACTAGAATTGGTGCATGAACCTATTAAACCTACTTCAATTTTCATTGGCCATCCATTCGCTAACGCCGTTTCTTTCATTTTAGAAATTGGTGTAGCTAAATCGGGAGTGAATGGTCCATTTAAATGTGGTTCTAATTCACTTAAGTTAATTTCGATTACTTCATCAAAATAGTTTGCTGGATTCGCATATACTTCTGGATCTCCTGTAAGATATTCTTTAATTGCATCGGCCATTTTCGCAACTTCAGTACGGCCAGTCGCTTTCAAATAACGACTCATGCTTTCATCATAACCAAATGTAGAAGTGGTCGCACCAATTTCCGCACCCATATTGCAAATGGTTCCTTTACCTGTGCAACTTAAGCTTTCCGCTCCTTCACCGAAGTATTCTACGATGGCATTTGTTCCACCTTTAACCGTAAGGATACCAGCAACTTTTAAAATGACATCTTTCGCACTAGCCCAACCACTCAATTTACCAGTTAATTTTATACCGATTAATTTGGGGAATAAAAGCTCCCATGGCAAACCTGCCATCACATCACATGCATCCGCTCCACCAACGCCAATAGCAATCATACCTAGCCCACCAGCGTTTACCGTATGGCTATCTGTACCTATCATTAATCCACCAGGGAATGCGTAATTTTCTAGTACAACTTGGTGTATGATACCAGCACCTGGTTTCCAAAAACCTAAACCATATTTATTACTGACAGAGGATAAAAAGTCATAGACCTCTTTGCTTTCGACATTCGCAAATTCCAAATCTGCTTTGGCATTTACTTTGGCCATGATAAGATGATCACAGTGTACAGTACTTGGTACTGCTACCTTTGGGCGACCAGCCTGCATGAATTGTAATAATGCCATTTGTGCTGTTGCATCTTGCATGGCAACTCGATCTGGATTGAAATCTACATAATCGCCTAATCTTTTAAAATTAGAAATTTGCATATTCGCATCCAAGTGAGCGTATAATATTTTTTCGGATAAAGTAAGCGGACGCCCTAAAAATGTTCTTGCCTCATTTACTTTTTGTGGTAAGGTATCGTATACCTTTTGAATCATTGAAATGTCGAATGCCATGTCTGGAAGATGTGTTTAGATGTTGTGAGGTTATTTAAAAAAGAGAATAATTTTCTCATTTCGGCGAAGGTAGGAAATTGAAGTTTAATTGCCAATGCTAAATTAATTTTTGTGTGGTGAAGGGGAAACATTTGTACGCTAAACTAAACAAGCAATGAACTAGATAGACTTTAGGTGCAGATGTATTGCGGCAACGATAGAACGGAAAGCCCGGATTTCGCTGCTCTGAGCGGAAACGGCCTTGGAGTGATAGCGTGTGCGCCGCCCAATACTGTAGCATTAATTTTTTTTTCAAAAAAAACGCTACAGTATACTTCTCTAGCATTATTTTTTTTTCAAAAAAAACGCTACAGTACGCATCCTTAAATATTAATTCTTTTTTTTAATACACTACAGTCTGTATCCTTAAGCATTAATTGTTTTTCAAAAAATACGCTTTGGTAAATTCGCACCATATATTTCGTTTCAGGATCTTTAAAAACAAATAGAGGGCATGTTTTTGGTATTGGATGTATGCCATACATTCCATGAAATAGTGATTTTAGGGTGTCACGTATAGCGAATAAACATTTTATTTGAATTTCTCATCACGCTGTTCTTTATATTAAGCTTAGCTTTGCGACCTTATGGTACAATTTTCAAAAGAACAATTAACGCAAGCACTTCTTGCCTTTAATATCAAGGAGTTGAATGAGATGCAAGTAGCAACAATAGATGCTTGTGAACAGCCTCGAGATATTATTCTACATTCAGCAACAGGTTCTGGTAAAACGCTTGCTTTTTTATTGCCACTCTGGAAAATATTACAGCCAGAAGCAGAGGGCGTACAAGCCATTATTATAGTGCCTTCTAGAGAATTGGCTTTGCAAATTGATGATGTATTTCGTAAACTAGCAACGGGTTATAAGGTTACACTTTGTTATGGTGGACATAAACGGGAAATTGAAGAAACAAATTTAATTCAAGCACCTGCTATCATTATCGGAACGCCAGGCAGAATAAGTGATCACTTACGCAGAGGTAATTTTAATCCAAATACCATTAAAACATGTATATTGGATGAGTTTGATAAATCCTTGGAATTAGGGTTTTTGGATGAAATGAATTTTATTATTGGCACTTTAAAGAATCTAGAAAAACGAATTCTTACTTCCGCAACGAATGCCGTGGATGTGCCAGATTTTATTGGATTGAAAGAGCCTTTGGCATTAAATTTTCTGACAGAAGAGAAACCAAGCGCAGAGAAATTAGCTTACTTCACAGTGCTTACAGATGATAAAGATAAACTGAATAGCTTGTTTCATTTGATCTGTTATTTGGGAAATCGCTCCACCATTATCTTTTGTAACCATCGAGATGCGGTTGAACGTACAAGTCAACTATTAACGGATAAAGGGATTTTGAATGTGTTTTATCATGGTGGCATGGAGCAACAAGAAAGGGATGTTGCTTTGTGTAAATTCAGAAATGGGACTTCATCCATTTTAGTAACCACAGACCTTGCCTCGCGTGGTTTGGATATACCTAATATTCGATATATCATTCACTACCATTTACCCATGAGTGAAGAAGTATTTACACATCGAAATGGCCGTACTGCACGAATCGAAACTAGCGGAACCATTTACACTTTGCATGCGGCAGATGAAGAGTTGCCAAAATATATTACTGCAAATTCAGAAGAGAAAATAATTCCAACGGATGAACCTATTCCTGAAAAACCAGATTGGTCTACCTTATTTGTTGCAGCAGGGAAGAAAGACAAAATAAATAAAATAGATATCGTAGGGTTTTTAGCCCATCAAGGAAATTTGAAAAAAGAAGATATTGGTTTGATTGAAGTAAAAGATTATTTTTCTTTTGTTGCCGTAAGAAAAGTAAAAGTTGGTCAAGTGTTACAATTGATAAAGGATGAGAAAATTAAAAATAAAAAAGTTAAAATTGCATTGGCAAAATAATTAACCCTAAGTATATTCGATTCAATCACTTGTGGATACACAACTTAAAAACCTTGCTGATGCAGAGTTGATAGAACTCTTTCGTTCCAAAAACAATTCGGAAGCGATTGGTGTTTTATTCAACAGATACTATCATTTGGTATACGGTGTATGCATGAAATATTTGAAACATCCTGATAATTCGAAAGATGCTTGTATGCAAATTTTTGAAAAATTATTTGCAGATTTGCCTAAACATGATATTCAATTTTTTAAGGCTTGGTTGTATCGCGTGGCGCAAAATCATTGCCTCATGCAACTCAGAAGTAATAAGCATATTACACGCTCAGTGGATGTCTTTCCAGAATATAGTATGGAATATAAAGACACTTTGCATCCAGCGCTCGCCAAAGAAAAAATGTTAACCATGATGGAAGATGCCATATTAGAATTGAACCCGGATCAAAAATATTGCATTGAATTATTTTATTTAGAAAAGAAGACCTACAATGAAATTATGGACATAACTGGATATAACTTTATGCAAGTAAAAAGTTTTATTCAAAATGGGAAAAGGAATTTAAAAATTAAATTAAACGAATCTATTATTGATGAGTGATTTAACTAATATATGGATCGAAGGTGATTGCTTGTCTCAAGCACAATTACTAGACTATATTCAACAAAAGTTGGATAGGGATGAAATGTATATGGTAGAGACGCATATCAATGATTGCCCTCTTTGTAGTGATGCCTTAGACGGTTTATATACAGAAGATATAACACAAACTTCAACGCAGTTATCAGAAATCAAATGGTTAGGAGAAGAGCAGATACGAAAAACTTTTTCTACACCAATACTGCAACCTGCTCTTGTAGAAAAAGAGGAAAGTAAAAAATCGCCACCGCTATCTTTTTCTTTCACAAAGTCAAAATGGAGCGTTGCCGCAGGACTATTGCTGTTAGTGGGTTTGGGTGGTTATAGTGTGTATTCCTATTATGAGTCGCAACAACATCATGAACTTGCCCTGGAAACTGGTAATACTAAGTTGGACAAGACAGAATATAAAATAGATAGAGATACCAATGCAAATGAAATGAATCATTTAAGTGTAAAGACTGTAGAAGATATTCCAAACGCAGAAGTGCAACCCAATATAGACAATCGATCAAAAAGGATGGAACAGAAGGAAGACCTTTCACAAACAGTGAAAAATTTACCATTTATTCCGAATGCAAATTCTAAACTACGAGAACCTTCTGCATCCTTAGATGCCCCTATTTCAAAACAAGAAACAGCAAATGAATCTACCGTTTTTGCCGACAAGGAAATGCAAAATCAATCAGACGACTTTGCTAAATCAGAACAAAAATATGTAGCACCTCAAAATGAAATTCAAGCTAAACCATCAGTTGCGGGATTAAAAAAGAGTAAGGATATTATAACCAATTATGCGCCTAGTGCAAACCAAATGAATTATTCAAGCTATAATAATAATGCTACAAAAAATGCGGATGAATTTTCAGCTGTGCAGGGGGCTACTTTAAGTTCTGTGTCTATCTCAAAAACTGCAGATGCATTTGAAAAAGGGAAAACTTTATTTAATCGAGGGAACTTTAAAAGGAGTATTCGTTTATTTGAAAAAGCATTGCAAGAAAGTAATGCAAGCAACAAAGAAGATATTCAATATTATTTAGCACAAGCGTATATAGAAGTAGGGGAGAATGAAAAGGCCTTAGCATTGATTTCAACATTGAATAGCAGTTCGAAATATAAATCTAGGTCAACCGAATTATTACAAAGAGTTACTAAATAAAAAAAAGGCTTCCCATTTTCAATGAGAAGCCTTTTTTATAGCTAATCGTTTTTGTTATTTCTTACGAATAGATTGAGAATAATTAAGTCCTTTATTATTGGTGATATAAACCATATAAACCCCATCTGCTAAGCTTTGCAAGTCAACTACACTGTTGTTGTATCCTGCTACTAATTGAATATCAATGGTTTTTACATTTCTACCAGTTGCATCCAAAATTTTCACATTTGCAACGGACGCTTTAGCTGTGTTGATATCAATATTCAATTCTGTATTTACTGGATTAGGATATAAAGTAACTAAAGTCTCATTGCCAAAATAAACATCTACCACACGACTATGTGTGCGATGTCCATCGATATCATTTTGTTGTAAACGATAATAGTTGTGACCATTCAATGGAGATGCGTCTGTATACGAATAATTCAAGTCGGTACTGCTATTCCCATTCACAGCCAAGCTATTTATTTTAGAAGAAATCTCATTGAAATTTGTACCATCCTTACTTCTTTCGACCACGAAATAATGGTTGTTCCTTTCATTTGAAGTTGTCCAATTTAATAAGGATACGGCTTCATTTCTTTTGCCAGTAAATTTGGTAAGTTGGATTGGCAATGCAAATCCACCAGGGTTAGCAGTATGTGCGTAGAAATAAGAGAAGCTATCTACTGGGAAACATACTGTCCAAATAGTAGTAGTCGCATTATAACTGGAAGTGATAGATGAATTTGGAATAACGGTTACTGAATTTCCTGGCGTGCCTATTGGTCCACCATCCACTTGTGATATGGTAATATTTCCAGCATTAATAGTTGGCCATCCGGCGGCAATTGCATCTGCATTAAAAGAAGCAAAGTCATCATCCAAATAATACAAACAAACTGTCGCTGGACCATTTGTTGAAGGCGTTATTTGATAGCTCCTGTTTACATAAGGTTGTAGATTATAGAACGGAGTTGAACATGCAATTTCTTCACAAATACTTGTACTGCCCAATGCAATACCATCGGTGATATCATTTACAGAAGCAATTTTATCACAAGAAGGAGAGTATAAAGTATCTAATGCACCATCATTTAAAATTAGATTAGCACAAGGCACTGTACCACAAATAGAAACATTGCCACCTAATACATCTTGGTTTACAATTTTATTTCCTAATGCAGCAATGTTAATATAAGCAACTGCTGTATCCAAGCAAGCTGGAGTCGTACCTGTATTTACGACAATGTAAACGGTATCGACTCCTGTAATGGTATGTGGGTTAGGATGCACAATGGTACATGATGCATTTGTATAAAATAATGTATCAGAACCAAATGGAATAGTACTACCAGAATTGATTAATGAAGCCACATCAATACTTGCTGGAGCACAAGCACTTCCAAACAAAGGAGAGAACGGAATTTCTGGTTGTGTATTTACTTCTAATATTAAACTGTCACTTGAATAGCAGCCAGTACTTGCATATTCCACTTTCCCATAAATAATATTCGTACTTGAAGTGTCATTGGTATTATTCACAATAAGCGCAGCAAGAGATTGATCAAAATAATAGGAAACATTCGTCAATGGATTTCCACCGGACATAGAATTACTTACCGTAGTTAAATCGAAAATTGCTGCATTCGAACTTACAGCATACTCGCAAGCCGCAAGTGTATCTTGAAAGGAAAGTGGGGTTGGGTTTATTTTTAATGTATCAGGAACTCTGCAAGAAGAACTACCTTGACAAGCCGCATAGAAAATTGTATTACCTACTGTGTTGGAATTGGTTATGCCAGAACCTGCTGTAGTCAATGGATTCATTGGTGTTAGATTATAAATACTAGTTCCGCCTGTTGCTGATGTATACCATTCAAAAGAGGCTGGTACATACGTATAATAAATTTTCAAAGTTGCAATAGAGGTAATACCGCCAGCATTTAATGAAATGTCAGAACCTGCTACAACATCATTCCAGCTTTCCCAATAACCCAAATTCAACGTGCTTCCTGCGGTTAATCCAGAAAAAACTGCAGATAAATTTGCGGTAGAAATATTTCGGGAATAATTGAAATTCGAATTGCCAGTTCCTAGGGCTCCAGCCAAACCAGGAGAATATAAATTAGTACCAGTTGGTGCAGAACCATATAAGTTCATTCTTACTTCACTTGCCCAAGATGAACTTATAGTAGCGATATTTTTAACAGTTAAAATGCCAGGACTAGTAAAGGATGCACCAAGTGGCAATGCAGGAACTATACCATTTCCAAATGCGCAAGCGAATTGATCTGCACAGTTTGCTGGTAGTCCAAAACTAGTGCCACCACCAGTTGCGCCAGTATTGTCAGTACATGGACCAGTGATTGTAAAATTAATGATTACAGAATCATACAATGGAGTTGCACATCCTGAAACAGTTAATCCTTGTCCAAATGGAATACTACTTCCTTGACATAAATTGTATGCTGGTCCTGCAGTAGGTCTATAATTTTGTCGTGTGATTGGATTATACAAAGAGTCGTTGATAAGGTTGCCATTCGGTGTTGAGGCAATACCAGAATTAATAGAATAACTTCCGCCAGCAAACATGTTGACAGTGAAGGTTGCTGTGCCAGAAGTTGCACCATAAGAATTTAAAAAAGTTGGTCCAACAACAGGAGCAGTGTAAGTTACTAAACCGTTAGGCCCATTAACCTTTAAAGTACATTGAATAGTGCTTGTTAGCATATTGGTAGAGCCATAATTGGCCACTGTAGCTACTACAGTTTCTGTACCAGAAAAACAATTTCCAGTTGGTACACTTATTGCCGTTATAGCTGGGTCTTGCGCTGCAGGAGCGATAATATTTACTAAATAATCTTCTGTTTCTCCATAATTATAAGTACCACATGGAACAATTGTGGTAGCTGCGGCATTTCCACCCTGTTGGTCTATGACACGCATCCGAGCTATTCCAGTTTGAGCCGTAATTGGAACGGTGAAACTTCCAGCAACAATTTGATCCGGTAGACAAGTTAAGGCAGTCGTTCCAGAAAAATAAACTTCTTCCGTTGCATCAAACGCGCCACTATGGTCATAATCAATATAAATTTTCATACCCATGCCATAATTAAATGCACCACATGTACTAGAGGTAAGTGAAAATGATTGTGGTAATCCTTTGTATAAATTTGGCGGGTTGACAGTAGCGGTAAAATCAGCAAATTGATCCGCCAATCCAGTGCCTATACCTTGTGATCCGCTTAATGGCGTAGCACAAGTAGTACTATTGTTTAAAGTACCCATTGTAACGTTGGAGAGTTCGCCGTCGGCAGCAAAATTTGCCTGAGAAGTACACCAACATGGACCTGTAGGGCTATAAAGTAAAGGTGTTACTGCAACGGGAGCTGATGTGTCAAATAATCCTGAAGTTAGACAAGTAACTTTACATCTATAATATCTTGTTACACCTTGTGGAGGAATTACTGTGTATGTTGCAGATGAGGGTGCGCCTAAAACTGTCCAAGGTCCGTTTATGGTATTACCACGCATCCAAGTATAACCTAAATTAGCCACTAAACTAGATCCAGATAAACCAAAATTAACGGCAACACCTGGACATGGTGTCGGATTATTGACGGTTGTAATACCAGCAGTAGGCGTGCCACTGCATGGTGTACTTGAAATGATATTTACTACATAATCTTCGCATTCTCCCCAGGTTTGTGCGGTACATGGACCGGCAGGTACACCTGCAAAGTTGCATCGTACACGCATTGCGGTTGCCCCAGGTACAGCTGTTACTGGAATTGTAATTGTTGCTGTATAAGTTGCAGGATTTGTTCCAGCATAGGATGGTCCTAAAACTACTTCAGTAACCGGGTCAAATACAAAATCATGATTATAATCTATCCACACCGTAATGCCTTCAACATCACCACCAGTCGTTACAGAAATTGGATAAGACTGTAATTGGATGACAGTAGCTGAAGGGGTAGTATAAGAACTATATCCATTCGGTGTAGCATTTGGCGCATCACACCCAGATGTTCTATTGATACCAGCGAAAGTAACATTCGTTATAATGTCTGGAAAAGTACAACTTGAAGTAGGTAAGCAATATTGTGCATTTACTTGTTGCATAAATAAAAGCAGAATTAGTGTGCATCCTACAATGGAGAGGTAATGTTTAATCATTTTTGTACATTTTACAAAGTAAATGTATTATGAATTTGTCAATTAACAAACATTTAATTACTTACCATGAAGGGAGATAATTAGTATCATTAAAAAAGGCTCCTCATTTAAAAATGAGAAGCCTTTTTTAAAAGCGAATTATTTCTATTATTTCTTACGAATGGATTGAGAATAATTAAGTCCTTTATTATTGGTGATATAAACCATATAAACCCCATCTGCTAAGCTTTGCAAGTCAACGATACTATTGTTGTATCCTGCTGCTAATTGAATGTCAATGGTTTTTACATTTCGACCAGTTGCATCCAAAATTTTCACATTTGCAACCGTAGCTTTAGCTGTATTGATATCAATATTCAATTCTGTATTTACTGGATTAGGATATAAAGTGACTAAGGTCTCATTACCAAAATAAACATCGACTACACGACTATGTGTGCGATGCCCATCGATGTCATTTTGTTGTAAACGATAATAATTATGACCATTCAATGGTGAAGCATCTGTATAAGAATAATTCAAATCGGTGCTGCTATTTCCATTCAAAGCCAAGCTGTTTATTTTAGAAGAAATCTCATTGAAATTGGTTCCATCCTTACTTCTTTCGACCACGAAATAATGGTTGTTCCTTTCATTTGAAGTTGTCCAATTTAATAAGGATACAGCTTCATTTCTTTTACCAGTAAATTTGGTAAGATTGATTGGCAATGCAAATCCACCAGGGTTCGCAGTATGTGCGTAGAAATAAGAGAAGCTATCTACAGGGAAACATACTGTCCAAATAGTAGTAGTCGCATTATAACTGGAAGTGATAGATGAATTTGGAATAACGGTTACTGAATTTCCTGGAGTGCCTATTGGTCCACCATCTACTTGTGATATGGTAATATTTCCAGCATTAATAGTTGGCCATCCAGCAGCAATTGCATCTGCATTAAAAGAAGCAAAGTCATCATCCAAATAATACAAACAAACTATTGCAGGACCATTTGTTGAAGGCGTTATTTGATAGCTTCTGTTTACATAAGGTTGTAAATTATAGAACGGGGTTGCACAAGCAATTTCTTCGCAAATACTTGTACTGCCCAATGCGATACCATCCGTGATATCATTTACGGAAGCAATTTTTTCACAAGTAGGAGAGTATAAAGTATCTAATAAGCCATCATTCAAAATAAGATTAGCACAAGGCACTGTACCGCAAATAGAAACATTGCCACCTAAAACATCTTGGTTTACAATTTTATTTCCTAATACACCAATGTCAACATAAGCAACAGCAGTATCTGTGCAAACTGGAGAAGTATTTGAATTCATTACAATGTAAACTGTATCTACACCTAAAATGACATGTGGATTTGGATGTGGGTTAGTACAAGCAGCATTCGTAAAGAACAAAGTATCGGTTGTTACAGGGAAAGATGGAAGAGTACTACCAGAATTAATTAAAGTAGACACATCAATACTTGATGGGGCGCATGCACTTCCATAATAAGGAGAAAATGGCATGTCGATTTGTGTATTTACATGAAGATAAACGCTATCACTGCTAAAGCAAGCAGGTGACGTACCGATTGCAGGGTAATATACTTTTGAATAGATGAAATTAGTACTTGAAGTGTCATTTATATAATCAGGGATTTGAGAAATTAATGCATCATCAAAAAAATAGTCAACAAATGTTCCTGGCACATTTCCTGAAACTGAACTATTTAAAGTAGTTAAATCAAAGATAGCTGCATTAGAACTAACAGCATATTCACATGCGTATAAAGAATCTTGAAAAGCTTGCGGTGTTGGGTTTATTTTCAAAGTATCTGGAACGCGGCAAGTTGAACTTCCTTGACAAGCTGCATAAAAAATAGTGTTACCTACAGTGTTTGAATTCGTAATACCAGAGCCTGCTGTAGTCAATGGATTCATAGGCGTTAAATTATAAATACTAGTACCTCCAGTTGGTGTTGTATACCATTCGAAGGAAGCTGGAACATATTGATAATAAATTTTCAAAGTTGCTGTAGTTGCTGCTGGCACACTAGTTCCAATATCTGAAGTACTTACATAATCATTATAAGATTCCCAGTATCCAATATTTAATGCACCTCCTGGTGCGACTGAACCAAACGCTGCGGACAATTGTGCTGGGGTAATTTCTCTTTTGTAAAAAAATTGGTAATTTGGAAATGCACCACCTGTTTGTGTCGATAAGCCACATAAAGTGATATTACCAACTGGTCCTGGGTAGCCAGTGTTATTAGGTGCAAATAAAGTTGGTGGAGAAGGTTGAGCGCCGAATAAATTGAAACGGCATTCTGTTATATAACCAGAGGTTAAGTTGGTTATATCCATTTTCGCATTCTGCGTAAAATAAGCACCTGCTGGTAAGGTTGGCATAACTCCACTTGCAAAAGTGCAGGCAAATTGATTTTGACAATTAGCGCCTGTAAGTGCAGTGCCACCGGATGTAGCGCCTACATTATCTACACATGGCGATACATTAAATGTAATTGTAACTGAATCACTCAATGGCGTAGCGCAACCAGTTACAGTAAGACCTTGTCCAAATGGAATGCTACTTCCTTGACACAAATTATATGCAGGTCCTGCCGTAGGTCGATAATTTTGTCTTGTGATAGGACTATAAAGTGAATCATTAACCAAATTACCATTCGGTGTTGAGGCAATTCCAGAATTGATCGAATAACTACCTCCAGCAAACATGTTGACTGTAAAGGTTGCTGTTCCTGAGGTAGCACCATAAGAATTTAAGAAAGTGGGTCCGACAACAGGAGCAGTATACGTTACAAGGCCATTAGGTCCATTCACATTTAATGTACATTGAATGGTGCTTGTAAGCATATTTGTTGAGCCGTAATTTTTTACAGTTGCAACGATTGTTTCTGTGTTAGTAAAGCAATTTCCTGTTGGCACATTGATTGCTGTTACTGCCGGATCTTGTGCTGCAGGCGCAATAATATTTACTAAATAATCTTCTGTTTCTCCATAGTTATAAGTACCGCATGGAACTATGGTTGTAGCTGCTGCATTTCCACCTTGTTGGTCTATTATACGCATTCTGGCAATACCTGTTTGCGCAGTCAACGGAACTGTAAAACTTCCTGCAACAATTTGATCCGGTAGACAAGTTAAAGCTGTGGTTCCAGAAAAATAAACTTCTTCTGTTGCGTCAAACGCGCCACTATGGTCATAATCAATATAAATTTTCATACCCATACCATAATTGAAAGTGCCACAGGTACTGGATGTTATTGAAAAAGGCTGCGCTAGCCCCTTATAAATATTAGGGGGAGCAACACCACCAGTAAAATCTGAAAATTGATTGGGTAATCCTGTTCCTGTTCCTTGTGTTCCAGTTAATGGTGCTGCACAAGTTGTAGCATTGTTTAGGGATCCCATGGTAACATTTGAAATTTCTCCATCATTCACAAAATTTGCTTGAGAAGTACACCAGCAAGGACCTGTAGGGCTATAAAGCAAAGGGGTTACAGAAACTGGTGCGGATGTGTCAAATAAGCCTGAAGTCAAACAAGTTACTTTACATCTATAATATCTTGTCACGCCTTGAGGAGGTATTACCGAATAAGTTGGTAATGAAGGTGCTCCCAATACTGTCCATGGTCCATTGATTGAATTACCACGCATCCAAGTGTAACCTAGATTAGCAACTAAACTTGAACCTGATAAACCAAAATTTACAGCAACACCAGGGCATGGTGTCGGATTGTTAACAGTTGTAATACCAGCCGTTGGTGTACCAGTACAAGGTGTACTGGCAATAATGGTAATATTATAATCTTCATATTCACCAAATCCATTAAGACCACAAGTATCTGTATTTGTAACCAATGTAAAATAATGGGCTACAACTCTTAGTCGTCTTACACCAGGTACTGCAGTAACCGGAATGGTTATGCTACCACTCCAAGTAGTACTATTGGTCGCTGTTGTTGGTGATGTATAAACAAGTTCGCCAACTCCGCCAAATGAGCCATCTCCATTATAATCTATCCACATTCCTACCCCTTGAGTCCAAGTTGGGCTACCAGTTTGGATTGTAAATGAATAAGATTGCAATTGTATGTAAGAACCCGTTGCGCTATACAAAGCATAATCAGCAGCATTATCACCACTAGCTAAATTCGATAAAGCGCCAAATGTGAAATTATCAATGTAATCACCAGTTACCCCTGCAGATGTACAAGTAGGTGTACAATATGTTTGGGCATCACTATAAAAAGTTGTAGCGAATAACACGAATAAGGTTAAGAAAGTTTTTAATAAGTAATGTTTCATCATATTTAATATATTTATGGAGGTAAAAATAAGGTTACTTACTAAAATTAACAAAAAATTTATTTGCACACTTTATACTACCAAATTTACTGGCGATTTGTTTCTTTCTTATTTTGAAAAAACTAAGCTGTAATGCCAAAAATAATAATGTAACATAAATAAGTTCAATGTACAACACGGACAGATGGTATTTTAATGTGAGAAGGCAAAAAAACAAAGTGGCTGTTTTTAATTATATTTGTCGCCTTACGGAAAATACTAAAATTCAAGCTTTTGAAAACTAAAAAACTACATAAAGATATTGTCAATATAACTACGCTAGGATGTAGTAAAAATATGGTGGATAGTGAGGTGCTGAGTGGGCAATTACTTGCAAATGGAATAGACGTAAAACATGAAAGTCCTAAATTGAATTATAATATTTCTATCATTAATACTTGTGGATTTATTGATAAGGCAAAAGAAGAAAGTGTGAATACGATTTTGGAACATGTTGCTTTAAAGGAAGAAGGACAATTGGATAAAGTGTACGTAACAGGTTGTTTGAGCGAACGTTATAAAAATGATTTAGAAGAAGAGATTCAAGGGGTTGATGCATGGTTTGGTACGATGGAATTGCCAAATATTTTAAAAGCTTTTGAGGCGGATTATAAAGCGGAATTAGTTGGGGAACGATTATTGAGCACACCTTCGCATTATGCCTACTTGAAAATTTCAGAAGGTTGCAATCGCACTTGCTCTTTTTGCGCTATTCCGTTGATGCGTGGTAAACATGTTTCTAAAAGTATAGAAGATATTATTATAGAAGCAAAAGGATTGGTGAAGAAAGGCGTGAAAGAAATTATGTTGATTGCACAAGAGCTTACTTACTATGGATTAGATATTTATAAAGAAAGAAAATTACCTGAATTACTTGAACGGCTGTCGGAAGTTGAAGGTATAGAATGGATAAGATTGCATTATGCATATCCGCATAAATTTCCAATGGAGATTTTAGAAGTGATGAAAGCAAAAGCAAATATTTGCAATTATTTAGATATGCCCCTTCAACATATTTCGGATAATATGTTGACCGCTATGAAGCGTCAAATTACTCGGCAAGAAATTTTTGATTTAATTCAAGACATTCGAAAAGTAATACCAGATATTTGTTTGAGAACGACTTTGATTGCAGGTTTTCCAGGTGAAACGAAAGAAGATATTGAAGATGTAAAATCTTTTTTAGAAGAAGTGAAATTTGATAGAGTAGGCGTGTTTACTTATTCGCATGAAGAAGGTACTAGCGGATATGCATTGAATGACAATTTAAGTCAAGAAGAAAAAGAAGCTCGTGCACAAGATATCATGGATACACAAATCGATATTTCATTGGCAAAGAATCAGGAAAAAATCGGCAAAGTTTTCAAAGTAATCATTGATAAAAAAGAAGCGGGCAGATATATTGGCAGAACAGAATTTGATAGTGTAGAAGTAGATAATGAAGTCATCATTCCTTCAAAGAAAAAATTAGTCATTGGCGATTTTGTACAGGTGAAGATTACGAAGGCTTATGATTTTGATTTGGAAGGAGAAGTTGTCTATGCATAATAGATGGAACTAATAATGCTTGAATTTGAAATGAATACAAATAGTACTAATATTGATAATCCTTTAATAAATTAACGCTCTATGAATCCAATCATTCAAGTAAAAAATTTAGTAAAAAAATATGGCGATTTTATAGCAGTTGATAATATCAGTTTTGATGTATATGAAAATGAAATCTTCGGATTACTTGGACCTAATGGTGCTGGTAAAACAAGTACTTTAGAGGTAATAGAAACGCTGCGTGAAAAGACAAGTGGGGAAGTATATGTGGATGGCATGAATGTCGAAAATCAGCAAGGGCAAATTAAGGAAATTATCGGGGTTCAATTGCAAAGTGCAGGCTATTATCCAAATTTAAATTTGAAACAATTATTGGAACTATTTGCAGGCTTATATAATATAAGTATTGATCCAATGAAGTTGTTGGCGGACGTGAATCTAGTGGATAAAGCAAAAAATAAATTTAAAGAATTGAGTGGTGGACAGAAGCAAAGATTTTCCATCGCCACTACTTTGATTAATAAACCCAAAATTATTTTTTTGGATGAGCCTACTACAGGTTTAGATCCCCAAGCAAGACGAAATTTGTGGGACTTAATTCGCAACTTAAAAAAGGAAGGATGTACGGTAGTAATTACTACACATTATATGGACGAAGCAGAAGAACTTTGTGATAGAATTGCCATAGTGGATTCCGGTAAAATTATTAAATTAGATACCCCAAATGTCTTAATTGATAATTTAATTGCCTCTGGATTTGTGCGTGAGAAAAAGGTAAAGGAAGCGAACCTTGAAGATGTATTTTTGAATTTGACGGGAAAAGAATTACGAGATGAATAGAGAACTTTTCTGTTAGTAGTGGACCTAATTTTCTTTACTAATTTAATAATGATAATGCCATGAAAATTTTATACGGATTACCTAGTGAAGGAATGGGGCATGCTACACGCAGTAAGGTTATTGTCGATTATTTATTAATGAATGGACATGATGTTCAAATCGTAACAAGTGATCGAGCGTATGTGTTCATGCAAAAGCATTTTGGTGTTCGTGTCCATCCAATTGAAGGGTTTCATTTGGCGTATAAAAAAGCAGTTGTACATATTGGGCAAACCGTTTTATTGACCATTAAGAATGCACCTAAACAATTGCTTAAAAATTTTTTAGCCTATAAAGATTTATTGAAGAAATTTACACCAGATATTGTTATCAGCGATTTTGAATCCTTCACTCATTTTTTTGCGACGATGCATAAAATTCCATTAATCAGTATTGATAATATGCAAGTAATAAACCGTTGTAAACTAGATATCGATATTCCAAAGGAAGAAAAAATAAATTACCAAATAGCCAAGCAGATCGTTAAGTCTAAAGTAGTTAGTGCAGATACCTATCTCATCTCGAGTTTTTTTCATGCTAATATAATTAAGAAAAGTACGGTCCTTGTGCCACCAATTCTTAGAAAGGAAATTATTGAAGCGAAGGTGACTATTGGTAGACATATTGTGGTTTATCAAACAAGTAGTACGGCTTCGAATTTAATTTCTACACTACAACAATTACCGCAAGAAAAATTTATTGTGTACGGCTTCAATAAAGAAGAAAAGCATGGGAATGTTCAATTGAAGGCATTCAGCGAAAAAGAATTTATTGCAAACCTAGCTAGTGCGAAAGCAGTTTTAAGCAATGGCGGATTTTCTTTTTTAAGTGAAGCAGTCTATTTGAAAAAGCCTATTTTAAGTGTAGCGATTCAAAATCAATTTGAACAATTTGTGAATGCGAGTTATGTTGAAAAAATGAATTTCGGACGATCGTTTTCGACCTTCACTTCGGATGGGATTAAAGCCTTTTTGTATGAACTAGATATTTTTCAAGATGCATTGCAAAGTCATTTGCAAGATGGTAATCAAGTATTGTTTACAACCTTAGATTCCTTATTGAAAAGCATTACTGAGAAGGCCTAAATAGTTTATCCAAAAACAAGTTTAGACCGCTTATTTAACAGCAACAATTTTTAAATCTAACAATAATTCTTGTTCGTGTTTTTTTAATTCAATTAAAGAAGCAAGAACTACTTTCTCTTCTGTTAAATCCGTAATCCCTTGTAGCCCTTCCCAAAATTCTTGGTAAGTGGATTTTATTTTACGAAGCGAAAAATAGATAACCGTATGTTTAACATCATCAATATAAATCATCTCTTTGGTAGGTGTAAATATTTGATGTTCTGTAGCCCAGCCTTCACTCAATTCATACGGAAAATAAAGCGCTTCAATTGCTAAATTTCTAACGTCTTCTTCATCGTGATACGTGAATGTTTTTTCTGTTGGGAATTGAAGACTACTTTCTAAAAAATGATAATAGATGCTGTATATTTTTTGCCAACTCTTGTTTACAAAATCTGTATCACCAACCTTTAAACGAATATAATCTGCTATGCTAATTTGATCGTCAAATGGCTTGTTGCCGTATTCCAATAATATTCGAATAAGGCCTTTTTCTTGTGCATAATCCTTACGCAATAAGGAAGTGATATCTGCTTGTTGTTCTGTAATTTCTGGCGCAGCCTGACGTTCTAATTCTTCGGCTTCTGTTTTGCTAAAGGCATCTTTTTTTACTAATTTTTCTCTAATCTTTTTATTCACCAAAGACACCAAACCTGCTTCGTCAATATGTAAAAGTTGCGCACAGCGTCTTACATAATCTTGTTGTTTGGTAAACTCTTCTAGCTTATTTATTTTAGAAAGGGTTTCTGCAATTTCATTGATGAGTTCTGATTTTTTAACCGAATCATCTTTGGCTTCTTTTAAGGATGCTTCTAATTTAAAAAGGATAATGTCCTTTTTATTTTCTTGAATATATTTTGCAAATCCTGATGCACCCACTTCTTGTACATAACTATCAGGATCATGGTTATCTGGCAGCAATACGACATGCACATTTAAGCCTTGTTCAATCGCCATATCCAGACCTCGAAGCGCTGCTTTAACACCTGCAGAATCGCCATCATACAAGATGGTCAAATTATTCGTATATCGTTTTATCAGTTTTAATTGATCTTCAGTGAGCGAAGTGCCACTACTCGCAACCACATTTTCTACACCTGCTTGGAAAAGAGAAATGACATCGGTATAACCTTCAACTAAGTAACATTCATCTAATTTGGAAATGGCTGTTTTGGCAAAGAAAATACCGTAGAGCGTTTTGCTTTTTAAATATATTTCATTCTCTGGTGTATTGATATATTTAGGTGCCTTCTCATTCGTTTTTAAAATTCTTGCACCGAATCCAATGACTCTTCCACTTTGATTATGGATAGGAAAAATCACACGACCGCTATAACCTGATTGTAGTTTCTCATATCGCTCAGAAACCAATCCTGCCCTAATCAAAATGTCTTTTGTATATCCATTTGCCAAGGCAGTTTTTGCTAAATGTTCTCTGTCTTCCAAACAATATCCCAACTGAAATTTCTCTATGGTTTCTTTTCTAAATCCACGTTCTTGAAAATATGATAATCCAATTTGCTGTCCTTCTTCGTTATGCAATAATAAATTGGAAAAATAAGTTGTGATATAGGCATTTACTATTCTTAAGCTTTCTTCAACTTGTTGTAGCTCTTTTGTTTCCTTGCTTACAGCGGTTTCTTCTATTTCTATATGGTATCTTTTTGCTAACCAAGTAATGGCTTCTGGATAGCTTAATTTTTCATGTTCTTGTACAAATGTGATCACATTGCCCGCTTTGCCACAACCAAAACATTTATAAATTCCTTTGGAAGGTGATACTGTAAAGGAAGGGGTTTTCTCATTATGAAAAGGGCAATTGCCTAAATAATTTACACCGCGTTTTTTGAGTTTTACGAATGCGCCAACGACATCCAAAATATCGGAAAGGTCATTTACTTTTTGTATGGTTTGGCGAGAAATCATGGATGGAGAATCGGAACGAATGTAATATTTTTTCAAGTATTACTACTTGTGAAATTTAAAATTGAGTAGAAGAAGCTTTGACTTGTATTCGCATTGACAAGGATAAATATTTTATTGCCATACTGTTGCGTGATGGAGTGAACAATGGATTTAGCTTTGCATGTTTTTATTGAAAGTAGAATGTCTATTAAAAGAAAATGAGAATAAATGGTTTTGCATTCATTCTCATTTTCTTATTTAGTGAAGTAGCGTGATCGAGATTTGAACTCGAGACCTCAGCATTATGAGTGCTGCGCTCTAACCAACTGAGCTATCACGCCAAAAAGAAATCTGTAAGAGATTTGTTTTAAGGAGCGCAAAGCTAATTAAAAAATTCATTTTTTGTCATTCATGGTGGTATTTTTCATTTTTTAATATGGAGAACGCTCTGTATAGTTGTTCTGTAAATATTAATCTCACCAATTGATGCGGAAAGGTAAGCGCAGATAATGCCATCAATTGATATGCTTTTGCTTTAAGAATTGGCGCAATCCCATAGCTTCCACCGATTAGAAAAATAATTCGTTGATGCGATAAATTCAAAGTTGTATTTATTTTTTCTGCGAATGCCACAGAAGTAAATTGTTGTCCATTTTCATCTAGTAAAAATAAGCAATCCCGTTCTTGTAATTTTTGCATGACAAGCTCCGCTTCTTTGTTGAGTAGCTGTGATTTTGGTAATTGTTTTGGTATTTTACTATTGTCTATGCAAAATATTTTAAAAGAAATATACCTATTAATTCGCTTGGAATACTCGTCTAGTGCGACATCTACCAGTTTTGTGTTTTCTTTACCGAGGTGCCAAAGTTCTATTACCATGTCTTTTTTTTTGAAGTCACAAATGTAAACTATATATTTGCGCTCTTATAAAAAATGGCTGCGTAGCTCAACTGAATAGAGTACCTCACTACGGATGAGGGGGTTTTAGGTTTGAATCCTAACGCGGTCACAAAAAATCAGAACGAAAAAGAAAGCGAGAGCGAACTTCGAGTTCTGATTTTTTTATTTATTCTCCTTGCGCTTCCTGCTTCGATATTTTCAATTTGTTTAGAAGTATGAAGCCTCCTAATACTTTTTTGTTGACAAATTATTTATCGGGTACGTAAGATGTGGCTTTTTACATTTTTTTTCAAAAGGCCCATTTTTCTTCTGGCTGCAATCCATGCTGATATGGAGTAGAATCTGCCCGTTTGTTTTTGTATTTTAAATACTAGTCATATTCCCAAAAGTCAATAAGCAATAGTGGAATAGCTCCCCCATGAATTGATTTTTAATGGTTCTCGCATTGCACAATAATTAAACTGCTGGTATAGGTTTGATAGGCAATAATGCCCAAACGTTGTCCACTATTTTTTTACTGTTTCTGCAAGTAATACTTTTCGTCTATCGTAATTACCAAAACTTTTTTTCTCTTTTGCAAATAACCTGAATGCTCTATTTTTATTGATGAGCTTAGTCCAAAAAATAGAATGCAGATTGTGTGAAGTGGAATGTAAGGTTAATTTTTTTTGTCCAAAATCAACCGTTTCTACATTGTTTTCATCCAATGCTTTCTTTATTTTTCGTACATTTTGTTTTCGCCCTTAATGTCTCCTCCATAATGAAAAGTATGTATAGGTGTAAGTTCTATTCGTCTATTCTTACTCTTCTTCTGTATTTTTCATTTTCATCAATAGGGTATATGCCCCTTTTGTTACAAAACGATTTTGACTCCTATCCAAATTGTCGGCAAACGAAATTTGTGTATAATCGTTCTCATTATTATGAATGCTCACTTCAAGCATTTCATATTTATTATTTTCGGTAACTGCAAATACATATTGTTTTCCTTCAAAGCGTACAATCGCATCAGTAGGAATAACAAAACCTGTATGACTTTGTATTTCAATTTCGGCATTCATAAACATACCGGGTATCAAAATTTTATCATACTGCTCAAAGTGGCAGTGCACTTCAATACTGTGGTCTTGATTCACATCTTTGCCAATCAAAATTATTTTGCAAGGATATTTTCGCTCTGGGTTGCTGTTCGTATAAGCCATTAATGTTTGACCAATAAATAGTTTATCAATATTCTTCTCAAAAACATTCAAAGCAAGATGGATGTCTGATGGATTTACCAATTCAAATAGTATATCGGTTGGATTCACATACTTTCCAATGTTGACATTTACCTTGGAAACATAGCCACTAATTGGAGATGGAATATTGATACTTCTTGATAAATTATTGACGGAAAGATTATCGGGGTTGATTCCAATTAGTTTTAGTTTCTCACTCAACGATTTTACTAATATATTTTGCGAAGCATATTCAGCTTTTGCCTGTTGATATATTTTGTCGCTTACTGCTTTGCTTTTGTTCAGTTCCGTTTGCCTATTATATTCAGCTTCGGTATAAACTATTTTAGCCTTGGCGGTTAAATAGTCTTGTTGCATAGTAATATATTCTTGGTCTTCCATAATAGCAATAGTTTCGCCTTTGCTGATGTGCATACCGGGTAAAAGTTTGGTGGATTTAATATAACCACCCAATGGAACACTTACGCTTACTGCATTTTGTGGTGGTGCTTCAATGTTTCCATTTACTTTAAGTAATGATGAAATACTTTTTTGCTCAAGAATACTAGTTTCGATGTTGGCATTTTTTAGTTGCGCTTCGGATAATTCCACTTCATTCTCTTTTGTGTTTTCTGCAATTGGTTCAGTCTTACTTTGTTTACTTCCGCATGAAGAAAAACATGCGATTGCTATTATGTATATTATATACTTTGTCATTTTAATAATTTATTTAGAAGTTAAGAAATTGAGTTGAATAATGGTTTGGTTCAGGTCTTTAATGGCATCTACATAGTTGCTTTGAATATTAGTTGCATTATTTATCAGCATCGTCCATTCTAAGTAATTAATTTCCCCATTGAGAAATTGAAGGTTTGCGGTTTGCGTAATTGTATCTGCATTTTTCAAACCAGTATCTTCAAAATAGTTTACCGCTTTTAATTGGTTCACATATTTTTTATATCCCATTTCATATTCTGCTTTTAATGTTTGTAATCCATCTTGATATTTATTTTCGGAAATTAATTCTGCAATACTTGAAGCATTTATTCTTGCTTTCTGCGTTTTGGCAAATAATGGAATTGTAGTTCCTATTTGAATAGCACTAAATCTATGCAATGCCTTGTATTCGATATTGTTTGCACCCATGCCTCGAATACTTTGATTATTGTAGCCAACAGAAACAGCAGGCAACAGTTTTGTTTTTTCTAATACTGTTATTGAGGCTGCAACATTCTTTTGCTGTTCTAAATACTTTGCATTAGGATTATTATTTATTTGGGATGCATCAAAAACTTCATGGGTATAAAGTTTGGCATCGCTCACGTCTGGCACAAATAAAGCAGAGGTATTCATCAATAACTGCAATTGCAATTGTAAAATTTCAAAGTCATTTTGAAGTTGGTTTAGTTGCAATGTTATTTGCCCTTGTTGCGTTTCAGCGGTTATTTTTTCCAATACATTACTCTCTCCTGCATTAAATCGTAATATTGCCTTTTCCAAAAAGGAGGCATACAAGCTATCCGTATGTTTCAGAATAATTTGTTTCTGTTGTAAGTAAACCATGGTATAATAAACATCAGCGACTTGTTTTTTTAGTTCAGCCTCCTTTATAGCAATACCCAACACACTGCTTATATAGTGGTCGTTTTGTAATGCTTGTTGTTTTCGATACACAACCGGAAAACTAAAAGACTGGGAAATGCCAAACTTGCTATCCAAGTAATTTGAATTGATTTGCCCATATTCACTTGTAATCATTGCTTGTGGAATATCAGTAGTAGATGATTTTAATTTATTATGATATTCTGCTATCAGTTTTTCATTTTTTATTTTCAAGTTATTCTGTAAGGTGGTATCCACGGCAGACTGCAATGAGATAGGTGTTTGTGCATTTGCATTTTGAAAGGATAACAAAAGAATGAATAGAATTGAAGCTATAATTTTTGAATTCCCTTTATTTTTTTTACTGCCGATGTTTTCAAAAAGGATATAAAGAATAGGCAACACAAAGAGTGTGAGGAGTGTGGCTATCAATAGACCGCCAATTACAACGGTTGCTAAAGGGCGTTGGACTTCTGCCCCTGCTCCATTGCTTAATGCCATCGGTAAAAAGCCAAGTGACGCTACAAAGGCTGTCATAAGCACAGGTCGCAAACGATGCTTTGTACCTTGCAACACAATTTGCCGAATATCCAATTCGCCTGTCTCCTTTAATCTATTAAATTCTGCAAGCAAGACAATTCCATTCAATACAGCCACGCCAAACAACGCAATAAAACCAATACCAGCGCTAATACTGAATGGCATTCCCCGTGCCGCTAAAAATAATATACCACCGATGGCAGAAAGGGGAATGGCTGAATAAATAAGTAAGCCTTGTTTAAAAGAACCAAATGCAAAATAGAGGAATAGAAAAATCAACAGTAGTGAAATTGGAACTGCGATGGATAAGCGTTTCTTTGCCGCTTCTAAATTTTCAAATGCGCCTCCATAAGTTATATAATAGCCGGAAGGTAATTTTATTTTCTTCTCGATTTGAGTCTGTAAATCTTTTACTATGCTCTGTACATCCTTGCCACGAATATTGAAACCTACAATAATTCTTCTTTTGGCATCGTCTCGCTGAATTTGGTTTACACTTTCCTGAATAGAAACATCAGCTACAGAGTTTAAGGGGATTTGCATTCCTTGCGGTGTAGATATTAATAAATTCTGAACATTCTCTATACTTTGCCGCTGCTCGCCTGCAAGTCGAACCACTAAATCGAAACGTTTTTCATCTTCAAATACAAGCCCACTACTTTGACCTGCAAACGCAGTATTTACAGCTTTATTAATGTCTTGAATATTCAATCCATATTGTGCAATCAAATTTCTTTTATAATTAACGATAAGCTGTGGTAGGCCATCTAAAGGCTCAACATAAATATTTTCTGCACCTTCCACTTTACTAGCTACCTCTCCCAATTCTTTAGCATATTTTGAAAGGGTATCTAAATTTTCGCCGAAAATTTTACATACCACATCTTGCTTTGCTCCAGTCATTAATTCATTAAAACGCATAGCGACAGGATATTGAAAGCTATATGTGACACCGGGTACATCTTTCAATGCTTTACTCATTTTATCTGAAAGTTCATCCCAAGTTTTCGCTGATGTCCATTCTGATTTGTCTTTTAAAATAATCATCATGTCTGAGGCTTCCATAGGCATAGGGTCAGTCGGAATTTCACCACTTCCTGATTTGCCAACAACTTTTTCTACTTCAGGAAATTTTTTTAATAGAATATGTGCCGACTTCAAAATAGCTTGGGACGATGTCGTGATATTACTTCCTGTTAATACCCTTGTTTCCACTGCAAAATCTCCTTCGGGTAATTCAGGAATAAATTCTCCTCCCATTCTCGAAAGAACAAATATGGACATCAACAATAAACAAATGGTTACACCAATAGTAGCTTTCGGAAAATTCAATATTCTGACTAAATACTTTTGATGAATGTTTATAAAAAAGTCCATCATCTTGTCTGAAATATTTTTTTTATGTGAGATATTTTTACTTAGAAATAATGCACTCATCATTGGGATATAAGTTAGCGAAAGGATAAATGCCCCTAACAAAGCGAAGGCTACAGTTTGTGCCATTGGCTTGAACATTTTTCCCTCTATTCCTTCCAATGTAAAAATTGGGAGATAGACAACAAGAATTATTATTTGTCCGAAAACAGCACTATTCATCATTCTACTTGCAGAGTGATTTACCTTATCATCCATTTCATGTTGATTTATTCTTGCACTTACTTTTTTACTGTGAACCAAGCTGTGCATAACTGCCTCTACTATTATTACCGCACCGTCCACTATTAATCCAAAATCTAAAGCGCCTAAACTCATTAGGTTTCCACTTACCCCAAACATATTCATCATAATGACTGCAAACAACATAGACAAAGGGATTACAGAAGCTACCAAAAAACCAGCTCTCCAATTTCCTAAGAACAAAACCAATACAAAAATCACTATCAATGCACCTTCCAATAAATTTTTCGTAACCGTACTGATTGCACTATTTACCATTTTTGTTCTGTCCAAAAATGGCTCTAACTCAACACCTTCAGGTAATGTCTTTCTAATTTGTATAATTTTTTCTTTTACATCTTGAATAACCCTGCTACTGTTATCGCCTTTCAGCATCATAACCACTGCACCTGCCACTTCGCCTTCATCATTATAAGTAATTGCGCCGTATCGTGTAGCATTTCCAATACGAACTTCCGCAATGTCATTCACTAGTATTGGTGTTCCGTTTGAAGTATTCTTGACAACAATATTTTTAATGTCGTCCATATTTCCTATCAATCCTTCCGCTCGGATATATAATACCGTAGATGCTTTTTCGATATATGCTCCGCCTGTGTTTTCATTATTTTTTTCCAACGCAGTAAACACATCATTGATGGTAATTTCGTTTGCTTTTAGTGTGGAAGGATTTATAGCAACTTCATATTGTTTCACTCTACCACCAAAACTACTTACATCGGCAACACCTTTTACTCCAATTAATTGTCTGCGTACTATCCAATCTTGAATGGTGCGTAATTCTGTGGCATTGTACTTGGCTTCATAACCTTTTTTGGGTTTTAATACATATTGATATATTTCTCCTAGACCAGTTGTTACAGGAGCTAATTCAGGTGAGCCAACACCTTTTGGAATTTGTGATTCGGCTAATTTTAATCGTTCTGTTACCTGTTGTCTTGCCCAATAAATATCGACATCATCATCAAATACAATCGTAATTAATGAAAGTCCGAAACGAGAAAAACTTCTAATTTCAATTAGTCCGGGTATATTGCTATTGGCTTGTTCAATTGGAAAGGTGATTAATCTTTCAACATCAGGCGCACCCAATGAGGGTGTAATGGTAATTACTTGTACTTGATTGTCGGTAATGTCAGGTACAGCGTCAATAGGAAGTTTTGTAATTTGGTAAATGCCATAACCAATAAGGGATATTGTAAAAAGTCCTATAAGGAGTTTGTTCTTTATAGAGAACGCTATTATTTTATTGAGCATACGTTTAGCTTTATTCCACTACAGGAATGTTTAAATTTAATTCACCAGTTTTATCGGTTTTTGTAAATGGTATATCCCCAAATACTTTTTCATTAATTGTTGTGTCAAATACTGTTGCCAATAGGTAATACTCACCACATTTTAAACCATTACATCGTACAAAATCCTCGCCGACATGTCCAGTAAAATAAACATCACAATTTGAAGTGTCTGTTCCTGGTTCATCTAGTGTATTAATTTTGAAATAGATAGTATCAAAATAGGTTGATTGGTTATAAATAGGCAAAACATAATGTTTTGGGTTTGCTACTGTAGTTACATCTCCACCAGTTCCCGCCCCATAATTATTCCTTTTTTTGAATGAGGAAAGCAATGTGAAAACAAAAACTAGAAGTAACAGTATTTGAATTCGTTTCATCGTTTAATTAATTTGAAATTATTAATGCATCAACGACTTGGTACGTAATTACCATACATCATACTCCTATAGCGTAAACGAATTGCATCCATTTACAGAATAGAAGAAAAAGTTACTCAAGTAAAGCAACTCTGTTAAACAATAGGAGGACCCCGATAAGTCGAAGATATGAAATATCTATCTGGTGGTGGTGATTCATTGACATCTATAAAGATATTACGAGTTGTCGAATAACAATAATCTGATTTGACATATTTAAATGGGAGATTCGGATTGATGAATTCAAGAATCCAATGAGTATCATATCTAATTTGTGAAAGGATGAAGCTATCATCAAGATGACCGAATGAAAAAATATGGTGATGATGGTCAGCATCTTCATCATGGTCATTGTTATCATGATGGTGGTGCGAAGCAACTACATTTTCATGGTGATGGTGTGGAATAATATTATGTCCAAGTAAACAAAGACCTGAAATCAGAATAAATATTTTAGCAAAAAATAACCGCACCGGGTAAAAGTAAGAATTTCTTATTGAAACGGATAGGAATAAGTACAACTACTTGTACTAAATACAGCTTACTTCCTATTCCTCTTATATAAAACCTACTCCTTTTTAAAATATTAATTACACCTTTTCACTCTTTTAATATCTTCACTTTATACATTGTTTCCAAGCCCTATACCATTTCTGTCTTCGACAAATTCACTATCGGGATTTCTAAAAAATCAGAGTGAGAAACAGAGCGAGAGCGGTGTGCAGACCCTGATTTTTTAATTCTCATTCTCTTTTACTTTTGGTTTCACTTTCAAACAAATTGTAGAGTTGGAAAAACATACGATGGCGCTTTTCGAAAGTTGAATTTTAGTTAGTTATTTCTTATTTTATTCTTTCAACATCTTTCTGACTACTGTTCCTTTAGTCGTTTTCAATGTGACAAAATATAATCCCGTCTTCAAGCCGCTAACATCAAACCAGATATAACCACCGTGCATTGTTTTAGAAATATTGATTTGTCCAAATACATCACATAATGTTATATCACCATCTTCAGAGGATTCAATTTCAATATAATTTGTAGCAGGATTTGGTAATAAATTAAGGGATACATTTTGAGAAGCTATAATAGGTTCAACCCCGACTGGTGCACCACACAAATTTGACTGCCTTTTTTCATCATGCTGAAACATTAGCCAGTCAGGGCCTGTACCGGTTCCTGCGGTAATAAGATATGCGCGACCATAATTATTTTGAAAATTAGGGTATTCCGAATGACCTCCAACTACAAAGATGTCAATCTTGCCATCTTGATCGAAGTCAGCTACCAGAGGGGCATGATCTATATCGAATGTCTTTCCAATATGTGCGGCTAGGTCCATATCCCAAATGACATTTCCATTACTTCCCTTTAGAACAATTACATGTCCTTTGCTTGTTCCAAATACTACATCCAATTGGTTATCCCCATCAATATCTGCTACAGCAACACCACGAAATGCCGTAGCCACACCAGGTATATTATAATACCAAATTAATCCTCCAGTATTCGATAGGGCACCTACTCCATAAGCATCGCAAAAAATCACATCACAATTTCCATCATGATTAACATCAGCAATGGTAGCTGGTGCGCCGATATACACACTCGCCTGATACTCCCAAAGCGTACTCCCATTTTCACCGTTGAGCGCATATAATTTACCGCTATAATCTCCAACAATCAATTCGGGCTTGCCATCATTATCTATGTCTGCTGTTGCTGTGCCATGATAAATATAATCAGCTACCGCTTTCGACCAAAGTAAAGTTTGATTACTTGCACGATAAGCATATATGCGGCTTGTGTCCGGACTGAATGCCCATGTGCCTGCTACAAAATCGAGTTGCCCATCTCCATCCAGATCAACAATGGTTGGTGCTGTTTGTACCCAAGAATTTGAGAATACAGTTTTTGACCAAGCTTGACTCCCATCTTCAGCATTCAGACATAAAACGTGACCATCAAATCCTCCATGCAAAATTTCAGGCTTGCCATCATTGTCTATATCTGCGATGGTAGGCGGCGAATCACTTCCTGCCGTTGGACTTGCCCATTGCACTGCTCCCGTTTTACCTCGTAAACAAAAGGTCTTTGGATTGCAGGAACTAGGGGCAATCACTTCAAGCGTATCATCATTGTCAATATCATACAATAGCATTGCCACATCATTACATCCTTCGGCAGAGATTGTATGTGTGTTATATTTCCAAAGCAAACTTCCGTCTTCGCCATTCAATGCATAGATGCTGCTGTCATTGCGATAGCAACCAAAGACTATTTCCAATTTCCCATCTTTATCAATATCACCTGCAGCAGATTGACCGAAAGAAGAATCGAACAAATCATACCACCATTTGATTTGTGGTGTTTGGGCGGACATTTTGAAAGCTCCTAGAATTATAAATAGGATTGTTGATAATAGATTTCTTATTTTCATTTGTCTGATTTGTAAACAAATATACTCGACATTCCTTGCACTTTTGTTTACTTAAAATCAAACCTATAAAAGTCAAGTTCATTTTGAAATAATTGATTGAGCATTTTATTTCGTAAACTTTCTCAGAGTTGCTCGCTCTAGAAATAGATCAGCTTAAACAGAAACCGAAGAAATAGGGAGAAGAAAATTTCTACATGACTTCAAACACAGTTTGATAGAAATTATTCACAGAAGCTATTGGTTTTAAATTAATATAAAAGTTATGTACAAATTCATCATATGCTTTAAACTCGTGCATAGCAACAGAAAATTCATCAAATAAAATTAAATCTCCTTTATTTAAAAATGGATAGAGTTGCGATAATGCAAAGGCAGTAGCAGAATATAAATCTGCATCCATGTGAATTACTTTTTTAGTCGACTGATTTAATAAAGAATTTTTCTCTTTGATAAATGCCGTTAAAGTATCTTGAAATAAACCTTTTATAAAATGTCCTCTTTGGTCATCGATTTGTGGCATGTTGGAGGACATTGCTCCTTTGTTATATGTACCCCAATCTTCCGGTAAGCCTTCAAAAGTATCAAAGCCATTGAATGTTGAGTTTGGATTACTATTATTATTCAACCACCATTTGAAAGAAGCGCCACTTGCAACACCAAATTCTAAGTAGTTGATGGCAGTAGTTTTTAATTGATGCTTGTCTGAAACAAAGTCATATAACTTAAGTCTTCTGTCGTATTTCCTTAATGGCGTGTAGAAATCTTTGAACTCGATAGAGTTTTTATTTTTAAATATCCAAATGATTAATCTATTGAAGTAATAAATGAACGCTAAATATTTAGCAATAGGTTGAAAGATAAACGTAATAGGAAAGACTAGTAGAAAGTCTTTGAAAAATTTAATGAGTCTTAGCATAGAGGCTTCAAATATAGAAGAAAAAATCTTTGCGATTAGTTTCTACTTAAAAATGATTTTAGAGAATAAGTACATGATTTGTAAAATAAACTACTGTAATTCTTTTAACCAATTATCATTTTATCTCAATAAAGTAAAATCTCCTTTTTCGACATATTTTTTAGAGCCTATTGTATATTCAATCAAATAAAAATAAGTGCCAATTTCACTCAGTGTTCCTTCGAAAGTGCCATTCCATCCTTTATCCAGTTTATTCGTATGATAAACTGTTTCACCCCAACGGTCGAATATCAAAAAGGAATGAATATCTACATGATCGCCTGATGGTTTTACATTAAAGAAATCATTCAGACCGTCGTTGTTTGGAGAAAACGCATTTGGGATAATTAAATTTCTTACGATAATCGTTACGCTATCATCATCAATACAACCATTGTTATCAATGCCATGTACATAGTAGGTTTCCGTTGCAGAAGGGCTTGCCATTGGATTACTAATGAGCAATGATGATAGGGTAGAGGTGTTGTTCCAAAAATAACTTGATGCCCCGCTTGCATGTAGTTGTGTGGATTCGCCATACCGTATCACCTCATCTTCGCCAGCATCTACAATGGTTTGTGGAAATAATTTGATGACGGATTGTCTGTTTGCCTTACAACCATGGATATCTTTAATAAAAACATTATAAGTTAGATCATTAGATGGAGATACCACCACCACGGGGTCTGTAGTGGAAGATATAGCAATATTTGGTGTCCAGGTATAGAAGTCGCCACCGACCGCAGTTAGTATTACGCTTTCACCAATGCAGATGGTAGTGTCTATCGGGCTTACTTTAAATAAGGAGGTGTCAAATTGTGTTACATTTAAAGTGGCAGTAGAAGTTTGTTTACAAAGATTATCCACCGAATCGGTAACGGTAATGGTAAAGGTTGTAGGGACAGTAAGATTCACTTGAATGGTTTGCTGATTAGAATTTCCAACCACCAAACCAGCAGGTGCCCAAGAATAGCTACGACTGTATATGGTAGGGGAAGCATTGACGGTTAATTGAAAAATACCAGGTTCACAAATAACAGTGTCTTGAACGGAAAGTACTGGTGGCTGCACATCAAAGACATGAATGGTGGAATAGGCGGTATCAGAGGTGTTACATGAATTTGGATTGTTTGCAATGAGTCGTACTGTGTAAACACCCGGTGTAATATAGGTGTGACTTGGAGACATGGCATTTGAAGTTCCCGAATCGCCAAAGTCCCATTGGTAGGATAATGCGGCTGAAGAATTATTAGTAAAGGTTACATTATATGGAGCACAACCTGAATCTTTCGGATTTATCACCAAAGCTGCTTGTACGCCCACTGCTTCAAAGTCGAATTTAAAACTAGCGATGTCCCAACTACCGGCAAGATTGGTTGGTGAAAGGCAACCAGGTGATTGGTAAGCGCCACTACTAGCTGTACACACTGAATGATAAACAATTCCTTGCGGATCAAATCGACTGGTACCGCCATCACAATGATCGCCAGGAACACCCATATAAGAACCGTATATGAGATTGGTCAATGCGCCATCCATGACGGTTAACCAAAATCCACCAGAAGTAGATTGATAAGCATTGGCGGTTACTGCTAATCCGGCATTCGCACCAAAGCCACAGAAATAAATATTACCACAAATATCTCTGAGAAAGGCTGTTGGAATTAAATTAGAATTCGAATTTCCAATCACAGTTGATTTAACAAGTGTCGACAAATCGGGTGACATAACTTGTATGAAAATATTTGCGCCAACATTATTCAGTAATCCAGGCGTAATGGTATAAGCACCATCGGTTTGGCCACAAACATATACACTATCATTGATGTCAATTTGGATTTTATACGCATGGTCGAATGCCGAAGTACCTAAATAAGTAGATTTTAATAGGGTTGTACCAGCAGTATTTAATATAGAAACAAAACCATCCGTAGCACCTTGGAATGTAGTAAGTGCAGCGCCTGTAGTTATTGGAAAATTAGTACTTTGGGTGCCACCGCAAACCGCAATATCATTATTGTTTTTTATTGCGATAGCAAAGCAAGCGTCATCATCGTTACCTCCTAAAAAGGTACTGAAAAGTAAGTTGGTGCAAGTTGGATTTATTTTGATGACGCATCCGTCTTGTGCACCACCAAGAGTTGTTTGGTATGCGCCTGTTGTGGTGGGAAAATTAGCTGAAGAAGTGCTTGATGAAATAAGAATATCTCCACTCGCATCATACAATAATTCTCCTCTTGCCCAATCACCATAATTTGGACTTAAAGAATTTGCATTCGAACCATCTGCGCCACTTCCTCCAATATAAGTTGCGCCAATTAATGCAGAACCTGTTGCGTTGAAATGGGCAACATAAATATCAGAAGCACCGTTTGCTGTATTGTCATAACAACCTGTTGTTGTTGCTAAATTGGTTGAGGTTGTACTGCCTGTAATTGCTAATTCAAAATTATTATTTACCACCATATTATTTGGCAAGTCTTGTGCGCTACCACCATAATACGTTGAATAAATAAGCCCATTTCCTGTTGGAGTATACTTATTAATACCAGCATCTACGCCGCCTCCATAAGTCATTTGAAATGCACCAACCATGGTTGGCCATCCCACAGCAAAACATTCACCGCCTGAGTATAAACTACCGTTGTTGTCATAGGTCGCACTAAAGCCAAAAGTCATGGCTGTAGAACTACTATAGGTTGCAAATATGAGGATAGGGTCAATGGTGAGTGTATATTGATGGTTATATCCTTCTGGGAAATCAAAGGTAATTTCATTATTCTTATTTTTTTGAAACCTACATTTTACTTCCATTTTTTGTCCATTAATCGTTTGATACGCGTATGGTTTTTGTTCAACTATTTTTGAAAACCCAGTTTGAAAAACAAGGCTCCCATTTTGATGTAATTTAGGTTGCAGTCCATGGTAAGACATTGCTATAGAAGAAGCGTCAGAGCCAGGGGTAAGCACAAAATCGTATTTAAATGAAGTGCCTATACTGTAAGCGTTTAGATTAATACCATCATACAAATTTTCATAAACAATATTCTTAAACAAACCTACATTGGATGACCATTTGTCTGGATTGTTCCCGATAAAATAGTTATTGTACGTCTGCAGTTTCTCGTAGCTTTTTATCTGAGGATTGGAATGTGCATTGGCAAATTGAACATCATACGCGTAACAATCTATTGTTGTTGCATAAGCCGCATCCAGATCCTTGTGCTTTTTTTCATGAATTTGGTCAATCTTGTTCTTGTCGAAATAAACATATCTAAAAAAATTATCCGCAAAATAAATATGACCACCAGGTATA
Source organism: Chitinophaga pinensis (assembly GCA_945878115.1). Taxonomy (GTDB): domain Bacteria; phylum Bacteroidota; class Bacteroidia; order Chitinophagales; family Chitinophagaceae; genus OLB11. The sequence goes on along the minus strand of CAMDVD010000014.1, from coordinate 20,347 downwards.
TCCGCTTTGTATTTTACTGTTGGATTCCACTGTGTTTTATTTTCGATAAATTGCAGTTTCCCTTCTTGCGCGTATATAAACGAACACATCGTGTTCATCACCAAGAAGATAAAAATAAATTGTTGCCGCATCACTTGTTTTTTGAAAAAATAAGACGACAAGTTAAGTAAAGAAGTTAGGAATATCTAATCTAAAAGACTTGCTCAGTTTTTCAACCTATTATTCGCTTGTTCAATAAGTTGCATGTTCATATCATTTTTAAATGGACACGTTACATTTTATAACAAGAAAAGTATATAATAACAGTTGTTCTACTAAGGTGAAAAGCTGTATATGGAAATAAAAAAAACCTTCTTACATCTTAAGAAAAAGGATGCAAGAAGGAGTTTTGAAGAAAAGGTAAAAGTATAATTATATTATCCTTGCTCATCTGCCGTAGGGCCGTACATACCAGGCACTGGCACATCTAATAATCGTAGGTAAACAGTCAATTGTCCACGGTGGTGATATAAATGATTCAGACACCAAGTACGCACTACTGCTGCTTTTGGCATAGTAAAATAAATGGTTTCTCCATTACGCATGGTCCATGGTTTTGCAAATTCTTCGTCAGCTACTTCTTGTAATATTGCAACTGAGCTTGCAACATAACTATCATGAAGCGCTAATAGATCTTCTGTGCTATTGATTTGTTTTGGGGAAAAATCTCCCACTGAAAAATCTAATTCATCTTTCACCAAACACTCTTTCCACCATCCTGCAATTTCAGCAACATGGGTAGCCAAGCGTACCAAGGACATTGATTTGTCATGCGGTTTGTAATCTGGTTTGTCGAAAGGAACTCTCTCCAATAATTTGCGTGTGCTTGCTGATTCATGTTGAAATTCAGCTAATAATATTTGACTTTGTTTCATGATTTAATTTTAAAAATTTTGAATGCGCAAGTTAGTTTTAAATTCCAAAAGTCAAATTCCAAATTCCAAAAAGTAATCCTAAAATAATCTTTCAAAACTAAATGCAAATTTGAATCCATTCAATATCAATGGTTCAATTGTTCAAATTGTAACTTAAAGTTGCGAGGGGCGATACCGCCTCGCTAATATATGTCCGCCTTTCAGGGCTTGCACTTCAAGAAGTATGGAGTCGTTGGTATTGAGTAGTTAGAGCTCTTATTACTCACTACTTTTTACTTTTTACTTTCTACTTTCTACTTTCGACTAAATTCTAACTACTAACTACTCACTTCTAACTACTAACTACTCACTACTTTCTACATAATTTACTACATTTGTGCAACTCAAAATTTATTTCCAATGAAAAAAAATCTACTCTTTTTGCTTCTTGCATTATGCCATTTTTCATCCATGCAAGCGCAAACTATTGCACCTACAAAATATAAAACAGGAACGGCTAGTAAAAAAGTGGTGAGCGATAATGGTAGTAGCAATAACAATTTCCATACCCCTTTATTCAAAGGAAAAAAAGTGAGAAGTAATTTCCCTTCTACATTTGGGCATAAAGAATTGATAGGCACTACTACTTATGATTTGCAAACGAACGGAGCAAATCAAAGAAGGATTTTGCAAAATGGAAATACCCTGAGTGCATGTTATATTTTTTCTGATGAAATTTCTGCAACAGCAACTTCTCCATTTGCCGATAGAGGCACTGGATATGCCTATTTCGATGGCAGTATTTGGACAGCACCAGCCACCACAAGACTAGAACCAACTCGTTGCGGTTTTGGTGGATTTGCAGGAAGCGGCGGCACTTCCGAATTAATTATTAGCCACGATTTTAATACCTTCAATTTAATTGCAAATAAAAAGTCAGGAGCCACTTGGACGACTGCTAATTTAGGCACTGCCACAACAAAAAAAGCTTTGTGGCCACATGCAGCTGCGTCTGGTAATTGGATTTATGTTGTTGCTTCTTCCTATGATTCATTGACGAAGTCGAATGGAATAAGAAATGGATATTTCTTCTCTCGTTCCAATGATAATGGGTTGACTTGGTTAGACGATATGATTCCAATGCCTTACTTAGACAGCGTTGGTCATTATAGAGGTGGTGGAAATTCCTATTCTATTTCTGCGAATGGTGCTAATGTATCTATACTTTTAGGAGACTTAGGTTCTGATTTGGATTTGTTGACCAGCGCCGATCATGGTGCAACTTGGACCAAGAAAACCATTTTAGATTGGCCTTTAAATAATTATGATTTTTCTGGTGTAGTTAGTACAGACACCAATGCAGACGCCATTCCAGATACATTGCTTACATGTGATGGTTCACATTCACTAGTCGTTGATAATGCTGGCATATCCCATCTTGCTTTTCCAATTGTACGCGTGTATAAAACCGGAACTGCATCCTATGGTTATTTTTATTCTACTTATTTAGCCTATTACAATACGGCAATAGATAGTATTCAATTAATTGACAACTCATTGTATAGTTACCACAATTGTGATGGAGGAAATTTTGGCATCGGCGAACATTACGGTGGATCTACAACAGCTACGCCTGGTGCAGTATATAATACGATTGGCACATTATCCATGCCTTCCATTTCTATCGTCAATAGTGTGCCGCAAAAAATATTGATTTCTTATACTTCTATTATGGATAATGATACTACAGAAGATGACTTGGGTGTGCATCCATTATGGCTTGGATCCTCGTCGTATACTGGACAAAATTATCGAGATGTATTTGTAATTGGAAGCAATGACAATGCAACTTCATGGACTTACCCAGTTAATATTTCTCGCTCGGCGCATGTGGAAGAAGCCTATCCATCCACGCCAGAAATCGTGAATGGAAATATTTTACCAGTCATTTATCAAACCGATATTGAGCCTGGAACGGTATTACAAAATTCAGATTTTGCAGATGATACGTATAAAAATATGATGGTGGTTCAAACGGTTTCAATAGACACTTTATTCATGCTTGGTGCCGATAGTACAGCTCCATGTAATCAAGTGGAAATTGGTTTGGCAGTGAATACACTAAGCGCTGAAGATGGTTCAATTCATGTATATCCTAATCCATCTGCAGATTGGATGCATGTGCAAATTCAATTAATGGAAACGTCTACAAAAGTTATGTATACTATTTGTGATGTATTTGGTCATGTTGTTTATTCTGCTGAAGATAAAAATGTAAAAGCAGGTGTTCATGATATGCATGTATCTAAACTTTCTTCTGGTAATTATGTACTACAAATAAAAACCGATCATGGTTCTTATTTCCAAAAAATAACGAAGACGAATTAATTGAAGGAAGGCTTTGCTTTGAGCGAAGCCTTCCTTTTAAAAGGGAATTTCGATTTATCCCTAACGCAATGTGCAGATAAAGAAACTGTGTTGATTTTTACATTTTAGTACTCAAAATTTGAGCAAGTATTGTGCTAGGAATGCAAAGACTTGGATAGCAGTTCGAGATTATAATTATCGAACAGTGGGGGAATATGGAAATAGATTCTCATCCCACAATTTATCTTCTTTAAAAATTAATTGATTAATTCTAGTCTATTGTTATAAACATTGATAATATTATTATCTTTAATCTGAACAAGTATATCTATCCATATCCGATTCAAATATTCATAAAATTCCTTCATCTTCATATTGCCAGTTTTTATATGAATTACTTTTGGTGGTGTACCGAGTGTTAATGCCTTAATAGAAAAATCAGCATCTTTTGTAACAATAATGAATTGATTTTTTTTAGCGTACTCCCATATTTTTTCATCAGTCCAAGTTTCATTTATATCCAGCATATGACAACAATCTGAATTGTTCCATATTGAAAAATAATAAGGAAGATTTACATCAATTAGAAATTTAGCCATTATGCAAACTCTTTAATGGAATAGCTATGCGACATTAAATCTGCTGCAAATTTTATACAAGCATCTAAATCTTCAGCAACTAAGGATGGATATTGTTTTAGGATACTTTCTTTAGAATCACCAGCACTCATAAATTCTAAAATTGTTTGCACTGCAATTCGCTTACCTCTAATGATAGGTTTTCCATTGCATACATTTGCATCCACTGTAATTCTATTCAAGAAATTATCCATCTTCCAATTTTTTCACCAAATGTAACTATTTTATTTAATTTCACGATTTCAACTATTGCTTATCCACTAATTTTCGCCCTTGTTATAGTGCAAGGATTACGAATGCTTCGATAGCAGTATGAAATTTAAAATCTCTAACAGTAGGAATTAGATTTTTACTTTTGACTTTCGACTTTTTACTTTTGACTTTCGACTTTTTACTTTTGACTTTCTACTTTTTACTTTTGACTTTCGACTTTCTACTTTTGACTTTCTACTTTCTTCTCAATACTAACTACTCACTACTCACTACTTTTGGCGTTCCCTTCGGGTCGGGCTATCACTGCAATCTTTTTTTGAAGAAAAAAAAGGATTTCCGTTCTATCCCTAACGCGAAAAATCAGAGTGAGAACGAAGAGCGTAGAGAGGAGCGGTACTAACGAATGCTCATTCTGATTTTTTTCCTCGTTCTCGCTCTGTTTCTCACTTTCTTTCCCACTCTTCGATATGTTAAGTAAAATATTGGCAGATTTATAAACTGCTTACCTACGATTAATAATCGCTTTTATTAAAAGTTCGAGATAGGATACGCCAACAACTCGAATAGTGTATGCAGTAATTCTAGAAAATGTAGTTTATCTTTAAATTTTATTTGTTAAGATATGAAAGAGTATTGTGCAAGGATTGCAAATCCTACGATAGAAGTTCGAGATTTCAAATCTCGAACAGTGGGTATAGCTTTGGTTCAAAATAAGTTAAATATCAGCTCCCTTTCAATTGGCATTTATTTTTATAAAATAGTTAGAAAAGATAATAGCGTTTATAATGGTAAACTAATAATTGAATGACTATGAAAAAATTATATTTCATTGTTGAGTTTCTAATACTATATAATTTGTGTATAGCACAAGAATATAAAAGAAATGCCAATTGGGTTTTTGGTCAAAATCCAGTGGTTAATCTTAATTTCAATTCTACATTGACAATGAATGCTTTGCCCAATATTAATAGTGGAATAGAAAGTTCTTCTTCTGCAATTTCAGACACTAACGGAAATTTATTATTATTTTCAAACGGATATATAGCATACAATTATTTAGGTGATGCTGTTGATAGTGGTGAATACATTAATTGCCCATATGGAAAAGTATTATGTAACTATTATGGGGGCGCAAGTCTCTTTGACCAAACCTCTGTTATCCTACCTAAAAAAGGCAATACTTATTATGTGTTTAGCACGGGCATGAGTGATAGCGTAGCTAATAATTATTTAAACCACACATACACAGAATTTGATGTACTCAACTATAGCTTGGTGGATATGGATAGTAATGCAGGTAAGGGCAAAGTAGTAGAAAAAAATGTAGTGCTTGCTGACAAGCAACACTATGTAGACTGTGCTTTGCATGCAGTGAAACATAGCAATGGCAAAGATTGGTGGCTAGTGAAAGCAGATGCTAAAAACAATCGCTATCAAGTATATTTAATAAGAGAAGATACTATACTAGGTCCTTATTATCAAAATGTACCAATCAACAAAGTAGGAGGTTTTCGTCCTTGGCAAAGTGAACTCTTTTTTTCGAAAGATGGCACGAAAATGGCAAGCACTATGTATGGCAATATAGATACAATAAATGGTTCACCTTTTTATGATTTCAACCGAGTAGATGTATTTGATTTTGATAGATGCTATGGCAACCTTACCTATAAGCAACAGTATCGAGTGCCTTATGATACTAGTAGCTATCCTAACTACAATATAAAAGAAGGGATTTGTTTTTCTCCCAATGGAAAACTACTCTATATGAGCAACACCTATACTGTGTATCAAATAGATTTAGAAGATACCAATATCTATAATGCCACATTCATACATGGACCCGATACTAGCATAGCAGGCTTTGGATGGTATGCCTCGATGGGTGTAGCGCCCAATGGCAAACTATACATTGGAAGCACTATAGGTTCTTATTCGTTAAGCTATATAGATAGTCCCAATGTGAAGGGTTTAGGCTGTGGCTTCATGCCAAGAGGTTTAACCCAATCATACACAGGTTTGAAAAGTCCACCTAATATGCCTAATTATGGCTTAGGTGCTGATACAAGTGTGGTATGTTGGCCTCTGCAAAATGAGAATGTGAAAGAGAAGGAAAAAGATTGGTTTGTTTATCCCAACCCAACGTATCAAAATATTTATATTAAAAATGCAAGCGGCAAAAAGAAAACATTATATAATTTGAGTGGACAAATAATTTCATTAACAACAAAAGATGAAATAGATGTAAGCAAATACGCAAAGGGTTTGTATTTTATTCAAATTGAAAATGCTGTAAAAAAAATAATCCTTGAATAAAAAATCTTGTACAGTAGGGTTCTGCAATTTTTGCCTTCAAGCCTATTTTTTCCATTTTTACTTTTCATTTGTTTAAGGTAGATTTGCCCCATGTCTAAAGAAAAAATAATTACTTGTTCGTTTTGCTTGAAAACAAATGAGCAAGTTATGATGATAGTGAGTGGTGCAAAAGCCAATATTTGTAATGAGTGTATTCAAAATGCGCATAAAATTGTACATGAACAGTTGGGCGATTTGGAAACACTAGAAGAAGAGCCAAAAGCAAAAAAAAATAATTCAGTTACAAAATTTAATTATAAGCCTAAAGAAATTAGCGCTTACTTAGATCAATATGTTATTGGGCAAGATGATGCAAAAAAGGTGTTGAGTGTGGCTATTTATAACCATTACAAGCGATTGAACCAAACCGTAAAAGATGAAGTAGAAATTGAGAAGTCGAATATTATTATGGTTGGTGAAACAGGAACGGGTAAAACACTTTTGGCAAAATCCATAGCCAAAATGTTGAACATCCCTTTTGCGATTGCAGATGCAACGGTATTTACAGAAGCAGGTTATGTAGGTGAAGATGTCGAAAGTATTCTATCTCGATTATTACAATCTGCAAATTATGATGTCGAGCAAGCAGAAAAAGGAATCGTGTTTATTGATGAAATAGATAAAGTGGGTCGCAAATCAGATAATCCATCTATTACGCGGGATGTAAGTGGTGAGGGCGTACAACAAGCATTATTGAAACTGTTAGAAGGGGCAGAAGTATTGGTACCACCTCAAGGTGGTCGTAAACATCCAGATCAAAAAATGGTGAAGATCAATACCCAAAATATTTTGTTCATTTGCGGTGGCGCATTCGAAGGAATTGACAAAGTGATTGCACGACGTATACAAACTTCTTCTATTGGATTCAAATCGAGCAATGAACAAATAGCCATGCATAAAGATGATTTGGTGCAATATGTCAATTCTCAAGACCTGCGTACTTATGGACTTATACCAGAATTGTTAGGTCGTTTACCTATCGTTACTTATTTAAAATCCTTGGATAAAAATGCTTTGCGTCGTATACTCACTGAACCTAAAAATGCATTGATAAAACAATACACGCAGTTGTTTAAATACGAAAATATTGATTTGCAAATTCAAGATATTGCCTTGGATTATATTGTAGACAAAGCCATCGAATTTAAATTGGGTGGGCGAGGACTTCGTTCTATTTGTGAGTTGGTGATGACCGATGCGATGTATGAATTGCCAAGTAAAAAGAACCAAACTTCCTTTATTATCACCGAAGAATACGCACGAGAAAAAATAGAAAAATCAAAGTATGCTTATTTGAAAGTGGCGTAGAGAAGAAGTAATACTTTTACCAATCCTTCAGCATTTTCGTACACTCATTTTTATATTCTGCATCGTCAAAAAAACGTTCAGGCAGCAAGAGTATGGCGTTTAAAAGTGCTTTGGCTTTGGCGTCTTCATCATTTTGTTTATATGCTTTTGCCAAGTCCAATAAATTCACAATATAATTTGGGTCTAGTGCTTTGCATTTTTCATAACAAGCAATGGCAGATTTAAGATCGCCAGGAGGAAGACCACCAAATAGAATTTTTGCTGCGGCTCTTTCTGCGAAATTTAAATTCGATACTTCATAATTGTATTTCCCTAAGGTATGCCATGCAGCTGCATTAGATGCATCAAGCTTCACCGCATTGTCGGCATATTTTTTAATATCTCTACTGGCTGCAACTTTATCTTGTGAGCCAGAAATTAAAGCAATTCGTCCCATTGCTACCGCCATGACATAATTAGCTTGTGCGTAATTGCTATTTATTTTTAATGCTTGTTGTGCAAATATTTTTGCAGTATTGAAAAATGATTTTTTCTTGGCAGCATCTTTTTCTCTATTTCCAATACGACTACACATGAAGCTTGCGCCACATAATGCATCTATATTATTTTTATCGAGGATTAAAATTTGCTTATAACAGGCTAAAGTAGCAGGCTCATTTTTTGCCAACAAATATTGCTTGATTTGTCCATTCAATTCCGTTATGGATTGTGAAATAGACAGGAAAGGAATGCTACATAAAAGTAGAATTTGAAAAAGTCTATACACGGCGTTTGTTGTTTTAAAAGTTATCGGGTCAGTAATACTGTTCCTTGCTTCTTGATACGTTTACCATTATTACAATATCCATCTATCATCCAAACATAATTATCTGGTGGTAAATCAATATTGTTTTGCGTTCCATCCCATTTTTTTGTTGGAATGGTAGTTGAAAATACCAATTGTCCCCAACGATTAAATATTTTAAAATATTCTAGTTTGACAACATTGAAATTGAGCAACCCAAAGTTTCTATTCTCTGGAATATCGCTCACTGGATTAAATGCATTTGGCAAATGAATGTCGGTACATTCTGTACGAACCCATACGGAATCTTTCGATACACAACCTGTAGAATCATTGGTTACCGTTAAGTAATAGGGTTGCACATCTTTTGGGGTACATGTAGGGTAGGCAATTGATGTGTCATTCAAATATAAAGTTGGTGTCCACAAATAAGAATATTCTTGACCAGTAGATAAATGAGGTCCACCTAAAACGGTATAGCCACCGTCCACAACAAATCGATCTAAACCAGCATCTGCAACCACTCTGCTCACTTTTACCAATACCGAAGTATCATAAGCACAACCGCCACCTGCTGTATATTCTAAATGTACATAATAGCGATAATCTTCATGCGGATAAACTCGTAAAACAGTGGAGTCATAAGGAGCAATGCCATTGTAAATTGGGTTCCATAAATTACTGATAAGACCAGGGCCATTTGCAATTAATTGGATGGTATCACCTTGACAAATTAAAGTGTCATTATTCAATTGAATCAATGGTTTTGGCAAAACGGTAATCAATTTGCAGTCTACTTTCATAGTTGGTAATCCCTCGTCAGAAGCGAAAAAGACATTGTATACACCAGGACCTGAATAGTAAACTGGTGGAGGTGTTTGTAAGGTTGAAAACGGCACCGATGATGCTGTACAGCTATTGTATTCTAAACGAGAAAGTGAATTGTCTACATTGTTAGCCGTGAAAGAAAAGACATTGTCTCTATCCCGTAAATATCTAGTTAGGAATCGTGGACCATCAAAACCTGCAAAATTACCAAGTGCTGTTGCAGTTGGTAAAGAAGTAATATTATTCGTGAAAGTCAGTAAAGTCAAGCCATCGCCGGTTTCATTGGTGACATAGCCATAATAATTGCCGCAATCTCTGATGATAGAAATATCTCTTGGTCCACTAAAAATACCACCGAAATTACCTAGGTTATTGTCTACAATGCCGTTTAATAAGGAATTGCCAAAATCCAATCGGCTTAAGGTTTGGGTTTGTCTATTGACAACAAATAAATGCCAATTTGTTCCGTCAAATACTGGCCAAAAACCAGTTGGAAATGCCAATGAACCTGGGTTTCCTAAATCAACTAATGTTGGCATAGTGGAAATAGAAGTGTCAAAATCTAATCGGATTAAATTTCCGCTGAAACCATTATTGGTAAAGGCGTGCCATTTGCCAGCTTCATTAAAAAAGTATAAATCTTGTGGGTTTAATAACAATCCACCTAAATTGCCTATTGTTGCAACAGTTGGTGTATTCGCCAAACTACTTCCAAAATCAAAACGAATCATATCAGAATTGACAGCAGTAGTGCCGCCTACAGCGAATCCGTACCACTTTCCATTTTCGTTGACTAGCTCAAAACCTTTACAATTTAAGGGAATGGAACCGCCAAAATCGCCCAAGTTAGTAGCTAAAGGTGCACTTGCTAAATTGGTCCCAAATTCATAACGGATTACATTTCGAGGTAGGTTTGTATTGATAACAAAAATAAAATAATTATTTCCGTCTTTTCCCATTGTGATAGATGAAGGCGCATCCAATCCGGTACCAGCTGCTATACTACTACCTGTTGGAATATTATTTAAATAAGCGGAACAAAAACCCCAATAATAGGAACTTGCTCCTGTGACATTTGTATTTAATTGAAGTGCATTTCCGGCGCAAAGCGTGTCTGGGCCTAGTATTAAGGTTTGCGAAAAGGATCTTTGAAAACCTAAAATGAGTATCGAAATGAGTATTAATGTGCTTAATCTTTTCATCATATATAAAAATGCAGTAATTTAATTCGCTAATATAGTTATTACCTTTCAAAAGTTAAAATATGTTTTGATAATACTTATTTTTAAATCCAATTTTGGGTCTGGAGGTAGACGATTATTTTATTAGAAATGTTTGTATTAGATTGAATATAGGCTCCCATTTTGTTGGAAATGGCTTGGGTAAAGCTTGCATCTTCCAATATGGATTGAAGCAAGTTGTCCAAGGATTTTTGTTCTTCCACCGGAAAAACACAGCCATTTTCTACCAATTGCATGGCTTCGGCAAATTTTTGGTATTTCGGTCCAATCAAAATTGGTTTTTGATATACAGCAGGCTCCAATAAATTATGAATGCCTTTGCCATATCCGCCACCAACATACATGAAAGAAGCATATCGGTATACTTTCGACAAAATACCAATCGTATTTAATATAAGGATACGATCTGCGCCTGCAGAGGATTCGGTATACAAGCAAAAATTCTCCTTTAACCAAGTAGCGTCATAATTTTCCACCTCATGCGGTGCTAGAATAATTTTCCAATCTGTGGGAAGATTCGAAATTATTTTTTGAAGTGTACCTGTATCATTTGCCCACACATTGCCAGCTACAAATATTTTTTTGTCTTGTATAAATTCGTTTATTTTTTGATCTGCAAAAGGGCTAGAACTATTTTCCAAAACTCTATCGAAACGAGTGTCGCCCATAACCGAAGTATTTGTTATATCTAAGGACGACAATAAATTTTGAGAGGTCTCATCTTGTACAAAAAAATGAGTAAAACAATGCAAGGCCTTTCTGAAATAAGTGCCATAAGTTTGGAAGAAAATTTGTTCCTTTCTAAAAATACCAGAGACTAAAAAAACAAGAATATTCTTCTTTTTCAATGTATGCAATAAACGTATCCAAAATTCATACTTGATGATAAATACCATTTTTGGTTTTACCTGTTCAATGAATTTTGTCACCTCTTTATTCGTGTCTATTGGCAAATAACAAATCCATTCTTCAGGATATTTTTTTTGCACATATTCGTAACCAGAAGGTGAGAAAAAAGTAATCAAATAATTGTAGCTTGGATATAAGGTTCTCATTTTTTTGAGTAAAGGGAAACCTTGCTCAAACTCGCCTACAGAGGCACTATGAAACCAAATTGTTTCTTGGTTCGGGTATTTTTTTTGTTGAATATCCTTATTGATTTTTGCTCTTCCTTGTATCCATTTTTTTGCTTTTGTATTTACGAATGCATAAATAAAAATCCCAGCAATATACACTCGAATAAAAAGGGAATAAAGAAAACTTTGTATCATTTAATGGCTAAACTAAAAATGAAATGAAATGGATAATCTTTATATGCAGTTGTATTGCGGCAACGATTGTAGCGGAAATCCTTTTTGCTGGCTCTGCAGCAAAAAGATTGGAGTGAAAAGCGTGAGTGCCGCCCATCCTGTAGCATCATTTTTTTTTCGAAAAATACGCTACGGTAACCTCTTACAATAAATTTAATAAAGCCCATTTAGTAATAAGTTTCCTCTGCATTTTTTTTGTAAATCGGAACAACCCAACCCAATTTAAAGCCTAGCATAATATCTGCCCGCTTGGCATTATCTGTTCGCGCTAAATCCAATAAATAATCTCGACGAACTTGTGTAAAGCCATAAAGAAAATTAAACCCAGCATATATATTTATTAGTTTGTTTTCCGCAAAATATTGGTAGCCAATAAAATTTTCTACATATAATCCATTCGTCAATCGGTCATACCCTTTTTTATATTCATCTCGTAATTGTGGGAAAGAATTGTCGCGGTCAAAAATATTTATTTTGTATTGTATAAACCCAACAGAGGCTAACATCATTGGTCCAGAATTCGCATTCATTTGTAAGAAAGGAAATATTTTACCGAATTGAATGCCAGTAATATAGCCTCTTTCAAAAAGACCAACATTTAGTAAATCACCTTGTTGGTTGATGACGCTACCTTGTTGCGTTTTGATATTGTATAATAAACTGTCTTCCCGCATTTTTTTGCCAGTAATAAATTCAAACTTCGCACCGTAAATAAAATTCTTTTTGGTTTTCAATTTAATGCCTAAGCCAATTCTGTAGCTTGTTCCAAAGCGTTTGGCTAAATCGGCTAATGGAAAATCCATACAACTAATCACGTCAAAATTCCAAATTTGGTCTGCAGTTTTGAATTTCTTTTTAGGCGCAATAGGGGGCTCTACTTTCTTGTCTTGGGCTAAAACAGAAAATCCATTGAGTAGAAATAAAAAGAAAAATAATTTACGGTAAACCATCCTATTGTATTGAAAGCGTAAAAATGCATTATTCTATTTTAAAATACAATTTAATATATACTTCTCATACTATATTTGCGACCATATTAAAAATGGGCATGGAAAAACTCCAAATGGTTGACTTAAAAAGTCAATATAAAAAGATAAAGGACGACATTAATATAGCCATGCAAGAAGTGCTGGACAATGCCTCTTATATTAATGGGCCGCAAGTAGGATTGTTTGCCCAGGAATTAGCGACTTATTTAGATGTAAAACATGTGATTCCTTGTGCCAATGGAACAGATTCTTTGCAAATTGCAATGATGGCACTCGGTTTAAAACCTGGAGATGAAATCATTACACCATCTTATACTTATTTCGCAACTGTGGAAGTCATTGCCTTATTGGGTTTGACACCCGTTTTTTGTGAAGTAGATCCAAAGACATTTTGCATAGATGCTTCTAAAATTGAAAGCTTAATTACGCCAAATACGAAAGCAATAGTGCCAGTGCATTTATACGGGCAAACGGCAGATATGGAATCGATTCTAGCCATTGCAGAAAAACATACCTTATTTGTGATTGAAGATAATGCACAAGCAATTGGCGGGTATTATACATTTAGTGATGGAACTAAAAAAGCAAATGGAACGATGGGGAATGTGGGTAGTACTTCCTTTTTTCCATCTAAAAACTTAGGTTGTTATGGAGATGGTGGTGCATTATTCACCAATGATAGCGACTTAGCTGTACGAATGAAAATGGTTGCAAATCATGGACAAAAATCGAAATATGTGCATGAGATTGTAGGCTGTAATTCGAGACTAGATACCTTGCAGGCTGCGGTTTTACGCGTGAAGCTACAATATTTGGATAGCTATTGCGAAGCAAGAAGAAGTGTAGCGGATTATTATGATAAAGCATTTGCAAATAATCCCAGTATCACAACACCTTTTTGTTCGCCATCTTCTTATCATGTTTATCATCAATATACCATTCAACTACATGATGTGGATAGAGATGCCGTTCAAAAGGAATTAGCCATTAGAGGAATTCCAACTACAATTTATTATCCAATTCCTGCACATCGACAAGCCATGATCGAAAGTTTACATCTTGGAGAAACTGTTTTGGAAACAACAGATTGGTTGACTGCACGAGTATTGTCCCTACCAATTCATACCGAAATGAATGAAGAGCAATTGTCATTTATTAGCACACAATTAATAGAAATAATAGAAAATCTAAAACAAAAGTAAAGAACAAAAATATTTATGAAAATAGCAATCATAGGAACAGGATATGTAGGATTAGTTTCAGGCACTTGTTTTGCCGAATCTGGAAATCAAGTAATTTGTGTAGACATTGACACGAAAAAAATTGAAAGGCTAAAGGCAGGTGAAATAGTAATTTACGAACCCGGTTTGGAAGTTTTATTTCAACGCAATCTAAAAGAAGGAAGATTGCATTTTACCAACAATTTGCAACAAGCAGTTGAACAATCAGATCTTGTTTTTCTTGCATTACCAACACCGCCAGGTGAAGATGGTTCTGCCGATTTGAGTTATGTATTGGGCGTTGCAGAACAAATTGGAAAACTATTGGTTGAGCATAAACAATACAAAGTGATCATCAATAAAAGCACAGTGCCAGTTGGCACTGCCGAGAAAGTGACAGCAAAAATTAAAGAAAATTATATTGGCGAATTTGATGTCGTGAGCAACCCTGAATTTTTACGAGAAGGGGTGGCTGTCGAAGATTTTATGAAACCAGATAGAGTAGTGATTGGTAGCAGCAGTGAGCGTGCACAAAAAATGATGCACCAATTATATGCACCATTTGTGCGACAAGGAAATCCTATTTATTATATGGATGAGCGTAGTGCAGAAATTACAAAGTATGCAGCTAATTCATACCTTGCGATGCGTATTACCTTCATGAATGAATTGGCTAACTTATGTGAAAAAGTAGGTGCGGATGTAGAGACGGTAAGAGTTGGAATGGGTAGTGATAATCGAATTGGAAAAAGATTTTTATTTCCAGGTATTGGTTATGGTGGAAGCTGCTTCCCGAAAGACGTACAAGCATTGGTACATACTTCCTCTCAATATGGATATGAATATAGCATTTTGAATGCGGTGATGCGTGTGAATGATGAACAAAAATTAGTGTTAGCTGATAAAATTTTAGATTATTTTCATGGAGATTTGACGGGTAAAAAAATAGCAGTTTGGGGTTTAGCATTTAAACCAAATACAGATGATATTCGCGAAGCACCAGCATTATATATTATACCAAAACTTATTGCGGCAGGTGCTACAATAGTTTGTTATGATCCAGAAGGGATGCCGAATACAAAACAATATTTTGAAAGAGAACATCCAGAATGTATAGCACATATTTCTTATGGTGATGATGTGTATGAAGTATTGGAAGGTGCAGATGCTTTAGCTATTTGTACAGAATGGACTTTATTCAGAACCCCAGATTTTTCTAAATTAAAATCATTATTAAAGTCGCCTGTATTATTTGATGGTCGAAATTTATTTGATATTCCACAAATGAAAGAATCTGGATTTTATTATAATTCAATTGGACGTAAAACAGTACATATTTAAAAGATGAAAAGAGTATTAATTACCGGAGGCGCAGGATTTTTAGGATCTCATTTATGTGACCGATTTATTGCAGAAGGTTATCATGTTATTGCCATGGATAATTTAATTACCGGCAATATTAAAAACATAGAACATCTATTCAAATTGTCCAACTTTGAATTTCACCACCATGATGTAAGTAAATATGTATTTGTGCCTGGCGACTTAGATTATATATTACATTTTGCATCTCCTGCTAGCCCTATTGATTATTTGAAAATGCCTATTCAAACGTTGAAAGTAGGATCTTTGGGTACGCATAATTTATTGGGTTTAGCAAAAGCAAAAAATGCTAGAATGCTTATAGCATCTACATCTGAGGTGTATGGTGATCCATTGGTACATCCACAAAATGAAGAGTATTGGGGTAATGTGAATCCAATTGGACCAAGAGGAGTTTATGATGAAGCGAAACGTTTTCAAGAAGCAATTACTATGGCTTATCATACTTTTCATGGATTGCAAACGCGTATTGTAAGGATATTCAATACTTATGGACCTCGTATGCGACTAGATGATGGTCGTGCGTTACCAGCCTTCATGAGTCAGGCATTGAAAGGAGAGGACATTACCGTATTTGGTGACGGTTCTCAAACAAGATCTTTTTGTTATGTTGGTGATTTGGTAGAAGGTATATATCGTTTGTTGTTAAGCGACTATCCAATGCCTGTCAATATTGGGAATCCGAATGAAATTAGTTTGAATGAATTTGCCGAAGAGATTCAAAAATTAATTGCAACAGATTCAAAAATAATATATCAAGATTTGCCACAAGATGATCCTAAGCAAAGACAACCAGATATTACAAAAGCAAAAGAAATATTGGGTTGGGAACCAAAAGTGGATCGTGCAGAAGGATTAAAAATTACGCTTGATTATTTTAAGAACCAATTGGGAATAGTATAAGGATAATTGTTTCTATATCCATTATTCAGCAGAATGAAATGAGGCAAATCCATCTTGCCAAGCATTTTCTTTGGTATCAAAGCAATACACTTCTTTTCCATTGCTTACAACAAGATAAGCAACTTTTAGTTGACTATTATACGCTAAAATCTGTTGCATAACGGATTCATTTAATGACTCACTTTCTCGTTTACATTCTACTATCATCCAAGGGATAGAGTTCTTGAAAACCAGTATGTCAAAGCGTTTGGATAGATTGCCTATTTGAATTTTTTTTTCAACCGCAATGAGTAAGCGAGGAATTTTTTGTTCATAAATCATGTGGTCCACAATTTGTTGTCTAACCCATTCTTCGGGTGTAAGGAAAACATACTTTTTTCGAATAGGATCAAATATGAATTCCTTCCCTTCTTTTAGAATTGTATGTAATCGTTTCTGTTGCATACGGTCAAAGATAGTATCTTGGGAGTTACACAATATCCTGAATTTTTAAATTTCAAATTATAATCAAGAAATTTAAATGCCCAATTTTCAAATTGCCAAATCCTAACTATTTACTTTTTCACCATGAGCATAAAGATAATTTACAGGTAAAATGATATCCCAGTTTTTGCCCCAAACGATATTGCCTACCTCTACTTTGAATTTTTTAAAATTAGATAAAAGTAAATATTTTTCATTTTCACCCTTTGCGTATTTTTTTAATATCGGTTCGAAATTTACAATTCGATGTTCATTATTACTGAATTGTAATTCTATCGAAAAATCGTTTTTGTATGTTGCATCAAGTATGTCCATGTTCTTACAATTTTTGTATTTTTTCACACACAATATTTTGATGAAATAAAAAGTATTGTGTCCACTTATTGATAATTGCCGAATAATATTTGTGGATGAAAAGATCGGCATCTTTTATCTCACTTGCTGTTAGCTTTTTTTTATCTGTTACTTTTTTCCATTTCAAATAGACTTCTTTGTCATAGTATATTTCACATTTACTTTCCCGATCTGCTTTTTTAACGTGAATATGAATAGGTAAGTGCTCATGGCTATAGAAATAAAAAATAAATCCTAAATATTCATACAATTTTGGCATAACGGGTTTTACACAAAACTAATATTCCAAAATCTAAATTCCAAATTCTTTTTACTTTCAACTAACTCACTACTAACTAGAATCTACTCACTACTCACTTCCTAACTCCTTCTCTATCATTTGATCAATAGCATTTAAACTCATATTTGTACCAATTATTTTACCATCTTTCAATACTAATTTATTGGGGATAGATGTAATTTTATAATCTGTACAAGCCTTGCCATTAAAGCCATACACGTCATTAACCAATACAAAAGGCATTTTCAATTCTCTACATTTATTCACCCAATTGTGATAATCTTTATCTAATGAAACAGCATAAATCTCTAATCCTTTTGCGTGGTATTTTTCATAGAGTTCAACTACTTCCGGCATATGATGTACGCAAGGGTAACACCATGCTGCCCAAAAATCGAGCAAGATAATTTTAGCTTTTACATCACTTAAAGGTTTCCATTTGCCCAATGAATCTGGCAGTCGAATATCAATGACAGAATCGCCAATATTTAATTGTGCGGAAGAAGTAAAGGAGAAACTCGTGCATAGAAGAAGGAGTAAAAATATTTTTTTCATCAAGGCTTATCAAAATTTGGATTATGAATAAAGGTTGTATCTGTAAGTGTTTCTAAAAATGCAACCAAGTCAGTAACGTCTTGTTCTGTCATTCTATATTTTACAGCTGTTTTTAATTCAGGTGCTAAGTTTTTGGTATACCTAAAATTCTTATTGTAATGTTCAATGCATTGTTGCAAATTCGTGAAACGGCCATCATGCATGTAAGGCGCAGTGAGTGCGATATTGCGCAATGTGGGTGTTTTAAATTTGCCTTCATCTAAGGAATTTAAAGTGATTAATGCACGTCCTTTGTCTACAGGAATACTATCCAATCCTGTATTTCTAAATTCGAAATCGGTGAAGGTGCTCCCGAACGAATGGCAATGGGTACAATCGCCCTTATTAGGATCGGTATAAACCAACATGCCTCTATTTTCTGCATCGCTTAATGTGACTTCATTTCTTTTCCATTTATCAAATTTAGAATCTGCTGACAAAAGCGTGCGTTCAAATTGTGCAATGGCTTGCATGATATGTTTGCTAGAAACGATATCAGAACCGAACGCTTTTTTAAATAAAGTAGGATATTCTGGATGATTTTGCAACTTGGAAATTACATTCTCTAAGGTCTCATGCAATTCAATTGGATTGGTGATGGGGCCTAATACTTGTGATTCCAAATCTTTCGCGCCACCGTCCCAAAAGAAAGAGGTAGAATAACCTATATTGAACAATGGCATTGAGTTTCTGGTGCCCGCAATATTGTCAATACCAACACTTAAGGCCTTGTTGCCATCAATAAAATAATTGTTGAGTTGATGACAAGAGCCGCAATTCATGGTATTATTTGCGGAAAGAATATTGTCGTAAAAAAGTTTTCTGCCAAGCGAAATTCCTTCTACGGTCATTGGATTATCCGCCGGGATTTTCATCACAGGTAAGCCTGGTGGAATATTTAGATTGTAATGGGTATGTCCATGTCCATCGTTTGCGACTAAGGATGGATCTACTTTACAAGCAAAAAAGGTACAAAGTAAAATAAGCAGAGAAGTATATTTCATATACATTTATATGTTTTTCAAAATTATGTTTTTTGTTTGAAATCAGCTACAAATAATTTAGTAGTTGTAAGGCATAAGTTATTAGGCATAAGTCGTAAGGCATAAGTCGTAAGGTGTAAGTCGAAAGTAAAAAGTAAAAAGTAAAAAGTAGGAGAGATACAATTGAGCATTTAGAATTTACAATTATGCAATCAAGCATTTACAATTACGCAATTTACCATTTACAATTACGCATTTAAAAATTTATTCCTTTGCTCTGTAATTTTTTTTCCTACTTTTACGTTTTGTCGAAACATACATGAGAATATTTTTTTTGTCGATAGTGCTTTTCGTTTCCTTTTCTGTGAAGGCACAAGTTTTTTACCGTAGATCTGAATTTGGCTTGGCACTTGGTGCAGCTAATTATTATGGTGACCTCAATCAAAATTACAGTTTCAAAGGATTAGGTTATACTGGCGGTGTATTTTATCGATATAATTTCACACATTATATTGCGTTGAAATTGGCGCTGAATACTGCCCATATTGGATTTGATGATAAGTATTCGAGTAATTATTATCAACAACAACGTAATCTGAATTTTCAAACCAATATTTATGAAGGGACAATTCAAACAGAATTCAGTTTCTTTCAATATACGATCAATGATTTTGAACATCGATTTTCTCCGTATGTAACTCTAGGAATGGGAGTTTTTAGATATGACCCATATACAACCCTTGAAAACAAACGTTATTATTTACGTCCACTTGGTACTGAAGGACAAGGTTTAGCGCAATATAATAGTAGAAAATACACCACAACTGCCGTTTCTTTTCCGATTGGCATGGGTATAAAAATATGGCTGTCGAAAGGCATGACTTTGAGTCTTGAAGCGGTTGACCGAGTAACTACCACAGATTATTTAGATGATGTGAGCACAACATACGTTGGCATTGATAAGTTCCAAAGTTCGGGGCCTAATCCATATCCATCACCAGCCGAATTATTACAAGATCGTTCTAGTGAAATCACAGCAACACCGATTGGCGTTGAAGGTCGACAAAGGGGCATTAGCAGTACCAAAGATCAATTTATGTTTTTCCAAGTCGGTTTTTCGTTTAGATTGCCTACGTATAAATGTCCTAAGGGTATCTAATTCCCAAATTTCAATTTGAAGATTTTGAAATTTGAAAATTTGAAAATTTATGTCATTACTAGCAA
>CAMDVD010000013.1 GCA_945878115.1 Chitinophaga pinensis | reverse complement strand
AAAACTCAATTACACTTCAAGCTAGAATCCCGACCGAGTTTTATAACATCAATGTTCGGACAGCTTTACTAAAGACTACACAAACATACGAAGCGCAAGAACAGTTATTCTCTGGTTTTAATGAAGTTCGCTTCATTGAGGGAAACCCGTACAATAGGTCACTTAGCCTATAACAAAATTTACAATAAGTAGTTGATAGGAAACCCCAAATAATTGGAAATTTGTAGAAGAAGAACCGCACTCAATTAGTGTACTCTAGAAAAAATACGTCTTGGACAACGTGTTTTCTTATACGGCATAATATTACCGAAGGCATCAAAATAAATGGCAACATTGATACCAGCAAACCAATACCAATCTTTTTTCATATTGTCACCACGAACAAATTTATCATTCGGGTAATTGCCATCCCAATTGGTTAGTTCATCGGTACGGAAAGATAAATCCACACTTTGTTTTCCTTTATATCTAAACAAAGTATCCATGTTTACATAAGAAGAACTTACATCATCTAAATAATCTGTAGCTGTGTATCTAAATCCAATTTCGCTACTCAACATTACTTTCTTGCCAATGAAAACTTTTAATCCTGCGCCTAATGGAATACCAACATTTACAAGGCTATAAATTTTTCTGTCAGGATATTGTCTTAGACCTTGTCCTTCTGTACTTAATGGACGTAAATAAATTTTTTCATCATTCGCCCCCATGGTATATGGGTTATAATAAAATACAGAAAGCCCAGCAAAAATGTAAGGGGAGAATTTGAATTCATCAAAATCAACGGGTATCATATTCACTTCCACACCACCATGTAATTCGAACAAATTGGTTTGAAAATTTAAGTTTCTATTTTTTACAGCTTTTGATTCAGAAAGACTGTCGGCACCATACAAACTAGCATACGTAACGCCAAATCGGAAACCAACACTTGGGTGAACAAAATATTTGTAAGTCAATCCGCCACAAGCGCGATACCCTTCTTTAGGGAAAAGACGCTCTTGCAAGTCTCCGTAATAACTAGATGTTCCGCCGAAAATACCAACTTCATGGTGCTTCTGCGCCGAAAGCGCAAAAGGTAATAATAGTAAAATAAAAATTCTCCTGAACATAGTAGAATGGTGCTTAAAATAGATGTGTAATATTACAATAACTTTTTTATAATTCATAACGAAAAAATAAATAGTTCAAAATTGATTTATAGATTTTTGCATCCATAGATATTCAGGTTGCTAGAGTCTATTCTCATCTATTCTAGTATAAAAAAAGGAGGCTGTTTGTAGAACAACCTCCTTTTATTTTGAACAGTTAAAAAATTATTTTTTTACTAATGTCGCTGAGGCTTTTAAATTTCCATCGGTCACATATACTACATAACCTCCGCTCGCCAAATCGGATACATTTAGCGCAATTTTAGTTTGCGTATTTTTAGTTTGAATATTTTTCACCAATGAGCCAGTCAATGAAAATACTTTTACAGAAATATTTTCACCAAAATTGCTATTCAATTCGATGTTCGCTTGATCGATTGTTGGATTCGGGTACAATTTGATTTGTCCAGTTTCACCAACTGTTTCTGTGCCAGTTGGCCAGAATGTTGTTGCCAATGATTTAGACATAAACACACCGCGACCATGTGTACCAGAAAGAATTACGGAACCATGATAAGAACCATAACCTTTTACATCAATGGATGGTATTTCAATTAATTCGTAAGTAACCACGCGTGGATGCCAAGTAGATTGATTATTTGCATTGATTGTATTCAATTCGACCCAACCACTTCCTAATCCATCATTTGTCCCCCAAATGCCCAATTCAGTTCCAATCATAAATTTAGCTGAACTTCCTCCAACGCAAATCACAGAATAGGCAGGCATCTTAGGTAATACGCCAGTAATATCTGTAAATGTTGGCGTGGCACTCAACGCATCAGATGATTTATATACGTATGAAGTATTTCCATAATTACCAAGTGTTACTACCAAAGTATTGCCAGAATTATTTGTTGCTAAATCAGTTACAAATCGACCACCGAATGTAGTGATAACTGTAGAGGTAATTAGACTACTATAGTAATATCCTTGCGCAGCTGTATTGCCGATACTGTCATTATATTTATATGTTGAATCTAACAAACTAGGTACATCAAATCTCATCACAACACCACTCGCAGAAGCGGCAAATACATGCGCTGCATCATCTGTAACATACAAAGCGCTTACGTTTGCCAAAGATCCTAATTTAAACCAAATAGTTTTACCCCCAAGAACACCTTGCGTCATCCAAACACCTGCACCAGTACCAATGACAGCGATACCTCTCTGCGTACCATTACTAAAACTTTTTTCTCTATACTCTAAAGGTGCATTCCATAATGCTCCTTCGGTTGGATCTCCTCCATCACTTACATCAATATTTTTATCAAAGAAACTTTTAAATGAACTTGCACTGATTCCACCATCAGCTGCTTTTCGGAAAGCACCATTTGGTGTACAAGTTATCATTACATTTGGATTCAATGAACTTATTGCATTATTCATACCATCACCGCCAGTTAAATCTCTTGATTCCAATGGAGAATTAACTGAAGTTCCTAATATACCAGATCCGTTATCTTGCAAACCAAAAATGATTCGACCTAAGTGATTTGCTGATATGCCATAGCATTGAGTGACAGAATAATCTTTATTTCTTTCCGCGAAAAATGGAGCCACTGCACTACAATTCATTGTTCTATAAATTCCACCATCACTAATTACATACATATTTTCAGGGTTAGAAGGATTAAACATAACACCATGCATATCGGCATGTACTAAATTTCCAGCAAATGCTGAACCTACCCAATTGGAAATCGTTTTCCATTCGAATGATCCTGAACTTGCATTCAAGCTATATCTCCACATATTTAATTGTCCTCCTAAAAACAACATGTCTTGATTGGTTGGATGCACGCCTAAAGCTATATTATAACCACCTTGATTTCCCAACGGGTTAAATGTAGCAGAACCACCAACTCCAATTGTTGTCCAAGTAGTTCCACCATCTATAGATTTATAAACTCCCTTTAAAACTTCTGAAGTAGAAGAAATACATAGGTAAATACAATCTGCATTACTTGGTGCGATAGCAACTTCAATTCTACCAGCAGTACCAGATGCAGGTAATCCACCAAGGCCCATTTTTGCAGTCCCGAAAGTAACACCACCATCGTTTGAAATATAAAAATTATTTGAAGTCGCAGCTACCACTCGATTACCATCTGTTGAAACTTCCACATCCCCTACTCTAGAATTAACGGAAGTCATACCAGTAGGCTTAGCCCAAGAAGTACCGCCATTTGTAGATACTTTTAAGCCACCATTCGTTGCTGCAAATATTGTATTTGTTGTAGGATGCGAAACCAATTTATCTACATAGGCCCATGCATCTGAAGTACTATTACTATTACTTGGTTTTGTAGCACTAAGTCTGTCAAATGTAAGTCCTCCATCTGTAGATTTATAAATCCCTTCCCCAGGCATACCGCCGCCAAAACCAGCATCACCACCATAATGTCCTTCACCAGTGCCATAATAAATATCGCCATTAGAAGTTTGGGTTAAAGAAGCAATATTCAAACAACTAGAAGAATCATTACCATCTCTTTTGGTCCACGTATCGCCATTGTCGGTAGAAATAAATAAACCTCCGGAAACAGAACCCATGTATAATTTGTTCGAATTATTCTTATCTATGACCATAGAACGTGTTCTACCGCCTATATTATTCGGTCCTGCATCTGACCATGACATAATATCAAAAGCTCGAGTTTTTTTGTAATTTGCTTTTCGTAAAGCATCTGCTTGTTCGCGTGCAGCATACACGTCATTGAAGTCCACTTTCCCAGTTATCTGATTTGCGCGCATCATTTGTTCCCAATTTCGTGCACCTGCAACTTCTTCCTTTTCGTGACTTGATTCTTCTGTTATCCACTTCGCATAAGCTGGATTGGTTTGTTGAATATTCGAAACCTTTAACGCTGAAACAGTAATGGCGGAAATACCGATAATGGTTAGTAAAAAATTATTCTTTATCATGCTATATATATTTACAGTGTGCTAAATTAAACCATAATTTCAATTTTTAACATTTTTCTTTAAGAAGAATGTGTACAAACAAATTCCACAGAAATAAATAGAAGAATATTCAACATAACTTGGAGAATATATAAGAATGAGTATATTTGAGTTTCAAATTTTTCATTAAAAAAATATTCCCTGTGGCGTACGAAAATAACAACGAAAATAGCAACGAACAATTTGCAGAAAATAATTATGAACGAAATAATGAATCTATTTTTAGCAAACGACTAAAAGCTGGAAAACGAAGAACCTATTTTTTTGATGTTCGCTCCACTCGTGGCAATGATTATTTTGTAACGCTAACAGAAAGTAAAAAAAGATTTAATGATAATGGATACGACAGACATAAAATCTTTTTATACAAAGAAGATTTCAATAAATTTTTGAGCGCATTGACTGAAACCATCGACCATGTAAAAACGGAGCTGATGCCCGATTATGATTTTGATGCTTTCAAACATGAATACGAACAAGAAGAAAATACGGAAAATACGTACAAACCAAACACAGAAATATTTACGGAGCAAAGTACGCCTAACCGTTCTTTCCCAATGGATACTGGCGAGGCTCCAGACCCTACTATTGAAGTAGATAAGTGGTAATCCCAATTACAAGTTTGCATATAATCCTGTTTAAAGCTTTAATCAGGATTTTTTTTAGTGGCTTACTAAAGCTACTTTCGCACCGAGTTGAATTTATATCAAGCAATTATATCGCATGAAAAATATTAGAAATTTTTGTATCATAGCCCATATTGATCATGGTAAAAGTACACTAGCAGACCGCCTTTTGGAACATACCAAAACAATTACGGAACGTCAAATGATGAACCAGGTGTTGGACGATATGGATCTAGAAAGAGAAAAAGGCATTACCATTAAAAGCCACGCCATTCAAGTGAATTATGCAATGGAAGGCCAAGATTATGTTTTAAATTTAATTGATACCCCTGGTCATGTCGACTTTAGTTATGAAGTAAGTCGCGCATTAGCCGCCTGCGAAGGCGCATTGCTATTGGTGGATGCATCGCAAGGTATACAAGCACAAACTATTTCTAATTTGTATTTGGCTATTGGCAACAATTTAGAAATCATTCCTGTTATCAATAAAATAGACATGGAAGGTGCTATGATACCAGAAGTTAAAGACCAAATCATTGATTTGATTGGGTGCAAAGAAGAAGATATCTTATTGGCTTCTGGCAAAAGTGGAATCGGCATCGAAGAAATTTTACATGCAATCATTAAACGTATTCCAGCGCCAAAAGGTGATTACACTGCACCATTACAAGCTTTGATTTTTGATAGTGTTTTCAATAGTTTCAGAGGAATTATAGTATACTATCGTATCTTCAATGGTGTCTTAAAAAAAGGAGATAAAATTAAATTTTCGAATACAGGATTAGAATATACAGCAGACGAAGTTGGGATTTTGAAGATGGGATTAATGCCAAAAGAGGAAGTGAAATCTGGAGATGTAGGTTACATTATTACTGGCATTAAAGTAGCTAAGGAAGTTAAAGTTGGTGATACGATTACAACCACGGTTAATCCCTGTTTGGAATCTATTCACGGATTTGAAGATGTGAAACCAATGGTATTTGCTGGCATTTTTCCAGTAGAAACAGATGAATTTGAAGAGTTACGCAATTGTATGGAAAAGCTACAATTGAATGATGCATCACTTACATTTGAATTAGAAACCTCACAAGCTTTAGGCTTTGGTTTTCGTTGCGGCTTCCTCGGCTTATTACACATGGAAATCGTTCAAGAAAGACTAGAAAGAGAATTTAATCAAACAGTAATTACCACAGTACCAAACGTTAGCTTTGAAGCAATCACCACAAAAAATGAACATATCGTTATCAATAATCCGACGGAGATGCCTGACCCAAGTCGCATTGAAACCATTCTCGAACCTTGGATTAAAGCACAAATCATTACAAAACCAGAATATATTGGCAATATCATGACACTGTGCATTGGCAAGAGAGGTATACTTACCAATCAAGGATATTTGACTGCCGACAGAGTGGAACTTAGTTTCGAAATTCCATTAACCGAAATTGTTTTTGACTTTTACGATAAACTAAAAAGCCAGACTAGAGGTTACGCCTCTTTCGATTACCACCCGTTGGATATGCGCCCAAGTGATATTGTAAAAATGGATATTTTATTAAATGGCGACAAAGTGGATGCCTTGAGTGCATTGATACACAAAGCTAGATCCCACGAATTTGGCAGAAAACTTTGTGATAAATTAAAAGATTTATTGCCACGACAACAATTTCAAATCGCCATTCAAGCTGCCATTGGTGCCAAGGTTGTAGCCCGCGAAACAATCAGTGCCATGCGTAAAGACGTAACTGCTAAATGCTATGGTGGTGATATTAGCCGAAAAAGAAAATTATTAGAAAAACAAAAAGAAGGTAAAAAAAGAATGCGTCAAATTGGGAATGTAGAAATTCCTCAACAAGCGTTTCTTGCCGTGCTAAAATTGGATGATTAAAAAATAATACGGTGAATTCACTGGTCTAAGATGCCTCATTCTATTGCATTTTTTCCTATTTTTCAAATCCGATTTATTATATTGTTTCCATCATTCGATGTAGAATTTCTTTGTAAAAAAAATGCAAACCCTACAAGAAATTTTTGTCCATCCATTGAATAAAGCGCATATTTGTAACTTAAACAACTAAAATAAAAATATGAAAAATTTAAAAACAATTCTATTAGCTGGATTCTTAACGGCGACGGCTTTCGCTACAACTGTGTTCACATCTTGTAATCAAGATAAATGTAAAGACATCGTTTGCGCAAACGGGGGTACTTGTACAGATGGATCTTGCAAATGCGCTTCAGGATATGAAGGCACTTTATGCGATACAAAAAGTAATTTGAAATTTATTAATGTTGCTGGTTGGTCTGTGTCAGAAGAGGGCACTATCTCTGCACCAAGCACTTACGATGTATTTATCTTACCAAGTTCAACAGTTGCAAATGGTATCTATATTTCTAATGCATGGGATTACTTTGTTGCTTCTGTAAATGCTACAGTTGATGGTAATACATTTACAATACCAAGACAACAACCTGATAATGATGGTTTTTATATTCAAGGTAGTGGTACTATCAATACTTCCTTAAACCCAGTGAAAATTACTGTAACTTACAAAGTAACTGATGAAACTGGAACACCAATAATAACTGATGATTTTGGTGTATCAAGTGGAAATGCATCTACTTGGACAAAAAAATAATTCTTATAACTCTCTATAAAAAAGGTCGACCACACGTCGACCTTTTTTTGTATGCATACCACCATACATTTCCTGAGCAATTGACTATTTAGAAATTTAGTCGAATATAAAAAATGGCATCGCAAAAAAAAATGGCTACTCAAATAGTAGCCACTTTTTATTATTGAAAGAATGAATGAATTACTTCCCACTCATTTTATCTTTTTTCTTCTGTAAATTTTCTTCTTTGTTAGGTTCTTTACCACTCATTTTATCTTTCTTATCCTGCGTATTTTGTTCGTGTGCTGCATTGCCTCCGTTCATTTTATCCTTTTTTGGATCCACTTTTACTGGCGGTGGCGGCGGGGTTACCACTTTTGCCGGCGCTGGAGCATGTGCCTTTGGAGGTGCTGCAGGTGCTGCTACTGGCTTAGGTGCCTTGTTAGCTAATGCCATTATACTATCTGCATTTGCTCTTGCTGCATCCATGATACGGTTATCGCAATCTGCCTTCAATTGATCTGTTGCAGTTTTTACTTTTGCTTCCACTTGACTATCCAATTCTGCTGGTGTTGGACCTTTAGGTTCTGAATTACAAGAAGCCATTATGATACCCATTAATGCTGGGACTATGATATATTTTATTTTTTTCATTTTTCTATTTTTAATTGGTGATAAATATTCAATTATTTAGGTGCATTTTCTGTTTGAGCAGCTTGTAACAATGAATCAGTAGTAGCTTTTACTTCAGTAGCCATACGTGCTTCGCAATCTGCTGTAGCTTTAGCATTCGCTTCTTCAATTTTGATGGCTGCAAGTGAATCCACTTTTGCCTGAACCGCCATTGGGTCCATTGCTGTTTCGCCGCAAGACTGAACCAAGATAACTAAGGCTAGTGCGGAGAATGTTAAAATATTTTTTTTCATGTTTTATAATTTTGCACAAAAATAAGCTTATCGACCTGATATTATATACATCATTTTATTGCTAACAAAATTTTAATTAAATATCAAAGAGTAATAAAGTAAATCCATTACTTTTAAGCCTCAATGGCTTTTCAAGAAAAAGAATATCATCACGAAGAAAATTGCTTGAATTGTGGATACCCACTAATTGGAAAATTCTGCGGCAACTGCGGACAGAAGGCATTTCTGCACAAGGATTCTTTTTGGCATATGGCAAGTCATTTTATCGGCGATTATTTTCATTACGATAGCAAATTTTGGATCACGCTAAAAACATTATTTACAAAACCAGGCATAGTTACACTAGAATTTATTCAAGGCAAACGCGTTAAATACCTCACCCCCCATTCAATTGTATGTGTTTGTAACCACCGTCTTCTTTCTCTTCTTTTTCAGTTTTCATTCATCAGAAAAAAGCAACGATGTGAAATTACAAGTGAATCATAAAAATATAGATTCTGTAGAATCATTAGAATCACTTATAGATTCTGTTCGACAAAATTCCATCATTAAGAATGGTAATTTGACACTAAATGAAAATAATATTCAATCTTATGATTCTGTACAACATCAATTGCCAGATAGTTTGAAAGATGATTTCATTACTAGATTCATGGTCAGAAAATTTTATATAATTTCTGACAAATATGGAACTACTGGTAATATCAGTGAAATTTTCATCGAAAAATTTGTACATAATATCCCAAAAATATTTTTTATTCTATTGCCATTTTTCGCCTTTCTGCTCCTACTCATTTTCAGAAAGCAAAAATATTATTATGTAGATCATATCATTTTTAGTTTACATTTTCATGTCATGTTGTTTATGCTATTAGGTATTACAGCTGGCTTGACTTATATAATTCCATACACCTTATTTCACGCTCTTTGTAACTTCCTTTGTATTATAGGCATTGGCGTCTATTTATTTTTTTCTTTAAAAAAAGTATATCCAAGTGGCTCGGTTTTATTATTTTTCAAACAATGTATTTTAACGGTTTCTTATTTCATCGCGTTCTTTGTTGTTGCCTCCATTTATTTCATTATCACCTTATGCTTAATGTAAATTTTATTCATTCTCATTAAAAAAATTCCATTGGATTCAATCACACATATTGTTTTAGGTGCTGCAATTGGCGATAAAATATTGGGCAAAAAAATTGGCCGTAAAGCCGCGATTATTGGTGCTTTTGCGAAAACATTTCCAGATTTCGATTTGTTTTTTTCTGGCCTTTCCGATGTTCGCCGCTATGTACTGTATCATCGAAGCTATACCCATTCTTTTTTTATTGAATTACTCACTGCCTTTCCAATGGCTTGGCTTTGTTATATGTTATTCAAAAAGAAAATCAGTTATAAAGAATGGTTTCTCCTTTGGATTATATGCCTATGGGGACATTCCTTAGTAGATATTTGCACCAATTATGGCACACGAATTTTCTTGCCGTTTTCTACCCAATTAGTTTCTTTGAACAATATGGCAATTGCAGATTTATTTCTGACCATCCCAATTCTCATTATGGCAATCGTAGCTTTATTCTATAAAAGCAATTCCATTCCGCGATTGCGTATCATGTCTGCTGTTCTCATTTATTCTGTTATTTATTTCGGATTTTCCTTTGTGAATAAAGCAATTGCCGACGTGCATTTCAAAAATTCATTGGCTGCGAATAATATACCTTATACCAATTATATGAGCAATCCTACCATACTAAACAATGTGTTGTGGTTTAGTGTAGTAAATGCAGATTCCGTTTTAAAAATTGGCGAATATTCATTGTTTCAAAAATCAGATTCTATTCGTTGGCATAGCTACCCGATTCGTGCAAATGCATTGGTGCAAAGCCCAAGCCCAGATGCGCGTATGCTGGAGTGGTTTAGTCAAGGATTTTATTTTACCCAACAAAACAAAGACACATTAGAAGTATTTATTCCGAAGTTTGGCCGAGGTAATTTGGATAAAAGTGTAGCTGAACAAACTTTTCTTTTTTATTATAAAATATATTATGCCGATGGCAAATGGCAATTGGGCGCACAACAACCTTCTAGCAAAGAAATGAAATTTAAAGAAGGATTGGCACAGTTGATTCGGAAAATAAAAGGAGAATAGCGTCTTGCAGAAATATTCATTCCTTATCCAAATGAAGAATGAATTATAGAAAAAGCTTAATCAAAATAGAATTTATGAAATCAGTCAAAAAATATAACATGCATAAAAAAATCATAACCCTATTTTATTGCGTTGTAGGTGCAACATTATCCGTTCTTGCTCAAGAAAAAAATTTAGCGGATTTGCTTTCTGCGCAAATCGAATATCCCCTCGCAGCACAGCAAAATAAAGTATCTGGTGCAGTTGTAGTGGATGTCCTTATTACAGAGAAAGGCGAAATGAAAAAAAATTATTTACGTAAAGGAATTGGCGATGGTTGTTCAAAATCTGTATTACAGGTTATCGAAAATATCAAAGATTGGAATCCGTTTTTTTCAGGGTTTCATAGCGAGCAAGTTTTACGAATTCCAATTTATTTTACGGATGCAAATTTATTACCCAATGCTATTTCTGATTCTATGATTTGGTTGAATGTATCTAATCAAAATAAAGATTCCAGTACAAGTAAAGCATTTGAATATGTGGAGTCGATGCCTGAATTTCCTGGTGGTGAAGGTAAACTTATTCAATTTTTATCCCATGAATTGAGATTCCCAAATAAAGCAATCGACAATGGAACAACAGGCAAAGTACTAGTTCAATTTATTGTAGACACAAATGGCAATATTGAAAATGCGAAAATCAAAAAAGGCATCGGAGATGGTTGCGATGAAGAGTCATTACGGGTTATTAAAAAATCGCCCAAATGGAAATCTGGTGAACAGAATGGGAAGAAAGTAAAAGTATATTTTGTACAACCCATCAACTTTGCATTGGCGGACGAAAAACAATCCTATGATGTGTCTATCATGAAACAAGATACTATTCGAATCTATAGCCAAGTGAACCAACATCCACTTTTCAAGGGAGGTTTAGTCCAGTTAAAAGATACCTTGAGCAATAGGATAAAAATGAAATTGGCAATGGTACAAAACCAAAAAGAAGGCACGATGGACATTGCATTTGAAGTAGATCCACAGGGAAAAACAACAGGAATAAAAGTGCTTGATAGTATGGGTAAAGAATATGATGATATAGTAACACAAGCCATAGAAAAATTACCAACATTCACCTACCTTGCACCAACTACGACCAATGTAAAATATATCCTTCGCGTTCCTTTTGAAAAGTAATATCAATCCATGGTTTCCTATCTTCACAAACCTTCCTTGCCCAATTTCGGTTGGTGAGACACACAACCGATAGTGGAATATTCTAAAGAAATCCTATCCAGGAACTCTTGAAATGTATTTATCCATTTCTTTGATCTGATTCACCACTTGTTCGTTTTTAGATTTACAAGCTTTCGCTTTCACATAGTAAAATTTCATGCCCTTAAAATCTCTGCGTTCACCACAAATACTACATAACTGCAAATAAGCAGAAGCCTCAGAATCTTTATCTGGTAATCCTAAAGAAACCGCCTTTCTTAAATTTTCATACGCTTCTTTTTTGTTTCCTTTTTTGTACGAAATCATTCCTAATTGTAAATAAGCACCACCTTCAACTCCTTTATCTGAAATGCCGACAGCTAAACTTTTGCGAATTTCTGCTTCAGCATCTTCAAAATTTTCACCTATAGTGGAGAAATTAGATTTTAACATAAAGAATGCCGAACGAACTGGCTTATACAACAAATTAGGATATTTTACCTTTGCCAATAACACTTGTGCGCCTTCAAAATCACCATCTTCTACATGCTTTTGTATCAAGGTGATTGGACCTATCATAAAATGTGCAACAACCATTAAAATAGCAATTAGAAAAAATATCCAACTCACCCAAATGCCATGATTCACTTGCCAAGTAATCAGTATGCCCGAAATAATTAGCAACACTGCAATTGGTAATCTATTTAAAACAATTATTCTTCTCAATGCTCTCATTGTTCTTTCCTTTTTTTAAGGATGCAAACGTACAAGATTTTAAACTAAATAAAAAGCACACTTATCTGATTCTTAGCAAAGTACCGTCGTCACACAATTTCAAGATGGTAGATGGTTCCTGAATGGTTCTATCCTCTTGTCGGTATTGTACTACATAGTCCACTTGTTCATGAATACTTTCCGTAACCATTTGAAAATAATTTGGACTTGGTTCGCCACTTAAATTAGCAGATGTGGACACAATAGGCTGGCGCAATCTTTTTATCAATGACCTACAAAATGTATCCTTTGTAATTCGAACTGCAATGGATCCATCAGGACCAAATAAGCTGGAGGGTAAATTGATTGCTCCCGGATAGATTAAAGTAGTTGGCGAATGAAAGCTCTCCACTATTTCTTGCAAATGAGGCAATGGATTCGCAATATATTTATACAGTTGTTTCAAATCTGTCATCAATAAAACGAAACTTTTATTTGCATCTCGATGTTTGATTTGAATTATTCTTTGAATTGCTTTTTCATTACTTGCATCACATCCCAAACCCCAAATGGTATCGGTTGGATAAAGAATCACTCCCCCATCCTTTAATACACTTACCGTGTCTTTTATATCTTGTTCATAATTATTCATGCTTCATTGATTTATACACTTCCATGACGGCATTCGCACAATTTTCATTGTTAAATTTTGCCGCATTCAATTTTCCTTTTTTAATGATTTCAGTCCGTTTAGGTTCGTCGTGCATTACACTTTGCATCGCCATTCTTATTTCATCCACTTGTACAGGGTTTACGCCAATAGCCGCATCACCACCAGCTTCTACAAGACTGGAACAATTGGACGTAATCACAACTGTACCACTTGCTTGGGCTTCAATTACAGGAATACCAAAGCCTTCATATAAAGATGGATATACCAAAGCGATGGCTTGCTTGTAAATCCAAGGTAATGACGATTGAATGTCTGCGCTAGTATATTTATCTTCTAGAAACAAAACAGATTCCATGATTTTTTCTTGTTGTAAATAGGCAATAATCTTCTTTTTATATTTTCCACCTTTCCCAATGACGACTAATTTTATGTCCGGTTCTTGTTTTACAATTTGTTGAAATGCTGCACAAATACGAGCTAAATTTTTTCGTTCAATAATGCTTCCAACCGACAAAAAATAACGAGGGGGCAATGGTATAGTTGGAGCAGTTGGCTTTATTATTTCTGCAAAAAATCTTTGATCACAAGACTGGTAACAAACTACAATTTTACCTGAAGGAATTTGATAAAGGTCTATCAAATCTTTTTTCGTTTGTTCGCTAATGGCAATAATTTTATCCGCAAATTGGCAAGCTGATTTTATTTTTCTACGATAAATCCATCGATCTACTAACGCATATTGTTCTGGATATTTTTCAAAAATCAAATCATGAATAGTCACTACTTTTTTGACTTTACTTCGTTGTATGCCATAAGGCAATTCATGACTGAGTCCATGGTAAATATCTACAGTTTTTTCTATTTCCCCTACACACCAACGGGAGCGCCATAGAGATGGAAATAATTTGGTGATAAAGTGAGTGGGGTTAATTTCAATACAATTTTTTGGACGATCCTTAAACAAGGACGATGGCTTAGGATTAATTAAATAATATGTTTGTTCTGCAAATTGAGTAGCTAATGAGGTAATCAAAGTTCGGCTATAATTACCCAAACCAGTTTGATTATGAAAAGCTCTTTTTGCATCAAATCCTATTTTCATGTATTTCGCCTTGGGGCACAAGATAAGTAAAAATGCATATAAACAACAAAGAGATGAAGTAAACACCGTTGATACCCTATGGTTTTAACTGTAGTTTTTTGCAAACGGCAAATAGAGAAATTCGGGCTACGAATTAGTATTAGATAGCAAGTAATATTCAATATTATTTTACCAATTGAATAATAAATGAAGGTTCTATTTTTCAACTAAATTACCATTGCGATTCCTTATATTTGTCGCACAAAAAATAATCATGGCAAAAGCAAAAACTAGCAAAGCAAATAAAGAATTCTTCAGTCAATCTTCGATGGATTTTATCAAAACCTACTTAGACAATGCATCTCCTACTGGCTTTGAAACCAGCGGACAAAAGATATGGCTAGATTATATAAAACCCTTTATTGACACGCATTTGGTAGATCCTTATGGGACAGTAGTCGGTATTATAAATCCAGATGCGCCTTTCAAAGTGGTGATAGAAGCACATGCTGATGAAATATCTTGGTTTGTAAAATACATTACATCAGATGGCTTTATTCATGTGTGCAGAAACGGTGGTAGCGATCATCAAATTGCCCCTTCTAAACGTGTGAATATTCATACAAAAAAAGGGATAGTTCGTGGTGTATTTGGCTGGCCTGCTATTCATGTACGTACAGCACAGAATGAAAAAAAACCAGAGATAGAAACAATATGGATTGATGTGAATTGTAAAAACAAAAAGGAAGTAGAAGCTTTAGGTATTGAGATCGGCAGTGTTTGTACTTTCACCGAAGGATTTGAAGAAGGCAATCACGGATACTGGATCGCACGCGCACATGACAATCGCATGGGCGGCATCATGATTGCCGAAGTGGCTCGTCTGCTGAAAGAAAATAAAAAGAAATTACCTTTTGGATTATACATCGTAAATTCTGTACAAGAAGAAGTAGGATTGAATGGTGCAACCATGATTGCACACAGACTCAAACCAAATGTCGCCATTTGCACCGATGTAACGCATGATACTGCCACACCGATGATGAGCAAACCTGCACAAGGGGAAGCTACATGCGGACAAGGACCTGTAATATGCATAGGACCTGCAGTACACAATATCTTGCGTGAATTGATAGTAGATACTGCGAAGAAAAATAAAATCAATCATCAGTTACAAGCAGTGAGTCGTGTTACTGGCACCGACACGGATGCATTTGCATTTAGCAATGGCGGTGTACCAAGTGCCTTAATTTCTTTACCTCTTCGTTATATGCATACGACTGTTGAAACGGTTCATAAAACGGATGTAGAACATTGTATAAAATTGATGTATGAAGTGTTGTTGAAGTTGACACCGAAGACTAATTTTCAGTACATGTAGCAGGGAGTAGTTAGTATTTAGTATTTAGTAGTTAGTAGTGAGATGGCAGTAGTTTAGGATTCGGACTTTGGAATTTGGAATTTGATTTTTGGAATTTTATAATTTGGGATTTAAATTGAAACAAATATTCAACATAGGTGATACAAAAACATTTTCAAAAGTAGTACAAGAACAAGATATTGCTACTTTTGAAAGTGGTACTGTTCATGCGGTATATGCAACATTTTCTATAGCGCGTGATGCGGAATGGAGCGGACGACTTTTTGTATTGGATATGAAAGAAGAGGACGAAGAAGGTATTGGCACAAGCATTACAGTGGATCATGTGAGTCCTGCTTTTATAGGTGATACAATCGTGTTTACAGCGGAATTTGTAAAGATGAACGAACGTCGAGAAATCATCACATCCTACAAAGCTTATTGTGGCGAAAGACTGATTGCAAAAGGGATACAAGGACAAAAGATTTTAAAGAAATTAAAAATTGATGCTTTGTTTGAGGGGTTGAAAAAGGGATAGAAAAAAAATAATTCATCCCTATTTTACCACTCCCATCTCCTTATCGTCATTCCCGATTTTAAACAAATAAAAACATAAATTTTTACCAGCATCATCATTTGTAGAATAAGTAAATTCATTTTGTGGCACTACAAATTCGTTATGATATTTTACGGAATATTGAATAATTGGCAAACCGGCTTTTACCTTAAATTGAACATCCACATCCAATGCATCTTCGCTTGCATCACTCACCCATTGTATTGAGCAAGATTTTAAAGTTTGTATGATAGCTCGCTGCGTATCATTATTTTCATTGCTATGCAAACGCATGGGAACAGTAAGTGTAGAGAATGGAATCAACTGCGGATACAATTTATAACAACTTATTTTATCTGCATTGGTTACTGATTTTTTATCCAAATGAGTTTTACAAATAAGCAAGTCGGTAGCCACTCTTGCTAAAAATAATTTTTCATAATCCACATCCAATTTTGTGTCTTGTAATATAGATTCTAAATAGGTTTTAGCAATGGCAAATTTCTCTTTCTTCATGTACAATTTGGCGGTAAATAATTTTTCATAACGCTTTACATTTTCTCTTTTTTCTGCCTTG
Source organism: Chitinophaga pinensis (assembly GCA_945878115.1). Taxonomy (GTDB): domain Bacteria; phylum Bacteroidota; class Bacteroidia; order Chitinophagales; family Chitinophagaceae; genus OLB11. Next base: position 47,987 of record CAMDVD010000013.1, on the reverse strand, counting down.
AGTTCTTCTTGAAATTTATCTAAAAAATAATTCACACTAAAGCCATCTATCAAATACCAAATCTCATCAAAGGAAACGGTACTTTCTGTTGAAAATAAATTATAAATCACCCTATCCCGTTCAGGATTAGTTGCGAATTGATTGATGATTAAAAATTGTAAACTATATTTCTCCAGCGTTAATTGCGCCATCTTTTTTAAGGCTGCAGGCGAATACCACCAATCCTTTTGTAAAAATTGTATCGATTCAATTTCTCTTATTTTTATCAATAAATTCATCAGAGAAATACTAAAATCATAATGACTTTGTCCTAAGGTTGTACCAATATGAATTTCCTTAAACTGCTCTGCGCGTAAGGCATAACGCTTGGCAATGTCTATTTGTCCATCGTATAATAAATCACGCGTAAGTGCAATATTATACCAACCAAATCCAGGCGTAGATCCACTAGCTTTAATTAAATTTTTCAACTCTTGAATACCAGCTTTTGTATTCCCTTTATAGGCATTAATGATGGACAAATAATAATAAGATTCCTTCATTCTTTTATCGCCAGGATCTTGCTTTTTCGAAATATCATAGTAATGTTCGGCTTCTCTAAAATTCGCTTGAATAGCACAAAAGGTCGCATAATTATTTTCCGGAAAATATTTTGTAGACCTTAATTGTTCATAATAATAAGCAGCTGATTCTATTTTTAATTGGTAGCTGTATAGTATTGATTTGTAATGCCAAACACTCGGCATTTTTTCGGCAACATAATCCAAATTAAAAATGGTTTTATTGACCTGCGCATCTCGCTTTATTTTTTGCGAACAACTATCTAAAAGTGTATTTGCGTATTGCTCATTTTCTGCAATGGTATTTTTTAGAAACGGATATTTTGCACTGGTGTAAAAACGATTTCGATGTACTGTCCAAGCTAAATAATTGTAGGTGTCCATATACAATTCATCTTGCAAATCATTCTTTTTACATTGTTGCAATAAGCCCCAAACCTTGCTCGGATTTTCCATATTACTGTAACATTGCATCAAAGCAAATGCCATATAATCCCAGTCACGATGGTATTTCATGATGGTCACATAGGTTTGTACATCGGTCGTTCGTGTTTGTAATTGGGTATGAAAATCTTTCTGCAATAATTGCATGGCCTTATCCAATTGTTGTGCTGCCACATCATATCCTCGATAGTCGGCAGCATGATCAAATTTGTAGGTGCCTTCCAACATCCAACCAACATAATAAGTACTATCAATTCTTTTAAATTCTCGACCTTGCGGCAATGCTTCTTTGCTGGTATAGGTTATACCAACTCGCTTGGCATCAATTTCAAAACGACGCGATTCTTTAGACTGCGCAGAACCAAATATTGGCAAACAAATAAAACTCCATATCATCCACAAACCTATGCTGTGACTAGATTTCCTGTGATGACTTGTTATGAATAGATATTTTTTTTTCTTCATGATTGGCGCTTGTTGTCAAGCATCTACTATCGATTCAAATGTAAGGAATATAATGTGAATGTAAGAAGACAAAATAATTTTCTATTCATGAAATATTTGACAAAACAATATTTATTGTGAGAGATATCTGGGCGGCATACACGCTATCCGTTCCAATCTTTTTGCTTCAAAGCAAGCAAAAAGGATTTCCACTACTATCGTTGCCGCAATACAAAGCATCTAATAATCTTCTGTTTCATTACCTGTTTAGTTTCGCCAAATATTTTTACTATTTGCATGTTGAAAAAACCAGTAAAAATAGAATCATATTTTTTACTTAAATTCGCCTCCTTAAATAAAAGAATTCTAATCATGGGAAGAATATTTGAAGTACGTAAGTCGGCAATGTTTGCACGATGGGATAAGATGGCAAAAAACTTTACACGCATCGGTAAAGAAATTGCAATAGCTGTAAAAGCAGGTGGACCAGACCCAGATACTAACTCTGCCTTGCGCCGTTGTTACGCCAATGCGAAATCTGTGAACATGCCTAAAGACCGTGTAGAAGCTGCTATCAAACGTGCTACAGGTAAGGATTTGGTGGATTATGAAGAATTGGTGTATGAAGGTTTTGGACCACATGGTGTTGCTATTTTAGTTGAATCTGCAACCGACAATGGCACTAGAACCGTTGCGAATATTCGAGCAGCTTTCAACAAAGGCGGAGGCACCATGGGCAATAGTGGATCTGTTGCATTTTTATTCACACGTATGGGCGAATTCAAATTAAAAAATGAAGGCATCGATATTGATGAATTAGAATTGGAAGGAATCGATTTTGGAATGGAAGAAATTGGCGAAGATGCCGATGGCAATATTGTCATTCGTACAGGCTTCAACGACTTTGGTAATATGAGTGATTTTTTGGAAAAGAAAAATATAACGCCAATTGAATCCACTTTAACCCGCATTCCGATGACTACTGTTGAACTCAATGAAGAACAATCGAAAGATGTATTGGAATTAGTGGATAAATTAGAACAAGATGAAGATGTACAAAAAGTATATCATAATTTGAAATAAGGATTCAGGGGCAAACCTATAAGGTTTCAAAAACTTTATAGGTGTATGGATCCTCATTCCCCAAAGTACTTTCCTTTCGCTAAATAATTGCTGACATAATCTCTTACCCCTTCTTCTATATTTTGAAAAGGTTTGATATAACCAGCATCCATTAATTTGGTCATATTGGCTTCTGTAAAATATTGATACTTATCCCGAATGTCCAATGGTGTATCTATAAATTCAATATTCTCTTTGACGCCCATCGCTGAAAAAATAGCGGATGCCAATGCTAAAAATGTTGCTGCTTTTCCACTGCCTAAATTATACAAACCATTGTTCGGTTTATTCTGCAATAGCCAATAGGTCACTTCCAAAACGTCTTTGACATAAATAAAATCTCGCATCTGTCCACCATCTGTGTAATCAGGATGATGCGAACGAAATAATTTCAAACTGCCATTATTTTTTATTTGATGATAAGCATGAAATACTACCGATGCCATTCTTTGTTTATGAAATTCATTCGGTCCATACACATTGAAAAATTTTAATCCATACCAATGTGGAGGTGCTTGTTCTATTTGTGCAATAGCCCATTTATCAAATTCATTTTTGGAAACACCATACGGATTTAATGGTTGCAATTGTTGGATAATAGTATGATTATCTTCATATCCAAACTCGCCATTACCATAAGTTGCAGCAGATGAGGCATAGATAAATGGAATCTGATTTTTGGTACAATACTGCCAATATATTTTGGATGACTCTACATTTAATTGTTCATGTATTTGATAATCCATTTCGGTTGTATCTGTTCGTGCACCAAAATGTATAACTGCATCTATTTGCACATTGGTTTGTAAAAATGATCCAATTTCACTTCTTTCAATTTTAGCGAGACATTGTATTTGCGCATGATTATTTTTCTTATCGCTTCTTGAAAAATCATCCACCAAATACAAATTGGCAAACCCTTTTTCATTTAAAAAACGAGCCATGCAACTGGCAATAAATCCTGCTGCTCCTGTAATAATGATATGCGATGATGTATTCAAGAAAAATATTTTTAAATAAAATAATTACATAATAATACCTGCAATGGTTGCGGATAAATAGGATGCTAATGTACCGCAAAAAAGTGCTTTTAATCCAAGCTTTGCCAAGTCGGCTCTACGTTCAGGCGCCAATGCACCTATGCCGCCAATCTGCATTCCTACAGAAGAAAAATTAGCGAAACCACAAATGGCAAAACTAACAATCAATAAACCTTTTTCGGAAAGCACAGGCAATGCGTCCTTTGCTATGGCTGGGTTTGCGGTCAAGTGTGAAAATGCAACAAATTCATTCACTACTAATTTTTGTCCCAGCAAAGTAGATACATTATTTAAGTCTTGATAAGGCACGCCCATTGCCCAAGCAAATGGATAAAAGAGTTTTCCGAATATCCAATCAAGGGTAAATGCAAAATCAAAATGACAAAGCACACCAACCTTCAATAATAAAAAATTGATGAAGGCAATTAAGCCAATAAATCCAATCAACATGGCAATGACATTCACAGAAATTTTCATACCATCAGCAGCACCATGACTTATCGCGTCAATCACATTACTATATGGCGACTTCACATCTAATTTCACATTGCCCATCGTTTCACTTTCCTCTGTTTCTGGAAATACAATCTTAGAAATAACCAAAGCACCTGGCGCAGCCATCATGCTTGCTGCTAATAAATATTCTGCCTTTGCACCGAAACTAACATACACCACCAAAATACCACCAGCAATACAAGCCAAACTTCCTGTCATGCTTGCTAATAATTCACTCTTGGTCATGCCTTTCAAATAAGGTCGTATCATCACTTGCGCTTCCACTTGCCCAACGAATGCACTAGCAACATTACTCAATGCTTCTGCTCCACTGACACGCATCACAAAATTCATCGCTTTAGCAATGATGCTGACAATAAATTGCATCACTCTAAAATGATATAAAATAGCAACTATCACGCAAACTAAAATGATAGTAGACAATACACTGAACCCAAAAATAAAAGTTGCTGGTGTTCGATATGCAACACTGCCACCTTGAAAATTATCAACCATTATACCGCCATACACAAAGCCAGCACCTTCTTTCGCGAAAGCTTCGATATGCGTCATTTGTTTGCCCAACCATTGAAAAATATTTTTTACGGCTTCTACTTTTAAGATAAGCAATGCCAATATCATTTGTAGAGTGAGACCACTCAATACCAAGCGAATATTAATTTTTCTTTTATTATTCGATACTAAAAATGCTAGCCCAAGTATGAGCACGAGCCCGATTAATCCGTGAAATCTTTCCATGTCAAAAATTAGAATGTATTATACAATGATATTTGTAAAGTCTACAAATACAGAAGCCCAATGTAAGTGTTTTATTTTTATTGTACAATAAAGTGGAAGAAGAAAACAGAAAGCACTGCTGTTAATATCTGCATCACGGATAAGGCGGATGAAAGGATGATACGGATTCGGGAATTAAATTCTTATTCTGTTCGGGATTTGTAAATCTCAAACAGGTTTCCGGAACAGATTCTGCTAATTAAAACACCCCTACCTCACCAAAATAAAATCGCCTTTCGCAATCTTCTGACTAATGGCGCCTTTGTCATTGCAGGTGTAAAGCATGATATAATGGTAGGTATCTGGATCTTCATCTGCTCCTTTGAATGTACCATTCCATCCTGTATTCAAATCTCTAGTGCTAAATACCTCTTGTCCCCAACGATTATAAATTCTAAATTCTCCTAAGGTAATACCACCGCCATATTCAATGATTCTATAGATATCATTCTTTGTATCGCCATTTGGTGAGAACGCAGTTGGCATAAATAATTGACAACACAATTGTTGTTCCACTTGGATTTGGGTTGAAGCAATACAGGCATTGGCATCGGTAACAAGGACATGGTAAGCCCCCGTTTCAAGATCTGTTGCCGTTTGTGTATACTGCATTGGATGACTATCCCATTCGTATGCATAAGGCGGAACACCACCACTAGCAATCGCTTCCACGTTTCCGTCTTTTTTATTCAAACAAGTTGCTTCATGCGCAATTTGATAGACTCTCAATAATGTATCTGGCTCTGTAATCGTCACAGGAATAGAGTCCGAACAGGCATGAGAATCTTGCGTATAAAACATATAAGAACCGGCTCTTAAAGTGTCAAAATTGAAATTAGTACTTGGTGTATTTGGCGGCATATTTTGATCTACCCAATAATCATAACCAGGGACTCCCCCACTTGCTGTTAAATGGATATGACCATTATTTTGGTATTTACACAAAACATCCAAATGTTCTGTAATAGCGATGAACACTTTGTCTGGTTGATTAATGGTAACGGTTGTTGAATTACTGCAGCCATAAATATCGGTTGCAGTTATTGTATAGGTTCCAGCAACAAGTCCACTTTGTGTACCAGCATTAGTAGGTACGTTATTTAAGGTTAAAGTATGTGGAGGACCGCCGTTAATCGTAGTCACGTCGAACGAACCGTCAGTACCCGCAAAGCATAAAGGGTCTTTGATATTTGTAATGATGAAGTCAATTGGTAATTGCTTAATCACATTGATAGTATCATATTCCACATCAATACCTACACATAAATTAAAAGTAGCTTTCACGCTATAACTTGTAGTGACTGCAGGTGTAACAACAAGAGAATCCGTATTAGCCCCAGCAATTAAATTGCCATTCGCATACCATTCAAACGTAATACCAGCAGAACCTCCTGAGCCACCGATTGGTGAAAATCGCATGCCATCATTGGATGTTGTCCATGAGGTAGGCAAGTTTCTACCTGGCACAATAAAAGCAATTGTACCAGTCGAATTTTCTATTCCATGAATCGCTCGGCCTGAATTCCAAGTTAGACACTCTGGCTTATTACCAATATATGTTTCAATCACGTTGGTTGTCTCGTATAACGCAATTTGCTGATTGGCTAACAAATTGGTACAACTATACATTGCGCATTGATTCCATGAAACAACGAAGACACGATTAGGCGCTGTGCCATAAGTTTGGTAAAATACATCGCCAGCAGATAATGGATAAATATCTTGATAAGGACACATTATTGAATTTTGTGCAGCAGTAAAAGTTGTATTAGGCAAAGGCGCAACTCCGTTCAAAGCCCAAGGCATAAACATGCCTGCATTTGCCATATTAAAACTTAATGCCCCATTAGAACCAACCACACAAGTTGTATAGGTATTGTCAAAAAAACAAAATGGGAAAGGTATATTAATGGCAGTCGACCATGAATCATCTGAATTGGAAACGGAAGTTATATTGGTTCCAGCCGAGTAAGAATAAGGTGTATACGCTATTGGATTAATGCTATAATTTGAACTTCCTAGAAGTGGCGAAGTAGTGGTAGCATGCAACACAACCGTATCCTTACAAGATGGCTGTATGATGTCTGGACCAAGTGTGACCGTTCCATTTGCTTGCGAAAAAATACTTTGTGGTAAAAGACAAATAACGATGGCAATTAGAATAATTATTTTTTTCATGGTAGGAGTTAAATATAAAAAGGCAAGACGAGAAATCAACCTATATCGTTTGAAGGCAGAAATATTAGCACTAATGTAACAAGACAATTGTAAAATCTAGTAAAAATAGGCGCATTATTTATTTAGGGCTAAACATTCCTTCACGAAAGAGTCCACGTTCCCAAACAAAAATTTTGGGTATAAAGCAGAAAACTTGGTCTTTAATAAACCACCGAGTAAAGGTCTATCTGCAGCTTGATGTAATTCGGAAGTGATCATTGGAATGAGTTCATACTCCGCTTCTGGAAAATATTTCAACACATGTAGTGCAAGTTCTACTCGATTCATCACATCTGTACTAGCTATATGAAAAATTCCAGCTTGTTGATCCTGCAATAATGCATACATGGCTCTTGCAATATCCCATGCATTGACAGGTGTTGCATATTGATCCATTGGCAGTTTCAAAATAAGCTTTTGCCCAGCAACACATTGTTGTACAATTCTAGATACAAAGTTTTTATTTCTTTCTTCATGTCCATAAACATTGGTAACACGTAATACCAGGTTTTCAGGTGACGCTTGAATTACCAATTGCTCTGCTTCTAATTTATGTTTGGCATATATACTTAGCGGTCGCACAGCATCTGCTTCTTGATAAGGTCCGTGTTGCCCATCAAATACATAATCTGTGGAGATATAAACCAATTTGGCTCCATATTTTTTTGCCAATGCAATACAATGAATGGTAGATAAAACTGTCTTTTCATAGCTTTCATCCACATGGTCTTCGCAATAATCAACATGCGTCAACGCGCCACAATGCACTATAATATCAGGTTGAAAAATATCAAGATTGGTATTGTCTGGATTATCCAAATTTAAAGTATCAAAAAAAACAGTGTTCGCAGTTGGAAAAGAAAAATGAGACCCTAATACGGTATGCCCATGTTGCATAAAATATTTTTGACAATTACTACCAACCAATCCTGATGCACCAACAATAAATATATTCTTCATACGATAGTATTAAAAAGGAGAATTAAAATTTTCTAAGGTTTGAAATTGGAGATCACGAGGAGATAATATTGGATTTTCTACTCCCCAATCAAAACCAAAACTATCATAACGAATTCCATCATCGGATGCACTTGCATATTCACCATCGATAAAGTAATAGGCAGTTGCAGTTTCCGTCGTGGTTAAAAATCCATGTGCAAAGCCAGCTGGAATATAGAGCGCATGGTTATTGGCAAAAGACAATTCGGTAGAAAAATATTGACCAGAGGTTGCAGAATTTTTACGCAAATCCAAAGCAACATCTAGTATACTACCTTGTGTACAGAAAACAATTTTGGCATGTTGATGTGGCGGATGATGGAAATGCATGCCACGAATTACGTCTTTACTTGACACCGAATAAATACTTTCCTTACAATGAAAATCAATGCCATGCGCTTTCATCGTTGTATCGTGAAATGTTTTCACAAATACACCTCGTGCATCATCCAATCGAAATTGTCGAATGAGTAGTAAGTTTTCAATGCTTGTATTTTCTATGTTCAATGGAAATAAATTTGCTTCAAAAAAAATTATCCTGTTGTAGGATTACCAAAATAGTCCTGAATTTGCTGCACACATTTTACATCTGCTGCTGCTGTATCCAAATACCAAGCTACCGTATTTTGAATGGCTTGTGCGGCATTGAATTTTGGTGTCCATCCTAATTGTGTTTTCACTTTATGGATATCCAACATCAAGGTAGCAGCTTCATGTGGTTTATGGTCATTTTCTTCTATAGTCATAGACCCCTTACCTGCTGCGGCTATCGCAATTTCTGTCAATTGTTGCACACTCAAAACATCCTTCTCTTCTGGTCCAATATTGAATGCAGAATTATAGGAAATCGGATCCTCTTTCATTTTACATGCCAATAATAAATAGGCACCTAATGGTTCTATCACATGTTGCCAAGGCCTTGTGGCAGCAGGGTTTCGCAAGGTCACCGTTTCATTGTTTGTAATGGCCCGAATGATATCTGGAACAATTCGGTTCGGTGCAAAGTCACCTCCACCAATCACATTACCTGCTCTGACCGAGGCAATGGATTTTTGATGTTCCGCATATTTCACTTCATTAAAAAAGGAAGAACGATACGAAGATATTACAATTTCACATGCAGCTTTGCTCGCAGAATATGGATCATAACCACCCAACTTGTCGGTCTCTGTAAACAATACCGCGTTATCCAAATTTTCATACACTTTATCAGTTGTTACCATAATGGCAATACAAGGGTTTTCCAATTGACGAATGGCATCTAACACATTTGCAGTCCCTTGCGTATTCACCGCAAAAGTATACAATGGTTCTTGATAGCCTTTCAACACAAGCGGTTGCGCAGCCAAATGAAAAATATAATCTGGTTGAAAATCTAATATTTCTTGTGTCAATCTTTGTACATCACAAATATCATGGAGTATATGTTTGCTGCACAATTGCTCTCCTTGAATTTGATAAAATAAATCATGCTCCTGTTCAGGCGCCAAGGCGTAACCATGAATATTCGCTTCGCACAAGGCAAGTATTTGCAACAACCAAGATCCTTTAAAACCAGTATGTCCAGTAATAAATACTTTTTTGTCTTTAAAATATTTTTTAAAATAATCGAGACTTACCATTTTTTCCAAAGGGGATTGGTGATCCAAAGTTTTTCCAATTCTTCTTTGTCTCGCATGGTGTCCATACATTTCCAAAAACCACGATGTCTGAAACCAACGATTTGTCTATCCTGTGCAAGGTCATACATCGGTTGACGCTCCCACATGGTTTCTTGGATATTATCGTTGGTCAAATATTTTTTTATTTCAGGTTGTAAAACAAAAAATCCGCCATTAATCCAAGTACCACTATCTTCTGGTTTTTCTTCAAATTGTATCACCGTTCCGTCCTCTTGCATATTCACCACACCAAATCTGCTGCTCGGTTGAATGGTCGTCATGGTGCATATTTTACCATGCTCTTGATGAAAGGCTATCAACGCATTGATATCTACATCACAAACGCCATCGCCATAAGTCAGCATAAAAGGTTCATTATTGGTATACGGCAATACTTGTTGCAATCGCCCGCCAGTCATGGTATCTACACCTGTATCTATCATGGTCACTTTAAAAGGCTCTGTATTTGCATGATGTACTGTCATTTGATTATCTTTCAAATCGATAGTCACATCCGCATTATAAGCGAAGTAATTGCTAAAATATTCTTTGATGACCCAGCCTTTATAACCACAACAAACAATGAATTCATGATGACCATAGGCCGCATATAAATTCATGATATGCCATAACATCGGTTTGCCACCAATTTCTATCATCGGTTTAGGTTTAAGATGGCTTTCTTCTGAAATACGCGTCCCTAAACCACCTGCGAATAATACTACTTTCATGTATAAATATTTTTTTTCGAGAATCCCCTATTCTATTCTCGCTTTAAATTTGCCGCAATATATAAAAACTAAATTGTAGCGCTTCAAAAATAATGTTATTTGTATGCGGTGGAAATAAAACAAAAATGTATGTTTACAATATGAGAATACCCTTTGTAGAACTTAATATACCGCGTCTACAGACAGTATCTTTCCTTTCCAAAGGACGGTATTATCTATTCATTCAAAAATAATTCCCATCTATGCAAGCGATTAAAATTGTTTTTCTTCTATGTGCCTTTGTTCTTTTTACTGCAGAAGCGGCAGCGCCAAAATTATTTTCAGAAGGCATTATCAAGTATGATGTATATATAAATGCCAGCTCAAAACCAGACGGTATCTATGTTGTATCCGTCAAAGGCAGTCAAATCAAACGGGAATTGGCAATGAATAGTGGCTATAATAATGTGACTATTTACAATTCCAAGACAGGCAATATGCTCTCCTTAGATATGAGCAATGACATGAAATACGCTTTAGAAATGTCGCCTGAAGAAATCAAAGAAAAAAACAAACGATTTGATGGAGCGGTCCTCACACCATTAGAGGACACCAAAAAAATTGCGGGTTATCGTTGTGTATCTTCTAAAGTTACCTATACCAATTCTGCCTCTGCTACCTTTTATTATACCACCGAACTTTTGCCGCAAAATGAGAATATCAATACCATGTTTCCAAGCTTACAAGGCATTCCATTAGAATATGAAATCAAAAATGCAAACAGCATCAATATGCGTTTTGTGGCAACCGTAGTAGATATCCAAAGCGTTGAATCCGCTGTGTTCGCTATACCAGCAGATTATAAAATTGTGTCGAAAGCGGAGTTGGAGAAAATAAAATAACATTAAAAATTGTTGGTGATAACACCAACAATGGCGTAAAAGAATCACAAAAATTGTACTGAGAATATTTTGGGCGGCAGGCACGCTATTCGTTCCAATCTTTTTGCTTCAGAGCAAGCAAAATGGATTTCCACTACTATCGTTGCCGCAATGCAGGAATCATTGAAGAATATTGTCATTATTGAATTTCACCCTAGGTTTGTGTCCCAACAAACCTCACAATAAATTATTTACTAACAGTGTGTGCTCCTTACATAATCTTGTATTCGAAGAAAATAATTGTGAGGCACACTGCGACTTGCAGAGTGCTCAACTATTCCGCAGTGTCCCGAAGCGGAGACACTGCGGTGAAAGGAATAAAATAAAAAATTACTGACTCAAAATGTATTTCAAATAATTTAATGTTCAGTTGTCGACCTTAGAAAAATAGCGTTAAGAAAATTTTGACTGTTGGCGTTAAGAAATAAAAACTATTGTATGTTGCTAAATATTGATTGTTCGCTTAATCTAACTACTTAAGATAGAGAAAGAGAAAAAGAAGAATAGCTTTTTTATTTTAGACAACAGTTGAAATTTTTAGCTATTTTTCTACAGTCTTGATTTTTTGCTCCACTTTTTTATCAAGAAAAAAGTGGAAAAAATAATCTTCATTTTGACAATGCACATAGGATTGATAATCCCTATAAAAATAAAACTCATTTTTCCCGAAACAGTATCCCACCCCTAGGTTTGTGTCCCCACAAACCTCACACTAAATTGCTGTTATTGTATTGTCCTAAAATAAGTAGACAGTTTTTTAATCTAATCCTATTATAAGTTCTCCCTTATCGGTTGGTGTCCCACCAACCGATACCAGTCCAGTAATTTAGTAACACCAAACAATACAAAAATAAAACTCATTTTTAAATGCCGTTGTTGGTGTTATCACCAACGACATCGTAATTGTTGGTGATAACACCAACAATGGCCCACAAGCAATACAAAAATAAAACTCATTTTCCCGAAACAGTATCCTTTCCTTTTTTAGATTTGCCAAATGAAATATCTTATTATTGGATTAGGAAATATTGGACACGAATACGTTGAAACCCGACACAATATTGGTTTTGATGTGGTGCAAGTTCTCGCCAATAAATACAATACTGCCTTTCAAAGTGAGCGCTTAGCAGATGTTTGCCAAATCAAATACAAAGGAAAAATATTGGTGCTTATCAAGCCAACTACCTACATGAATTTAAGCGGCAAAGCTGTTAAATATTGGTTGGATAAAGAAAAAATTGCCATCGAAAATTCTTTGACCATCGTAGATGATTTGGCATTTCCATTGGAAGTTTTGAAAATAAGAGCAGGTGGTAGCGATGCTGGACATAATGGCTTAAAAAGTATTCATGAATGTATAGGCACTACACAATATCCCAAATTGCGATTTGGTATTGGCAATGATTTCGCAAAAGGGCGACAAGTAGATTACGTTTTGGGAAAATGGAAAGACAAAGAAATTCCACTTGTGAATCAAAAAGTAGATGCTTGTATCCAAATCATAGAAAGCTTTGTGAGCATTGGTTTGGAAAGAACCATGAACTTATTCAACAATCAAAAATTTACCATATGAAAATATTTTGCGTAGGCAGAAATTATGCCGAACATGCCAAGGAATTATTAAATGATGTGCCTACTGAACCAGTCATTTTTATGAAGCCACAAACTGCATTACTCACAGACCATAAGGCTTTCTATTATCCGAATTTTTCGACAGATATTCATTACGAGTGTGAATTGGTTTTGCGTATTTGTAAAAATGGCAAAGCAATCTCTGAAAAATTTGCAAGTAGCTATTATGATGCCATCACACTCGGCATCGATTTTACAGCTAGGGATTTGCAACAGAAACAAAAGGAAAAAGGTCTGCCTTGGGAAATTGCCAAAGCCTTTGATATGTCGGCGGTATTGGGAACATGGAAAACGATAACGAACGAAGAAAAAAAATCTTCTTTTCAGTTTCAGTTGTATAAAAATAATCAACAAGTACAACATGGTGATACAAAGGATTTATTATTCAGCTTTGAAAAAATAATTGCTTACGTATCGCAATATTTTACATTAAACATGGGAGATATTATTTACACTGGAACGCCCAAGGGAGTAGGACCAGTAGCCATTGGCGACAAATTGCATGCAAACTTATTCGATGAAGAATTATTAAGATTTGAAGTGAAATAGTAATTCAATTTTCATTGATTGCATCCCAAATTTTGTCTTCAAAATGATTATTCGTTCTCTTCTCTTTCTATTCAAATGAGTGCTAATTTAATGAAGAATTCTTTTGTCTTCAAAATGGCTTTTCATTCTTTTGTCTTGATACAAAAGAACCAAAAAATCAAGGCTGTGGATAGTTTTACTCTCCGCAGAGTCTCCGCCTCGGGACTCTGCGGATTCATTGAGCAACGAATACTTTTCGTAGAGTGCTGACTAATGATAACATGCTGAATGGTGCCAACGCTACAAAAGCTGAACGGAGTAGAACACTCGACAATAAAAACACGCTTCAATATTCCCTTCATTATCTACGAATGCTGTACTTAACCCGCAGAGTGCCTCACAAACATTATACTCGCATACAAGATGAGTGCAGAGGACACATCTGCGGAGATAGGAAGGCCATTTACTCTCCGCAGAGTCTCCGCCTCGGGCCTCTGCAGATTCATTGCGCAACGAATACTTTTCGCAGAGTGCTGACTAAGGATAACATGCTGAATGTTGCCAACGCCACAAAAGCTGAACGGAGTTCAACATTCGACATTAAAAAATACGCTTCAATATTCCCTTCATTATCTACGAATGCTGTACTTAACCCGCAGAGTGCCTCACAAACATTATACTCGCATACAAGATGAGTGCAGAGGACACATCTGCGGAGATAGGAAATAAAATTCCGAATACAAAATCTAAATTCCTGCGGCTTACCACTTATGCAATACGGCTTTTTACTTTTTACTTTCGACTAATTACTGAATTCTCATTTATATTTGCGCCCATGCAATTACTCGACGGCAAAGTAGTGTCGCAACACATCAAATCAGAAATCAAAAAAGAAGTAGAAGAAATTATTGCCACAGGCAAACGTGCACCACATTTGGTTGCTATACTCGTGGGCGAAAATCCAGCAAGCAAAGCCTATGTTGGCTCTAAGGTTAAAACCTGCGCTGAACTTGGCTTTGCATCTACATTAATTGCTTATGATGCAGACCTACAAGAAGATATTCTATTACAAAAAATAGCAGAGTTAAATAATGACCCGGGTATCGATGGCATTTTGGTTCAATTGCCCCTACCCAAACATATTTCGGAAAATAAAATTATCGAAAGCATTTCTCCCAACAAAGATGTGGATGGATTTCATCCCGTGAATTTGGGCAAAATGTTGTTGAGCTTACCGACTTTTATTCCAGCAACTCCCTTCGGTATGATGTTGATGTTGCAGCATTATGGCATTCCTATTTCGGGTAAGCATTGTGTGGTGATTGGAAGATCTAATATTGTAGGCACACCAATGAGTATTTTAATGAGCAGAAATAGTGAGCCTGGTAATTGTACGGTTACGCTGTGTCATTCCAAAACAAAGAATATCAAAGAATTTTGTTTGCAAGCAGACATTATTGTTGCAGCCATCGGCAAACCAAAATTCGTAACAGCAGATATGGTAAAAGATGGTGCCATCATTTTAGATGTGGGCATCAATCGGATCGAAAGTACGAAAACAAAAAGTGGTTATCGTTTAGTTGGCGATGTTGACTTTGATGCCGTTGCCGAGAAATGCAGTTATATCACACCCGTACCAGGTGGAGTTGGGCTCATGACTATTTGTGCTTTAATGAAAAATACTTTATTGGCTTATTTACATAATAACGCTAACTAATTCATGCAAGATCAACATACGCTTCCAGTAATGGAAACATTTTATTCGATACAAGGTGAAGGTTTTTACCAAGGTCATGCTGCATTTTTTATTCGTCTAGCCGGATGCGATGTGGGCTGTGTATGGTGCGATGTAAAAGAAAGTTGGGATGCTAATGCGCATTCGTTTCAAACCATTACAGCGTTAGTGGATGAAGTAAAAAATACCCCAGCAAAAATAGTAATCATTACCGGCGGTGAACCCCTCATGTATGATTGTACTGCGCTCACAGAAGCCTTGCAAGCTGCGGGTTTTCGCACACATATAGAAACAAGTGCAGCCTATCCATTAAGTGGAAAATGGGATTGGATATGTGTATCGCCCAAGAAATTCAAATCTCCGATTCCTTCCATCTTACAACAAGCCTCCGAATTAAAAGTCGTTGTGTTTAATTCATCCGATCTGCTATGGGCTGAACAAAATGCGCAACATACCCATGCCGATTGCCAATTGTATGTACAACCTGAATGGAGTAAAGAAAAAATAGTATTACCCATTATTACTGAATTTATTCAACAACATCCACAATGGAAACTCTCCTTGCAAATACATAAGTATATGGGTGTGCGGTAGTTAGATTTTTTTGTTTAGCAAGGAATGATTCGTTCCAAGCAAAGCCTTCCTTAAAAGAAATTCTACAAAAAAATCAGACCAAGAATTCAAAATTTATTTCTAACACGGCATAGGAAGCCAACACACAATGACAACGCCTCATTACTGCGCCAGTAGCATAGGAGCAATAAAATAAATATCCGAGTTTCCTATCGATAGGTTTCATACCAACCGACACCATATTCTATCGTCAGAAAAAAACTTTCCAACGTTGTACAACACGTTAATCTAGAACCTCATTCTCGTTAGTTTCCCCTCCAAGGCATCTATCTCTCTGCTACTTCCTAAATTTAATAATAGCAATAGCCTATTTAAAATGCTATCTTCACCAAATGAGTTCAGATTTACTAGATGTCCTTCTTTGACATGAAAGCAATTTCAAGCAAAAAGAAACTACCTGCAAAAACAGAAGTTAAAGAAGGTTCATTTCCCGTAGTCGCCATCGGTGCGTCAGCAGGCGGATTAGAAGCGATGATGGAATTATTAAAATATCTTCCAGCAGATACGGGTATGGCTTTTATTTATGTGCAGCATCTAAGTCCAGACCACAAAAGTTTGTTGACCGAAATTTTATCGAAGAAGACAAAAATGATCGTGCAAGAAATTGATGACATGGATAAAATAAAACCAGATAATGTTTTTGTTATTCCATACAACAAAGGAATTGAAGTAACAGATGGACATATCAAATTAATTCCTCGTTCCGAAACTAGTGCCGCTATAACCATTGACATTCTATTCTCCTCACTTGCTGAAGCACAAAAAGAAAGAGTAATCGGAATTATTCTGAGTGGCAGTGCAAGCGATGGAACAGAAGGCATGAAAGACATCAAGCAGCATGGCGGTTTAACTTTCGCACAAGACGATAGCGCAAAATTTACTAGTATGCCCCACTCTGCCATTGCAGCAGGCATGGTAGATTTTACTTTATCACCAAAAGAAATAGCACTCGAATTGGCAAGACTAAGTAAGCACACTCTCTTGCAAACGGAGAGCATAAAAAATGGCGAAGAAAATTTAATTGAAAACAGCAATCCAGATTTAAAAAGTATCCTAAGCCTATTACACAAATTTACAGGTGTTGATTTCACTGCCTATAAAATGAATACCATAAAGCGACGTATCATTCGCAGAATGCTATTGTATAAATTAACGACATTGAAAGAATATGCTAAAATGGTATCATTAAAAAAGGAAGAAATTGATATTCTTTACCAAGATTTATTAATTAATGTGACCAGTTTTTTTCGAGATACCGATACGCACAAATATTTAAAAGAGCATCTTTTTCCAAAACTATTGAAGTTAAAAAAAATCGGCGAACCGCTTCGTATATGGGTACCCGCTTGTGCTACAGGAGAAGAAGCCTATTCCATTGCTATGATGCTACTCGAAATTCAGGAAAGCAAAGCAACTACAATACCCATTCAAATTTTTGCAACAGACCTCAGCGAACAAGCTATAAGTAAAGCACGTATTGGCATGTATACCAAAGAAGATTTGGAAACCGTATCGCCTAAACGGATACAACGTTTTTTCATCAAAGCAGATACAGGTTATCGTGTCAATAAAGCCATACGCGATATGTGTGTATTCGCGCCACATAATATTTTACATGACCCACCCTTTTCACGACTTGATTTTATCAGTTGCTGCAACCTCTTTATTTATTTAGATAATCCAGCACAAAAAAAAGCCTTGAATACTTTTCATTATGCACTACATGATAATGGATTTTTAATGCTTGGCAAATCAGAAAACATCACACAATCCACCAATCTATTTGCAGGCTTTAATAAAAAGTATAAAATTTTTTCACGCAAAACAAATTTAGGTACACGCACATTGCCGGCACTTTTGCCTCGCTATGCGCAACAACCTTTTCCTGAAAAAAGTATATTGACAACGAATAAAAACAAACCACAACAAGCTATTTCAGTGGATCACAACGGATTAGATGACGCCATTGATGCACTGCTCATTTCTGAATTTATGCCAGCCAGTGTGGTCGTCAATCACCAAATGGAAATTGTTCAATTTCGCGGAACCACCGATTTATTTCTTACCCATCCTAAAGGCAAAGCCACCTTTAATATTTTAAAAATGGCCCGCCCTGAAATTGCTTTTGAATTGCGTAATGCCATATCGAAAGTCATCAAAACAAAACTCCGTATTCGCAAAAGTGGCATCGAATTAAAAATAAATTCCGCCGTTCGAATGGTCAGTTTGGAAATTGTTCCATTCAAAATAGAATCCACCGAACCTTTGCTTTTAATCCTTTTCACGGAACAAGAACAAACCGAAATTTTTTCAGCACATGCAGTAGATGGAAAAAATAATTCGCTGGCAAAAGACAGACGAATAAAAAAATTAGAATTGGAATTAGCCGAGGCGCATGCAGACGCGCTCTCCATTGCGCAAGAGCAGGAAGCATTTGCCGAAGAATTACAAAGTGCCAATGAAGAAGTGGTTTCCAGCAACGAAGAATTGCAAACCTTGAATGAAGAATTGGAAACTTCAAAAGAAGAAATAGAATCTGCCAATGAAGAACTCACCACCACCAATCAAGAGTTACAAACACGCAACGATTTGCTGAATGAAGCTTATGGTTATTCCGAAGCCGTATTTGCCACCATACACGAACCCATGATTGTATTAGATAAAAATCTTCGTGTAAAATCTGCCAACAAAACATTCTATAAAATGTTTAAGGTTAAAGAAGAAGAAACAGAAGGAATACTGTTGTATGATTTAGGAAACAAGCAATGGAATATTCCGCGCCTACGCGAATTGCTCGAAGATATCCTTCCAAGAAATTCTCATTTTTGCGATTTTGAAATAACACAAACCTTCCCTGTCATTGGCGAAAGAATAATGCTGCTCAATGCCAGCCGCATAATTCAGAAAACCAATCATGAAGAATTAATACTGCTTGCCTTTGCAGATAATACCGATATAAGGAGCAAAGCAATGGAGTTGAAGAATAAAGAAAAAGAAATTTTATTAATACAGGTTGAGGCAGAACAAAATTTAAGAAAGCAAATCGAAGAAAGTGAGAAGCGGTATAACATGATGCTAATGAATTCGTCATTTACTTTTGCCGTGCTAAAAGGTAAAGACCTTATCATTGAGCTTGCAAACGACCAGATTAAAGAGGTGTGGGGAAGAGGGAAAGATATAGAAGGTAAATCGCTGCTTGAAATTATGCCCGAACTTAAAGACACCACATTCCTCGATATGCTTAATGAGGTGTGTGCCACCGGTATTCCTTTTCATGGTATTGAAGTACAGAGCCCAAGTAATATGCATGGACATATAAAGGAAGAGTATTTTTTCAATTTTGTTTTCCAGCCTTATTTGGAAATAGACCAAACTATTTCCGGTATTACTATTATTGGTAATGAAGTAACCGAGCAGGTGATTGCAAAAAGAAAGATTGAAGAAAGCGAAGAACGGTTTCGCTCACTGGCAAATGATGTTCCCATGCACATTTTTATTATAGAACCTGATGAGGAAGCTAACATTAGCTATTGGAACAAAAACTGGTTGAATTATACCGGACAAACGATGGAAGAAGCACTTGGCAAAGCCTGGCTAAAGTTAATACACGCTGATGACTTGCAGGGTTTAATGGATGTGTATGTGCCGGCATTTAAAAAACGCCAACCGTATTTTTTAAGTGGAATAAGAATAAAACAGCACGATGGCGAATACAGGTGGCATTCGGTTAAGGGTAATCCGCGCTATTTGCCCAATGGTAAATTTATGGGGTACATAGGTGTGAGTATAGATATTCATGAAGGCAAACTGTTTGAAGACGAATTGAAGGAAGCAAAGGTCTCTGCAGAAAATGCCCTAAAGTTCAAACAACAGTTCTTGTCTAACATGAGCCACGAAATACGTACACCACTGAATTCTATTCTAGGATTTGCGAATGTGCTATTAAAAACAGAATTAGGCATAGAACAAAAAGAATTTTTACATGCAATACAAACAAGTGGTAAGTCTTTAAATATGCTTATAAACGACATATTGGATTTGGCGAAAGTAGATGCTGGCAAAATGACCTTTGAAAAGCAACCATTTAAAATACGCGAAACCATAAGCTCCATACTCCACTCTTTTGATCTAAAAATAAAAGAAAAGAATTTGGAACTTGTAAGAGAATACGACGACAATATTCCATCTATGCTATTGGGTGATTCATTGCGTTTAAATCAGATTATTTTAAATCTGATAAGCAATGCTGTAAAATTTACACATGCTGGGAAAATTGCTTTAGTCGTCAAATTACTCAGCGTAGATGAACAACATGTGACTATTGAATTTGCCGTTAGTGATTCAGGCATCGGTATTGCACCAAACAAAATAGATTCCATTTTTAATCTTTTCGAACAAGCAGAACTAAGCACCGCAAATTCTTATGGAGGCACTGGATTGGGGTTGGCAATCGTCAAACAATTAATAGAAGTGCAAGGCGGAAGTATTAGCGTAAGAAGTAAGCTTGGCGAAGGTTCTACGTTCAGCTTTATTATGCCTTTTGGAAAAACAAGTATACAATCCGAAGAAGAAATAGAGGTCCTAACATTAGAACCAAGAATTAAAAAATTGCGCGTGTTAGTGGCCGAAGATGTAGCATTAAATCAACTATTGATTAAAATAATTTTAAGTGATTTTGGATTCGAATATGAAATTGTAAGCAATGGGAAAATGGTAATCGAAAAACTTACTTCGGCTACGCTCAGTAAACAGTCTTATGATATTATTTTGATGGATCTACAGATGCCTGAAATGAATGGATTTGAAGCAACAGAATACATCCGCAACACAATGAAATCTACAATTCCAATTATTGCCTTAACAGCTGATGTAACCACAGCAGATGTCGCAAAGTGCAAGGCATTTGGTATGGACAATTATATTCCCAAACCTATTAATGAAAAATTATTATACAATAAAATCGTGGAGCTAGTAATGAATAAAATTTGATAATGCTTCAACTTTACGTGGCAAACAAAGCACAATTCAATACAACAATACATTCAGCTTTACCAAAATAGTAAGTCCACTCAAACTATAACCAAAGGGCTAATTTATACACACAATATTGGGGTGTGAAGATTTACTATAGAATAAAATTTATTTGCCCATGTCATTTTGTTTAAATATTTTTACATAAAGTTAAACAAAGTGAATTTATTTTCCATTTCAGAACTTCAACAATTCTCCGGGATAAAAGCCCATACCATCAGAATGTGGGAACAGCGATACCAAGCTTTACATCCAACCCGTTCAGAAGGGAATACCAGATATTATGATAATTCGCAATTAAAGCGATTGTTAAATATTGTGAGCTTAATGGAGTCCGATTACAAAGTATCCGAATTGTGCGGCATGACAGATTCCATGTTGTTTAAATTATTAGAAGCGAAGCAAAAAGATATATCAAGCGACGCTTCCCACGAATATTATGTTTCCCAACTCATTGCAGCAGCAACTCATTTTGATGAAATCCATTTTGAGAAAATATTTTCAAATTGCGTTCTTCGTTTAGGCTTACGAAATACCTATTTACAAGTAATTTATCCGATGTTACACAAAATTGGATTAATGTGGGCAACCGGGACCAATTCCGCTGCCTATGAGCATTTCAGTAGTAATATTATCAAGCAAAAACTATTTTCTGCTATCGATTCACTCCCTCCCTCTACATCAACAAGCGATACCTGGTTACTTTTCCTCCCTGAAAACGAATTTCACGAAATTGGATTATTGCTCTCTTATTATCTTTTACGTCAGACTGGAAAGAAAGTAATATATTTGGGAAGTAATGTCCCCTTTGATACATTGACAGATGCCGCCGAGAAAATAAAACCAAATCATTTACTTTTCTTTTTGGTTCATCATGATGCACCAGAAAACACACAAGGATATATAAATAAATTAAAAAAGTCATTTAGCAAAACAAAAATTCATTTTTCAGGCAATGACAAATTATTGAGCCAATTAAAAATTGGCAAAGGCGATAACTGGATTCGATCTGTAGAAGAATTTGAGAAGCAATTAGGACTAATTTAATGTTTAAATAAATAAAATTATAAACAAAAAAAATGTCCAAAATAGCAATTATTGGTTCTGGTTTTTCTGGCATAAGCGCTGCAGCTTATCTATCTGCAGCTGGACATGAAGTGCATGTGTTTGAAAAAAATGCAACTGTAGGTGGAAGAGCTAGACAATTAAAAACAGAATCTGGATATATTTTTGATATGGGGCCAAGTTGGTATTGGATGCCTGATGTATTCGAAAAATTTTTTCATGATTTTGGGTACAAAGTTTCCGATTACTACGAACTAAAATTATTAGATCCTTCTTTTGATATTGTGTATGGAGAACAGGATACAATGAGCGTGCCTGAAAATTTTGATTCCTTGTGTACACTTTTCGAATCCATTGAAACCGGCAGTGCAAGCCAACTCCAACTTTTTATGCAAGAAGCAGAGTATAAATACAAGACAGGGATAGAAAACCTAGTGTACAAACCTGGGCTTTCCATAGCAGAATTTGCTGATGTAGAATTAATGAAAGGTGTATTTCGATTGCAAGTATTTTCGGCTTTCAGCAAGCATGTACGTAAATATTTTTCACATCCCAAACTCATCGCATTGATGGAGTTTCCAGTTTTGTTTTTGGGAGCCATGCCACAAGACACCCCTGCCCTATATAGCTTAATGAATTATGCCGGGTTAAAATTAGGGACTTGGTATCCACAAGGTGGGTTTGGTAAGGTAATTGAAGCCATGCAAAAAGTTGCTGAAAAAAATGGAGCCCGTTTTCATGTAAATGCGGCTGTTGAGAAAATTGGGATTGAAAATAGTCTTGCAAAAAACATAGTAGTAAATGGCGTTGAATTGAAATTTGATGCTGTCATCGCCTCTGCAGATTATCATCATGTAGAAAGCAAATTATTACCTAAAGAATATAGAAACTATACAGAAAAATATTGGGAGAAAAAAACGTTTGCCCCATCTTGTCTCATTTTTTATCTTGGCATCAACAAGAAAATCGAATCTCTTCGTCACCACACGCTATTTTTTGACGAAGACTTACACCAACATTCTATCGAAATATATAAGACACCACAGTGGCCAAGCAAACCATTATTTTATGTATGCTGTCCCTCAAAATCAGATGATGGCATCGCACCCATTGGTCATGAAAATCTCTTTCTACTTATGCCAATTGCAACTGGACTGCATGACAGCGAAGAAATGCGTGAAAAATATTTTAATGTCATGATGGAGAGATTAGAAAAACAAGTAAATGAAAATATTTCTAATCACATTGATTTCAAAAGCAGCTATTGTGTTCATGATTTTATTCTGGATTACAATTCCTACAAAGGCAACGCCTATGGACTTGCAAATACTTTAATGCAGACAGCGATATTGAAACCTAAAATAAAAAACAACAAAATTGACAATCTATTTTATACCGGTCAGCTAACGGTTCCAGGTCCTGGTGTACCGCCATCTATCATCTCTGGCAAAGTTGCGTCTGATCAATTATTAAAATACTTAAAAAACTAAAACCATGAAGTCACTCTTTGACGATGTATCCATGCAATGCAGCAAAATGACCACGCGCGCATACAGCACTAGTTTTTCTTTAGGGATCTATTTTCTAAATAACAAACTAAGAAATCCGATATATGCCATTTACGGGTTTGTTCGATTTGCCGATGAAATAGTGGACAGTTTTGAAGGATTTGATAAAAAATATTTGCTGCAAAAATTCAAACTCGAAACCTATGAAGCAATTGAAAATCGCATATCCCTTAATCCAATATTAAATTCATTTCAACAAGTTGTCCATCAATATAAAATTCAACATGAATTAATTGACACATTTCTCAAAAGTATGGAAATGGATTTGGAGAAAGTAAATTATACTGCAGAAAAATACCAGGAGTATATTTTAGGATCAGCGGAAGTGGTTGGCTTGATGTGCTTACATGTTTTTACAGAAGGAAATAAAGATCTGTATTCCGAATTAAAACCTTTCGCAATGAAGTTAGGTGCCGCATTTCAAAAAATTAATTTTTTACGCGACATGAAAGCCGATTATCAAATTCTAGGAAGGACCTATTTCCCAAATGTAGATATGACAAAATTTTCTACACAAACAAAAAGGGAAATCGAAAATGAAATAGAATTAGATTTTAAAGAAGCATTGATTGGTATAAAAAAACTTCCATCCTCATCAAAAGGCGGTGTATATCTTGCTTATGTTTACTATCATTCATTGTTCAAGAAAATAAAAAAATTACCTGCTCAAAAAATTCTTTCCGAAAGAATTCATATCAGCAATGGCCAAAAATTGGGATTGATGATCAACAGTATGCTCCAGTATAAAATGAACATAGTATGAGAACGCTAATTTTCCTTTTTATTCTATTTTCTGCAAAAAGCTATGCCGGTGACCTTCCGATTCAAGAGGTGCGCAGATTATATCAAGCCTCAGCAAATAAAGAAGAAATCAGTATCCAATTAATTTCCATTTTAGAAAAAAATAATGAACACAACAATCCAACATTGGCAGCTTATAAAGCTTGCGCTACTATGATGATGGCTAAATATGTTTCTAATCCTTTTCGCAAATTATCCTATTTCAAAGGAGGGAAACAATTGCTGGAAAAATGTGTATCCGCTGATACTGAAAATGCAGAAATCCGTTACCTGCGCTTAACCGTGCAATCGAATGCCCCTTCATTTTTAGGCTACAACCAATCCATCACAGTAGACAAACAATTTCTTCTGCATGCGGTGTATAACCTAAAGGATTTAGTATTAAAACAAATGATTAATTCCTTTTTAAAAGATGCTAAATAAGTATTATCCAAGGAAAACCAAAATTTATAATGATGACCGAACTTTTAATTCTTGTAGATGAAAATGACAATCCACTTGGCAACATGGAAAAACTAATGGTGCACCAATTGGGATTGTTGCATCGTGCATTTTCAGTTTTTATTTTTAATGCAAAAGGAGAATTACTTTTACAACAAAGGGATGATAGTAAATACCATTCTGGCGGCTTATGGACGAACACTTGCTGCAGTCATCCGCGCTTTGGCGAAGAAGTTTCATCTGCAATAGAAAGACGTTTGCATGAAGAAATGGGAATGCATTGTAAAACAAGTTTCGCTTTCAGTTTTATCTATAAAACCAAATTTGCTAACGGGTTAACGGAACATGAATTGGATCACGTCTATTTCGGGTTTACAGATGACACCCCATTTCCTGAAAAAACAGAAGTTAAGAGCTGGAAATATATTAGTATCGAAAATTTAGAAAACGACATTATTCATCATCCAGAAATCTATACAGAATGGATGAAAATAAGTTTGCCGCAGGTAAAGTCCCATTTTAATGATCACTTCACACACAAAACACATGAGTATGCATCAGTTTAAATCAGAACAATATTTACCAATCGATAGAGAAAAAGCTTGGGCTTTTTTTTCCTCACCCAAAAACCTGTCTGTCATTACGCCACCTGAAATGGAGTTTAAAATTTTGACAGCACTTCATGGTGAAGAAATTTATGAAGGCATGAAAATTGACTATACTGTCAAACCACTACTCGGCATTAAAGTTCGATGGCAAACTGAAATTTGTAGAGTAGATAATAAAAAATATTTTACAGACCGGCAAACCAAAGGCCCCTATAAAACTTGGGAGCACACGCATACTTTTGAAGATACAGACAAAGGCCTACTCATGACGGATGTAGTTAATTACTCTTTATACTTTGGCTTCATTGGTAAATTGGTAGAAAGATTAGTGGTGAGAAGAAAAATCAATTCTATTTTCGCTTATAGAAAAAATATCTTAGACAAATTATTTAAATAATATGGAAACAATATTCGAAAATGCACTTATCGTTCTTGCAACCTTTCTTTTCATGGAAGGCGTTGCTTGGTTCACACACAAATTTATTATGCACGGCTTACTTTGGGTGTTGCATAAAGATCACCACAAAAAAGAATCCCCTGGCTTTTTTGAACACAATGATTTCTTCTTTTTAATTTTTGCATTACCTGGCATTGCTGGTATATCCTTCGGCATGCGTCAAGATTTCAATTTTCTTTTTTGGGTAGGCTTAGGCATTACATTGTATGGGTTTGCCTATTTTTTGGTACACGACATTTTTATTCACCAACGTTTTCATTTATTAAGAAACGCCGACAATACCTATTTTAAAGCCATTAGAAGAGCACATAAAATGCATCACAAACACATAGGGAAAGAAGAAGGTGAGTGCTTCGGTATGCTTTGGGTCCCTTTTAAATATTTCCGCAAGGCAAATTCCAGTAGCTAGCCATGAAATCTTTGTATCTCCTTGTAGATTGTTGTACGGTACTCATTCCGTTTGTATTTTCATTTCATCCCAAATTAAAATTCTACAAGCATTTCAAGCCATTTTTCATTGCAAATATGATAACAGCATTCCTATTTATATGCTGGGATATTCTATTCACCAAGATTGGTGTTTGGGGATTTAATCCAGATTATGTTTTAGGAATTTATTTTTTTAATTTGCCATTAGAGGAAATTTTATTTTTCATTTGTATTCCCTACGCTTGTGTTTTTACCTATCATTGTTTGAATTTATTTTTCCAAATACGATGGGCATCTAAAACCCAAAATATATTCGTAATCAGTATATCTTCTTTACTTTTATGCTTCGGAATTTATTTTCACGCTAAACTATATACCGCTTCAACATGTATTAGTTTAGGCATCATTCTACTTCTAATAACCTATCTTGCAAAAATAAAATGGCTTGCCAAGTTGGTCATGATTTATCCAATTTTGCTTATCCCATTTTTTATCGTCAACGGAATCCTTACTGGAAGCGGATTGCCGCAACCAATCGTTTGGTACAACAATGCTGAAAATATTGGCATCCAATTATGGACAATTCCAGTGGAAGATATTTTTTATGGCTTTGAATTGATGTTAATCAACGTTTACCTCTATGAAATGCTAAAACTAACATTCAATATACAATTAAAAACAGAAGATGAACAAGCCATTTAATTGTCTTCTGCTACTCAGCCTACTTATGATAGCATTAATGAGTAAATCCCAAACCTTACAAGCCGTTGCACAGGTGGACTTAAAGAAGTATGTAGGTAAGTGGTATGAAATTGCCTCCTATCCACAACGATTTCAAAAAGGATGCCACTGCACAACTGCGGAATATACATGGAATGAAAAAGGCTACATCACAGTAGAAAACCGCTGCAACAAAGATAGTGTGCGAGGCAAGCAATCTTATATTAAAGGCAAAGCTTTCGTCGAAAAACATTCTGGTAATGCAAAATTAAAAGTGCAATTCTTTTGGCCTTTCAAAGCTAAGTATTGGATAATTGATCTTGCAGAGGATTACAGTTATGTGGTTGTAAGTCATCCGAATAAAAAATATTTATGGATACTGTCAAGAACGCCAAAAATGGACAACTTGATTTACCAACAAATTCTATCCAGATTAGTAGAAAAAGGATTTGATGTATTGAAACTAAAATCCACCACACAAATTTGAAAAACATAAAATCAGTTACCGTATTTTGGTTTCGTCGTGATTTGCGCTTGCACGATAACCATGGACTCTATGAAGCATTGTTGAGTGAGAATAAAGTGCTCCCCATTTTTATTTTTGATAAAAATATTTTAGATAAACTTGCCGCCAAAAAGGATAAGCGCGTTTCATTTATTTATCAAACCATACAAAAGATAAATGCAACATTACAAAAAAATGGATCATCCTTATATGTCGTTTATGATGAACCATTACAAGCCTTTAAAAATATTTACGACACCTTTGATGTGAAGCAAGTTTTTACAAATCATGATTATGAGCCTGATGCCATTAAAAGAGATGAACAAATTAAAACATGGCTAGCAACCAAAAATATTTCCTTTCACACGTTTAAAGACCAAACGATATTTGAAAAAAAGGAAGTGCTAAAATCAGATGGTTTACCATACACCGTATTCACGCCCTATTCAAAAATTTGGAAACAAAAATTAGCAATCGAAAAGCTTAAATCATTTCCTTCAGAGACTTTATTATCTCGTTTGTTACAAATAGAACCATTTCCATTTCCTTCCATGAATGAATTAGGATTTGAAAGCTCTGATGTTGAAATTCCTTCAACAGAAATCAATAAAAAAATAATTAGTCAATACCATCTCAGTAGAAATTTTCCAGCGCTACATGGTACAAGCAAATTGAGCATTCACTTGCGCTTTGGAACCGTGAGTATTAGAGAACTTACAGCAATAGCTTTGGAATTAAACGAACAATGGTTGAACGAATTAATATGGAGAGATTTTTTCATGATGATACTTTTTCATTTTCCAGATGTGGTACATACAAGTTTCAAAAAGAAATATGAAAACATTGCATGGCGAAATAATGAAACTGAATTTTACAAATGGTGTAACGGTGAAACTGGTTATCCGATTGTGGATGCGGGCATGCGAGAGTTGAATGAAACAGGCTTTATGCATAATCGTGTTCGTATGGTAGTTGCCAGTTTTCTAACCAAACATTTGTTGATAGACTGGCGTTGGGGTGAAGCTTATTTTGCTGAAAAATTGTTGGATTATGAACTCTCCTCCAACAATGGCAACTGGCAATGGGCAGCAGGTTGTGGCTGTGATGCGGCGCCTTATTTTAGAATTTTTAATCCTACCGAGCAAACAAAAAAATTTGATGCAGATTTAATCTATACAAAAAAATGGATTAAAAATTTTACACCGAATTATTTACCGCCTATCGTTGAACATGACTTTGCAAGAAAAAGAGCATTAGACGTTTATAAAAAATCACTAGCAGAATTTATATAAAAAATGAAAAATATTTTAATAACAGGAGGAAGTGGTTTTGTGGGAATGCACTTGACAACATTACTAAAGGCAAATGGGTACACTGTAAGTTACCTAACTCGGAAAATAAATCCCAAGCTAGATATACCGCAGTATCTGTGGAATTGGGAACAAAAGCAAATAGACTTAGAGGCGATTGCCAATGCGGATGCGATCATTCATTTGGCTGGTGCAAATGTGAATGGGAAAAGATGGAATGCGGCATGGAAAAAAGAAATTTATGATAGTAGAATAAAATCAACGGAGTTTCTTTTTGACATAATAGCGAAACATGCCAATCATCTGGAAGCGTTTATTTCTGCTTCGGCTACTGGCTATTATGGTTGTACCACATCGGATAAAATATGTCACGAAGATGATTTGCCCGGCGATGATTTTTTAGCAAATACTTGCCATCATTGGGAGCTAGCCGCCAACCAATTCACTCAACTTGGAATACGTACAGTAATGACCCGAACTGGCGTCGTACTATCTGAAAATAGCGAAGCGTATAAAAAAATAAGTATGCCAATTCGTTATGGTTTGGGCGCATCCATTGGCAGCGGCAAACAATATTTTCCATGGTTACATGTGGATGATTTATGTGGCATTTATTTGAAAGCAATTTCTGATAAAAATGTACAAGGCGTTTTTAATGCCGTTGCGCCCGATTATATTTCCAATACACAATTAATGAGAACACTCGCCAAGCATTTTAAAAAGCCCTTTTTCTTGCCCAATATTCCTGGATTTATGATTAAAATATTATTCGGGGAAATTGCAGATTCCCTTCTAAACGGAAGCCGAATTTCATCCGAAAAAATTAGCGGTACTGGGTTTAAATTTAAATATTCGAGTATAGAGGATTTTGTGAATTCGCTGCATTAGATGAAATTTATTTAGACAAAACAAAATGTATTGTGAGAATTATTTGGGCGGCAAGCACGCTATCACTTCAATTCCGTTTCCGCTCAAAGCAGCGAAATCCGGGATTTCCGTTCTATCGTTGCCGCAATACATCTAATAATTATGCTCTTCACATGAATTTCCTTTTCGCATTACTAGGTAATTACTCCCTGCCGATTATCTTTGAACCATGCTTATTTTTATCGAGAAAATGATGCGTAAACAATTCACACAAAAACATAAGCACATGAAGAAATTACTATTCTTGATTTTAACGATGATGCCTTTTATAGGTTTCGGACAAAATTATACATCTTATTTTACAGGAAATACAGCCGACACGATTACAACACCAATTGGCGGGGTATGTATTATGGGTGGAGCAACTGAAGATGACAATGCAATGAAGTGGTTTCTGCAAAGAGCCAATGGAGGCGATGTTTTGGTATTACGAACGACTGGATCTAATGGTTATAATTCGTATTTGTATTCCAGTTTAGGTATTAATGTCAATTCGGTAGAAACAATAGTTTGTAACAATGCATCAGCAAGTAACGACGCCTATGTATTACAGAAAATAAATCAAGCAGAAGCAATTTGGTTTGCTGGTGGTGACCAATGGACCTATTTAAGTTACTGGAGAAATACACCAGTGGATAACGCGATTAATCAAGCCATACAACAAAGGAAAATCGTGATTGGTGGAACCAGTGCTGGTATGGCAATTCAAGGCAAATATTATTTTTCTGCTCAAAATGGTTCAGTAACTTCAGCTACGGCACTTGCTAATCCATTTGATAATCTTGTTACAGTAGATTCGACAACTTTTATTAAAAATACTTTCTTGAATAACACCATAACAGATACACATTTTGATAACCCAGATAGAAAAGGAAGACTGGTCACATTTTTGGCTAGAATCCAATCGGATTATGGTAATTATGCAAAAGCAATTGCATGTGATGAATACACAGCGGTGTGCATTGACACAAATGGCTTAGCCAAAGTTTTCGGTGCATTTCCTACAAATGATGACAATGCCTATTTCATACAATCCAATTGCGAACTTGCGGTTCAATCTCCAGAAAATTGCTCAGCAGCAAATCCATTGACATGGAATTTGGGTGGACAAGCTTTAAAGGTTTACCAAATTAAAGGCGATAATACTGGTACTAAGACTTTTAATCTTAAAACTTGGAAAACAGGAACAGGTGGTACGTGGAATAACTGGAGTGTTTACAATGGAGCTTTTGCGGAGCAAACTGGTAATGCAATTAATTGTTTTCCATTAGCCATTGAAGAGCCAGATAATCAAGCAGTATTCGATATTTACCCTAATCCTATCAATGACAGACTTACCATCAACATTACTAAAGGTATGCTATCGGATTACCGAATTAATATGTACAATAATCTTGGTCAATTGATTCCTGTACAAATTGTAGCACAACAAAATACATTGGAAATTCAAATGAGTAACTTACATAGCGGTATGTATCTTTTGATAGCGCATGACTTGAAAGGGGAAATATTTAAAAAGAAAATAATCAAAAATTAGAAACCATCTAGTCCAAACAAGTAAACAACGTCTTTGCTGGCGCGGGTTTGCAACCCGTGAACAATAATTAATAATCCTCCTTTGCTGGCGCGGGTTTGCAACCCGTGACCAATATCTAATAATCCTCCACCACAGTCACTTCCACATCATCAAATAATGTTTCATCATCACGCCAAATAAGCATATCCATGTCTTGCATGATCACATCACATTTGATGCCATGCTTATTCAGTTTTACAGTCAGATTATCTAATCGTTGTTGACATTGATCTACACGTGCTTTAAATAAAGTATCCGCAATACTATCACAACAATAATAATATCCTTTCAAAAAAATAACTACTGTTGCACTATCTTCTTTCCACGTATGCCATTGTTTTATTATGCTATCTATTTGTACAGCCGAAGCAGAATCCAATTGCACATGTGTGCTATCCATTTTCAACACATTTTTATACAAGGTATCTCTATAACCAGGTTGCCTCAATTTAATATCGAAGTTGATCACATCAGGTAATGAATCGTTCATCAATTGTACGGTTTTATAATAGGGTCTGTATCCATCTTCTATCACTTGCAATACATACGTTTTTCCCATTTGTAAAGCCTTGGCATAACTCCCGTCACCATCATTGCTATTGATACTTCCCACGGTGGTATTGTTGTAGGTATAGATAAAGTCGATCTGTCGATTATATAAATTATTCTTGAAATATTTATCTATTACATGCCCCTTCAAACACAAGGTAGGCACTGGTCGTATAGCAGGGTATAAATCAAAACTATACAAATCCAATCCACCTTTTCCATTTGCTTTTGCCGCTGTACAATAACCCTTCGTTCCTTTTGCATTGACCACCAATGATCCATCAAATTGATTGGTATTAATGGGTGCACCTAAATTAATCGGTGCTTTCCAAGTGCCATTTTTATTTCGTCGACTTACAAATAAATCCGAAGAACCTAATCCAATTTGTCCATCACTGGCAAAATATAAAGTTTCATTATCCGGATGTATAAATGGCGAGGATTCATTTTTAGCCGTGTTAATCATAGGTCCTACATTTTCGGGCAATGTCCATAAGGTATTCACAAAATGAGAAACCCAAATATCCGTACCACCATATCCACCTGGTCTATTGCTGACAAAATACAAATCGGTATTATCGCTACTTAAACTTGCTTGTCCTTCAAACGCAGTTGTATTAATAGTTTCACCAAAGTATTGCGGCGAACTCCATACACTATCTTCTCGATAACTAAAAGCCAAATCGCAACCACCACCAGAAATCCCATTTGGGCTTCGCATATCACAACGTGTATAAAATAAATAATATCCATCTGCGCTCAAGGTAGCTGCACCATCCGGCATATTGGTATTGGGTGGATAGCCCATATTTTTTGCTTTATGCCATATTTGATTCGAATCTCTTTTTGCAATAAAAAAATCTTCATTGCCACCACCAACTTTTCGCGTGAAGACCAATGTATTTCCATCCAAACTAATGGAAGGTAAATACTCATCTTCCAATGAATTAATACTATCACCCATATTCTCCAGATGCACGCCAGGCACGGGTGTGCGATCTGCATATTGTTGCAATGCCAATTTTTCTCGATTCATGTAAGAACGTTGCATTTTTACACTATCCGTAGTCGAAACAGATAAACGATTCAAAATCAAAATCGCCAATTCATCATCTTTATTGCGATTCATTTTATTCGTCAGTGTGGTGAGCGGGGAATAAGCAATATCGGCATTTAAATCAATAGCTTTATTGGCATAGTACAAGGTATTTGTTTTATCTTTTTTTACATAAAACAATTCTGCTAAGCGGACATTACTTTTTACATCCTTTGGGAATTGATCACTTAATTTTTGAAAGGCGGAAATCGCTTTATCATACTTACCTTGTAAAAATAATTCTTCACATTGCTTATACTTTGTCTTATACAATTGCAAACTATCCGCATTACTTTGTGCCATGGAAATAGTAGAAGCTAGTATTTGCAAAAAACAGAAAAAGCTGAATAATAGAATAACGTGTAATCGAATGCTACACTCACCCACCCTATAATATTTTTTTCTTGCCATCCTATTTCCTAACACGATTAATGATTCAATTTGGAAACGTAAATGTAATACTTGTCCATTATTATTTAAGACAGGAAAAAAATGGGTTGAGAATATTTTAGGGCGGCACTCACGCTTTCCGTTCCAATCTTTTTGCTTGCTCCGCTGCAAAAAGGATTTCCACTACAATCGTTGCCGCAATGCACCTTCTTACAAATTGTGTACATAAAATGGCAAAGCAGCTAATTTTTCTATAATCCAAACATGCTTCTTAGCAAATACAATTACAACATTCTTTACTAACCCGACTAATGTTTATCGTGTAGATTTTTGATTTCTGACATACTCATTCAACTCTTGCTTGGAGGCATCAAAACTAAATACCTTCGATACATTAAAATAATTATTGGCATCGAGACAATAGGCATAAGCAAATTTTGCAAAACTTAATTTCGTTTCTTCAAAACTCATGGCTTTGCAAACTTCTACAATTTGATTCGCAGTCATGCAATTGCTTTCAATAATTTGTTGTGCGGTTGAAAGTCGAGTTTCATCAAAACCGGATTCCTTAATGCTTTTCATCGCATCTTGAAAGTTCATATTGCTCATGCCATTACAATCTGAGCGATGATTATTATTTCGTTGGCGATTATTATTATCTTGATAGCTATAATTTTGATTATTCGGTTGATCATAACTGATTATTTCTCCTTGCTGTCCTCCATTGCGTGACTGGCTTTGTGACTCATTGACAGAAACATTTACGCCTAAATTCACTCCTCCTATACTCACTCCTGCACGCGTAGTAGTTGTATTATTGCGTGACTCTACACCCATTTGAACGCCCCCACCATAAATAATTTCATCTGGGTGATTAAATCTATACACCGCACAATTACTAGGTCGTGGCATATTTTGCTCCGCTGGCGAAAAAGAATAAAAACGCAATACTGCCTTTCCAGATTTATCTTTTTTAATTCGGTAGGTGACATCTTGCGGAACATTGTTCGCATCGACAACCATTAAAACAGACTTTGAAATTTCTTTCATAGCTGGGTTTTCAAAAATAATTTTACAATTGTAGTAAGGCTGTGGCAATTCTTCCAATCGAATATTTGTTTGGGCAGCTTCATTTTGTCGCTCCCCATTTAATATCAAGAAAAATTTATCGCCACTCTCCGAAAAGATGGTCAGATTTGCAGTAGGTAAAAATTGTGCATTCGCCGTTGTAGCGAAAAAAAGAAATAGAGCAAGAAATAAAATGGACTGTTTCATGGATTATTATTTTAGAAGAAACATACTTTGCTTGTCATTATTGAACAAATAATATTCCTTAATGAACAATTAATAGATTATCTATCAAACGTATTCCGTCTAATTTTGCAGCTATCAAAACAACCATTTTTCTACTCGAATCAAAATCTGGAAGTAGAATTAAAGTATCTGCCTCCGCCAATAAAATATATTCAGGTTCCAAACCAATCTCACGCAATTCGCCTGCACAATGTTCAGCCAATATAGTAAATGATTGAATCTGCCAATGTGTACGTATATATTGTAAACAACTATAAATGGCCCTTGCCTTTTCTCTGCTTTCAGTGGACAAAAGTGTATTTCGTGAACTCATTGCCAAGCCATCTGATTCGCGAAGTGTAGAACAAGTGATTAATTCCACAGAAGATTGTGTAATTTCTAAAAGTCGCTTCACCACCAAACATTGCTGAAAATCCTTCTGACCCATATACAAGCGAGTTGGTTCAACTATCATCAATAATTTATGTACAATATTACAAACCCCATTAAAATGACCAGGTCTATATTTACCATCTAATATGGTATCTAAATAGCCAATAACATAGACTTCCAAATTGTCCATCCCGAATGGATACATTTCTTTTACATCTGGAAGAAATAAAATATCCGTTCCTACGCTTAGCAATTTTTCGATATCTTCTGCAATGGTAATTGGATATTTTGCAAAATCTTTGGGGTCATTAAATTGCGTCGGGTTCACAAATATGCTGCAAACTGTAATTTCATTTTCTTGTTTTGCTTGTTGAATTAAAGACAAGTGCCCTTCATGTAATGCGCCCATTGTAGGTACAAATCCAATGGTATTTTTCGTTGAAGACAGTAATTCCGTAAGGTCTTTTGCAAATTGTAGAATATGCATATGAGCCAAATATATATGTAGGGAATCAATTAATAGGCATTTTTAGGTAAAAAAATTGTACATTCGCCCCCCGAAATGTATATCGCACCAATAAATTAACCTTAATGTCAATCATTCAAAAGAAAAAAATTCTTTTTATTACGCACGAATTAGCGCCTTATAATGAGGAGACAGACTTTGCAAAGATATTAAATCAACTCGCCGTCAAATCAAACGAAACTGGCTACGAAGTAAGATGTATCATGCCTCGTTTTGGGAGTATTAATGAACGCCGACACAGATTACATGAGGTTGTTCGTCTTTCTGGTATCAATATAAATGTAGATAATGAAGATTATCCTTTGGTTATTAAAGTAGCTTCCCTTCCTAATGCGCGTTTACAAGTTTATTTTATGGATAATGAAGACATGTATAAACGCAAAACAACTTTCAGAGACGAACAAGATCAATTTTACAGCGACAATGCAGAAAGAGCAATCTTCTTTTGTAAAGGTGCTCTTGAAACAGTGAAAAAATTTGGTTGGCCTCCTGATGTTATTCATGTTCATGGTTGGATGAGTGCATTGATACCGATGTATATCAAATCTTTTTATAAAAAAGAACCAGTTTTTGCAAACTCAAAAATCGTTTTCTCTTTAACCAAATCTACATACAACGAAAAGTTAAATGCTAATTTTGGCAAACAACTTTTAGCAAGTACGCCTCTAAAAGACAAGGATGTAGACATTTATAAAGAAGGTGCAAATGTTGACATGTACCATGGTGCTACGAAAAATGCAGATGCTGTAATCTTTGCTGGCAATGAGATTGATGCGAAAGTGATCAGCGAAGTCAAGCCGACAAAAAACAAAAAAGTGTTAAATTTCGCTACAGAAGAGAGTGACATAACAGAAATCATGGATCTCTATAGTACCTTGGCAGGCAAATAATTTTAATGATTCAATTTAAGGATTTTAAGCAAATGAATAAATCTTCTATATATGGATTAGTAGTTTCTACTATCCTTTTTTTTATGATGTCGGGATGTAAAGAAAATACAATACTACCACCCGATTTGGTTCCAACCATTGATAATATAAATACCTTCGATAGCACTTTTAGTCTGCTAACCAATAATATTGTTCAGGATTCTTTATTAACAGGAGGCGTATTGAACGGTGCTCGTGTTTCTAGTTCAACAACTTTTTACCATGCTTTAGGTAGTATTTCTGGCGATGCAGTTTTTGGAAAAACAAATGCCTCTTTTCATGTGGAAGTGTTACCCGCAACGACAAATTTCCAATTCAAAACGGATTCTACTGGTACAACAAGAACAATTGATTCCATCGTTTTATCTATTCCATTCGTTTCTTCTTGGGGAGATACAACCAATAATGTAAGCCAAACATTTAATGTTTATCGCTCCATTAAAACCTTTTCACGTGATTCGGCACAATACGATTTCACACGTGATTCAGCAGACTTCACCCATCTAATTGCCTCTCAAACAGTTAATTTCACTACGTTTAAAACAGATTCCCCATTAGTTGGCACCGTAAAACAACAGCCACAACTTCGTTTCAAATTAGCGTCTTGGTTTAGCGATAGCTTGCAAACACAAGTTGATTTAGGCGCTAATGGTGCAGCAGCAGATTTCTCTAAATTTTTAACTTGGTGGAAAGGATTTTATATCACACCAGCCGACAGTAATTCTGGATCCACCATTGGCTATTTCAACAATTATAAAACGCGATTGATTATCTATTATCGCTATACAAAAACAACCGGCGGAGAAGATACAACTTCTAGTGTATTCTCATTTGATCCAAATTATTGTAATCGATTTAATACAATTATCCGAAGAAGAAGTGGAAGTATAGCTGCCAATTTTGTTGGAAGCATATTAAATCCTTTGGGTGATTCTGTTTTATTTGCACAAGGAGAACCAGGATTAGCTGCTCAAATCAGAATACCTACTCTGAAGAATTTCCCCAATTCCATTATCAATAAAGCCGAGCTTACATTCACTGCAATATCACCTTTTGAATCTTGGAGCGATACCATTCAGTACGGCGGACTCAACCCGCGTTTGCAAATATTGAAAACGGATACTGCAGGTAATGATTTGTTTGTAGAAGAATATTCCACATTTGGATCTGGTTTTGTTGATGGCAAAAGGTCTACTTATTCAGAAGCTGGTATTAACTACACACAATATAAATTTGTAATTACAAATACAATTCAGAAAATTATATCACAAAATGATACTACATTTAGGCTCAAAATAATGGGTACTAATATTGGATTACCTGGAGCATACCGTTCTGTCCTTCGCGGTAGCAATAGCTCCAATAATTTGGTACCAAAATTGTATATGATTTATACCAAAATTAAATAATAAAACATGTGTGGAATAGTTGCTTATATAGGACCGCAAGAGGCTTATCCTATAATCATTAAAGGTCTTAAAAGACTGGAATACAGAGGTTATGACAGTGCTGGAATTGCCTTATTAAATGAATCCTTATCTATATTAAAAAAGGAAGGCAAAGTACTCGACTTAGAAGTTTTTACAAAAGGAAAATCAACTGTCGGCAATATAGGAATTGGGCATACACGTTGGGCAACACATGGTGTTCCTTGTGATCGAAATGCGCATCCACATCAATCTAATTCTGGCAATCTTGCGATAATTCATAATGGTATCATTGAAAATTATGCTTCCTTACAAGCTGAATTAATTCAACGTGGATATACCTTTGAAAGTGATACGGATACAGAAGTATTATTGAACCTAATTGAAGACATTCAAAAAGAAGAAAAGGTAAGTATTGAAGAAGCAGTACGTATTGCACTCAATCAAGTGATTGGCGCGTATGCAATTGTCATATTAGATAAAAGAGAACCTAATAAATTGGTTGCGGCACGTAAAGGAAGCCCATTGGTTATTGGCATTGGCAAAGATGAATATTTTGTTGCATCTGATGCTTCCCCAATCATAGAACATACAAAAAAAGTTGTTTATTTAAATGACGAGGAAATTGCAGTTCTTCACCGAGGTGGTTCTTTAGAAATCAAAACATTAGGCAATGTTAAGAAATCACCATACATCCATAAACTTGAAATGCAGCTAGAAACAATTGAGAAAGGCGGCTACGAACATTTCATGTTGAAAGAAATTTATGAGCAACCACAAGTTATTTTAGATTGTATGCGTGGTCGGATGAATGCGGAACAAGGATGGATACGATTAGGCGGTATAAATGAATTTTCAACTAGAATAAATAATGCCAAACGTATTATTATAACAGCTTGTGGCACTTCTTGGCATAGTGGTCTAATTGCCGAATATTTGATCGAAGAACTAGCTCGTGTACCTGTTGAAGTAGAATATGCATCAGAATTTAGATATCGTAATCCAATCATATCAGAGAAGGATGTGGTGATTGCCATTTCACAATCTGGTGAGACAGCCGATACGCTTTCTGCGATTCAAATAGCAAAGGAAAAACAAGCACTAATTTATGGTATTTGCAATGTGATAGGTTCTTCCATTGCCAGAGCATCGCATGCAGGTTCGTATACACATGCAGGTCCTGAAATTGGCGTTGCATCTACAAAAGCTTTTAGCGTACAGGTTACTATACTTACTTTATTGGCCTTACAATTGGCACAAAGTAAAGGCACCATTTCACAATCTCGCCTTCGACAAATTTTGTATGAAATGGAAACTATTCCAAACAAAGTGAAAGAGGCTTTAAAAACAAATGACAAAGTAAAAGAGTTGGCAGCTAAATATAAAGATGCACAAAACTTTCTATACTTAGGTCGTGGGCTTTGCTTTCCAATTGCTTTAGAAGGTGCATTAAAATTAAAAGAGATTTCCTATATCCATGCAGAAGGCTATCCTGCTGCAGAAATGAAGCATGGTCCTATTGCGTTAATAGATGAAAACATGCCAGTGTTATTTATTGCGACCAATAAGAGTGCGCACGAAAAAATAGTTTCTAATATTCAAGAAGTTAAAGCAAGAAAAGGAAAAGTAATTGCCATCATCAACGAAGGAGATTCCATTATCAGCGATTTAGCAGATGACTATATTGAAATTCCAGAAACAGATGAATTATTATCTCCACTTGTGTCTATAGTACCATTGCAATTATTAGCGTATCATATTGCGCTAATGCGTGGATGTAATGTAGATCAACCTAGGAACTTGGCAAAAAGTGTAACCGTGGAATAGTAACCACTCGTTATATTTTTCTATAATAATTTACGTTGAAGCAAACTGCTAATGTATTTGTAATTTCTCTTGTAATTTTTGCTTAGCAGATGTTTCCCACTCCTGTCGCAAAATACTCAGAACCATACTGCTTCTCCTTTTTCCATCCGATTTGATACCATGTGATCGAAGAATTCCTTCTTCAACACAACCAATACTTTTCATCGCCGCGATACTTCTTTCATTCTGATGATCAGCCCTAAATTCAACACGCTCCATACCCATTTGTTCAAAAACAAATTGCAATAGGAGCAGCTTACAATGTTTATTTAATCCAGTTCCTCTAAAGGCTTTCCCATACCAAGTATAACCCAATTGAAGTGTTTTATTATTCAATTGTATATCATAAAATCTTGTACTCCCAGCATATTTTTGTTGCAATTTATCAAACACAATAAATGGATATTCCATTAATGTATTTCTTGCATTAATGGCAGATTCAATATAATTTTTCATGCCTTCTTCACCTATTGGTTGAACGAAAGAATAGGTCCATGTTTCAGGTTCTTGCAACGCGAATCCAACCAGATATTCATAATCACTTAGCGCTAAAGGTCTAAGCTTTACATTCTCATTTTCTAAAATATAGTCTTGCGAAAAATCGAAATTCGGCATATCCATTAGTCCAAAATGGCTAAACTTTTCGCAATGATTTCTATACAAATATCCATTTCATTTTTTGTAATTAATAAGGGTGGAGCGAAACGAATTTTGTCACCATGTGTTGGTTTGGCTAGCAATCCATTTTTCATCATCTCAAGGCATAAAGTCCAAGCGGCATCTTTATGACTATGCTTGATAACAATTGCATTGAATAATCCTTTTCCACGTATCAATGAAATGTAAGGACTTTGTAAAGCTGCCAATTTAGTTCGAAAATAATTGCCTAATTCATCCGAATTTTCAGCCATATTTTCATCTACTAAAACTTGCAAAGCAACCATTGCCACCTTACATGCTAATGGATTTCCGCCATACGTAGAACCATGTTCACCTGGTTTAATAGTCAACATAATTTCATCGTTACACAAAACTGCACTTACTGGTAAAGTACCGCCGCTTAAGGCTTTTCCCAGAATAAGTATATCTGGCTTTACGGATTCATAATCACAAGCCAACATCCTTCCAGTTCGTGCCAATCCTGTTTGAATTTCATCTGCAATAAATAATACATTCGCTGCTTTGCACATCGCATAACAGCTACTTAAATAACCAGCATCAGGTACTACAACTCCTGCTTCTCCTTGAATAGGTTCAACTAAAAATCCACATACATTTTTATCTTTTAGTGCACCTGCCAATTCATTCAAATTATTGAATTCGATAGAAATATAACCAGGGACAAAAGGTCCGAAATCTTTCTTGGAATCTGGATCAGAACTAAAGGAAATTACATTGATCGTACGACCATGAAAATTACCTTCACAAACTATAATAACTGCTTTATTTTCTTCGATTCCTTTATATGCATAACCCCATTTACGCGCCAACTTAATGGCAGTCTCAACGCCTTCAACACCTGTATTCATAGGCAACACTTTATCATACCCAAAAAATGAAGTGATAAATTGTGCATATTCACCAAGCAATTCGCTATGAAAGGCACGTGAAGTCAAGGTTAATTTTTGTGCTTGCTCAACTAAGGTTTGTATAATTCGTGGGTGACAATGTCCTTGATTGATTGCAGAATATCCACTCAGAAAATCGAAATACTTTTTTCCTTCCACATCCCAAACATAAACACCTTTCCCTTTGTCTAAAACTACGGGCAAAGGATGATAATTGTGCGCATTGTATTTTTCTTCCCGCTCAATACATTGACTACTTCGAGATTGTAATAAAGTTTCCATTCGGCAAAATAAAGCAAAAGAATGCAATGTTTCGTTTATTTATAACGGGTATCTTTTTCTAACGCCTTATAACAAATTATTTCTTCAATAATCATTCATTTCATGCGCTTGCAGAATAATAAAATCATTTTTCAGTCCATCTTGGTATTGATACAAAATGCTAAACATTTCTCGTCCATACAGTTTGTATAGTGTCAAAAAATTGTCATGTCTTTCCTGTAAAGTATGCTTAGGAAATAATGCAGTCTTCAATTTAAGAATGTTCGTGTAAATCTGTTCATCTTTCTTTTTTATTTGCGCCACAAATTTTTCCCTAATTCGTTTCTGAATTTTTTCTGCTTTCGCATGATGAGCAAGCATACTCACTTCTAAGGGCTTATTTACTTCTTTGCTTAATAAATTAATCTCCTGGTAGTATGTATTTATCGTATTTTGTAATTTATCTAATTCCTGCATTGTATCTGATTTTGCAACAAATTGTTGATATAATGCTTCAATATCTTTAAATAAATCTGCATGGCGCAACGACAACATTTTCATTCTTTGTTGTTCCCTTTCGCCAATCCAAAGTATAGAATTTCTTAATTGCAAAATAGGGTAAACAATATGATGGTATGCAAATAAAGATTTCAATTCCATCCAATAGGCAATCTCTGCGCCGCCACCAATAAATGCTATATTGGGCAATATATTTTCTTGGTATAATGGTCGTAAAATCACATTCGGCGAAAACCTTTCAGGGTATTGATGAAGCTCATCAAGCAACGCTGTTTTATCAAAAGAAATGGCGGTAT
This sequence comes from Chitinophaga pinensis, assembly GCA_945878115.1. Classification (GTDB taxonomy): domain Bacteria; phylum Bacteroidota; class Bacteroidia; order Chitinophagales; family Chitinophagaceae; genus OLB11. Next base: position 5,477 of record CAMDVD010000013.1, on the reverse strand, counting down.
TATTTACTGTCCATTGCTCCCCTACTCGTTCTATCCTTTCTCGAATATTGTCTTTCAAATAAAATAAATTTAATTCCCTAGGTGAAGCTTGTGCTGTGTAATTTACCTGCAGTTGTTCTATCGTTTTTGCAACAACCAAATGAGAACTTTGTTGTATTAATTCATCTTCCATTACAGGAATGAAAGTCCTTTTGAATTCAGTATCATCTCCATCAATAACCAATAATCCATACATACCAAATAAATGGTGGACAAGCATTCGCGTAGCTTCTGCAAGCGTATTGGTCGAATGATAGGCTTCTTGTAATACATCAAACAAATATTTTTCATCCTCCTTTTGGAGGTTCAATGTAAGGCAAACTTCTTGTAAGATAGGTTCTAAATCTTTAGTAGACATTCGCCCGCAAGCCCCTGTCTGTGGCGTATCCCACTGGTATTTTTTTTGATTATAATGGAATGTTCCAATTTCTTGCAAATCATCATCTTCACTTCCCATATAAAAAACAGGCACGAAATCATAATCCGAAAATTGCATTTTACATTGTTCAGCTAATTTAATGACATGCATTATTTTATACATAAAATATAAATGCCCAGTAAAAATTACGGGTTGATGAGCAGTACAAATCGTGAATGTATTTTGCTTCTGCAATAATCCACAAGCATTTTCTTCTGCTTCCGTGATGTTTATTTTTGCATATTGCTTTCGCAAAACACGTACTAATAAATCTCTTTGTGCTGGTTGAAACATTTTATGACTTAACTGCTTCTGCAATGTTTCGAGGGACGGAAATGCTTCAATAAACGGAAGCATTTTTTCATTTTCATCAACATAGTCCATCACTAATTGTGAAAATGAATTTGTTTGCGAAATGGAGATTGTTTGTTTTTCGATTTTCATTTTATACCGTTTTTCCATCCACCATTTTAAAAGTTCTATCTGTTAGTTTAGCCAATTCATCATTATGTGTTACCATCACAAAGGTTTGTTTCATTTCATCACGAAGCAAACGAATTAAATTAAAAATAGCCATCGAATTTTCACTATCCAAATTACCAGTTGGTTCATCGGCTAAAACAATTCTTGGCTTATTCATCAATGCTCTTGCAATGGCAACCCGTTGTTGTTCGCCTCCCGAAAGTTCATTTGGCTTGTGATGTAATCTGTCTTTCAATTGCAATAGATCTAATAATTCCGAAGCTCTCAGCATGGCATTTTTTTTTGAAATCCCGGCAATCCAACCTGGCATACAAACATTTTCTACCGCAGAGAATTCTGGAAGCAAATGATGAAACTGAAATACAAATCCAATTCTCTGATTTCTGAAGTGGGCTAATTTTTTATTACTGAGTGCGAATACATCTATACCATCGATAAAAAGTTGTCCAGAATCTGGTTTGTCTAAGGTTCCCATAATATGCAACAAAGTACTTTTGCCGGCACCCGAAGAACCAATGATACTAACGATTTCAGACTCTTGAACGGTAATATTTACCCCCTTTAAAATGGCAAGATTTCCGTAATTTTTTATTATGTTTTTTGTAGATAACATAATGCAAACATAAAGATTTGGTGGATATAAATTATATGTTACATTTGCGGCAAATAACAAATCATAAAAACAAAATTATATGTTCTGGAGTTTAGAATTAGCCTCACATCTTGAAGAAGCCCCATGGCCAGCCACCAAAGATGAATTAATAGATTACGCCATTCGTTCAGGCGCGCCTTTGGAAGTCATCGAGAACATTCAAGAACTAGATGATGAAGTAGAATCTTATGAAGGTATTGAGGACATTTGGCCTGATTACCCTACACAAGAAGATTTCTTTTTTAACGAAGACGAATATTAGTACAAAATTCCAAAAATAAAATTCCAAATTCCAAAACCGAAGTTCAAATAATCCAAGTACTATCTACAAACTACTTGTTACTAACTACTTACGACTTTCTACTAACGACTTTCCTTTAGTGGATTTTCATAACTTTTAGTTCCCGCTCTAATATTTCCTTTTCCTTATTCAATCTTGATAATATAATTACCGTGATAAACGTAACAATAAAAATGTACGTTAAGTTAGTTAATTTGCTTGCATTCAATAGTGACGCTGCTTCACCATTAATGATTATTGTTTCCGCCGAAAATAAACAATAGCACAATAATAATAAGGTTGGAATAAAAATATAGAACGGATTAAAAGATGGTCGATAAGTGACAGCAATTTGAATTCCGTTTGGCATGATAGATACTTTTCCAATTACCTTTATTAATCCATTTCTTAAAAGTAGAAAATCACTTTCGCTAAAGAATCCTGAATAGTTGGAAACAAAGGACAAAGCACCTCGTGTAGAAATTTTTTTTAAGTTAATCTCCTTTAGCTCATCGATACTAATCTCTAAGTAATAAGTTCTATATATTTTGAATGAAGTCTACATAGAATATCCATTAACTTTTGCCTAATATTCGACCAAGTTTCATCACTTGCTCTATCAACAAATGTTCATCATCATTGATGATTTCATATTTACAAAATGGTCGTTTTTCTTCGTCTGTCATTTGGCGTCGCATACGAAGTTCGATTTGTTCTTCTGTCAATTGATCGCGTTGCATAATTCTTTCCATTTTTTTTTGCAAAGGCGACACAACTAAAATGATGTCATCGAGTTGTTTATAGGAATTGGATTCTATGAGCAAAGCTGCTTCTTTCAACGCAAAAGACGCGGTTTGTTGTTTCATCCACACTTCACCAAGAGCCAATACTTTAGGATGTATGATGGCATTCAGTTGTTGCCGTTTTTGCTCATCTTGAAAAATTAAGGCAGCTAAAATACCTCTATCAAATTGTCCATTCGGATAGACGCCTTCCCCAAATATTCGAATCGTTTTTTCTTTTACTTCTTCGTCATCTGTATATAATTTCTTCGCCACATCATCGGCATAGAAAACAGGTATACCAAGCATTTCAAACAATTTGCATACTGTCGATTTACCGCTACCTATTCCTCCTGTGATTCCAATTTTACGCATGATGTAGATGAACTAAAAAAGAGTTAAGGGTAATTCTCATTTTTTAATTTATTCGGTGAAAATACAAAAGTGTATTAAATTGCGACATGGATTTTTTAAAAGAATTATTTAAGGAGAATTATTCCGAAAGCAACTTTTTTTTATTGGCAGGACCTTGTGTGATTGAGTCAAAAGCAGTATTGCATGAAACAGCATCAGAGCTCGTATCTATTTGTCAAGAATTGAAAATTCCCTTGGTATTCAAATCTTCTTATACCAAAGCAAACAGAAGCAGTGTACATTCATTTACTGGTATTGGAACAGAAAAGGCATTATCGCTTTTAGCAGACATCAAAGCAGAATTCAATATCCCATTGGTCACAGATATTCATACCGAAGAAGATGCTATGATGGCTGCTGAATTTGTAGATGTATTACAAATCCCAGCCTTCTTGTGTAGACAAACTTCCTTATTAGTTGCCGCAGCAAAAACACAAAAAGTAGTCAATATCAAAAAAGGTCAATTCCTTTCTCCAGATGGAATGCAATTTGCCATGCAAAAAGTGCAATCACAAAACAATGAAAAAGTGATGCTTACGGAACGAGGTACTACTTTTGGTTATCAAGATTTAATCGTAGACTATCGTGGTATTCCGATTATGAAAGCCTTTGGCAAACCAGTAATTATGGACTGTACCCATGCATTACAACAACCAAATCAATCCTCTGGCGTTACAGGTGGCAAACCTGAATTGATTGAAACCATTGCGAAATGTGCCATCGCAGCAGGTGCAGATGGACTATTTATAGAAACACACCCTGATCCCAAAAATGCCTTGAGTGATGGAGCCAATATGCTACCACTGAAAGACCTCAAATCTTTATTACAAAAATTAATTCGTGTACGAAACGCAGTTATTTAATACATGGCATTTAAGCAACACGAGATAGAAGCCATTGCCCATTTCTTACCCGATGGCACGGCTGAAGATGTCATTGCGTACATGCATGAATATAAAATTCACCTCAAAGTACAACGGGATAGAAAATCGATACTTGGCGATTACCGACCAGCACATGGACATCTGCCCCATCGAATTTCAATCAATGCAAGCTTAAATAAATATCATTTTTTAATCACCCTGATTCATGAACTTGCCCACTTAATCAACCATCTCCAATACCAGAATAAGGTTGCTCCACATGGCGCAGAATGGAAATCTATTTTTGCTCAATTATTACACAAATTTATTGCAAAAAAAGTGTTTCCAAACGACATAGAAAAAGCCTTGCATGAATCCATGAGAAGCTTAGCTGCCAGTACTTGTAGCGACCCGAAATTGTTTCGTGTACTGCATCAATACGATACTTCCACACGAGGTATTATGATAGAACAATTGCAAATAGGTGATCTATTTCAAATAGAGAATGGGCGGGTTTTTAAACTAATACTCAAGCGACGTACCCGCTATGAATGTGAAGAAATAAAGACGGGAAAGAAATATTTATTTCCAGGAATTTATGAAGTTTCTAAAGAATAGTTAAAATTGTAATCAATTATTATATATTTGTAAGCACGAAAAATAAGTAAATGAAAAAACAACTACTCTGTTTACTATCTATTATTGGTTTTTACTCCGCTTCTGCTCAATACGACTATAGTCCAAATGGACGCAATGATGCGCCTATATTAGGCATGCAATGGGGCTTTGTTGGCGGTGGTTTTTCTGCCATGTTACCTAATCGTGATGACCTAGATGCAGATCAAAGACTAGACCCACAAACCATGAACTTCTCTTATGCCGCCGGTGTGGAAGGTGTATATTGGTTTCAAAAAACAGTTGGTTTTGGCGGGCAATTATTGTATTGGATGGGCGGTGCAGCTTATACAGGTAAAGACACCATTACTAAATTAAGCTTAACTGGAAAAACGGAACTTTCTTACCTCAAATTACCATTACTTTTTCATTTCAAATCATTCAACAGATACTACCCTAACAGACGCGTTAGATTCAGTGCGCAATTCGGACCATACATAGCATTTTTAGGAAACTATTCTGATAAGATTTCGTTTAAAGACGAAGCTGGTAAAGAAGTTGCAAATCAAACGGTAGCTACAGGAATGTCTGTAACCTCTACTATTGTAGGTTCTCAAAAAGGAAAAATAACTGGAGAAATTTACAACCCTTTGGACCTTGGGTTTGTATTTGCAGTAGGCGGCGAATTACGTCTTTGGACCAGAACAATAGTGACTGTTCATCTTCGTGCTGATATTGGATTTAGCAATGTAGAGAATACAAAAGGAATGAAAATTAAATATGGTTCAGATACTACCCAATATGATTTCAATTATTGGAGCGGAGACTATGCCAAATACAATGAACCAAATGCCATTGATGTTTCGAAAGGTTGGGCATCCAATAGACCTGCAACCAAAAACTTCTCCTTAGGCGCATTCATCGGTGTACG
>CAMDVD010000012.1 GCA_945878115.1 Chitinophaga pinensis | reverse complement strand
AGCTTCAAAATTATCAATTAGAGTTCGTTTAAGCGACCTTTTGAAAATAGAGAGCAGGAATTTGACTAAAAAATGATAGCCTTATTTTAGAGCAATATAATTTGTTGAATGACAAAATAGAGAAAAAATACGGAACAAGCTTCTCTAGGTATTTTTGGAGTTCGTTTTTGTCAATGATGTTGAAGAGTCTGCGTAAATTATAAGCCACAAACATAAGTCCGACATCAGCACTAGCTCGTTGCTTTCCTTTTTTGGTCATGATATAATAAAATCCCCATTGCCGTTTGAGTATTCCATATGGATGCTCTACAATACATTGCCGTTGTTTGTATATTTCTTTGTCGGCTTCGATGTTTATTTTATTTTGCTCAATGTATGGTGCATATTCACTTCGTTCAATGAGTCTGCCTTTTTTATTTGTTGTGCATTTTGCAAACACTGGACAGTCCATGCAAGCTTTTGTTTTATAATGTTTGATGTTAATGATTGCTATGCCATTTTGTTTTTTATAGTTAGTACCTGTACTGGTTAACTGTTGTTGTTGCGGACAGGTATAGGTATCGTTTTCTTTATCATACATGAAGTGTTCAACGTCGTAAGCATGGTCGGGCGCATGTGCTGCAACTGCTGGTATTGCAACCATAATATTGATTTCCATGTCAACGGCTTTTTTAATTTCGGAGCCTGTGTGATAGCCTTTGTCGAAGAGTACGGTTGTGCCTTTTAATGGAATAATTTTGTCCGTTCGTTCCAGCATTTCACCCATGGCTTTGCTGTCGTTTTGGTTGGTCACCAGATAATCAATTGGTAGATTATGTTTGGCATCTACAACGGTTTGTATGCTGTAAGCTACTTCTGTAATATTGTTACGGGTGATGAGCTGACGGCTTTCAGAATCGCTAGTCGAAATTTGCGTTTCGCCTGTTTCGACTAATTGCTTTTGTAAATCTTCATAACCCGATTTACGTGTGTTTTGTAAATCAATTTTCTCTTCAATGATTTTTTTATTTTCTGTATCGGCTTGCTCTAAAGCGTCATTATATTCATCCAATTTGTTGTCGATGTATTCAATATGTTGTTTGATTTTCTTTTCATTGAAATTATTTTTCTTCGAATTCTGTGCACGTAATTTGGTGCTGTCCCCAGCTAGTAATTGTCCACCAATGAGTTTAAATTCTTTAGCTACAGAAACCGTTTTTTGAAATACTTTACGAATGGCTTTTTCATTATCACGACGAAAATTGGAAATGGTATTGTGGTCGGGAGTAAGCTGTTTGAGCAACCACATTACTTCGATATTTCTATTTGTCTCTTTTTCTAAAACTCTGGATGATCGAATTGAATTAAGATAGCCATAGATATAAAGTTTCAACAAATCCTTTGGGTTGTAAGGTGGTCTACCTTCCAAGGTTTTTGTTTTGATTTTAAATTCAAATTCATGAATGTTTATGCTCTCAACAAACAAATCGATGAATCGGACTTCGTGATCCTGATGAACTAATTGGTCGAGAGTTTCTGGAAAAAGTACACTTTGTGCTCTGTCTTTTCCTTTAATGTAAATCATGTTTAAAGGTAGCAAAATCAACCCATTCAAGTTAAGGAATTGTACTATTTAGTTATACATAGTTCAGTAGCTTAAATGTTTATAAAGTAGAGAATTTCCTTGTCTAGTTCTTAGACAGTTTGACGTTTTGCAGCTACAAGAAGTTGGCGATTTTTACCACAAATGTTCATACGAAGAACGAATATTTGTTCAACCACAAAACTGTCATACGAAGCACTGAACCGCCAATTTTTTGTAGGTGCTGTTATGGGCTGGTTTGCTGTCCGCTGTTTATATTATACCTTTTTCTTTTTAAGTAACCAACGATAAACATTTTGGTTGCCTGTCGTTACAACATACGCTTGCACAAACTCCCAACCTTTCGTCCCCATATAATTTAAAGCGTCTACCATAGAATTAAATGATGTGACTTTACCTGTTTGTTCGTCTCTCATTCTTGTGTCCTGAAAAAAGCTTTTCTCTTCACCATAGTCAACTGCAACAGTAACCTTCGTGCTTAAAAATTTCGCCATTCCAACAAGTTCACAATAGACATATCTAGATGTTGTTAAAGTGTCAGTCGTTGTCTGGCTGTATCCTGAAGTTGAAAAGCCGAGTAACAAAAAAATGATTGGTATTAAAATTATTTTTTTCATTGTATTTGATTTTAAATTATTTGATTAAAAATTTGTCGTCCGATTTTTTATGACTGTCGGAAAAGTCAATACGCTGTTGTCAGTCGTAAAACTGTCAAGCATCAGAAAAATATTTTAGCGGTTCTCGTGTCTGTCCGTGTCCGCTGTGTCGTTTTTAAACTTGCCCATAACGTTCCGCGCATAGGCCTTGTGCGGGCAATCGAAGAACATCAGCTGGGTAAAAGTACTAAAGATAAATAGAATTCCAAATGTTCAATTACTTCCTACAGCCCGCATTAGGCTTATGCGATGTTAGCGCTTGTAGTTCATTTTTATTAATCGATAATTCGGATATGCTTTTCAAGTTGTGGTTGCGCAGCGCAGATGATTAAAGAACAAATGCTGGCGAAGACGTGAGGCTAGTACTAAGCTGAATAAAGAACAAATGATGCCGTACGTTTAGTTTCAATTTAGCTTGCGTAATGGTTGCGTTTAGAAACAAATCTTGATTGCCCGTAAGTGCTTGCGTGTCTTGCATTTTGAATCAGGAAAACATTACGAAACATTACACACAGATTTTATTCTTGCGTATCGAAAATGGTTGCGAGAGATTGGAGAGTTTGTTAGAAGTTGGAGGCTAATACTATAAGCGCTAACTTACTCATCCCCGCTACAAACTTTCTTTAATACAAATCATTGATTTGCAGATTGCAGAAGCTTGGGGTTTCGTAAGCATTTATCAAATGTAATTGATTTGTATTTAAATTGTGTTGCATGGAGATTTATCTTTTGAATAGGAGGATTGTTTGCGGGCGGAGTATTGGATTGCTTAGTGGTTCGATGGGCTTTTTTTATTTATTGTAGTACATGTTGCAGAGCGGAAAATGACGAACTGCATGAAACTATAATTTTGCTTGGTGACACCAAGCGATAGGAAAAATAAACGGAGTGAAAATTTCCAAATTCTAAAATCTAATCACTAGCTACTTTTTACTTTTTACTTTCTACTTTTTACTGAAATACTCCTCCCTTAACAAGCCAAAAATAATCGAATCGCCATATTCATTTTCATGAAAAAAATGTTTGCGCAAAACACCTTCTTGTGTGAAATTAAATTTCCGAATTAATTGTAAAGAAGCTTCATTGTTTGGTGAAATACAAGCTTCTATTCTGTTTAGTTTCATGGCATTAAAACCATAATCAATAATGGCTTGAAGTGCTTCTGTCATCAGCCCTTTGCGTTTATATTCTTCTAGTTTAAGTACGTAACCTATTTCAGAACGAGCATGCAATGCAAACCAATTATGAAAACCACAGCCGCCAATAATTTGATTTGTTTCCTTGTCTATCATCTGAAAGTAAACAATAGAAATACGATAAGTAGTATAACCTTTTTCCTGCTTTTCTTTTTCAACTAAAAATTCTTCTTCTGTTCGTAAACCAAGAATATTTTTTATTTCTTCTTTCGAATAGTTTTCAAAAATAGTATCAAAATCTGCAGGCGTTAATTTGCGTAAAAAAAGGTGGGCTGTTTCTATTATTTCAAAATCCATAAAGAATAAATTGAAGGTGAGAATTAAAGTGTGCCATGGAGCTGAATGAAATACATGGCAAATAAATTAGGCTTGTTTAAAATTAGTTTCTAACTTTATTTATTAGCTGGGATGGACATTACCGTTTCATAAAATATGCGAATGTCAGTGGGTAGGCTAGTTACATCATATTGAATAGAAGGTAAAATATCCGTCAAAGCATTAATTCTTCCTTCTAAGTTTAAGAATTTATTGATGACAACGATTTTTCGATCTTCTAAAATGCAATAACCACTGTGAAAATTTCCTTTTTCAAAACGAATGGAATAGCCCATTTCATCATATAGTTCTTCCATTTTTTTTAATGTTGCCGGTGTATTCTTTATACTCATATATTTGCCTTGAAATAAAACCAAAATGTATTTAAATGGCTAAAGTAATTAAAAAGAGATGGATGTTGATTTTTCTATCTTTTATTTTATGCACAACAAATGTGAAGGCTCAATATGGCAATACAGATCGCGTATTCTGGGGTGGCTTAGTTGGTGGCGGAAATTTTACTCAAGTAGATGGCGATAATTTTGCAGGATACCATAAAGCCGGCTGGAATGCAGGTGTAATCGTGTATGCAAGCATTGGACATCCTGCTGCGTTAAGCATGGAACTTTTATATGCGCAGAAAGGCAGTAGAGCTGGACAAAATCAAGTGCCAAAAATGGCGAATGATCAAAGTACCATTATTACGGATTATAAAATCAAATTGAATTATGCCGAAGTACCTATTTTGCTGAACTATTTTGACCAAAAGAAAAGCAACTTCGGTGCAGGATTTTCATACGGACAACTTTTTTCTAGTAAAGAAATTTATACGGATGGTCAAGGCAATAAATACACACAAGACGCAAAATTGTTTCCATTCAAAAAGTTTGATGTCAATTTTATTTTGAATGCCAACGCGCATATTTGGAAAGGGTTTTTATTCAATTTAAGATTTCAATATTCCGTGTTATCGGTTAGAAATGCGCCTAATTATTTAACCGGACGATCGCAACAATTCAATAATATTTGGTGTACGCGAATCATGTATATTTTTTAATTTTTTACGACATTTATTTATTCCGTTGAATAGTAGAACTATGCATATTGCTTATTCCAAACAAGAACAATTCATTATTGAAAAAGTAGCATTGGCTGCTAAAGAATTGGGTATGCCTTGTTATGTAATTGGCGGTTTTGTACGAGATAAAATTTTAGGAAGAATATGCAAAGACATAGACATAGTTTGCTTGGGGGATGGCATCCAACTGGCAGAAGAAACTGCAAAATTATGTAAGCCAAATCCCAAGGTTACCGTATACAAAAATTTTGGTACCGCACAATTTAATTTCGAAGGATTGGATATAGAATTTGTTGGTGCACGCAAAGAATCCTATCGTGCAGAAAGTAGAAATCCGATAGTGGAAACTGGTACTTTTCTTGAAGATCAATTGCGCAGAGACCTCACCATTAATGCATTAGCCATCAGTTTAAATGAAGAGGACTATGGGCAAATTGTGGATGCATGCAATGGATTAAAAGATATAGAAGATAAAATTTTGAGAACCCCTCTTCCTCCCGCTCAAACCTTTATTGATGATCCTTTGCGCATGATGCGCACCATTAGATTTGCAACGCAATTAGACTATCAAATTGAAGAAGAAACCCTATTGGCAATACTAGAAAATGCAGAAAGAATTTTGATTATTTCTAAGGAACGTATTACCGATGAATTGCAAAAAATAATGGCTTGTAAAAAGCCTTCCATTGGTTTTGATTTACTGTTTAGAACAAAAATACTTCCCTTCATTTTTCCTAAATTAGCTGCTTTGGCTGGTGCAGAAAATATTGATGGCATAGGACATAAAGATAATTTTTACCACACCATTCAAGTGGTAGATAATATTAGTTTGCATACCAATAATATTTGGCTAAGATGGGCAGCATTATTGCATGATATAGGAAAACCAAACACCAAAAAATTTGAACAAGGTCATGGTTGGACTTTTCACGGGCATGAATGGATAGGTGGAAAAATGATACCAGGTATATTCAAAGACCTTAAACTACCCTTGCATCATGAAATGAAGTATGTACAGAAATTAGTTTTTCTACATCATCGGCCTGTTTCATTGACGAAAGAAAATATTACTGACAGTGCTTTGAGAAGATTATTATTCGATGCAGGAGAGGAAATAGATGATTTGATGACCTTATGCAATGCGGACATCACTTCTAAAAACCAAACGAAAGTGATTAAATTTAGAGAGAATTTTAATTTGGTGCAGGAACGAATGAAAGAAGTGGAAGAATCGGATAAAATTAGAAATTGGCAGCCACCAATAACTGGTGAGATAATTATGGAGACCTTTAATCTCAGACCTAGTAAGGCTGTTGGTGATATTAAAGATGCAGTAAGAGAGGCAATCTTAGATGGAGTCATTAAAAATAATTATGAAGAGGCATTTGCGTATATGTTGGTAAAAGCGAATGAATTAAATATAAAACCTATTTAGTATGTTTGCGATTGCAACGGAAAAATATGTCATTAATTAATTTAAAAATAAGTTGGGAAGAAGATGATTCCACCTATCGGTCTGTAGAAATACTATCAGATCAAACTTTTTATGAGCTACACACTTGTATCAAATTTATTTTTCAGATGCCAGAAAAAATGGAAGCTTCCATTTTTGTAAGTAACCATAAATGGGTTAAGGAAACAGAAATTTCTTCTGTTGTTGAGAAAAATATTAGAGGTGCCGCTTCGCTAAGTATGAAAAAAACACCCATTGGTGCACTCATTTCTGACCCACATCAAAAGTTTATATATGAAAGTGATCATGTCAAAAAATGGCGATTACTTATTGAAATTATTACTTTGAGTCCTGTTCCATCGAAACCGAAATCATACCCAGTTTGTATTTTAAGTGAAGGAGTTTCTCCTACCCAATTTGGTATCAAAGATTTAGAAAAAGAACTTGTGGTGGAAGCAGAAGAAAAATTTGATGTGCCTTCCAACGAAGAGGGTTACGGAGAAGAAGGCGAAGATGATATGACTTCGACGGATGCAGAGGATGATCTTGGAGGCGATGATAATTTTACGGATGAATTATAGAATGAGGTTCCATTGAAAAAATTAATAGTAATTGGCGGACCAACTGCCATTGGTAAAACAAATGTAGCCATTGAGATTGCGCAGCATTTGGGTACTGAAATTTTATCTGCCGACAGTAGACAATGTTACAAGGAATTGAATATCGGTGTAGCTAAACCAAGTCTAGAACAGTTGGCACTTGTACCACATCATTTTATTGATTCGCATTCTGTCGATGAGCTTGTTTCGGCAGGTCAATTTGAACAATACGGACTAGAAAAGTTAGACACAATTTTTGCGAAAAAGGATGTTGCTGTTTGCGTCGGTGGCACTGGATTATACCTAAAAGCGCTTTGTGAAGGTCTGGATACCATGCCTTCCATCAATAAAAAATTGGATGCAGAAATCAATGAAACCTTTAAACAACAAGGCTTAGCTTGGTTGCAAAAGGAAATTGAACATGCCGACCCTCTATTTTATCATCAATCGGAAAAAGAAAATGCGTCTCGTTTATTACGCGCATTGGTATTTAAATTATCGACCGGCGAGTCCATACTTTCCTATCGTACGAATCAACATAAAACTAGATCTTTTGCAATAGAAAAATATGTGTTAATCTCTGAAAGGGATGTTTTGTATAAACGAATCAACCAACGCGTGGATGTTATGTTGCAGGATGGATTGGTAGAGGAAGTTTTAGCATTATTTCCGAAGAAAGAATTGCGAAGTTTACAAACTGTTGGCTATTCAGAATTATTCAAATATTTCGATGGGGAATATCCTCTGGAAGTGGCAATTGGCTTGATAAAGCAACATTCTAGGAATTATGCTAAAAGGCAAATTACCTGGTTCAAAAATCAAAATCAATTTATACCTTTATATACTTACGAAATATTAAAAAAATTTGTATAAATTTATGCTTTCAGTTAACATGAATATAATTCGTATATATTCATGTTGCCTCTAAATTTGTACGTAGGAAATATTTATGAAGGAAAAAGGGAATAAGGTTGTATTTGATTTTCTTGCTGAGTTGGCGAAATCAAACAATTCAAACACTAATGAATCCGATATTCAACGGGAAATCAGTAGTGCAAATGGTCGTTTCCCAACGGGTGGAAAAAGTGAGCCCAAAATTCTGAGAACTGTCTATCCAGAAGGATTTTCAAATGAAGCAGAAAACGAATTCAGTGCAATAAATAATGATAATGCAAAGAATAATTTGAATCCAGCAAACGGAAATATACCAAATGGGATTAGTCAATCTATCCCTTTTCCGAATACTGGGAATTTGTATTCTAATCGCGACAACCAGCAACATGTTGGTAATGGCATTATTCCAGATAATCCACAAGATGATTCTGAAACCTTGACTCCTGCTGCATTTGATGAAAGAATTAAACTTTTATTGCAAGGAATCAAAGCAACTAGTAATCCTGCAATGCCAAGTTCGACGCCAAGTCATAATCCAATTCAACCTGTTGAACAAAGCCCTATTCCCATTTCTGTTCCAGTTCCAGTTCCTCCAATTGAACCCGTAAAAATTGTGGAAGAGATGCGCATGGAAGTTGAAAAAACATATCCAATGCAGCCAGTAGAAGCGGTAAAAACTTCTGCTTTCGATGAAAGAGTTAAAATACTGCAACAAGAAATCAATGCGAGTATAAAATCCTCTCCCCTACCTTTTGCCAATATGGGCTCTTCGAATAGAGGTTCAAATTTATCCACCAATAGCGAAGAAAATACACACACAAATATTGAAATGAATATGGGGATTCATTCGACTCCGCAAGTTGAACCGAATGAGATAATACGACCAGCAACTTGTTACGAGCGAATAGAATTTCTTCCAGATGAGGCGAAGGACACCATTCAAGCTCCTATTTCTGAAACAAAAAAGATAGAGATGGATAATGATTTACCTATTTCAATGCCAGCTAGTGATGAACAAATACCACCTACTGGAACACTTGGTAACGGTATTATTCCAAATATTCAAGTAGCGCCTACTGAAACCAAGGCGCCATCCTTTTATGAGCGAATAAAATTTCTACAAGAAGGATTAAAATCCACTGTAATGCCTTCGGCAAAATCAAATGCGAATCGACAAACAAACAATGATATTATTCCTCCGACTATACATGAGGTGGAAAAAAAGGAAATTGTTCCAGAACAAGAGGAGAAGCCAATTGACATTCCAGTTAACGCACCAGTGGCAAGCACTCCAGTGATTTCAGAAGCGGAATATCAAGAGAGAATTAAATTTCTGCAAGATCAAATCAAGGCCAATCCAAATACGCCGAAACCGCCGATGGGAAGTGAAAATGTAGCGCAAATAATCACACCTAATTCTAATTCAAATCTGGATAATAGGATGGCAAATTCAAATCCGATTGATGAAATTAAAAATGAAATTGTTCCCATTGTTGCACCAATTCCTGCAAACACAATTTCCGTTTCTGAATTTAATGAAAGAATAAAACTTTTACAAGATCAAATTAACGCGAATGCTGCTTTATCGAAGATTCCAGTAACAAATATACCAGATGAAAGCACTGGTGCTGTTCCTCTAGTTCAGGAAAATAGTAAAATAGAATCTGCCTTACCAGAAGCAGAGCCTGAAGAACCAATACTTCCGAAAGAGGTGTTGACAAAAGCTGAATTTTTTGAAAGCATCAAGCATTTGCAAGAAGAAATTAAGGCCTTAACTTCTTCACCTGTTCATCCGCCAATAGAAACAGAATTTAAGCACGCACCAAGTGATAGTAAGGATGTAGAAAAGGAAAAGGCGGTAACTCCTATTGCAATTGAAAAGGCTGTAACACCTATTACAATTGAAAAGGCAGATCTTGATGAAGACAATTCGGAAAATTTATCTCCTGAAGAATATTATAAAAAAATAAAATTATTACATGATCAAATCAGTGCGAATCTAACGCAAAAGGACTTGATCATTCCCAATACGATTTCCAAAGTAGAGGATACAATTAGTGCGGACAATAAGCCAGAAGAAATTAATATCAAGTATAAAAATATTGAGGAGATTGAAAATGAAATTGTACCGCAGCCAATACCGCAAACGGATAAATTAACTCCTGCCGAATTTTACGAAAAAATAAAATTGCTGCATGAAGAAATTAAATCCAATGCGATAATTACACCGAGTGAAACGAAAGAAATTAAGAATGAAGATCCCGAATTTTCTAATTCTTATTTTGAAGAAATAAAAGCCAGTCTGATTAAATCAAAAGAAATCGGAAAGGAAATAAATGTAAGTGTTGCTAAGAATCCAATAGAAAATTTAAGTCCTAAAGAGCTTTTCGATAAAGTAAATAATAAAGTCAAAAAGACAAAAGTTGTTGTAGAAAAAAATAATACGCAAAAAGAATCCCCAATCATTGTAGTAGATGTAGAAAAAGGAATAACAAATATTTACAGCGCGAAGGATATTGAAGGAAATATTGCAGCAGGCAATAAGGGTGGAAATAAAAAGAAAGTTTCTAATGAGAATTTAGCTGTGACTCTTGAAGAAGTATCGCCAATTGAATTCTATGGGAAGGTTAAATATTTGAACAAAGATTTACGGGTAAAATCTCAATCTTCCCCTTCTCCTATTATCGTTGTAGATGTAGAAAAAGGCGTTAGCAATATGTATAATTCAGATACTGAATATAATAATGGCTTAACAGATTCTGATCATGAAGATGCTGAAGTGTTTTTAGAAGCTAATACTGTTACTACGAAATCATTGAGTCCGGAAGAGATATATGAAAAGGTAAAGAACATTAATCAAGAAATAAAAATTACCGCGAAACCGTCAGTGACTCCTTTATTGGTGGTGGATGTAGAAAAGGGGGCTGGTCAAATGTTTAGTTCCGAAACGCATGTTCCAGGAGCAATGTCTAATCAAGTTATTGGCAATGTCCCAATCACTGCGAATGCCATGACACAGGCAGAGTTCAATGAACAATTGAACTTAATTAATAGAGCCAAGTTAGCCAACACACTTCTCAGTGGACAAACTGCGCATGTGCAAAGTGATCAAACACATACTAACATTGTTCAGCCAGCTCATGAAGAAAAAAATATAGTTCAAGAAAGACCGGCAGAAGTCAAAAAAGAGGGACTTACGGATAGCCAAAAATTAGCAGCGGAAAATTTATCGCCTGCTGAATTTTATGAAAGAATCAAACAATTAAGTAAAGATAAAAAAGCTCAAACTGGTTCTAATGCTAGCGAACAACCCAAAGCAGAAAATGTAAATACAGTAGCAGCACCAAGTCCAGTAAATATTCCAGAACCAGTAAGAAATGAGCCAACACGCGTAGAAGAAGTAAGAAGTGATAATTTGCCACATGCTACGAATCAAGAAATGAATTCAATAGCCGTTTTGGAAGAGAAAATTAGACAATTGCAAGAATCCTTAAAAACCAATAATGTGCCACCATTGTCAAAATTTATTGGCAGTGATTTAGAAAGAGAAGTTTTAAATACTTCCAAAATGCGTTTTGAAGAAATGAATGAAAGGTTATTAAAAACCGAAGATTTATTGAACAAGGTTTTGGAAATGAATCAAAATCAAATTCAAAATCCAAATATAGCTGCACCACCACCAAAACAGAGCAGATTTAAAAGTGTTTTGGCTAAGTTGAATATTGTTATCATACTTCTTGTTGTTTTATTTATTGGATATACTTGGTATCAATCTAAAAATAAAAAAAATACAGAAAAACTACCCATTCAGAACAGCGAAATGGCAAATACTTCTGATTCAACTGATGCCGGAACAACAGAATCAGATACTTCCGATATGGCTACATTAAACAATCTTAATGCATCCAATACTGATGGTAATTCAGCTGAAAATGCTACGCCAGCAGGCAGTACAGATGTTCAAGTGGATAATCAAAATGCAAATTCAACAGGACCTGAACAGAATTCTGGCAATACGGAAACTCCGCAAAACGAAATTTCCACCAATAGAGAAAATCCTGCAAATGAAGATGGGAGAAAGCCTTCTGTTGCATCTTCTCCTAAACAACGAAATACAGAAAAATCGTCACGTGCTAAAAATGTTGTTGAAGCACCAGTTAGAAAAAATACGTCACGTGCTAATAATACGCCAGTCGTAAGTAATAAAAATAGAGCCACTGAAACTAAAACAGCTACAACGGTAATTGCGCCAAAAACAAATGTTAAACCCAACAAAGCTCCCGTTGTTGCTAAAGAAGTTTCTTTTGGTGAGGATTAGATTAATATATGCGTATGAAATTTTTTTATCAGTTTATAATTCTAGCTTCTATTTTGTTTTTTGTTTCTTGCCTAAGCAGAAGAACCAATTTGAGTACGTATCCAAATGCGAATCCAAATCCAACTACGAATACAACACTAGATACAGAAAATATAAGTAGTGAAAATCAGGAAGAAATTACTGATAGTGTAATTGAGTATGTAAAATCCTTTAAAATTATTACTGGACAAAATTATCATCGTTCTGTACAACTTTATTATTACGGATTAAAATCTCAATTGCAAGAAACTCTGGTAAAATATGATCCTAAAAAAGGCGTGAATATTTTACTATATAAAAAATTTCCAAAGGCTACTTTTTATGCTGGTGATACTTATAAAATTCCAGAAGAAAAACGAGAACAAGCAGTTAGTGTATTCGCACCCTTACTTGATTCATTGGTGAAAAAAAATAGGAATGGATCTATTTTTCGCGCCGAAATAGTTGTGTTTGGTTACACAGATGAAGAAACAATAGATACGAATACCGAAAACTATCAACAATTATTGTTGAGTGCTCAACAAAAATCGATGACGGAGAATGAATACATCAACTACTTATCTTATTTAAGAGCAATGGAGGTAGGTGATATTATCAATGAACAATTAGCCGCTGAATTTGCGCAATTCAATCAAAATGCGAAGGCAATTATTAATGTTATTGTTGAAGGAAGAGGAATAGAATATCCAGATCCTACTCGAGATTATAAGAGTGTGGATGATAAAAGGAAAATCACTAAAGTATATTGGAAGGTCTATTAGTAAATTTATAATTCTATAAATTGAACTTGGTCTTGGTATTCTTTGAATGTTTTTTTGACTTGTTCAATATGGGTATGCGTAATAAAAATTTGTGCGTTTTGTTTCACTAGAAAGTCAATTAATTTATGGCTTCTACTTTCATCCAATTTTTCAAAAATATCATCTAATAATAAAATTGGCGATTTGTTTTTTTGTTCTTGAATGATGAAAAATTGACCCAGTTTCAAACCAAATAAAAAGGATTTTCGTTGCCCTTGAGAGGCTGCTTGTTTGAATGGCATATCATTTAATTCAAAGATTAAATCGTCTTTATGGATTCCATAATTTGTTCTTTGGGTACGTATGTCTTTTTCTATATTTTGAGTTAGCAAATCTTCTAAAGATGCTGACTCTAATTGGGATTGATATTGAATAATAACTTGTTCTTTTTCCTCACTCAGATAGGTATAAAATTCATTCGTTTTTGCCGCAAGTTGTTTGCAAAAATCAATACGATATTGATGAATGACGTGACCAATAGTATGCAGTTGCTTCGTGTAAATTTGTAACAAAGAATAATCTTGAGTTGCTTGCAAATGCCATTGTTTGAGTAGTGCGTTTCTTTGTTGCAATATTTTTGCGTACAGTATTATTTGATCCAAATAATCAATAGATAATTGACTAATAATGGTATCCATAAATTTTCTTCTACCCTCGCTGCTGCCAGTAATCAGTTCTGTATCATCTGGTGCAATGAAAACACAAGGGAACTGACCAATATGCCTTGAAAATTGGGTATAAGCCACACTGTTTTTTAAAAATTCTTTTTTGCTATTGTCTCGAATAATACAAGTTAGTGTATCTAATTTATCCGTTCGAAATTCACCATTAATTCGCATGCCTTGTAAGCCATTCGTGATGACCAAACTATCGATATGCAGAAAATAACTTTTAGTAAAACATAGAAAGTGAATCGCATCTAAAATAGATGTTTTACCAGAACCATTTTTACCTGTGATACTTACGATTTGTTTGTCAAAGGAAAATTCCTGATTCGTATAATTTCTAAAATGGTATAAGGATATTTTTTCTATACGAAGCATAAGTTGTGGCAAATATAATGAGTCGTCAGTAGAAAGTGAGACGCAACACTTAGTAATATTCGGACTACGAATTGCTTACTATAGCATTTGCAATTTTCATTCCATCCATCGCTGCACTTACAATACCTCCTGCATAACCTGCTCCTTCTGCACATGGATATAAATTTTTCAATTGGATATGTTGAAAGGTTTCCTTATCCCGTGGTATTCTTACTGGTGATGAAGTGCGACTTTCTGTAGCTAAAATAATTGCTTCTTCGGTATAATATCCACTAGAAGTTTTTCGAGTTTCTGCACTCATTTTTTTCCCAAAAGTGACTAATGCATTGGATAAGGATTGGTATACTATTTTAGGTAATACATCGGAGAGTAGTGCAGAGTTGACACCCGGAAGATAAGAACAAACTGGCAAGCTAGCAGATACTTTATTGCGAACAAAATCTGTCATTCTTTGTGCAGGTGCAACGTATTTTCCACCACCAACTTCAAATGCTTTTTGCTCTACTTCTCTTTGAAAATATAGTCCACCCAACGGGGATTTATTTTTAAAATCTTTTTCATCTACACTCACTACCATACCACTATTTGCAAAAGGATTGTTTCTTTTGCTTGGACTCCAACCATTGACTACCAGTGTGTTTGCTTGTGTGGATGCAGGCGCAATGATACCACCTGGGCACATACAAAATGAAAATACACCATGTCCATTCACTTGTTCTACCAAACTATAACTTGCAGGCGGTAAATATGGATCACGCAGTTCACAATGGTATTGAAGAGAATCAATGATATGTTGCGGATGCTCAATACGAACACCTAAAGCATAAGGTTTACTTTCTATCTTGATATTTTTTTGATAAAATAATTCATATATATCACTTGCTGAATGTCCTGTAGCCAATACCACATTTTTCACTGCCACATGTTGGGTTTCATTTATCACTATAGCGCTGATAGTATCACCTGTATACTTAATATCTGTTAGCTTCGAATTGAAATGAATTTCTCCACCACACGCTAGAATTTTTTCTCGGATGGCTTCAATAATTTGCGGCAATTTATTGGTGCCTATATGTGGATGCGCATCAAACATAATATCCTCTTCTGCACCAAAATAAGTAAACAATTCCAATACACGTTGCACATTGCCACGCTTGTTACTGCGCGTATATAATTTACCATCGCTATAAGTGCCTGCTCCACCCTCTCCGAAACAATAATTACTTTCTTCGTTGAGTATGCCTTCTTTATTGAGTATGGCTAAATCACGACGACGATCGCGCACATTTTTTCCTCTTTCAAACAAGACAGGTTTAATGCCCAATTCAATACATTGTAAAGCGCAAAAAAGCCCAGCTGGTCCAGCACCTATGATATGTAACTCTTCGCATAAGCTTACATTTTCAGCCTTAAATTCAATTTCTTTTTCAGTAAAAACAGCTTCATCAATATGCGCTTCTACTTGTAAAATAATATGGGTTGTTTTGCCTCTGCCATCAATAGATTTTTTTAGAATTTTATATTGAATCTGTTGCGATTTTTTTAAACGCAGCGCTTGCGAAATCGACATTAAAATATCCGCATTGGAGGAGGCTTGCGAAGGAAGCAATTGTAGACTAAGTTCTTTTATCATGGTGTTAGGTTTTTATCCTAAAGTCGGTAAAAGTAGTTTTAATTGTGGGGAAAAGGATAAGAAATAATATGTATAGAAAAATGGAATAAATCACTTGAAATTCTATTGATGCAGAATTTGTGTAAGGATTATAAATCCTTCGATAAGGGTTCGGGATTTCAAATTCTGAACAGTGCGAAGTCAAACAAAAATTAATCCTAAAACACTTCTGTATTCTGTGACTTCTGTGAGTAAAATAATTTTTCCATCAACTCAAATTCCTAACCAACTGCACAACAGCTAATACGACCAAAATCGCCGATACAAAATAATCAATTTGTTTTTTGTTGACCGAAAAATACGAGACTAATTTATTGCCCATATAGGCATAAATCCATAAGATAATAGCAACGCCGATGGATGCGCCAATACTGAATATAAAAATGGAAAATGCTGACCATTCAAACCATGATTTTTCTATCAAGTAGGTACCCCAAATAGCCCAAGCAGATAATTGAAATGGATTAAATATGGCGAGTAATAAAAGCTTATTGACTTGCTTTTTCTCCATCACATTTACGTTTTCCAGTGAAGTATGCTTAGATTTCTTTTTAGCTTCAAATAAATTTAAGCCAGCCAGAAAAAGTAAAATAACAACGATGAGCCATTTGATAACCAAGAGTAAAATATGTTGCTGCAAAATCCATTGCATCATGGACATACAAAAGAAACAATACGGAATCTCAATCAATGAAATAACAAGCAATACTTTGTATAAGGATTTTGTAGAAGGTAATGTACCTAATTGCAAAACAGACATATTGATATAACTCGGCACCAAATAGCCATAAATTCCAATGCCAATACCAATGATAAATTCTAGAATAAGTTTTAGCATGTTGAATTTTTATGGCGTGATAAAATAGGCAGTAACGAATACATTAGCGGTACTCTCCCCAAACCGCACGAAGTGTATTGGCAATTTCACCTAGTGTACAATGTGCTTCTACCGCTTCAATAACTAATGGCATTAAATTTTCATGTCCAGAAGCTTGTGTTGCAATTTTTTCTAGACAATTTTTGACCAAGTCTTGGTTTCTATTTTCTTTAAATAATTTTAGTCTTGCTATTTGCTCCACTTGAATAGCATGATCTATTTTCATGATGGGTGTCGTATTTTTTTCTTGACTTTGGTATTTATTTACACCCACAATTATTTTCTCATTTCGCTCTATTGCCTTTGTGTATGCATAACTTGAACGTGCAATTTGCTCTTGCATAAACCCTTGTTCAATCGCACTTACAGCACCTCCCATGGCATCAATTTTGTGTATCAATTTCCAGGCAGCTTCTTCTACTTCGTTGGTTAAAGTTTCTATATAATAGGAACCTGCAAATGGATCTACGGTATCACAAATGCCACTTTCTTCGGCAATGATTTGTTGGGTTCGTAATGCGATGCTTGCAGCTTGTTCGGTAGGTAAACTCAATGCTTCATCAAAGCCATTCGTATGCAAACTTTGTGTACCACCCAGTGTTGCAGCGAGGGTCTGTACTGTAACGCGAACGATATTGTTCATCGGTTGTTGGGCAGTCAAAGTACTACCGCCAGTTTGGGTATGAAAACGTAATTTTTGTGCTTCGATGTCTGTTGCGCCTAATTCTTTTGTGATATGCGCCCACATACGACGAGCAGCTCTAAACTTGGCTACTTCTTCAAATAAATGATTGTGTGCGTTGAAGAAAAAAGATAATCGTTTAGCAAAAACATTGATGTCTAATTTTTTTTCCATTGCGGCTTGCAAATAGGCTTTCCCATTTGCCAAGGTAAATGCAAGTTCTTCCACAGCCGTACTTCCAGCTTCACGAATATGGTAACCACTGATAGAAATCGTATTCCACTTCGATACTTCTTGACTACAATATTCAAAAATATCGGTAATCAAACGCATGCTTTGTTTTGGCGGGTATATATAAGTACCTCGTGCTGCATACTCTTTTAAAATATCATTCTGAATGGTGCCGGTAATTTTTGTAATATCAGCTCCTTGTTTTTTAGCCAATGCAATATATAATGCCAATAAAATAAAGCCACTGGCATTGATGGTCATGGAGGTACTTACTTTTTCAAGATTTATTCCTTTGAATAATCGCTCCATATCCTCTAATGAATCAATGGCAACACCTACCTTTCCCACTTCTCCATCGGCCATTGCATCATCACTATCATAACCAATTTGTGTTGGAAGGTCAAATGCAACACTTAATCCTGTCACGCCATTGTTTAATAAAAAATGATAACGTTCATTGCTTGCTTCTGCTGTACTGAAACCAGCATATTGTCTCATTGTCCAAGGCTTATCGCGATACATGCCTTCATGCACACCACGTGTGTATGGAAACTGCCCTGGCATTTCCTTTTCTACCTTTGCTTCTGTGTATATTTTTTCTATTTCAATTCCTGAATCAAGAATTACTTTTTTGCTATTTGACATATCCATTATTTTCCGTGGAAAGGACGACAAATATATTACAGAATCGCTAAGGATGGAGATAGATTTCTGCAGAGGCAGTGTCAATGGATTCTTAGACTTTTTCTTACAAATTACTGGCATGTTTAAACATACTGAAAAAACGAAGAAATTTTTTTTAAGGAATTCACGTGTAAAAATGGCCTATATACAAACATTAAATTAGAATGTGCTAAAAAAGGCATAAAAAAATTTGTACTTACACGCTTTTGTTTTTACTTTTCTGAATATTAAATCTTCAATTATGTTTTTCTATCGCTACAGTACCATCAACAGCAAAAAAAATGCAAATGCACTAGGAGCAACTTTTTTAGGACAACATTTAAAAATCCACGATCTTGATTTCGAAATTTCGGAAAAAGGTGGAGACATAAAAGTCATTCCACATGCTGAAAATGATGACCATGTTCATACATTACCTATCACCAGAATTAGAATTACAAGTAAAGGGGATCAAAGTGTAATCAAGGTAAGAAGTAAGCCAAGACGAATTGATATTGGCGGTCCTTATTTGCTCATGACATTTATTTCCTTTTCATTAATTGCAGCTGGTTTATTGTTTGCATTCGGACAAGGTAAATACAATTCTACTATTTATATTATTGCAGGTGCAGCCTTTGTTATGTTTGGTTTACTTTGGTTGCGTTTAGAACAAGGTTATTTTGATTATATCAGAAAGATAAGAAAATGGGTAATTGATAATGCGTAAGGAATAGAAAATTAAAATCCATAGCACATAATATTCTTCCAACAAGGCTTCGCTGAAAAGTGAAGCCTTTCTTATTCCATTATTTCGCATCCTTTATTTTAAATACATCCAAATCATCCATGCTTGCTACCTTATCCATGCTTGCATCTTGCATAATAATATTTGCTTGGTTATTTTCACTGATAAAAAAATAATAAGCGACATGGTATTTTTTTATGTCCAAGTTTAATTCTTCTTGTGTGTAATTATGTTTTTCAATAGTAAAAAATGGGTTCTTCGTCAAATAAGCTATAACCCACATTCTACCAGCATCTGTGGCATTTGAAGTGAAGGTGCCATGTATATTTTTAGATTCTATATATTGAGCCATCTCAAACAAATCCTTGTTCTTATATTTTAAATTTTTCAATTGCATAATAGGAAATAGTAGAAATGAAATGGCAATGCTTCCAAGTGCAATTCCCTGCCATATTGTATTTTTTATAGTTTGTAGCAAACGGGCACACAATAACATAGTCAAAAAGGTAATGAGCCAAATATAACGTGTTTCAATATGCATCATCAAATAACCCATTGGTACAATTAGGATGCTTAATATCAATAATTGATATTGCAAATCCATTTCTTCTGATTTTTTTTTATAGAAGAAAAAATAGAAAAGCCCAATGCCTAATGCCACCAATGTGAAGCAGGAAATTTCATGCATACATGTAACACTTTCTAAGGTCGTATAAACTACTCTCGCTATCCATTTGGTAAAATGAGCAATAGAACTTGTAGGTGAACTTAAATTGGATTGTGTTACATAAGGGTCTTCCCAAAATGAAGGAGAATTAGGATAAGTGGGCGGTATCAATAAGGTAATATCTGGGTTAAAAGATTTGCCACTATTGATATTCCAGCTCATATTTAATTTACCTGCAAAGCCCGTCAATGACCATTCCTTGTATTTGTGATGTAAAGCATATGTCCAAGGTAAAATGCAAAGTAGAAATACACTTACACCAGTAACATAATACAAGATCGCCTTTTGCAAATTGATTTTTTTTGATTTGTACAACCAGAAACAAATCACCAAAAAATGCACGAAAAAAAAGAAAAGCGAATAGGCTTTTGCATAATATCCTATACTCATTATTAAAGCACAGGCTATTACCTTGCCTATATTCAGTAATGATTTGGAAAAAATAATTAGCAAATAAAATAAGACGAATGCCAATTGTAATACATCACCAAACATTTGAAAATAAACGAAGTAAACGACAATAAGAGGCAGTATGCTCATATTGATATGGTATACTTTTTTGGATACTTCAAAACGCAATAATAAATGATGAAATGCAACTAGAATGGCCCCTCCAAAGAAACAATTCAATGCTTTAGCAGAAGCCCATGCATCATAGCCGTGCTGAATAAATGGCGCTAACATCCATGAATTCAACGGACTCCAAAGTCCATTAATACTTCGAAAATAATCGCCTTTTGCCACTCGCTCAGCAATAGTCAAATAGGCAACACAATCACTATCCAATAAATAACCTAAATAAGGTTGCAGTAAAATCCAAAGAATAAAATAGCTGGAAAATGTAAATAGTAATTGACTAGCTGTTTTGTATTTGTTCATGTAGGTGATAAAAATAATCAAATGATTGTAACATTCGGCTTCCATACCAACTAAATAATTCACCGTCGACTAAAATTATTTTTACATCAGGTAAACTTGCTTGCATTTCCTCTACATGTTTTTGTTTGAATGGAAAGGGTTCACTAGACAACAATACATAAGCTGGTTGCAAGGCTATTATTTCTTCCATTGTCAAAGTTGGATAGCGCATTTGTGTGACTACATTTCGCATTCCAGCATAGCTCATCATGTCGTGTATGAAAGTATCTGCACCAGCAGCCATATAAGGTTTTTGCCAAATTAAATACAAAGCATCTATACTATTTTGATTTGTACGAACGGTCATTTTCTTTTGTATTTTGTCTATTAATTGTTGTGCTTCCTCTTTCCGATTAACCAATTCCCCAACCTGTGCAATCATGTCTAAAGCGTCTTGCACATTTTTAATATCACTTACCCAAACAGGAAATTCTTTAGATAATGCTTCAATATCTGCTTGCGTATTTTCTTCTTTATTGGCTAAAATTAAATCGGGTTGCAATGCTCGAACACTAGATATATCAATTGTTTTGGTGCCTCCTACTCTTTTTTTATGTCTAAACCATTGGGTAGGATGTATACAAAATTTGGTAATCCCAACTACTTCCTCTTGTAATCCCAAATCAAATAATAATTCTGTTTGAGAAGGAACCAATGAAATAATGCGAGTTGGTCTTTTAAGATATGGAAGCAGTTCTATCACCAAAATGTGGTTTATATAAAAGTAAAATAACAAAGGAAAAAAGCAAGTCAATTGGGAAAAGAACTTCGCCAAATACTTCACCAAAAAGGTATTTGCCAAAGAACAATTTCATGGCTACTTCAAAAAATACCAACATGAAATAGGCGAATGCAAAAACTCTTTTTTTGAAAGTAATGCCCAACCATACCAAGGTAAAAATCAATAGCATCATTGGGTAAAACATATAAAAAGTCCATACTGTGAAATCACTGAATAAAGAATACATCGCATGCGCAGTGATGGCAATATGAAAGAGCAAAATAGAAATGATGACAATGGGTGTACTCAGTTTGAATGCGTTAAGATTCATGTTTAAATAAAGTTGTATCTGTAATTGGAATATTGTTATTTTTTTTCTTTTTATTAGAGAAGAAATCTGCAAAACTATTGAACACTTTTCGGTAAGAAAGACCTACCCCACCTTTGGTAAAGTTTGTACTTTCTGTTGCGTCATAATTAGAGGTTCGAAAGGCACTGGCTCTTACTCGACCATCTTCAGACAACAATAATTGTGCTTTAAAATCCCCACCTATATTGTATTTACTTGTTGTTACGCCAGTATTGTCTTTACCTACATTTACTCCACTGCCTACATCAATAATGACTCTGCCTTTAAATAGTTCAGCGCTTACATTCAAAGATATTTGATTCTTGTTTAGAGCATTATTTTGTTCGTCTATTTTATTTTGATAACCAACATTCACATTGATATTTTTAAGTCCTAATTTTTGCTGAATAATCGAATTTAATTCAGACGAAATGGTTGAACTAAGCATATCAGATACAGTTGAAATAGATGCATTATTATATGCCGTATTATTAATTCCCACTGTGGAATAAAACTCTCCAAGCAACAATAACATGCCGGCTTGCGAGACCAATTCTTTTTCATCATTTTTAATTTGTTCCAACTTAGTATAGGCAGGTGTCCCAACGGATTTATTATCAGGTTGTGTAATGTCAAAAGTAATTTTAGGCTGCGCTAAACTTTCTTTCAAAAATAAATAGACATAGGTGGCATATTCCTTTTTTGCTTCTTCTAAATCACGCCCAGTTATATCTTTATTGGCACTTACTAGGGGATACAATGCAATTTTTTTCGGCACTTTATACACGGCTGTCATATTTAAATTAGCCGCCAATGCATCACCACTCCATTTAATTTGACTACCCTGATCTATGATAAATTCTTTAGCAAGTAGGCTTCTAAAATTAAATAAATACTTTCCTTCCGTAATGACATAGTTCCCAAACATATTAATGGAGTTACCCAAATCCACATTCAAATTAATATCGCCATTTCCTTTTGCGATAATTTTTTCACCTGTATTATTATCCAAAATAATATTGGTTTCAATATTCGGCGTGGCTTCTATATTCATATTTAGTTTAACATAGTAAGATTTTTTACGCTTGACCATTTCATCATTTTGATTTCTTCCAATATTGATAAAACGAACGAAATCGTAGGAGGACGCGTCACCTGTAGAATTAATTGGTAAATAAAAAGTTGACCCTTTCAATGGCTTTGCATGGATATCCAAAATGATATCATCCAAAGGGCCATTTAATTTGGCATTCATCTTAGCTGGAATATATCCATAGAATAAATCGTTTTCATATTCGCTTGTTTTCAGACATAATATATTATCTGCATCTGCCGTAAAATTTAAATTGAAATCTGAAAAATTATTGTGCATTATTTTCCCTTTGAGCACACCGCCAAAATCTTTACCTCTTTCATCATAAAAATTAATATTGTCCATTTCAATTAAATGATTGTTGAAATGAAATTTAGCCTGATCAAATTTATACGTAGCACCTAAAAATATAACCTTTAAGCTTACATCCGCTACATCCACACTACCGATAATATTGGGCTCACTTAACTTCCCTTTGATGTTTACATTACCCGAAGCGTAGCCATTTATTTGTTGCAAATAATCTGAAAGGAATTGATTGAGAAAATCAATTTTGATATCTTTTAAATTGGTTTGCAAATTAATGGTACTATCATGCACATTGATTTGACCAGCAATAGAAGCATTGCTATTATTGCGTTCTACACTTGTACTTTTATCTATGGTCCATATATTTTTATCGATATTATAATCCATCATCAACTTCACCATCCCAATGGTATCTTGGTTTAATCGTACAGGATTTGTAGAGTAAATATTGGCATGCACAATTGGATTTTGTTTAAAATCCGAAACTTGAATTTCTCCATTTATACGACCATAATATAAAGAATTAGTCAGGTTTGCATAATTAGAAAAACTTTCTAAATCGATGTCTTGTAACGAAGCTGCAATATCATCTGTAGCGCCATTTAAGGTATTGATATTAATTCGTTGTGCACCACTTTCGACTAGTAAATCTTGCACTTTAATTTTCGATCCCAAAACCAAATCGTAATTACTGGCTATTTGCCATTTATCTTCTTTTACACTAATCGATGATGGCAAAACTTGCACATATAAATTAGAATTAGCAGCAGAGGCTTTACAGTTAATAGACGCATCACCCAATAAATTATTTATACTTTGTGTATTGATAGTAAGTGTGGCTGTGTCATTTGCCATACTCGTATTGATTTGGAAAGAAGGAATCACAACATCCGTATTGTATTGCAGATTGCCACTCGTTGCATTCATCTCAAAACTTTTAAAATCACCGGCACCAATGACCAACAAATTGTTGAAGATAAAATCTTTGTATCCAAATTGAGGAACGCCCAAATCGATGGAGAATTTTTGTTGACTTGTATTTAAACTACCATTGACCGTTGTTCCAGCAAATCCAGATAAATCAGGTAGCATGGTCTTTAACAAAGAGTCTATATTTTTGATATTTGCATCGAAAGTAAATTCCTCTTCTTTGTAATGGGTAGGCAAATTAATATACTGGGGTAGGTAATGCGACAAATACAATTGAATTGAAGTTGGCAATTCTGAAATATTGAAGTTTCCTTGTAAAGTTGCATCTGCAATGGAACTCGTTAAATGCAAAGTTTTAATTTTGTTTTTTTTATAAGATTCCAACAACATACTCGGTATGGCAATGGAAGTTTTTGCATTCGATAGCGTTAAATTTTTTAGCAATGCAGTACCCGTAAAATTATCAATATCATCGCCTGTAAAATTTAATGTTGCATAACCAGTGCCAATGAGTGGGTCTTTTGTAATACCCATTTTCTGTAAATTAAAACTTAAAAATCTAGCATTGAAATTATATACAGGTTGCTCGCCGCTTAAATCTAATTTACCAGCAAAATTCAAATGGAGATTTGAATCCAATGAAACAAAAATGCCATCAAATTTACGATTGGCAACCACCCCATCAATGGTCATGTCTTTATACTTCACCTGATCAACTTGTATTTCAGAAACACTGGCATTTACTTTTGCATTGAGATGATTTAAGTCAAATCCACTACCATCAATTTTTCCATTCATCGAAATTGCGCCCAATGTTTTTTGTTTCAGTAACACACCGATATTAAAATTATTTGTTGTTAAATTACCTGAATAAGAAGGGATATCTTTTTGAAAATTCATGTGCAAATCAATGTCAGCCATGCCTAATGTAGTATTCAAATTTCCTTTGGCAATGAAGTTGTCATAATGACCAATATAGCTTCCTTTGAATTGTATTTTTTTCAATTCTTTCCAATCCAATGCGTCCACTTTAGTTTGTGGAATGAGGTGATTTAATTCTGTTCCGCTTGTAGTTAATTGATTAGATTGAATAGTGAAAATAGTATTGTCCATATCCGGTAAGCCATGTACAGTGCCTTCTCCAGCAAAATAAGTATTGCCAGTTTCCAAAACGAGATTCGTCACGTTTAAATGATCGACTGTTCCGTTCGCTTTCCCATTGACTTGAATGGCAATTGGATATTCATTTAAAATATTGGCAAAGTATCCAATGTCAATAGAGGATATGGTGGACTTGGATAAGTTGGCATTCATCGAAACTTTTGAAATATAATCATTGAAGGAATGAAAATTTTTATAATTCATTTCATAAAAATCAGTGATAAACGATTGCTTCGTCTTTAATTGTAAATGGGATAATTGGCTTTGCACTTGCGAAACTTTTGCTTTTGCTGAAAGATGTTCAATGGCAAATCCACAACGTTCTGTTGCGCTGAAGTTTTCTATATCTGAAAAAATAGTATCCTTAATGACATGTGTATTTTTTAAATCGATTGTCAAATTAGATATACCCAAATGATTTTCATCAAATTCATGTGGTGAAGGAATTCTATTGCCATCATCGTAGGCAAAAGTGGAATTGCTCAAATGTACTTTTGCAATGGATAAGGCAAATTGATCTGGATTAAAAGGCGTACCCCAATCCGTAGTATCATCTGGTGAATTGTCCTTCGGTTTTCCTCTCTCATATTCCCTCACCAAAATATTCGCACCATCAATTAAGAATTCTTTAATAATAATTTCTTTTTTATTCAAATTCAATTGATCAAATAATAAATCAATATCTTCAAATGCAAACCGCATGTCTTCACCACGCCAAGCATCATTCATCACAAAACGGATATGTTTGGCATGTATTTCTTTTATATCAAATGTTGGATCCGTGGAATTCTTTTTGATTTCTGTTTTTTGTGTTGTTGTCAAACTACTATCCGTCGATTTCTTAGATGCAAATGCCTCTGAGATAAAATCATAATTCCAACGTGAAGTATCTTTTGCTCTCAGCAAATTCACCACCACATTTTCGACACTAACATGTTTAAGAACTGCTGTTTCACCATTCCAAAAATTACTCAACAATTCAGAAGTTCGTAATTCGATTTTGTCTATAGAAGCAAGGGTGTCTTTTTTTTCATCTTCTGCATATACACCTTGAATCTCGAAATGATTAAAGAAAGTTAATTGAACATGAGCTACTGAAACTTTCGTATGCAGTTTTTTGGATAAATATTTTGTTGCTTTTTGGACTAAGATATTTTGGTATTTTTCTGTAGACACCATCCAAATAGCAATTGCAATGATGATGCTTAATACCAATAGAGAATAACCCAATGTTTTACAAAGCCGTTTAAGATATTTGAGCAAGGTTTTATTCATTTCTAGAGAAGCACACAAAAATAGACGAATATTGCGATGATTCTAATTGATTTTTTTTTATAACAAACTTTTTTGTTTCGTTATACGACTTAACTTTAATCTATGAAAAAAATTGCTTTACTGTCTGTAGTTTGTTTTCTCTGTTTTTCTTTTAGCTGTAAAAAGAAACCATCAGCAGGTCTTGGTGGAAATGCGAACCTAAAAATAACGGCTAAACATCATGGCCTGGTTATAGATAGTTGCACCATTTCTATCAAATTCAACGCCTCTGATGCACCTGCGAATGGAGAATATGATTTTGTACAAAAAACAGTTACCATCAATGTTGGCAATAGTTATGCAATTATACAAGGTTTAAAAAAAGGAGATTATTATATACTTGGCGAAGGTTGGGATCCTTCTATCAGCCAAGGAGTGAAAGGTGGCATCCCCTTTACCATTGAATCAGAATCAGATTTGAGTATTGATTTGCCAGTTACGGAAGATTAATTTGAAAATTTGGAAATGGGGCAATTTGAATTCGCCTTTGGAATTTGGGATTTTAAATTTTGGGATTTGCCTTGCCTTTGGAATTTGGAATTTTAAAATTTGGAATTTTGAACATTAGAATTCGCTTCATACCATAAGTCGACAAGATACGGCCCACTGTCTGCAGCTTGTGTGGCTAATTCATCGCAACGATTATTTTCAGCATTACTCGCATGACCTTTTACCCAATGAAATTTGATATGGTGTTTTGCATACAACGCTAAAAATCGAAGCCATAAGTCTTCATTTTTTTTGTCCTTAAAATTCTTTTTAACCCATCCAAACACCCATTTTTTTTCTACCGCTTCCACCACATATTTACTATCTGTATAAATCTGAATTTGTACATTGTCTTTTTTCAAACTTTCTAATGCCACAATAACCGCTAATAATTCCATTCGATTATTGGTGGTTAATCTATAAGCCGCACTCATTTCTTTTCGAATGCTATTCCAACGTAAAACAATGCCGAAGCCGCCCCTACCGGGATTTCCACGCGAAGACCCGTCTGTGTAAATTTGTAAAATATCTTTGATGATGGAAGAATTTATGTTAATGAAAAATTACATGCCTGGCATTTTCATACCCATGCCGCCCATTTTATTCATCATCTTCATCATGTCCTTCATTTGATCAAATTGTTTCATAAATGCATTCACATCTGCCAATTGTTTACCACTACCACCTGCAATTCTTTGTCTTCTTTTTTGATCTATAATTTCTGGATTTTTTCTTTCTATTGGTGTCATCGAATTAATCATGGCTTCAATGCCTTTGAACGAATCATCACTAATATCAATATCTTTAACTGCTTTACCAATACCGGGTATCATACCTAGCAAGTCCTTTAAATTACCCATCTTTTTGATTTGCGCTAACTGCATTTTAAAATCATCAAAGTCGAATTTATTCGCACGAATTTTCTTTTCTAATTTTTTCGATTCTACTTCATCAAATTGTTGTTGTGCTCTTTCCACCAAAGTAGTGATATCACCCATGCCTAGAATACGTTGCGCCATCCTTTCTGGATAAAACACATCTAAGGTTTCTAGTTTTTCGCCCATGCTCACAAACTTGATAGGCTTCTTCACCGTATATTTAATGGTCAATGCCGCACCACCTCTTGTATCACCGTCTAATTTGGTTAATACCACGCCAGTAAAATTCAATCGTTCATTGAATGCTTTTGCTGTATTTACCGCATCTTGACCCGTCATGGAATCCACTACAAAAAGGATCTCTTGTGGATTAACGGCCTGTTTAATATTAGCGACTTCATTCATCATGACTTCATCAATAGCCAAACGACCTGCTGTATCTATGATGACAACAGAATGTCCATTTTCTTTAGCAAAAGCAATCGCATTTTGTGCAATAGAAACGGCATCTTTATTTTCACGTTCTATATGAATCGGTACTTTGATTTGTTCAGCCAAAACAGACAATTGATCCATCGCCGCTGGACGATAAATATCAGCAGCCACCAACAATGGCTTTTTGTTTTTCTGTGTTTTTAAAAAATGAGCCAACTTACCGCTGAAGGTTGTCTTACCAGAACCTTGTAAACCTGCAATCAAGATGACAGTTGGATTCGCGCTTAAATTCAATTCTTCCTCTACACCACCCATCAAGGACACTAATTCGTCCTTTACAATTTTTACCATTAATTGTCCAGGCGTAACGGAAGTAAGAACTTTTTCTCCAAGTGCTTTTTCTTTTACTTTATCGGTAAATTCTTTTGCTATAGCATAGTTGACATCCGCGTCCACTAAGGCTCTACGAATTTCTTTTACCGTGGTGGCAATATTTATTTCTGATATTTTCCCTTCCCCTTTAAGTAATTTAAAGGCACCTTCTAAACGTTCTGATAAATTATTAAACATGTATAATTTTTTTTTGCAGTGCGAAAATAGGGATTAGTTTTGAAAAATGCTATAAGTATAAAAGGAGTAGCTGAGATACTTGAGAATGGAAAGATTTTTTATATGGGATTGCTTAATTATAAAAGCAAATTGTCATAAATAGCAGTTGCTAAATACAAGGGTTAGCTTAAACCCAAAAGCTAATGTTAAAATCGATAAGCTAAGCCTTGCTTACTTTTGGGGCTGTTGTGCTAAGGTTATTGTCTTTTTCTTTCTTTAATTGTCATTTGGTATAGTTCCTTTGTAGTAATAATCTTGTTCCAGTTTTTTCTTGTAAGTCCTTTAATTAATATATTATCACTAGTCCAAAGTTTTCCTTTGATATGCTCAGTTAAGGCAACAAATTCAATATCATTTTCATCGATATCGAATGCAAGTTCAATTGCCGTTTCAAAATCTTTTTTAGGAATCAAATCGAAGTTTAATATTTTGATCTTTTGCGTAATTAAAGTGAATGCTCTTTGAAATTCACTTTCAGAATATTTTGATAGTGAAATCAATTTATTTTTGTGTTTGTTTAATTATTCGTACAAAAAATTTGTAGTATAGAAGTTTAATCTACTCTTAGGCTGTAATATGATTCTTGAAAGTTTCCCATTCGTATTAATTATTGCACTAAACACAATATTTGTATCAACAACAATTCTCATATTCCAATTTTGTTCTTAATGCTTTCCCATCTCCCCTTTTTTGTTTCACTAAGTAATATGTCTAATTCTTTTTGAGTAGCTTTCGATTTACTAGCAATTTGTTTAAATTCAAATAGGTCAGCCAAATCTTGCAGATCTTCAATTTTTGTGTTCTTGGGAATTTTGAAAATAATTTCTTTATTGGTATACTCGACGGTCATTTTAATTCATTTGTTGTAAAAATACTTATGAATTTCAACTTGGCAAGTAAATTTTTTCTGTCTGTATAACTACTACCAAAGAATACTTATACCATATTCTCTAAAAAAATTATCCTTTGAAATTACTGTTAGATTATTGTTTATCCCTTGCGCGAATATTAGTCTGTCAAATGAGTCTCTATGATGCCATGGTAATGACGATAGAATCAGGGTGTCTTTAAAAGATATTGGTAGAATAGGAAAGTTATTTTCATGCAAGGCCTTTTCAATTTCTTTGTAAGGTCATCCTAAATCTAACCTGTTTAAACTCACTTTGATGGAAATTTCCCACAGACTTGCAATACTCACAAAATTGCTCACTTTGTTACTTTCAATCGCCATTTTGGCGTTGGAAGAAAGTTCATTATCCCCATTTAGAAACCAAATTAATGTATGAGTTTCAAGTAAATTATCCGTCCTTATTTACAATCTTTAATGTCGTCAATTGGGTCATCAAAATTGTTTTTCATCTTGAACATTCCTTTACCACTACCAAATTTTGGTTTAATATTTTCCTTCTCATTTTTACTTAATAAAAAATCAATAAAATCAGAAACCTCAGATTTTAAATTCTCTGGAAGATGTGAAAGTTTGGTATAAAGAAGTGTTGTATCCATATTAGCTACAAAACTAATCACTTTTCTTTTTTCCGCTTAATGCAAATTTCAAAATAACTGGTAAGGTGGTTACTAAAATAATGACTATAACGATTATTTCCAATCGGTCTTTAATCCATGGAAATTGAATGGATAAAAAATGTCCTGCCAACATCATTGAAAATACCCAAGCAAAAGATCCGATAAAATTATACAGTGTAAATTTCTTCTTATCCATATTGACAACACCTGCAATGATTGGCACAAAGGTTCTGATGATGGGTAAAAATCTTGCTGCGATAATAGTCAAGGCTCCATTTTTTTCATAGAATTCTTGCGCTGAATACAAGTGCTTTTTCTTGAAAAAGAAAGTATCCTTTCGTTCATAAATAAATGGACCTGATTTTTTGCCAAACCAATAACCTACGAAATTGCCCAATACACCTGCCATTGCTAACATAAACATAATAACTACATAGTGAACATTAAAAAATTCACTGGCTAATTCACTGGCATAGATGCCAGCAACAAACAATAAGGAATCGCCTGGTAAAAAGAATCCGACAAACAAACCTGTCTCGGCAAAGATGACAAAGAGCAATAAATATAAGCCCCCCATTTGGATATACCATTCAGGATTGAGTAAGGTATGCTTGATTGTTTCGAACATAGAATTTATTTGTGGTTGGCAAATATAGGAAAATAGATGAGAAATGAAATTTACGAAGAAACATCAAATATTCTAATTACAAAGCAGTAAAAAATTAAATGCTTTACATTTGCGGCTCATGCCCCATTTTAATTACCAGGACAGTATTAATTTTCTACGTAAACTAACCTTACGTCGTAGCATCAATGGGCTGAAAGTGTTGAGCAGCTTCTATTTGACGAAATGGCTTAAAAAACCTATTCAATGGGGTTTGCCATTTTCCATTTCATTTGAACCTACTACTTCCTGCAATCTTCGTTGTCCAGAATGTCCGAGTGGATTACGTGCATTTACAAGACCTATTGGTATGTTAGAGAAAAATTTCTTTGCCAAAACCATTGAAGAATTACATCAAGACATGATGTATCTTATTTTTTATTTTCAAGGCGAACCCTATTTGAATCCAGATTTTTTAGAGATGGTGAAATTTGCTGCCGATAAAAATATATATACCGCTACAAGTACCAATGCACATTACCTCAATGATGAAAATGCCAAGCGTACGATTGAGAGTGGTTTAGACCGACTCATTATTTCTATAGATGGAACTACACAAGATGTTTACGAACAATATCGTATTGGTGGCAAATTAGAAAAAGTGTTAGAAGGCGCACGCAATATTGTAAAATGGAAAAAGGAATTAAAGTCTACAACACCATTTGTTTTTTTTCAATTCTTAGTCGTCAAACCGAATGAACATCAAATAGAAGATATTCAAAAATTGGCACGAGAAATCGGTGTGGATGAAGTACGATTTAAGACAGCTCAAATTTATGATTACAAAAATGGCAATGAATTAATTCCGACTATCGAGAAATTTTCTAGGTATAAAAAACAGGGTGATGGAACTTATACCATTAAAAATTCTTTAGAAAATTCTTGTTGGAAGCTATGGCATGCTTGTGTTATAAGTTGGGATGGTTTGGTGGTTCCATGTTGTTTTGATAAAGATGCAACACATCGTTTGGGCGATTTAAAAAAAGACAGCTTCAAAGAAATTTGGCATAGTGAAGTGTATACAGATTTTAGAAAAAAATTAATTACTGGCAGAAAAAATATTGCGATTTGTGCTAATTGTAGTGAAGGAACGAAGGTGTGGGAGGAGTAGTTTTTAAATACTAAATTCGAAATACTAAATGCTAAATGCTTAATTGTAAATTGTTAATTGTAAATGCCCATTACTAATTACTAGCTCTCATTACTAAATACTAATTACTAACTACTAACTTTCCCTACTCACTCCACCGATACGTATCAATCTTCAAACCTAATAATCCAATCACACGATCGACAACGGAGGATGCGAGATCTTCAAATGTTTTTGGTAATGCATAAAAAGATGGCGATGCAGGACAAATAATACCACCTGCTTCAGTGATCGTTTTCATACTGTTGATATGGATTAAATTATAAGGCGTATCGCGTACCACACAGATTAATTTTCTTCTTTCCTTGAGCATCACATCCGCAGCTCTTGTAATTAAATTATCACTGATACCATTGGCAATTCGGCCAAGTGTACCCATGCTACAAGGGCATATTACCAAGGCTTCAAAGGAACTACTGCCACTCGCAAAGGGCGCAAAATAATCACGCGCATCATAACATTTTTCAGTGAATGTTTTAAAGTCTTCATTTCCTAATTCAAATTGCCAAACCACTTTTGCATTATCACTAAATACAATGGCGAATTCGACATCGGTCAATGTACGCAACTTGTCGAGCAATACTTTTGCGTAAATAGAACCCGACGCACCGGTGATAGCAATAGCGATTTTTTTCATTTACAAATTTCTAAGTATTATTGCAGAGATTATTTAAAGTCTTCAAAAGTACAACGACTTCATTCAATAAAACATATCGAAACATGAAATATTCTATTTGTCTTTTTGCCTTATTATTTTTTTCTGCTCCTCTATTTAGCCAAAGCAAAAAAGAACCCGCGAATACAAAATCGATTCAATGGTTGACTGTAGAAGAAGTGCAAGCAAAAATGAAAAAAGAACCTCGTCATGTTTATGTAGATGTGTATACAGATTGGTGCTATTGGTGTAAGGTGATGGAGAAAAAAACTTTTAGTAATGCACAAGTCATCGATTACATGAATGCCAATTTTTATTGTATTCACTTTAATGCCGAACGAAAAGACACTGTACTTTTTAATGGTAAAAAATATAGTCTTTTAGAAGGTTCAAATATCAATGAACTTGCTGCAGATTGGATGAATAATCAAATGAGTTACCCTACTAGTATTTTATTTGATGCTAATTTTACCAACAAACAACCAATTCCTGGA
Organism: Chitinophaga pinensis; assembly: GCA_945878115.1. GTDB lineage: Bacteria > Bacteroidota > Bacteroidia > Chitinophagales > Chitinophagaceae > OLB11. The sequence continues at coordinate 39,312 of CAMDVD010000012.1, read as the reverse complement.
TACCTTGATATTCCTACCTTTGAGATGATTATTAAATATATTTCTGGGAACAAACAAAAGAGTATTCCTTTTGAAAAATGGAAGAGTGAATTTAAAGGAGAATGGGGGAAATAATTGTAAATGCTTAATTGTAAATTGTAAATGCTGAATTATAAATGCTAAATTCCGGCTATTGGTTGTTGTCCCACTAAGCAACTCTTTTTTCTATTGGTAGGAGAACAAACTATAGGGAAAAGGAGAATGAGGAAAATTGAAATTTAGTCATTTGTACTTCAATTCCGTGGTTTGTGTCTTCACAAACCAAATTATTGTATGGTTTGTGAAGACACAAACCACGGGGGAGGGAAATAGAAATATAGTTATTAGTTAGTTGGAGAGAATGCATTGTCATTCGTACTTCGGCTGCGCTCAGTACAAGTTTCTTTGATTTTAAGATTTATTTGATTTATTACTGTATTATAACTTTCTTATTCATTCCATCACAACGAAGATAATACATACCTTTTGCATACCCACTCACATCTATTTCATTTTCTTTAGTCGTAAACAATAATTGCCCCACAGAACTATATAACTCTTTTTTACTTTGGTATTTGGCATTTTTGATTTGTGTTTTATCACTACTTGGATTAGGATAAACGACAATATCCATTTTCTCTTTTACTACCTCATGTACACCCAAAGGTGGGCACACCGAACCCAATGCACCTAAATTAAAATTAGGCATGTTGGCAAAAGATTGTGTGTAATCACAAGTATCACATCGTATACACTTTCTACAAAATTCACAACCTATACCTTTTACATTAGGTTTATCAATTACACTATTACTAAATCCACCACCATCTCTTTTACCTATATAAATTCTACCATCTGGTGCTAATTGCATTTGCCCATATTCTGCAAATTGTTGAAAGGTCGTGTCCATACCATTTTTAATATGATACCATGCTAAACTACTATCCATTACATTATAATCATATTGATAAATATTATAACCACAACTAACATACAAAAAACTATCATTAGGCGAAAAACATAAACCCCTTATTAAAGTATCTTTTTCACCAGGATAGAGGGTGTCTAAATAACTATTAGTATTATGTAGTGGTTGTATTATTTCTTTTACATTACTCAATATACCATAACATCTATCAAAATCAGCTATAAATAATTTTGCACCATTACTATTAACTCCACCACAAGCGAAGGCGTATTTATCACCTTTATTACCAAAACAACTTTGCCCTGCCAAATCGTAATAACCAAACCTCGGCAAAGGAAATCTCTGTATTGTATCTAAAACAACGTTGTCTTTTGTAGCTAGAAATGTATAAATAACATTTGAGTCTAATGCTTGTTTTAATAACCACCAATCGTAACCATTAGCATGTTTACATGCCATCATTCCAGTCTTACTCATTTCTACATTAGTAAGCAATGGGATATTTTTTTGAACTACTTTTCCTAATCCACCGTTCGCATTCATATCTACTATATGATATTGAAATAAGTCAAAAGGTACTTTCGGTTGCTGACCAACTACATAAGTCTCATAAGCACTATCAGTCATAGTGGGGGTGAATACATAATACAACCCATTACTTCCTTTTGGCAATATAATTGAACCTTGTGTTAAGGTAGATGCTGGAAAAGCATTTTGTGTATATATTTTAAAAGGCACTAAACTATCTCCATTTTCTATTATATTACCTGTGGTATCAAATAAAACATATCCATTGCAAAACATAAGTGGGCTTCCCGTTGCACTATCACAAATATTTGAAGACCCATTTGCAAATATTTTAATTGGTACAAAGGGAAAGTAATGCCCAGTTATGGGCTTACTGGTATCACCAATAAATTTTGCATAGTTTGCACTTCCTCCATAAACATAAGTGTAACCTCTTTTATCTTGTGCAGAGCATATTGCAGCAAAAAGTAAAAAGTAAAAAATAAGAAAAATTAACTTTATTCATTTTGCACAATATTTATTTTACCAGTATAGCTATCCAATAAATTTGAAATCTTATAGGTATATAAACCATTAACCATACTGGGTAAATTAATTTTTTGCTTTCCATTTTTTGCTATCGAAAATATTACTTCCTCCTGCTCCTATTCTTCTATTATGTATTAAGTCCTTTATACTATTTACGACTGGTGAACTTAAAAAATCAGATCTATATGTTGTTGGACATCCTGTAAACCAAGTAAGATTGAAATTTGTTTGAGCAAATATTTGCACATTATAAAACATTAAAAGCAGTAAAAGAATAAACTTCATATTTAGCGTGTTGCGTTTATTTCTCATAAATAGTTTTAGATGTTAAAGATATAAAATCATATTTTGAAAATCCCAAACATTAACATTTGAGAACGGTAAAATATTTTTGAATACATTTGTCCGTTCATGCAAACCCAAACAAGTACACAACGTATTTTTCTTTTATTAAAAAAAGATTTCATTTTGGAATGGCGACAAAAGTATTCCTTGTATGGATTGTTATTGTATTTGTGTAGTGCCGTTTTTGCCATCAAAATGTTGCACGACAATCCGGAAGATACCACATGGAATGCATTATTTTGGATCATACTTTTATTCATTTCTGTAAACGCTGTTGCTAAAAGTTTTTTACAAGAAAATAAGCAACGCAATTTGTATTATTATACACTCATTCATCCGAGAGAAATTATCATTTCTAAATTGGTGTATAATGTAATTCTGATGGCTGGTATGAGCTTGGTCAGTTATTTATTATTTGTTTTATTATTGGGAAGTCCGAATGTACAATTGGGTAAGTTTATGCTGATGGTGATGACAGGTGGTATTAGTTTGGCCTTACTCTTTACCATGCTTGCAGCCATAGCCAGTAAAGCCGATGGCAACTCTGCACTCATTGCTATACTTGGGTTTCCATTGGTGGTACCTCAATTAATTGTAATTGCAGATTTATCCAAACCATTGTTCGTCACCATGCAGGTTTTGGGTTGGTGGAAATTATTTTTTGTATTGCTCTTTTTAGATTTTTTAATCATTACCTTATCCATCATTTTATTCCCCTATTTATGGAAGGAATAAACTTAGCCATGATATACTCTTGAAGCAATTATGAGTCCGTCTTTGATTTCCAAAACTTCTGCAACCAACATATCTTCTTCACCTTCTACTTTGCGAATATATTCCATGATGGTACGTACTTCATTGGCAGTAAAAGTGGTCGGATGATATTGTAAACTTGGTAATCTATCAAAAGCATCTTGCCACCAAATACGCAATGCAGATTTGCCTTGAATCAGACCATTAGTTTCGGGTTGTCGTATTTTTAATTTAGGAGAATAATGCACGGCATCATCATGATACAATGACAATAAATTGTCTAAAGCATGTTGATTAAATGCATCAAACCAAGCTTGTGCAATGTGTAGGTGAGATGGTGTTGTTGACATAGATTTAGGTTTAAAAATAATTCTGGAAATACTAAATTATGAAAGTTTTACTAATTACTTAATGAAAAACATATGTTAGACCTCATCCCCAACCCTTCTCCTGTAGGAGAAGGGAGCAACAAACTCCTGCTCTAAAAGGTGATCATGAAATTAGTCCATATTAATTCTACTATATGATTTCTTTTTTTTGTAAACCAAATTATATAAAAGAGAAGTAGGCTTTTACGGTGTCTGTATTGCGGCAACGATTGAAGTGGAAATCCTTTTTGCGGCGGAGCAAGCAAAAAGATTGGAACGGAAAGCGTGTGTGCCGCCCTGCTTATACCGGAAACGAATCCTGACATTTATCGTCAGGACACGTGTGCCGCCCTGGTGTAGCATTAATTTTTTTTCAAAAAATACACTACACCATTATACTGTAGCATTAATTTTTTTCAAAAATACGCTACAGTATACTACTCTAGGTTTAATTTTTATCCAAAAATAATATCTTAACCGCTACCAGTATCATTACCATCGCAAATATTTTTTTTATCATTGGTGTTGAAATTTCCAATGCTATCTTGCTGCCCACAAAACCACCTATCATAAATGGAATACAAAGGATCAATGCAACCTTCCAATCGACCATTCCTTTTTTATAATAATTCAATGCGCCAATTAAACTGACTGGAAAAGATAACATGGCCAAAGTTGTGCCTTGCGCTGTATGTTGACTAAGGCCGAGTAACATCACTAAGGCTGGAACGATAATGATACCGCCACCAACACCAACTAGTCCACTAAGTAGACCTGCTAATACACCAATTAACATAATGCCGAGAATAGAAGTTAGACTCATAAATAAATACCATTTTGTACAACAATCTTAAATCATTTTACGTTCATATTACTTGTTAATTACTTTTTTTTTCAAAACTTGTTTATATCAACTAGAAAATTACCTTTGTATCCTTAATAAATTAAACTAAAAATTAAACCCTTAAAAAACAGAATTTATGGCAGACGTAAAAACATCGGTGTCTAACACTGCAAGTACATCGAACAAAAGTGCTAACACGATGATGATGAATTTAATTATTGTAGTCGTGTGTATTGCAGTAGCTGAATCAATTTTTCATTTAGTATTCAGTACTATGTTTTTGGATAAAGAACAAAAAGTGGCGAAGAATATTTTTGGTACCATGTATCAAGGCGGATGGGTAGTTCCTATTTTGATGTCGGCATTTTTAATTATGTGTTCTTTTGTTGTTGAACGTTTTTTAACTATTTTCAAATCTCGTGGTAAAATGGGTAATGCTGAGTTCACTAAAAAAGTGCAATACCATTTATCTACAAAAAATATTGACGCTGCATTGGCTGAGTGCGATAAGCAAGCTGGTAGTGTTGGTAATGTAATGAAAGCAGGATTAGTGAAGTACAAAGAAATGACTTCTAATTCTACCTTAGATACAGAACAAAAAATTGCTTCTATTAAAAAAGAAGTGGAAGAAACAACTTCATTGGAATTACCAATGTTGGAAAAAAATCTTGTATTCCTTTCTACGATTACATCAGCAGCTACCTTATTAGGTTTGTTTGGTACGGTAATGGGAATGATACGTGCCTTCTCTGCGATGTCTCAAGCAGGTTCACCAGATGCAAACGCATTAGCAGCAGGTATTTCTGAGGCTCTTGTAAATACAGCACTTGGTATTGGTACCTCTTTCTTAGCGATGTTGGCTTACAATTTCTTCACTACTATTATCGATAATATCACATATGGTATTGACGAAAGTGGTTTCACATTAGAACAAAGTTTTAAAGCTAATTACAAATAAGCAAATGGAACTTACGCCTTGTAAGTTTTATTTCACTCCCTTAAATGTATCACCTTTAAAACCCTATTTAATCCATGTCTACCCACAAACTACCCAGAAAGAGTACGCATATCGACATGACCGCCATGTGCGACGTGGCTTTCTTGCTACTTACTTTCTTTATGTTGGCTACAAAGTTTAAACCAGATGAGCCAGTTGTTGTAAAGACACCTTCTTCTACTGCAGAAGTAATTCTTCCAGATAATTCTATTTTACTTACTGTAGATAAAGATGGAAAAGTGTTTTTTGATTATGACAATAAAAAAGCAAAACGCATGCTTATTGAGAAAGTAAATGAAGAAAAAAAGTTACAACTCAATGAAGAAGAAATGGTTTCTTTTGTCAATGGCGCTTCCTTCGGTTCTTCCTTTAGCCAAATGAAACAATACTTGGATATTCCACCAATGGAACAAAAATCTTTTGCGTTCACTGGTATTCCAATTGATACTTCTTACTTCGCAGCAACCAATGAATTAGCGTATTGGGTGCAAAGCGCTAGAAGAGCAGGTCAAGACCAAAACCCTTTAAAAATTCCTATCATTTGTATTAAGTGTGATGCATCTACTGCTTATCCTAAAGTAAAAGATGTGATTAAAACATTGACTAAAAATGATATTACTTCCTTCAATTTATTGACCAGTTTAGAAGCTGCACCATTTGGAACAGAATTGTATAATAGTCAACAAGCTGCAGCAAAAACACATTAATTAAAACCCATCAAAAAAATAAAAGACAATGGCTGAAATACAAGAGAAATCAGGCGGAGGCAAGAAAGGTGGCGTCAAAAAAGGGAAGAAACTATCGACCCGAATTGACTTGACACCGATGGTGGATTTAGGTTTTTTATTAATTACCTTTTTCATATTTACAACAACCATGAGTAAACCAAAGACCATGGATATTGTGATGCCAAGTGATAAACCATTACCTCCGAATGTAAAACCTACTTTGGTAAAAGATTACACCGTTATGACTGTACTATTGAGTAAAGAACATCGAGTGTATTATTATTTAGGAATAGGTAGTGATCCATTGAACCCACCTAAAGTAAATGTAACTTACTTTCAAAATAAGAATGGCATACGGGATGCGCTTATTGCATTACATACTAGAGTATTAGAAGAAAGAAATAATGGCGCTGCAGGACATGATCCATCTGATGTACCTGTTGTCATTATTAAACCAGACACAACCTGCACATTTGATGATATGGTCAATATGTGGGATGAGTTACGAATTAATGATATTCAGATATCCGCCATGGTGGATATATCCGATGTGGATAGAGATTTCATTAAAGCAACGGAAACTGCAAATGGCGGATAATTTCAGTGTATGGAAAATAAAATGGTAAAGCATCAAGCCCCCACAAAAAATTAATCATGGAAACAAAAGACATTTTAAAATCAGATGTTCTCGACATCCTTTTTGAAGGAAGGAACAAAGAATATGGAGCTTATGAGCTTCGCAAAAATTATCAAAAAAGACTTCGTAATTCTATCATTGCTTGTTTAAGTTTAGTGGCAGTATTATTGTCTTTTCAAATGGTAGCCGCTTTTTTATCGCATAGAACATTACCTAAAAAAGCAAAATTGGTGACGACTAAATTAATAGCACCTCCACCAATTAATAAAAAGCCGCCTCCCCCACCTCCACCTCCACCTCCTCCACCCGTTAGACCACAAGTGAAATTTACACCACCCGTTATCAAAAAAGCAGAGGAAGTAAAACAAGAAGATAAACCACCACCGAAAAAAGAATTGGAAGATAAGGTGGCAAGTACTGTTACAGTAGCTGGAAGTAATGATGCTAAATTAGATGCACCTGTAGTTCCGGATAAAGGACCAGCAGTAGTTGAAGGACCTAAAGAAACTAAACCAGAAATATTTGAATTCGTAGAGCAAATGCCTGAATTCCCTGGTGGTGAAGATGCGCTTCAAGCTTATTTAAGTAAAAACATAAAATACCCTAAACAAGCCAACGAGCAAGGAATACACGGTAGAGTTGTATTAAATTTCGTTGTAAATGAAAACGGAGAAATTTCTGATATAGTCCGAGTAAGAGGAATTGGTTATGGTTGCGATGAAGAAGCAATGCGAGTGATAAAAAGTATGCCACCTTGGAAAGCTGGTAAACAAAATGGGAAAGCAGTTAAAGTAGCATTTAGTCTTCCTGTTACATTTGAATTAGAAGAGTAAATATTTTTATAGAATTTAAAAAGGTTGTCAGAAATGGCAACCTTTTTTTATGGTATTGTTTCATGTAAAATATTGGAATCATTGTAGAAAAGATTTTATCATTTGCATTTGCTATTGACATTTAACCCTTTCAGGGTTACCAAACAATTTATCATTTCAATTTTCTATTCATATTTAACCCTTTCAGGGTTACCAAACATTTTATCATTTCGATTTTCAATAATCATTTCATCCCTACTGGATTTTAATACACTATAATCATGCCATCCATTTTGGATTTCAAAACCATGAAAGGCTGAAATGATCATAGATAAAAGCAACTTCCCTTTTCGATTTTAGAACCAGGAAATATTGACATGATTAATAACAGACATAGGAATAAATGCACATCTTATTACAGGAAACTCTATTGAATATTACACGATATTAAAGCGATAATAATTGGAGGTCGCAAATTGCGCCCTCCAATTATTAACTATATGCTGATGAATTTTTTATTTAAAATTTGGAATTTGCAATTGATTTTTAGAATTCTCCCATTGGAATTTGGAATTTTAAATTTTGGAATTTTCTCTTTGGATTCCCCCTTTGGCATTTTAAATTTTGGAATTTGGCCCTTGCGTTTGGAATTTGCAATTTTGGAATTTAAATCAATAATGTTTAATCCCCATCATACTGGTAAAGCTTAACTCCTTATGTAATTGTTTGATCAATCCATCAGCTAAACCAATTTGCGGAACCATAATTTCCTCCATATTTCCCCAACGCATGATATTGGTATAAATCAATAAGGCAGGCACTATTACATCCGCTCTATCTTCGCGAAAACCATATTTATGAATTCGTTCGACAACACTTAAGGGGCTCATTTCTTTATAGTATTCACGTAATGCTTCTAACAATAATGGCTTACCCGCTTTCTTTTTAGAAATAGAAAATATTTTATTGATATTACCACCTGTTCCAATAGCCACAAGAGGAGAAAATTGTTTGATGTTTGATTTTAAAAAGTACTTGATTTCATCCCAAACTTCCTCGTCAATTTGTTCTTTTAAAAGCCGTATGGTGCCTATATTGAATGATCGTTTGACAATATTGCTTTTTTTACTATAGAAAGTAAGTTCCGTACTACCACCACCAACATCAATATATAAATAAGCATTTTTTGTATCCATCGTTTCAGCTTGGTGGGTATCGTATAGTATTTCCGCTTCTGTACTACCAGATATGACTTCTATGTTGATACCTGTTTGACTAAATACGGCTTCCACTATATTGGTCGAATTCCTTGCGTCACGCATAGCGGAAGTCGCGCAAACCTTTAAACGATGTACACCGTACACATTCAACAAATGTTTAAAAGCCTTCATTGTCTCAATTAGTTGCGCTTCCTTTTTAGCTGAAATAATGCCAGTTTCAAAAACATCAAATCCTAAACGTATTGGGACTCGAACGAGATTTACTTTTGTAAAGTCCAAACTACCATCTGTATAGGTAGTAATATCATTAATTAATAATCGTACGGCATTGGATCCAATATCAATGGCAGCTAATCGCATGGTAAAAAAATATGATGCAAGATAATCAGTAGTTTTTAGCCTTCAAAAAATTATATATTTCAACCTGAGAACGAATAGAATTTTCTCCTGGTTTTTTAATGACATATTCATTCTTTTGTTCGTTGTCTAATTGACGTGCTTTGACATTTTCCGATAATTGAATGTTTAAAATTTGGATGAGTTCTTCCTTGCAAGTCTTGTCAAAAATCGGTGTGGTGGCCTCTATTCGATAATCTAAATTTCGAATCATCCAATCGGCACTCGATAAATAAACATCTTCTTGGCCTTTGTTGTAAAAATAAAAAAGTCGCGCATGCTCTAAATATTCATCCACAATACTAATGGCTTTCATTGGCGTTTTCCACTTTGCATTTTCGGTCAATACACAACAAATACCTCGAATAATTAATTGAATATTGACTTTATGATTGGCAGCTTGATACAATTCATGAATAAGGATATCATCTGAAAGGCTATTCAATTTAATAATGACAGAAGCCTCGTTTTTACTATGTTGTATTTCATTCGCAATTTTAGAAATGAAAAATTTCCTTGTATTTGTTGGAGAAACTATCAAGGTTTTACATTGCTGTAAAAAATGAAGCATCTGTGGGTTTTCCAAATATTTGAACATTCGATTGATATCCGAAACTATTCGCTTATCTGCAGTCAATAAACAATGATCGCTATAAAATTTGGCTGTGGTTTCATTTAAATTTCCAGTACTTACAAAACCATAATAACGCAATGTCTTGGCTATACGTTTCGCAATCAAACACAATTTAGCGTGAACTTTTTGATGGGGCAATCCTACTAAAACTTGAACCCCTTCTTCTTCTAAAAGACGTTTCCATTTCATGTTTGCTTCTTCATCAAAACGAGCCCTTAATTCCATTACCACCGTCACTTTTTTCCCATTTCTTACGGCATTAATCAATGCATTTACAATTTTGGAATCTTTGGCTAAGCGGTAACAAGTAATTTTAATACTCTCTACAAAAGGGTCTATCGCTGCTTCTCGTAATAAATCAATAATAGAATCGAAACTATGATACGGAAAATGTAACATCACATCTCGTTGATTCAACACATCTAAAATACGAACAGGTTGCGTGAATAATGGATGTACAAATGGCTTTTTTCTGGTAATTCTTTTATCGAAAACCTCCATCGGAAAATCCATGAAGTCTTTAAAATTATGGATGCGATTGCCAGAAATTAAATGGTCTTTTTTGGTGAGGTTGAGTAATTTAATTAAATAATCTAATAAGTTTTTTTGGATAGCCTTATCATACACCAAGCGAACTGCTTTTCCTTTTTTTCTATTTTTTAAACCTTTTTCTATGCTGGAAATTAAATCAGATTGAATATCATTATCCATGTCCAATTCTGCATCTCTAGTCACTTTAATAATATACCCTTCAAATAAATCGAACCCAAATTGTGTAAACAAACTAGGCAAGCAAAAGCGAATGACATCCTCTAATAGGATAATACACCTTTCATTTTTGGCACTTGGTAATATTAAAAATCTTGGTAACGTTTGTGTAGGCACCTCAATTAATGAATAACTATTCATGAAAGAATTTTGACTATGCGATAAGGTACAAGCAAGATAAATGGACTTATCTTGTAACAGTGGTAGTTCTGGAATACTTTCAATCATTAAGGGATGTAAATTCGTCCTTACCTTTTCATTGAAATATTGCTGTACAAATTCTTTCTGAAGTTTCGTAATTTGTTTTTCTGTTACGATGGTAATCTTCTTTTTTTTGAGCTCAACTAAAATAGTTGCATAAATCCGATCAAACTCCTTTTGTTGTGCTAATAAATTAAATTGGATTTCTTTCAGAATATTAGAAGGTTTAGATTCCAAATACATTTTCGCTTTATTGCCGAATTGCAACATACGATTAAGGGCGCCAACTCGTACTCGAAAGAATTCATCTAAATTGTTGGAAAAAATACCTAAAAATCGTAATCTTTCTGAAAGGGGAACTGTTGGATCATTTGCCTCTTGCAATACACGAGCATTAAAGGCGAGCCAACTTATATCACGAACAATTTTAGGTGAATGCTTTTTGGAATTCATAATTATCGTACGAAGATAAAACACAGATTATTTTTTTAATGTTAAGTTTTTCGAGGTGGAATAAGAATAGAAATACTATTTTTACCCGATGAAGAAAATCTGTTTAGCCCTTGCTAGTGTTAGCATGTTGTATGCTTGTAACGATGCCGAAAATGCTAGAAAAAAAACAATGAAAATTTACACATTGGATTCTCTGCATTTTCAAATTGAAGCCCCAATGTCATGGAAAGCTAGTCAAAATAAAAATAAACCGAATGCGGTTACATTCTTTGAGAATTTAGAAAATGGAACGGATAAATTTGAAGAAAATATTTCCATTTGGTACGAAAGTTTGCCATTAGCTATCGCTGATTCTACCTATGCAAAAGCAGCAGTTACGCAATTGAAAATTACAAATCCAAGCATTGACATTTCAAGTATTTTGAAGAAGAAGATTGGCGAGAATAATTTTCATGTTTTTCAATTTAATTTTGTCAGACCTGACAGCAGCCATTACACTGTGCAAGGTTATACTTTCTTGAAAGGGTTAAACGGATATAATTTTATTTGTACCAGCGACCAACAACAAATGTCTGCACATCAAGCTGTTTTTGATTCTATACTTACTACATTCAAACCGCTATAAACATGAAATATTTAGCCTTAGGAGATAGTTACACTATAGGTGAGCTTGTACCTTTAAATCAAAATTTTCCGAATCAAGTGGTAAGCTTATTGCAGGAAAAAGGAAAGGATTGTCGCTTGGATAAATTGATTGCGGTTACTGGTTGGACTACCGATGAATTGGCCATTGCTATAGAAAAAGAAAGACCTGCATTTGATTATGATATCGTTACTTTATTGATAGGTGTGAATAATCAATATCGCGAAAAAAGCCAGGAAGAGTATCGTTGGCAATTTTATACTTTACTGTGTCAAGCCATATTATTCGCAAATGGAAATCCGAAGCATGTCCTTGTATTGTCTATACCTGATTGGGGACTTACACCATTCAATACTTCTCGTGATGCGCAATTGACTTCTGCACAAATAGACGCATTCAATGCAATTAATCAATCCATAACTTTTGACTTGGGAAGCAATTATATTGATGTGACAAATTCTTCACGCGAACATGCAACGGATAAAAATTTCTTAGCAGAAGACCTGCTGCATTATTCAGCTAATGAATATACTATTTGGGCAAAAAAAGTTATCGAAATAATTCTAAGCTGGAAAGCGTAATTCCTTTTTATTGAATCGGTAAAGCTTTATTACTGATACCAATCATGCCTTTCACATTGGTAATTTTATACACCGAAAAGGTTTGATTTGATTCCAAACCATCCCCAAAAATCACTTGTGTAGGGGTAGTTATTTTTACGAATTTATCGGTATACATTTTTTTCAATTTTTCGCTCCAAACTAATTCTTCTGTATGGAGCGTTTCTTTTTTATTATTGCTCACAACCACGCTATCTCTCACTAAAACATTACCAGAATTTTCAAAGTACTTACCATATTTTGCGGTAAGGGTGCTCTTCACGAATAGACTATCATCAAAAAATTCAACCTTAATTCCTTCCTTCATTTCGATATAAGTAGGGTCCGTATTTTCGATATGGATAAATTTTTTGGTATACAATTTTGCTGTTGTATGTCCATCTTTGCTATACAGAATCGTAACCTCTTCGGCACGTTCTGTATTCAACATATTTCTATCTATTGTATTGTGAATTTTCTTTAAGTCATTTTTACATCCAACAAAACATAAAAAAAAGAGGCAGATGCAAAAAAAATAGAACCTACGTATTGGCGTATTAATCATAACGGCGTTTGATAAACCATTTGTCGTTGAAGGTAAATCCGAAAGAAAAACGTGTATAATTTTCGCTCACTAAACCATTGTCTGTAGTGCCTCTTTTGCCAATTTCAAATGCCGCATTTATTTGACCTATACTAGAATTTGTTCTACGAATTGGATAGCCAATTCCTAAAGTCGCGCCTGATTTTTTGAGATTCGTATTATTGAATTTGAAAATATCTTGACCAGTGTACAATCCAGTTCTGAAAGTAATTTTTTTCCAATAATCTGACACAGAATTAACATCAGGTGTGAAGGCACCACCTAATTTTATCATATACATATTCGAAAAAGAATCCGCATTGCCATAGGCGGAATATTTGCTCCAGTCTGATGCAGTTAAATCCATTCCAATTTGCCATTGATCGCCATACCCAAGTATTACACCAACTCCCCAATTGGATGGGATTTTAATTTTCCCAGTCAAGTTTTTAACACTATCAATTCTACGCACATAATCTGGGCTTGAAATGTCGCCTAAAAAGGATTCCCAATAGGCTTCTTTTTTTGCATTGATAGATTGTGCACCAGAATAAGTAGCACCAATTTTCAAAGAATAATTCGTCGATATTTTTTTATGCCATAAAGCACCTACTTGCCAAAACGCGCCACCCATGGTGGTTCTACCTGTTATATTATTAGAAAGTATTTTAAGCGAATCGGTAAATGAAGATTCAGAGGAGTTGACTAAGTTACCAAAGTTATAGCCGGTATTAAATCCAACGGATACTTCTCCAAGTTTGTAAGCAGCACCAACATATATTTTTTGTAATCCACCGCCACCATAATAATTATAGTTTACTTTAGATATACCATCGATAGAGTCTGTTTTTGCAAAGCTATATTTAGAACGAGTTTGAGGTAATAATCCAAAACTGATTCCCATTTTTTTAGAAACAGGAATTCCAATATTCATATAAGCAAGAGTAGTTGAACCAGTTCTGTTGGAGCTATTATTGCTTTTTATTTTTACCAAACTAGCTTCAATGCCAATTTGATATGCAGTTAGTTTTAAACCAGTATAGGTAGCTGGATTTACAGGATTAGCAATTAAGGGATTGTCATCTGCAATAGCAATACCACCCATTCCACGGTTAGCAATATTTTCAATTTGTTTTAAATTGCCTAAGCCGTAACGTGAGTAGGGCGAATTTTCTTGGGCTACTATTTTTTGATGTACCGAAAAGGCAAGGACAAAAAGTGTGGTTAATTTAATTGTTTTTTTCCAATATTGCATATAATCCTTTAAACAGAAAGTGAGTGTCGGCAAATATCTTGTTTTTAAGACGGCTTTCAAAAAAAGTAGCGTCACCTCCAGTTAAAACACAGTTAATTTTTCCGTACTGGGATTCGAATTGTTCTATCATGCCATCAATCTCAGCTGTGATACCATTGATAGCACCACTTCTCATGGAAGACTCTGTGTCATATCCTAATAATGCCAAGTGGCCTTCTCGAGTAACCAATGGAAGTTTATCTGTATGCTCATGCATAGAAAGCAATCGCATGTGGATACCTGGGGTAATGGCACCACCTCTAAACGCATTATTTTTAGCTAAAAAATTATAGGTGACACAAGTACCAACGGAGATAGCTAAACTGTTTTCACCAGGAAATAATTGGCTAAGAGCAGCAACGCAAGCAAGCCTATCATTACCCAAAGTTTCTGGAGACCCATAAGCATTTAAAAATGGCAAACGAGTGTGGTGATCGAGTATCGTACATTTTGTTTTTTCTTGCAACAAAGTTTCAATTTCAATCGGATGATGAATCACGGAGGAGAGAATTGATTTTTTCGGGGCATGTAAAATTAATATTTTTTCAATCGTGGTAAGCGCATCTTCTACATGAAAGACAAATTTTTCAACTATCTTTTTATTCGCGAAGAGTGCGGCTTTTAATTGGGTATTCCCAAAATCTAAAACAAGTGATGTAGGTGACATGAAAAAGTATTTTATATAGGTTAAATGAAAATTGTACTGGTTAAAAAATACTGTGCAATTTATAAAAGAAAATAAGAAAATGATTTTTTTATTTGAAAGCTGATTAAATGACAAAATGAGGAGAACACTATTAACCATTTCTAAGTAAGGAGTATAGCTATTCGTCTACAAGTTAAAGTGCAACAATCTACCAGTACAATTTTAAGAACATGAATAGGCACAGTAAGTGGCAACTATGAAAGAGGTTACATTGCAGAACTCATATTACACACAAATCCTACATCGATATCAAATTTTTAGATTTCTGTTGTATGTTTGGTTCAAATTTTATCCATGTATAAAAAAAGTTTGTTCATCTTAATTTTCCTCTTTTCACAAGTCGTTCTTTACGCACAGAACATCATTCCCTTTCCAACTTCTATTCAATTGTCGTCCACGAATGTGAGCATAGATGCTATACAGTCTATCCGTTTTAGCGATGAAGTTTTACGAAGCAATGCAGAAATATTCAGTCAGTATTTACAAAACATAAATGGGAAAATATTACTTGCGAAACCTGCATCGAATGGAACTATTATTTTGCAATTGGATAAACAAGCCAAACAAGAAGCATATACTTTAACACCATTAGCAAATAACAATATTGAAATCAAAGGAAGTGAATCTGGTATATTTTATGGACTCATGACTTTGTTGCAATGGATGACAGACCCTAATTCCAAAACGATAAACGCCAGCATACAAGATCAGCCTAGTTTTCTTTGGCGAGGTATGCATTTGGATGTTTGCCGACATTTTTTTCCTATTGCATTTGTAAAAAAATATATAGACATATTGGCATTACACAAGATGAATACTTTTCATTGGCATCTCACGGATGATCAAGGTTGGCGCATTGAAATAAAAAAATATCCATTGCTAACGTCTATTGGTAGTAAGCGAAAAGAAACTATGATGGATAAACATTTTAATCCATACATAGGTGACCAAATTCCGGTGGAAGGATTTTATACGCAGACAGAAATTAAAGAAGTAATTGATTACGCTTCTGCAAGACATATCACTGTTGTTCCAGAAATTGAAATGCCAGGACATAGTGTCGCTGCGCTCACAGCTTATCCGCAATTCGCTTGCAAAGATTCCATTGTTGACGTGATGACAACTTGGGGTGTAAGTAGTAATGTGTTTTGTACGAAAGATGCAACAATCCATTTTTTAGAGGATATTCTAGACGAAGTGATTTCATTATTCCCTTCAAAGTATATTCATATCGGCGGTGATGAAGTTCCTAAAGAAAATTGGAAATCATGCGCTGCTTGTCAGAAAAATATAAAAGAAAATCATTTAAAAAATGAACATGAATTACAAAGTTATTTTATCAAAAAAATAGATGCATACATCAGCTCAAAAGGCAGGAATACCATTGGTTGGGATGAAATATTAGAAGGTGGTTTGGCGCCTAATGCAACCGTCATGAGTTGGCGTGGAGAGGAAGGAGGAATTGCTGCAGCAAAACAAAATCATGGAGTCGTCATGACGCCTGGTTCTTATTGTTATTTTGATCATTACCAAGGGAAAAAAGCAACAGAACCTTTGGCAATTGGCGGTTTTACAACAGTAGAAAAAGTTTATGGCTATCAACCAATTCCTGCTTTATTGCCGAAACAAAATAGAAAATATATTTTGGGTGCACAAGGGAATGTATGGACAGAATATATTCCTACTAGTGATCATGTTGAATATATGGCTGTTCCTCGTTTGTGTGCATTGGCTGAGGTTTTGTGGACAGGTGATAAAAGAAAAGATTATGGCAATTTTGCGAAGCGACTCATTACTCATTTTTCATTCTTAGAAAAAAATAAAATCAATTATGCAAAGAATATTTTTGATGTGGAAATAAAATCTAATATCAGTGCAAGTGGCTTGCAATTAAATATGCATAATGCTTTGCCAAATTACACTATAAAATATACAATGGACACAACGTTATTAGAAGCAGATTGGAAATCCGCAGATAGCACACCAATTTCTATTCGACAAAGCGCCAATATGAAAGCTGCTTTATTTAATGATAAAGGAGAAAAAATGGGAGCAGTAGTTTCTCAAAGCTATGTGGTCAATTTGGCAACTGGAAAAAAAGTAAATAATAAACCTGCTGCAAGTAGTTACTATAATCATGGTGGCAATACGACGCTGGTGGATGGCATCATTGGCACATTACCCTGGACAGGAAGTGAATGGCTTGGTTGGAGTGGTAAAAATGTAGAAACCATTCTAGACTTAGGAACAAAGACAACCGTACACTCTGTATCCATGCATTATTTATCGGATGAAGCAAGTTGGATTTATTTGCCACAACAAATTGAACTATGGGTGAGCATAGATGGCAAACAATATATTCAGAAAGGCAAGATCACAGAAAAGGATATTTTACAACTGGAAAAAGGCTCTAGTCCTGTGTTTCAGTTTGAACCATTATCGACTAGGTTTATCAAATTGGTTTCAACTTGTATTCCAAAAATACCGGCAGGAAAACCAGGTGCTACGGAAGATGCATGGTTATTTATGAGTGAGTTGGTAGTGGAGTAGATTTCCTACTTCGCGTCAAACACAATCAAAGTCGGATAGTGGTCACTGTAGCCATCATTCCAAACACCATTGCTGTAGGAACGCTTTGGATAACCTTTATAATTTCCGAATTTTTCTGTCATGAAACTTCGATTAAAAACCAAGGCTTCTTGATAATGTAAACCTGGATTACTTTTCTTTAAGAACCCGTATGACACAATGATTTGATCAAATAAATCCCATGAATCTTGATACGCTAATGTGCCTAATCCTTTCTTGTAAAACGCTGTCCATGGATTGAATAAACCACCAACACCAACATCTTCTATTTTCCATTTGGTAGCTAAAACTTTTGTCAAACTTTCATTGGTAGGATCATCATTCAAATCACCCATATCAATTACTTTCGTTAAAGGGTCTATTTTCATCAAGGAATCAATCACATGTTTACTCACTCCTGCAGCTACTTTTCTTTTCTCTCTGGTAATCGCTTCTCCACCTACACGCGAAGGCCAGTGGTTTACAAATACATGCACGATATCCCCGTTGAGTTTGCCTACAACATAGAGTACATCACGTGTTGGACGATCGCCTGCGGGTACTGGTGTAGTTAAAGAATGTGCTTCTATAACTTTAAAATATTTTGGATTATAGATTAATCCGCAATCGACACCACGCATATCTGGCCCATCAAAATGGATGATTTTCAAATTTCTATCTTTTAGTTTTGGAGAATGAACTAAAGTCTTCAAAACAAATTCATTTTCAATTTCGGCAACACCCAAAATAGCTAAACCATCTTTATTTTGTTCTATTCCCATTAATGAAATTACACTCGACAAATTTTCCACCTTCTTTTCAAATACGGCTGGGGAATATGCATTTGCACCATTTGGCGTAAATTCATCATCATCCACATTTGGGTCATTAATGGTATCGTAAAAGTTTTCACAATTGTAAAAGCCAACTACTATATTTTGTTTGACTTGGGCATAGGTACTTACAGCTGAGAGTAAGAAAATGAGAATTAGGAAATGATATTTAGGCATAAGGCGTAAGGGGTAAGTCATAAGTCGTAAGTAGTTAGTATTGAGTAGTTAGATTTTGGAATTTGGGATTTTCAACCTTTGGAATTTAATTTGTTAGTCCTTATAAATGGCAACTCTATTTTCACCATCACTTGTTTTTACACCTCTGTACATGCCTTCACTGTTGAAGCATAAATCATAATTGCCCAGGTGATCTACAGCAATTAATCCACCTTCTCCGCCAATACGCACTAGCTTTTCTTTTACTACTATTTGACAAGCTTCTTTCAAAGACAATCCTTTATACTCCATCAAACAAGATACATCATAAGCAACAACTGCACGAATAAATAATTCACCATGGCCAGTGCAACTAATAGCACAAGTGGCATCATTGGCATAAGTGCCTAAACCTGGTATAGGACTATCGCCAATACGACCGTATCTTTTGTTTGTCATGCCACCTGTAGAAGTTGCTGCTGCTAAGTGACCTTGTAAATCCAACGCCACACAACCAACAGTACCAAACTTTTTTTCTTCATGCGCCATTCCTTTCAGTTTATCTTCGAAATGATCTAATTGATAATAGTCACTATCTCTAATTTCTATCCATTGGTCATAGCGATATTTACTAAAAAAATAATCATCTGGTGCTTGTTCTATGCCTCTGTTTAATGCAAATTCTTTGGCACCATTTCCACTTAATAAAACATGACCAGAATGTAACATAATTTCTCGGGCAAGCAAAACTGGGTTTTTAATATTACGGACACCGGCAACGCCACCTGCTCCTAAATTACTTCCATCCATGATAGCAGCATCCATTTCGTTTACTCCTTTTTTGGTAAATACAGCACCTTTGCCAGCGTTAAATAATTCATTATCCTCTAAAGTGCAAACTGCCTTTGCAACAGCATCCACAGCACTTCCATTTTGTTCTAAAACTTTATAACCTGCATCCAGTGCATCTTGCAAGCCTTGGTTATAACGTATTTCTAATTCTGGTGTTAGCATGGATTTAAGTATAGTACCAGCACCGCCATGTATTGCTATTGTAATTTTCGACATTCTTATTTTTTTAGGTAAGGCAAATGTACTTATTCAATAGAAATTCCAATGTTTAAATTCCAAATTCCAAAGGGGAAATCCAAAGAGAAAATTCCAAAATTTAAAATTCCAAATTCCAAAGGGGGAATACAAAGAGAAAATTCCAAAATTTAAGATTCCGAATTACAAAGGTGAAATCCAAAGAGAAAATTCCAAAATTTAAAATTCCAAATGCCAAACGCAAGGGCCAAAATCCCAAATTTTAAAATCCCAAATTCCAAAGCCAACATTTTCAAATTTTCAAATCGCCAAATTTTCTAACTACTAACTACTCAATACTAACTTTTAAAAAAGGCTTAACAATTTTGTCATCTTAACTTCATATTGAAGTCATAAAGCACGACTAATTTTGTAGTATAAATAAGCAAGATGCTTTACGTACATTCATTTAGTCCTGTAGAATTAGATTTATTCAATAAGTTAGCACAAGATACATCTGTTTCGCAAATATCTACTGAGAGATTGCAGGATATAGAGTATGTAGAAAAAGCACTTCAATCCAATTCAAATGAAACGCTTCTTTACAGTTTTCAAAAATTAGAACACTATTCCCATATTAGCTCATTTCAACAAGAAATTGCAGCTGTAAAAAAATTACTGAATGTCGTGCAAGAATCGAATATTAAACAACTAGTTTTAATTAGCTATCCAGGTGTTTATATTAATTCGGATAATCTTTTTTTACAACATAAAGCAATGGTTGAGCAAATGTTTTTGCAGGCTGGTATTCCTTGTACTATTTTGAATGTGCAAGGCATTAATAATCCTAGTTTACAAATACATAATCTGCAAAATTTGTTTTATAACGAATCTGAAAACCAGTATTTAATTCCGAAAAAATCATCCATTCCAATTTATTCAATCACTACTACTGCATTAGCCAAAATTATTTTACGTTCTATTCAATATCAAGCAATTAGTCATTATGATGCTTTCGATACGCTTAGTGATTTAGCACAATTCATCAAATACAATTCATCTGATAAACGCATTGTTCGTTTATACCCTGTTTATCTGCAATGTAAAAGTTTCTTAGGATTGTATCCATCTATTAATATTTTAGATTTATTTTTAAGACCAACAGTTCCTATGCATAATTACCGCACACAAAAAGAACTAAATATAGATGTGAATCATTTAGAAATTTTGGATGACAATGAAAAAAGGAAGTCTATAAATACAGGATTAATGGAACATCCAATGCCTATCCATATCTCTCCAATTTTTTCTTAAACCAAAGAGAAATAAGACCTTTACTTACATTGTCTTTTCTGCTTGAATAGCCAAATCTTTATAATTTTTTAGGCTAAAAAACGCAAAGAGATTTGAATTAAATGATTCGGCATTCACTTTAATTTTTGGTTTCATATTCTTGCTGTAAATTGCGCCGACTTTATACTTTATATGAAAATTCATTTTATCCCTTTCTTCTTATTTCTATTTTTTATTTCCATTTCCGGCTTTTCTCAAAATGACAAAATAACCATCAGTGGTCATATTCGAGACGCGAATAGTGGCGAAAATTTACCTTCTGCAACCATTGGTATTGTTGAATTAAAGCGAGGTGTGAATGCGAATAGTTATGGTTTTTATTCTTTGACCATGCCAAAAGGAAAGTATACTTTGAAAATTTCTTATTTGGGTTATGAAATGCAGTTGATCACAGTAGATTTATTGGAAGATAAAAAATTAGATGTCGACCTACTGCTTAAAAGTATTTTGTCGAAAGAGATTGTCATTAAGGATAGAAGAAAAGACGAAAACGTAAAAAGTACGGAAATGGGGGTTCATCAATTATCGATGGAAAATATCAAAAAACTTCCTGTGTTGATGGGAGAAGTAGATGTACTCAAAACCTTACAATTGTTACCAGGTGTGAGTTCAGCTGGTGAAGGACAAAGCGGATTTTATGTACGTGGTGGAGGACCAGATCAGAATTTAATTTTATTGGATGATGCTGTGGTATATAATACCGGTCATTTATTTGGTTTCTTTTCTGTTTTTAACGGAGATGCAATTAAAAACGTTACTTTAATAAAAGGTGGTGCTCCTGCTAATTATGGTGGTAGATTATCCTCTGTTGTAGATGTTAGTATGAAAGAAGGCAACAATAAAAAATATCAATTGGATGGTGGTATTGGTTTAATTGCTTCAAGGCTTTCCATTCAAGGACCTATTGTGAAAGACAAAGCTTCCTTCATGATCAGTGCCCGTCGTACCTATATCGATGCATTGGCAAAGGCCTTTGATAGTAAAGGAAAATTGAATGGTTCGGGTTATTATTTCTATGATGTGAACGCCAAGATGAATTATATTATTCGTAGCAAAGACAGACTTTATTTAAGTACTTATTTTGGTAAAGATGTATTCTCTTTCAAAAATAAAGAAAGGACATTTAGTGTAAATGTACCTTGGGGAAATAGAACAGCAACACTTCGTTGGAATCATGAGTTTACAAATAAACTTTTCATGAACACAACCTTACTGTACAATGATTATAATTTTACCTTCAATGCGAATCAGAATGATTTCAAAGTAAAGTTCTATTCTGGGATAAAAGACTGGAGTGGAAAATTTGATATGGATTATTTTAGTAAATTCAACCACAACTTTAAGGTTGGTGGCATTTATACTTATCACACTTTTACTCCAAGCACAGTTTCTGGCGAAACTGCTGGTGTTGAATTTAGTCCAGATCAATCCTTTAAAAAATACGCACATGAACTCGGTGTTTATTTATTAGATGAATTTGATTTAGGGAGTCGAATCAAAATAAATGCTGGTATACGTTATTCTCGATTTTTACAAACTGGACCTTATTCGAGATATACTTTTGACAGCAATAATAATAAAGCGGACAGTACCGTCTATGGCTCTGGTGCAATTGCTGCATCTTATGGAGGTTGGGAACCAAGATTTAATATTCGATATACCATCAATGACTTGTCTTCTATCAAGGGCAGTATTTCTAAAACGTATCAATATTTGCATCTAGTGACAAATAACGGCTCTACGCTTCCTACAGATATTTGGAGTCCAAGTACTTATTTTGTAAAGCCACAAATGGCATGGCAATACAGTCTGGGCTATTTTAAAAATTTCTTAAGCAATAAAGTAGAAACTTCCGTCGAAGTATACTACAAGAATATGCAAAATTTAGTTGAATATAGAGAAGGATATACGCCTTCTTCTTTACGCGATGTGGATTATGATTTTGTATTTGGAAGAGGTTATGCTTATGGCGCAGAATTTTTTATCAATAAAACAAAAGGCAAATGGACAGGTTGGTTGGGCTATACCTTATCATGGACTTATCGTGATTTCAAGCAATTGAATTTAGGCAATCGATATTTATCTAAATATGATCAACGCCATAATATATCTCTAACTTCTACGTATGAAGTCAATAAAAAATGGACCTTATCGGGCGTGTGGGTATTTGGTTCTGGCAATAGAGTAACCTTACCTTCTAGCTTATATATTATCAATGGTGAGCTGTATCAAGACATCGATGAAATAAATAATTATTCACTACCACCCTATCATCGTCTTGACTTAGGCGCAACTTATACACCAAAACCAAATAGTACCAAAAGACGAAAAGGAAGTTGGGTATTTTCCATTTACAATGTGTACAATAGAAAAAATCCTTACTTAGTGTATATTGATTTACAAGGTGGTGTTTCTTCCACCAACGGCGTGAAATTAAAAGTAAAACAAGTCTCTATATTTCCAATATTGCCAAGTGTAACTTATAATTTCAAATTTTAATTATTAATATTGATTTTCAGTATGCATAAGGCATTCGTTCATTCTGCAAAAACAAACAAATGAAGGTAACAGAACATATTCAACAAGCAAAAGGCAAGACTCTTTTTTCATTTGAAGTACTTCCACCAGTAAAAGGGAAAAGTATAGAATCATTATTTGGTGTATTAGACCCATTAATGGAATTTAATCCTTCTTTTATTAATGTAACGTATCACCGTTCTGAACAAATATTTAAACGTAAAGCGAATGGTACTTTTGATCGTATAGATATTCGCAAACGACCAGGTACCGTGGGCATTTGTGCGGCTATTATGAATCACTATAAAGTGGATGCAGTGCCTCATTTGATTTGCGGTGGTTTCTCTATGGATGAAACAGAAAATGCATTGATTGATTTAAATTTTTTAGGAATAGATAATGTATTAGCACTTCGTGGCGACCCACCAAAAAATGAAAAATATTTTCAGCCCGATCCTCATGGTCATCATTATGCTATTGATTTAGTCAAGCAAATTGAAAAATTAAATAGAGGGCAATATGTAGAAGAAGAAATTGCGGATGGTGTCAAAACAGACTTTTGTATTGGTGTGGCTGGTTATCCAGAAAAGCATTATGAAAGCCCCAATCCGGATTTGGATATGATGTATTTAAAAAATAAGATTGAAGCTGGAGCAGATTATATCACAACACAAATGTTTTTCGACAATTCAAAATATCATGCATTCGTCAAAAAATGTAGAGAAGAAAATGTGGACGTGCCAATCATACCAGGATTGAAACCTATCACTTCTAAAAAACAATTATCAGGTATTCCATCTTTGTTTCATGTAGATATTCCGAATGATTTAGCAATTGAAATGATGAAATGTAATAACGATAAAGATAGTGAAAAAGTAGGTGAGGAATGGCTATATCAACAAACGAAAGATTTAATCGATTCGGGTGCGCCAGTTGTTCACTTTTACACTTTGGGCAAGCCACATATCATTTATAATGTGATGAAAAGAATTTTGTAGTTGCAATACTATTGACCGCTATTATTCTCTTTCTACATCGAATGAATTAAATAATAATTGTAAATATTCATTTTCTTCATTGGTAATTACCTTATCTGCTTTAGCGAGATATAACGCAAATTTGAGCAAACTATTTCTTTCTTCTTCAGTTGCATCATCATGAAAATCATCAATACATTTTTGAAAATGTGGCATCCATTCGTCGTGCCTTAAATTGCTAATATGTGCAATTTCATTATCTAAATTAATTCTAAATGGAAATTCTTGAAACAAAAATTCTCGGATTATTTTTTCTTCCTCAATATGGAATCTAAAATCAACTGCAGAAAGTATCATGAGAATATGATAGCCAGCCATTGTTTTATTTTTTCTGTGATTCGGCATGATGCTTTATAAATTTGAGGCTAAAATTAATTTTAAGTCTGTAAATTTTATGTCAAATTTTTGAGACAAAATTCTACTGGTCAATTTCCCTTTGAAAGCATAAGTTGCTTCTACTAATCCTGGTTTATGTTGGATAAAATTACCTGAACCACCCACAGATTCTGAGCATGAAAGAATCAAAGGCATCAAAATATTACTAATGGCTGTAGAAGCAGTATGCGAAACACCAGATGCCATATTGGGAACACAATAATGAATAACATCATGTTTCAAAAAAATGGGATCTTCATGTGAAGTGATGGAAGATGTTTCAAAGCAACCGCCATTATCTATACTGATATCGATGATGACTGCACCAGCTTTCATTTTTTCGACCATACTTTCTGTAACAACCATGGGCACTACCCCTTTATTTGGTTTTAATGCACCGATAGCAACGTCAGCATCAGCTAGTGCTTTAACTAATTGGATAGGATCTAATACAGATGTAAAAACGCCTTGACCTAAACTTCTTTGTAAACGAATTAAACGGTAAATATTATTATCAAATATTTTGACTTGCGCACCACAGCCCAAAGCAGTTCGTGCTGCATATTCACCTACCATTCCTGCGCCAATAATCACCACATTGGCGGGAGGCACACCAGCGATACCACCCATCAATATGCCTTTTCCTTGATGGTTATTACTTAAATATTTGGATGCAATTTGCATGGCGTAAATGCCTGCAATTTGGCTCATGGAGCGTATAATGGGATAATTGCCTGCTTCATCTTTAATATTACCCAAAGCAATGCCGATTATTTGCTTTTCTAAGTAAGTCAATAAATGCTCTTTGCTCAATGAAGGTAAATGAATCGGAGAAAATATAATTTGATCTTTCTGTAATAATTCCAATTCTTCTGTTGAAATAGGCGCAGTTTTTAAAATTAAATCTGCCTTAAAAACTTCCAACTTACTATGTACTATTTGTGCGCCAGCTTCGGAATATTCATTATCCAGAAAAGAAGAAGCAATACCTGCATTAGATTCCACCACTACCCGATTGCCATTATTTACCAATACAGCCACAGCTTGTGGTGTCAATGAAATTCTATTTTCTTGAAATGAATTCTCTTTTGGGATGCCAATAAATACCGATTTCTTTTGTAAGGAATAGGCTAAGGTTTCCTCCAATGGATTGTATGAATACGATACATTGATATTTGGTTTATGTTTGGAATCCATAACTTACAGTTTAGGGTGTGAAAATATAAAAATTATATTTCTATTGAAAGCATATCGTACGCTAAATTAATTCCTTCAGGCAATTCTTCTTCTACATGTTCATGAAACCCAAGTTGGTGGCTAATATGCGTAAAATAAGTTTGTTGGGGTTTTATTTTTTGTGAAACAGTAATTGCTTCTTCCAAAGTAAAATGAGAAATGTGCGTCTCTTTTCTTAGTGCGTTCAGTACCAAGCAGGTAGACCCTTCTATTTTTTTTACTTCTGTATCGTCAATAAAATTAGCATCGGTGATATAGGTAAAATCATTGATTCTAAACCCGAGAACCGGCATTTGATAATGCATTACTTCAATTGGACTTAATATAATATCTCCAATTTGAAAGATTTCATTTTTAGAAATAGTGTGCATATTTATTTCTGGAATACCAGGATAATTATTGCCTGAAAAAATATACGGGAATTCACTTTTTATGATCGTCTGGGTGAATGTACTGGCATAAATATCCACAGGTTTTTGTTGTAAATAATTGAACGCCCTGATATCGTCCATCCCCGCTAAATGGTCTTTATGCGAATGGGTAAACACTAAACCATCCAGCTTTCTAACATCTGCTCTCAGTAATTGTTGTCTAAAATCCGGACCACTATCTATGACTACTGTTGTGTTTTCAGATTCAATCAATATGGAAGTTCGTAAGCGTTTATCTTTGGCATCAGAAGATAGACAAATCGCACATTGACATCCAATAATTGGAACACCTTGCGAAGTACCCGTGCCTAAAAAAGTAACTTTCATGAGTGACAAATATACTCTTATTTATTTAGCGATTAGAAGAGAATAAAGTAATTTGGATGTGTGGCTAAAAATTATTGTAGACTTATTTATCTAAGCTTTGGGATGTGCTTTTCGATGCACTTCTTTTAATTTCTCAATGGTATTATGGGTATAAATTTGTGTTGCGGCTAAACTTGCATGCCCTAATAATTCTTTAACTGCATTTAAATCCGCACCTTGATTCAACAGATGGGTGGCAAAGGTATGTCGCAATACGTGCGGACTCTTTTTCTCATTCGTGCTAACCAAACCAATATACTTCGTAACTACACGATGTATAAACTTTGGATATAAAGGTGCACCAGAATTCAAAATTAATAATATATTATGCTCATCTTGAAGATGTTCACTCCGCTCTTTAATATATTCTTTGATTTGTAAAACCAATTCCTGTGCTATCGGAATAATTCTTTCTTTATTCCCTTTTCCAATTACTTTCACTGTCCTATTGGCGAAATCTATTTTTGGAACCTCCAACCCAAGCAGTTCAGCTCTTCGCATACCAGTTTGGTAAAGTAATTCTAAGATTAATCGTTCTGTCTTTCCAGTAAAATCATCCGTAAAATCTACATGACGAACAAGAGTATCCATTTGGGTTTCACTGACAAATACAGGCAGCCTTTTCGCATTCTTTGGAGAAGTTATTTTTGACATTGGCGAAGAAGCGACATATTGTTTCTTCAATGCAAAACGGTAGAAGGATTTAAGTGTAGAAATTTTACGATTAATCGATTTCGGCTGAATATCTTTTTGTCTAATGTCAGCAAGCCAACTTCGAATTTGGCTATGCGTTAGTTTATCTAATTCATCCGTGTTGTATTCGGATTGAATAAACAAAAAAAACTGTTCAAGATCACTTTCGTAAGCTTGAACAGTATGTTTAGAATATCGTTTTTCGTTTTGAATATATCCTATAAATTCTGAAATGTATTTCATCTTCAGCTAAATAGGTAAATATACAACCTATCTTGCTGGTTCAATAATCCCAGCTTGGATTTGTTGCTTATAAACTGCTTTTAATACTTGCATTCTGTTTCGAACAGATTTTTTAGTATAAGATTGGCGATCTCTTAGTTGAATTAAGATATGTGCCTTTTCAAATTTCTTTTTATACTTTTTTAAGGCTTTGTCTATGCTTTCGCAATCTTTTGAATCAATGATTAACATATATAGTTTTACAGTTTTGGGACGCAAATGTATACGTTTATGTCTAAGAACCAAAATTAATTTAAAAAAATATTCAAGTCTTTTCTTAGCAGCTTTTTCGTTTCCTATTTTCTATATAAAAATTGACCAAAAAATCGAGGATGGTTGCAGTTCAAACTGTCCCCATTATTGTATATAAAAAATGTGTTTAGGTGGTTTGTAGCATCAGAATAAAACCCATTTTTTACAAACTAAATGTATATTTACTTTTTAAAATAAAATTCATGAAAAAACTTTTTACGATTTCATTACTTGTATTGCCGTTTTTAATGCAAGCCCAAATTACACTTACACGAGCTGACTTTCCAAGACCAACTTCCTCAAGCCCTTTGCCAGACAGTGTTTTGTATACCAATGTAGTTGCTGGTGCTTCAACCAATGCACAAAATAATAATGGTGCTAACCAAACATGGAGTGAAACCGCATTAACTGGAACAACTGCTTTTCAAAGCTTTGTACCTATGAATTCTACACCACTTATTTTTCAACTCGCATTTCTTTCTTGCGATTATGCACAACCTTTATTAAATGGAGGTTCTATTGTAGGTGGCGGACTTACGGATGCATTTGAATATTATAATTATGCTGCCTCCGATTCTCGATTAGAAATAAAAGGATTTGGCGGTAATATAACCATACCACCAAGTACAACTGGGGTTCCATTACCAGCAGTATACTCATCTGCAGATGTTATTTATCGTTTTCCGATTGCATTTGGCAATACAGATAGTTCTATATCTGCCTTTGATATTTCATTGCCTTTACCTGCGCCAATAGGAACTGTACAAGTAAAACGAAATCAAAAGAGAGTAAACGTAGTGGATGCTTGGGGAACTATGGATACCCCTGCTGGTTCATTTAGTGTGCTGCGTGTGGTTTCAAATATTAAGCGCGTGGATTCACTTATCACCTCTCTTTTTCCTATTGGTTTCCCTTCCAATCCAATAGAATATAAATGGCTTGGTAGTGCAAAAAAAGTTCCTGTATTACAAGTTAATGGAAATGAGGTAGCCGGAAATTTCACGCCAACAACAACAACTTTTTGGGGACAAGGTACAGTAGGTATCAATGCTGATCCAATGTATAATTCATCTTTGGTCATTTATCCAAATCCAACCAAAAATAATTGTTCTGTACATTTCGAATTACAAACTTCTTCCGATGTGTCTATTTTTATTACAAATATGTTAGGCAAACAAATTGGAGAGTTTCATTTCGCAAATATGAAAGCTGGCCAACATAACGAAATGCTTCCAATTAGCGCATTAGCATCAGGTAATTATGCTGTAACCTGCAAAATTGGAAATTCTGTATTGACACAGAAACTAATGATTAATAATTAATGCTAAATTGTAAATGCTTAATGAGGAATGAAACTTCCATTTACAATTATGCATTATCCATTTACAATTAAATTTACAGACTCCAATATTTCATGCCTTGTAATTTATTTCGGTAAGTTCCTTTCAAATCTACAATCAAGGTATCTGGGTTAGAGATTTGTTGAAAAAAGTTCATATCCAAATTGCTATACTCGCGGTGATTTACTGCTAAGATGATGGCACTATAATTCGTACCTAACTCTGTTACCAAAGAATATCCATATTCATGCTCTAATTCTGTATTGTCTGCAAGTGGGTCTACAACTTCTACTTGAACACTATAGCCTTTTAATTCATGAATCAAATCTGCAACTTTGGAATTTCGAATATCAGAAACATTTTCCTTAAATGTAGTTCCCATAACCAATACCTTGGATTTTGAAATATCATTTCCGGACTTAATAATGGCTTGTATTGTTTTCTTTGCCACATAACCAGCCATTTCATCATTGATAATTCTACCAGATAAAATGACTCTAGATTTATAACCAAGCTGTTCTGATTTATACGTCAAATAATATGGGTCAACTCCAATGCAATGTCCACCAACTAAGCCTGGAAAAAATTTTAAAAAATTCCATTTGGTACCTGCTGCTTCTAAAACTTCATAAGTATTAATACCAAGCTTATTAAAAATAATAGACAATTCATTCATCAAGGCAATATTCAAATCGCGTTGTGTGTTTTCAATAATTTTAGCAGCTTCTGCTACTTTGATGCTAGAGGCACGATGAACACCAGCTTTCACCACTAATTCATATGTCTTTGCAATGTCATCCAAAGATTCAGCGTCGCAACCTGAAACCACTTTAATTACATTTTGCAAAGTATGTTCCTTATCTCCTGGATTGATTCTTTCTGGTGAGTAACCAATTTTAAAATCTGTAATTGCTTTTAAACCAGAAATTTTTTCAATCACCGGCAAGCAATCTTCTTCTGTACAACCTGGGTAAACCGTCGATTCAAAAACTACATAATCCCCTTTTTTTATCACCTTTCCAATGGTTTCTGAAGCCTTTAAAACGGGCTTCAAATCTGGTACATTATGCTTATCTACAGGTGTAGGAACAGCTACCACATAAAAATGGGCTTCCTTTAACTTTTCCAATGAATCTGTAAATTCAATATCACATCCATCAAATGCCTCTGGCTCTAATTCATTGCTCGGGTCAATTCTATTCTTCATCATTTCCACGCGTTTTGCATGAATATCAAAGCCAATAACAGAGAGTGTTTTAGAGAATTCTAAGGCAATAGGTAACCCAACATAACCAAGTCCAATAACGGCTAATTTATTTTCTTTATTCAAAAGTTGATTATACATACGGACTCTAATTTTTGGAGTCGCAAATGTATTCAATTAAGATAAATTATTAGCCTTATTGTCTGAAAATTCTCGACGTGAATAGATAAAATAGAATATGGTGTAACAGGTAATGAAGACCAGTGTTATCAAAATAAGCGCCGTGGTGTTGTTATAAAAATAAATGGCAAGTGTATTAAATATGATGACGATAGGAAAAATATAAATGGTTGTCAACGGATTATTTTGTTTGGCAATACTGCGGTAAATCAACTGATGAAAATGTTTGGAATCTGGGTGAAGTGGGGATTGACGATGCACCAAGGTTCTGCGTGTGAAGGAGAATATGACTTCCCAAACTGGATAAATTAAACTAACCAAGGCAAACCATGGGGAGATATCTTGAATATCATCACGGGTCACACTTCTTTTGACAATCATGATGGACATAACTGCCAATAAAAATCCTAAACTATAAGCACCTCCATCGCCTAAAAATATTTTTCCGGAAGGGAAATTAAAAAGTAAAAAACCCAATAAGGAAGCCATACATACCAAGGAAATATAGGCCATTCCAGAATCGCCAACTTTAAGACTCACTATAAAATAAGTCGCGAAAATGAGGAAGCAAACGCCTGAGGACAAGCCATTAAAACCATCAATCAAGTTAGTACCATTAATCAATCCTAAAATAGCAACCATTGTAATCAAAACGCCAACTACATAAGGAACATGAAAAATTCCAAAATCTAAAACAACGGCATCAATCAAATAGATTGCCATGAAGCCAGAGACGCTCATGATAAGTAAGCGTCGTAAAGGAGAAATTTTGGCAAATAAATCTTCTAAAAATCCGGAAAGAAAAGCAGGAATGATACAAAGTATAATGTATAAGCCTAGTTCTAAATCTCTTGCCATGAATAGGATCGAAACAAAAATACCCAAGCCGCCTATACGTGGTGTAGGTTCGCTGTGTAATTTTTGCGGGAGGTCTAAAGTATGGTCGTCGATGAAAATTCCTTTTTTATGCGACAAGTCAATCACTAGGTATTGCGTAACTAGGGAAGCTAGAAAAGCACCAAGCACATATATCAAAAGGGTATAATCCATATACAGTTGAGCAAATATAAGGCGAATATTGTTAAATCATGAAGTCTATCTGAGTTCTGTGTAATTTATACAATCCAACAAAGTGATTGCACTCTCCTATTCCAAATTGCTTTGGCTAAATTTCTTAAAATAATACAAAACAACTTCGTCTTTTAAATTTTTCAAAACTATGTTTGCACAACTTTTAAAACGAATATGAACTTACACGAATATCAAGCCAAAGAATTATTGAAGAAATACAATGTACCTGTACAAAATGGAATTGTCTGCACTACGGTAGAAGAAGTTGCTGCAGCATACACTGCAACCAGTGAAAAAACAAATTCTAAATTTGTCGTAATCAAAGCACAAATCCATGCAGGTGGCAGAGGAAAAGGAACTTATATTGAAGTGCCAGAACAACATGGTGTGCAAGTAGTGAAAAGCTTGGAACTAGCGACAACTGTGGCTGGTAACATGTTGGGCAATACCTTGGTAACTATTCAAACGGGCAATCAAGGTAAAAAAGTAAATCGACTTTTTGTAGCTGAAGATGCCTATTATGATGGACCAAATCCAACGAAAGAATTTTATCTTTCTATTTTATTAGATCGAACGACTAAAAAATATGTCTTCATGTATAGCACAGAAGGCGGTATGAATATTGAAGATGTAGCACATAATACACCTGAAAAGATTTTCAAAGAATGGATTAATCCAGGCAGTATGTTGCAACCTTTTCAAGCACGAAAAATTGCTTTTAATTTAGGACTTCAAGGAGAAGCATTTAAAAATTGTATTCAATTTGTAACGAATTTATATAAAGCTTTTATTGGCTTAGATTGCGATATGTTGGAAATCAATCCACTATTCAAATCGAGCGATGATAAAATACTTGCGGTGGATTGCAAAATGAATTTGGAAGACAATGCACTTATTCGTCATAAAGATTTAGTTGAGCTAAGAGATAAATCAGAAGAAGATCCTACAGAAGTGGAAGCGAGTGATAGCAATTTAAATTATGTAAAATTAGATGGCAATGTTGGTTGTATGGTAAATGGTGCAGGCTTAGCAATGGCGACTATGGACATGATTAAATTGAGTGGTGGTGAACCTGCAAATTTCTTGGATGTAGGCGGTGGAGCAAATGCTACAACCGTTGAAGCTGGGTTCCGAATTATTTTAAAAGACCCGAATGTAAAGGCCATATTAATTAATATTTTCGGTGGTATCGTGCGTTGCGATCGTGTAGCACAAGGTGTTGTAGATGCCTATCATGCTATTGGTGAAATTCGTGTACCAGTTATTGTACGTTTACAAGGAACCAATGCCGAAGCTGCTAAAAAATTAATTGAAGAATCAGGCTTAAAAGTGCAAAGCGCTATTCTCTTGAGTGAGGCTGCGGAACTAGTGAATAAGGCTGTTGCGTAGGTGATTTGGGATGGATGTCTTTCCATATTTTATTGAGATAAGTATGTTTTGCTGAGTGTAAACCAGACAATAATTTAATGTCCATTTCAAAATTTTTCATTAAGTTTGATAAAATATTTTTATGACTATCACTGAAATAAAAAAAAGTATCATTGATAAAGTGAATGAAGTGAATGACGATAGGATACTTGAAGAAGCATATAGGATTCTTCAAACGCCTAGTGTAGAAAAAAAAGGGTATGTTTTTAGTAAATTGCAAAGAGCTTCCTTAGACGCAATTGATTTGGAAATGGATAAGGGAGATTTTGTGACACATGAGCAATCAGAAAAAGACTTAGATGAATGGTTAAAGTAGTTTGGTCAAAAACCGCGATCAGGAATAGAAATGAAATTTTCAAATATTGGAATTCGAATAATCAGTCAACGGCCTATAGCTTAAAACTTCGTAGACTTATTGGTGAAGCAATAAATACGATTACAGTTTTCCCACAAATAGGTAAACCTACAGATAGATTAGATACGCGAGTAGAAATTATTTTGCACTACTTTTTGATTTATCGCATTGATGGCAATAGAATAAGAATACTTGATTTTTGGGATAGCAGACAAGACCCATTGAAATTGGAAATAATTATTGAATAAGGATTTACTATTAACAGAACAGTCGATGTGACTTATTAGAGAATCGAATCAATGGAAGATAGAAAATTTCAGGAGAAGTAAGTACCCATAAAACTCTGTAAGCTATATATTGAATGAATAATTTATACTCGAAACTTTCGATTTTCATTTATAATTTATTAAACGACACCGTTTCTTTTATCCCACTCCCTAATTCTATAGTTACAAAATAAGTTCCTGTAACCCACATACTACAATCCAAACTTACGGTTTCTGCATTTCCTTTTTGACTCATAATATTCTGACCTTCTGCAGTATAAATATGTAGCACGTATTTTTCTGATTTATATTTTTCATTCAGTTTTATATGCACTGCCTTATCAGAAGGATTGGGATAAAGAGTAAAGATATCCGCATTATTTCCTTTATCTATTTCATTTATACCAA
Organism: Chitinophaga pinensis; assembly: GCA_945878115.1. Classification (GTDB taxonomy): domain Bacteria; phylum Bacteroidota; class Bacteroidia; order Chitinophagales; family Chitinophagaceae; genus OLB11. Next base: position 4,952 of record CAMDVD010000012.1, on the reverse strand, counting down.
GTGGTGCATCTCCTACATTAAGTATGAAACCAAAATCACTTATGGTATCGCAACTAAAGTTATAGGAGTATGAAAAACCACCAATAGCTAAGGAATTATTGTAGATAAAAAAATCTCTAAGATAATCATCATTAATGCCTGTAATGGTATACGCTCCTATTAATTTTGTCTGGCTTGTGTCTATCATTGCTATCCAACCATTGTCATAAGGTCCATCGTTATCGGGCGCCATATCACCATCGCCACCTGGGGAATAAGCTATTACCCAAATATTTCCTTGATACAATATGGCATCTGTAATAAATAAATCACCATACGGAGAGTATATTACTCCATAGACTTTAGATCCTAAAATCGTACCCAATGTATCCATTTTCAAAATCCAACAATCCCGATTATAATTAAATGAATCATTTGGAAAATTACTCCAAGTGCTGGTATGGTAGGTAATATCACCCTCACCAGAACGGCTAGGACCTACAAAAAAAATAGTCTTAGAAAAAGTATCTACACATATTTTTCCCGCTCCATCAGCGCCTTTCCCACCATACCTTTTTTTCCAAATCTCATTACCACTACTATCTATATACATTGCTAATAAATCATCTCGACCTTTTGCTTGAGTACCTGCCATTTCAGCATTTGTAGCCTCTGTAGTTATACCTATGATAAGCCGATTTGAACTTACTTCTTCTATTGCTGTAGCTGCTTCATAACTATTTCCTGTAAAAGCTTTCACCCAAATTAAATTAAATGCCGTATCTAATTTGGCTATCCAAGCATCTGAATCGAATGTGCCAAAATTAACATGTGTAAAATCATAATCATTCGCCAGTGTTGTACCACACATATAAATCTTACCATCACTACTGACCATCACATTCCACAAACCACTACCATTACTTCCGCCAAAGGTTCTGCCTTTTATTATTGTACCCATCGTGTCCACTTCCATTAACCAAATTTCTTGTGCCGAATAAGCATGCCCATAAAATACATCTCCATCTTTACTATTTGTAGTACCACAAATTAGCAAATGACCATTTGGTAATTCATAAATGAATTCCGCATCATCTTTATTGCTTCCTCCATATTTCTTAGTCCATACTGTATCTAGCTGATTATTTAATTTGTATAATTTAGTATCTACATCTGAAGAAGGCGGTGGGTAGTCGAAAGGCATTAGACCAAATACACTGCCACCACTATGTTGCACTGCTTTCACTATATAATTTTTATAGCCTAAACATTGTTTTTCTTTGAAGTAAATACTTCGTGTAATATTTGGTTGTGCATACAATGTAACAGAAATCATGAGCAATAGTAGAGTAGAAAAAAACTTGTACATGCTTTTTATTTTTTATAAATGTACAAATTTTATAACATGGAATTTTAAAACTTTGCTTCCTTGCGTTCTTACCGAAAGCAGCTACGACTTATATTACTTTCCCCTTAAAAATTTACCCCAATATGCAATTGAATCACTTTATTTTTCCAATCTGAATTAAAAGCTAAATTATTCATGTCCGAAAGTCCAGATAAAAAACGAGCTCCTGCATTTAATTTTATAGAAGACGTTAGTTCTCCAAACTGATACCAAAATCCACCAACAAAATTATAATGATTAGCAGCTAATATTTGTTGCCCACTTTTTAAAATGTGATTTTTATCTGTCATACCAACGGTTGCATCGAATTGCGGACCGAACTGTATCCAAAATTTGGAAGTCAATTTGAGGTTCAAAAATAAAGGAATAGAAATAACAGAAAATCTAAAACTACCCGCTTTCAAACTATCTTTTGCTTGATCATAAAATTGATGATACAAGCCATAAAAGCTAGAGTCTGTGGTGATATTATTTTGTGTCCAAATCGTTTCTATTTGCACACCAAATCTATTTTTATTGATAAAAAGAAAAAGACCAGCATGTGGATCTGTTGCATAATTATTTTTAATGCCAACGCCAACCAATTTATTGACATTCAAACCAGCCTTAAATCCGATACCTATATCTGGTCCTAATTTAGTCGCATAAGTTCCAATGGACAAGAAAATAAGGCTAATCAGTAGAAGGCTATTTTTCATGCAGTAAATATAAAAAAAACTTTAGAACTTGGCTATTCTGTCGTTTAATTATATTTGTGCAGTGTCTAAAAAATTAGTAATTATTGGTGGTGGTGCAGCCGGCTTTTTTTGTGCAATTGAAGCTGCGCATAACAACCCAAGTTTATCTATTACCATAATTGAAAAACAAGCAAATGTTTTACAGAAGGTAAAAGTCAGTGGTGGTGGTCGTTGCAACGTTACTCATGCTTGCTTTTCAAATGCCGAATTGGTAAAAAAATATCCTCGAGGGGCAAGCTTTTTAAAGAAAGCATTTGCTTATTTTACCACCACAAATACCATGGAATGGTTTCGCAACAAAGGAATTATATTGAAGACAGAAGCGGATGGGCGTATGTTTCCAAGTACCGATACGTCACAAACCATCATCGATTGTTTACTCAAAGAAGTAAGTAAATATGGGATTCATTTGCAACTAAAAACCAGTGTGGAGTCCATACAAAAAACGAAGCAAGGATTTAGAATTGAACTTAAAAATAAGGAAGTTATGGAAACTGATTTTGTAGTAGTTGCTACAGGTGGTTTTCCAAAAATAGAGCAATATCATTGGCTTACAGATCTTGGTCACACCATTGAAAATCCAGTGCCTTCTTTATTTACTTTTAATTGCCCAAATAAAAATTTACATGAGCTCATGGGATTAACCACTCCGAATGCCAGTGTAAAAATAATTGGGAGTAAGTTGCAAGAACAAGGCGCCGTTTTAATTACGCATTGGGGATTAAGCGGACCAGCCATACTACGATTATCGGCATGGGGCGCGCGCGAATTAGCACAAAAAGAATATCATTTTCAGATTGCTATCAATTGGATTAATCTGCCAGAAAGTGAATTAAGATCCACATGGAATACTATTCGAAATACGCAATCGTCTAATGTATTGGGAAATAAAAATCCATTTGGTTTGCCGAACAGACTTTGGGATTATATTCTAACTTCTTGCACCATTGATCCAAAAACTAAATGGGGTGAATTACAAACGAAGGAACAAAATAAACTGATGCATCATTTGACTGCACATGAACTTGAAGTAAAAGGGAAGACTACTTTCAAAGAAGAATTCGTAACTTGCGGAGGCATCAAACTCAATGAAATAGATGCTTCTACGATGGAAAGCAAATTGTTACCGAATTTATTTTTTGCAGGAGAAATTATGGATGTGGATGGAATCACAGGTGGATTTAATTTTCAACATGCATGGACAAGTGGCTATCTTGCAGCGAATGGTATTACAAAAAATATGAACTAAAATGACTTTTAAACAACAAGTATATCAACAATTTCTGCAATTGCTCAATGAGAGAATTGATGCCTTTCAATTTACATTGGATGAATTGAGTATTAGTGTAATGAATGAGAATAAAAGTACAGCCGGCGATAAACATGAAACGGCGCTGTCTATGTTGCAATTAGAACAAAGCCGAATAGCACAACATCTGTATGATGCGGTAGATCATAAAACGGTTTTTTTACAAATTGATATCGCTACAAACCATACAGTAGTAAGCAGTGGCAGCTTGGTAAAGACAAGTAAAGGTGTTTTTTTTATGGGTGTTGCTTTACCCAAAATAACGATAGACAATCAAAGCATCATTGCTATTTCGCCAAAATCGCCTTTGGGTGAAAAATTGATGGGTAAAGCAATTGGCGAAACGATAGAAGTAAATGGTATTCAGCATATCATTGAAGAGATTCAATAGATTATTTGATCGGTCATATTCAATTTCAATGAAGAAATTACTTTGTAAAACCTCATCCCCAACCCTTCTCCTTTAGGAGAAGGGAGCTACAAACTCCTACTCTAAATGGTCATAAATGGGAGTACTTGTTTCAAATATTATTTATTGGTCCTTTTTTTACTTCACATTTTTTGTTTATCAATTTTTATTTCATCCCTTCTAATCTTTTTTTATATTTGAAAAATGGTTTACGCAATTATTGTAGCAGCTGGTTCTGGCATTCGGATGCAAAATAGTATACCCAAACAATTTTTAGAATTAGCTGGAAAACCGATTCTCTATTATGCGATAGAAAAAATGCAATTTGTATTTCCAGATATAAAAATCATTGTTGTGTTATCGGCAGCACATGAAGCTTATGCTGAAAAATTAAAAGAATATTTCAACAATACTATTCAAATTGCTAGTGGTGGTTCAAGTCGATTTGAGTCAGTAAAAAATGGCTTGGCTCTTTTACCAAATGATGGCATTGTGTTGATTCATGATGCAGTACGACCATTTGTGAGCGACAGATTATTACATCGTTGTTATGAAAATGCGTTTCAATTTGGCAATGCCATTCCTTGTATTGATGTGCAAGACAGTATCCGAAGAATTGATGATGATGGCGAAAGTGAAATCATTCCTCGAAGCGAATTAAAGGCAATTCAAACACCACAAACATTTAACTTAGCCAAACTTCAAATGGCTTATCAGCAAGCATTTGATGAAGGTTTTACAGATGATGCAAGCGTATATGAAGCACATGGAAATATTATCCATTTAGTGGAAGGAGAAGTTGCAAATTTCAAGATAACGACACCGTTGGATTTGATGGTAGCAGAGAAGTTAGTAGAGAGTCGAAAGTAAAAAGTAGTAAGTATTTAGATTTTGGAATTTGAAGATTTAGAATTTCCCCTTTGGGATTTCGCCTTCTACAAATTGAAAATGAATGGTTATTTTTGGTTCAAGACAGATTATTTCCACTAAACTTTATGACAATGAAAATCAGTAAAATACTTTTGCGTTTGTTGATTATTTTGGTATTTCAGATTTCAAATGCCAGATGTATTCAAATTGATTTAAATTGAATGGCTTTACTAAATTCTT